>NZ_BTPC01000004.1:0-387937 GCF_036245605.1 Algoriphagus sp. oki45
AACATCCAGAAAATACACGAACTCCTGCCCAAAAATTATAAACAATCTCTAGCAAAAAATCACACTACATAAAGACGCAGTTGCCCGGGTGGATACTGTGCAATGAAGCGGCATTGGACCGGTAAAGCCCCGGACTACTTGAACTGTTGGCAAAAGGAAGATATTCTCTCGACTCCCGACCATAATGATCATAAGTTTGGAAAGAAATCACATCCTGGCCTCCTGAAGATGCGGCTACAGCCACGGTTTGATTTTCCCTTCCCAGGCTGTCGTAATATTGGGAAAGACGGGGTCTGGGAAAAAGCTGGAACCCAAAGTCCGGCTAAAAGCCAGAAAAGGAAAAAGGATTTGAGGGACATTGGGTAGTTAAATTTTTTTTAAATAATTGAGGATTTTATATTAAGGACTTAAGTCACAATTTTCAAAAAAAGAACATTCAAAAAATCAAATTACTTTCTACTGCTGTATGAGAGTTGTTTATAAATGAAAGTGCAGATGTGAATTACTCCTATGCAACGTCCTTTTTAAAATTCAACCTCAAACTACATTCAGTGAGGGCTGAGAAACCAGAATAAGGACTAGGACTTAAAATTCATAATATTATCTCTTGTTTTTATAAGTGGATATCAACATTCTTCAAGCTCAGATGTAGAAATTAGATATGAAAAATAACACACGATAATTAGCACAATTTCGCTTATTACAATCCTTCAATTAAAACCAAATAGAAAATGAAAATTAAAATGAATTATAGAGAGATCACTTTAATTGCAAAGAAAACTATAACTATACCAGTAATCAAACAAATAAAACAATTAAATAACCAATATTTTTTGAACCAATCCTTAAAACGGAATGGAAGAAAAACACTTATAATAAACAAGCCACAAATAAATGAAACCATAGTATAAGTTTTCAAAGCAAAAGGTACTTGTGCACTAGAATCATAATTACCGCCTATAACTGGAATAAGAAGCCAAAAACCAACACAAATAACTACCCAAAGAAAATATAATTGAAAAGGATTGAATTTCATGCATTTCATAAATTATTGTTTAACAAATTCACCATTTATAAATTTATATGTACCCTCACTTAATGTTGATATTACATCTAAGAAATCTCCAATCCTATGACCTCCTGTAGGGGATCTACTCCTTCCTTCATCAGGTGATCTAGTGCATCCTTACCATAAAAATCAGGAATCCTGGCCTCAGCCGGATTCCAGCCTTCGGATAGCGTACCGCTAAGCGTCTGCTCGATCTTAGGCATCAGCCATTCATTGATCAGGGCCTTCAGATTTTCCTCACTCTGATCCAGTACCCCATCCAAGCCTTCCAGATTGGACACTTGGGCTAGCTTGGCTTTGGAACCTTCCACACTTTCAAGGGTACGATCCACAGCCGCCTTCAACTCTTCTCCGGGAATCTCCTGCTCTTCCAGCATCCCTTGAAGCACCTCTGCTTCCCGATTCAAAACTTCCTGTCCTTTTGCTTTCAACACATTCACCACCGAGTCCTGAGTCGTGCTGTCCTGCGCAGCTTCCTTTAGTTTCTTTACCTCTGATCTCAGGGAATCGTAGGACCTCTTCAAGCCCTGAACTTGCCGCAACTCCTCCAGATAGGGAATCTCCGGCTTAGTAGCCAAAGCCTCCAAACCAGATGTAGGTATCCCTTTATGCAAGCCTCCTCGGATACTAGGTACCTTCGGTCTAGCAGGTAGGGTCTGGGAAAAAGCTGGAACCCAAATGCTGGCTAAAAAACAGAAAAGGAAAAAGGATTTGAAGGGCATTGGGGGATCAAAAATTTTATCTTAAATATTTCAATATTTCTGTTTCTGATATACATTAAACTTTTCAAATAAAATCTCATACCAAAACAAATTACAACTTTGTATATATATAAAGGTGTAGATGTAATCTACAATTAGTCCTAACCACATCTATTCTACATCAAGAGGAGGATCTTAACCTAAGCCAAATTTGGGCAAATAGTTACAATAATAAAGTCCAACTATAATAAACACTGTAAATACAACAATAAAGGCAAGCTCTTTCTTACTTTGAATTAACCAATTTTTTCTATAAATCTCGAAAACAAGAATCATATGAACAAAAACGAAAAACAATTCAAAATAAATCACATAATTCGAGCTTGCGTCACTTGTCCCTATCAACATACCTGCTATAAAAACACTTACTATTTTCAACATAATATGCAAAATTATGTTGAAAATTATTGTGATGTACACCCTGAATTTAGTTGCTAACTTTAACATCAATCTTTTTTAACCCTTGTATCCTAAGCAAATTACAAATTTGTTAGTATAAAAAGGTGTAGATTGCATCTACACCTAGTCCTAACCTCAATTCTACTTCCAGAGGGGATAGCGCCTACACATAATCGGAATCATATTCCTTCTTTACTAAGATGGGTTTTTAAATCTTTTGGGCTTATTTCTAATAAATTTATTGAGATCGAATCTACCTCTAGTACTTTATCATAATCAACATCAGGCATAGGAGGAATCATTATTGAATCAATTTTCTCTAGAACTTTAAAAAATTCTATCACTTGGTAATCTTTTCCAATATACTTGATATTTTTTAATAATCTGTAATCAGTTGACTCGGGATTTCTAAATAGTACAATTCGATTGTTTAGTCTATAAACCTGAAAATCGTACACGTCTTTCCCCTTTTTCAAAAGGACATCATAAGAAGTTAAACTATCCCCGTAAACTCTATTTTTTGTCCAAGAATATAAATCATATTTTAACTCTCCATTACCCATTAAACAATTCATGGTATTAATTAAACTTAAAGTCTCATTAGTTGTTCCACCTAAAGTATCATAAATAATTTCATCACCAACACTATACATATTAACCTCATAAACAACTTGTTGCTTGCACCCTACTGTCACCATTAACAATAATAATACTAATTTCAATGAGTTAACATTTTCCATATTTTTTCATTTGTATATCCTAACAATAATTTGGAATTTATAGCTCTCAAAACGTTATAAGCCATGTAATTCTTTGCATAAGGTGTAGTTTGGATAAAATTACGTGAATGCTCCTGCTCAGAATTATACGGAATCCTCCCCACTACCCCATTGTATTTTCCTTCCTTAAAGTTTTTTTCCTTACTATATCCATGGATAAACACCTCATGAAGTAAGGTTTCAGTTTTATTGATAATAGTATACCCATTATCCTTTAATGAATTTTGAATATTACTATGCTTTGTATCCATGTGATAGGTAATACTTAGTTTTCCTTTATCACTGATTTTAGCTTGAGTTAGCCCTGCCGCTCCTCCCGGTACATCTTTAGTATCCTCATGTTTACTCAAATCTGTAACCTGAAAATTGGCGTCGATTCCACCACTTAATGAACCAGCTTCATCTGAAGAAAAACTTGTCCCTTTATTTACTATTTGAGTTTCAAACGAAAATCCTTTTTGAGCTCTATCCTTTATGAATTGTTTCCCCTCTTTGGTAATTGAAAATAATTCGAACGCAATTATTTGAGCCCTGTACTTAAAATTTCCACCTTCATCCTTTTCATATAAATTACCTAAGTCAACATCCCTTCCATCTGGATCAACAAAAACAATTGGATTATTCAAGGCATAATTATAAGGGCTTGCAGGTAGGTACTTTTCTGCCCTAGGATCCACCACTCCCCATCTCCCGATCACCGGATCATACATCCTAGCCCCATAGTCGTAGTACTGCAGGCCAGCGTCCTCGATCAGTTCCTTGCCGTTGTAGAGGTACTTATTCGCTTTAATACCCCCATACTGAAATCCAATTCCAGTCAGTTCCAAGCCCCAAGGATTCCCGATATCGCTGCGCTCATCGGGACAGGCTCCATGGGTCTCCTGAGCGATCGGTGAGGACATGCTCATCAGCATCATATTGTCAAACCAGACATCCTCGGAGGTCTCGTTGACCACAAAGGTTTCCATATATCCGTCCTGAGAAATATACAGATTCTCCTCCAAAACCTCGTGTTGGTTGGCTGCATTTCTGCTCAGTACTTTTTTGCCCACCTCGTATCGGTTGCTGTCCTGATCATACAGTGCATAAACTAGATAAGCCTCAGGAGCGGATTTTTTTTGCAGATCGCCAGCCAGAATATCCACCAGATTGAAAAGCGCTATCGGATTCCCTCCTCCCGCACGCTGGGTGCTTACCGCCAGCTCATTCAGATCATTGACCAGTTTGTCTTTCGCTCCCTGGGTCGCAAAGCTTCCGGCATTGGCCTTTTTCTCCTTTTCATCCGCATATTTCCCAAATACCTGAAGTCTGACACTGTCTCCTTCGTAGATTTCCTGGCTTCTGCCCGGCCCCACCATTCTTCCTCTATCCGCATTCAGCCAGGCTACCTGATTCCCACCTAGCGTTTTGTTGTGTTCCGGTGCAAGTTGCCTAGAAGCCTGAATCTGGGTAAAGTCCTGCTCTTCCGTTTCGGCGTTTTGAGTCTCCATCGTGGCCATATAGACCTGCGTGGATGGATTCCGAAGTACCTGCCTCACATTTCCCAGATGGTCTTTCAGGTAGTATTCGAAGAAGAGGCCGTTTGCTTCGGACTTTCCCACCCTACAGCCTGGCCCCTCGCTAAAACAGTCCACTGGACTGTTTCTTGACGCTCGGTCCTCCTCTTCATGAATCAGGTAATCCAGAGCACCATTTTGAAACACAAACTCACCTACATAGTCCTGTGTCTTAGTCAGAGCTCCGCTGGTATTGTATACCTTCTGAGTTAACTTGACTCCTTCCGCATCATAGGCAAAGCGGATCTTCGCTCCGGTATTGAAACTGACTTCTACCGGAAGGTTCAAATGGTTGTAAGTGATATTGCTGATCTGCTTATCCAGATTGGACTTCAGATTGCCATTGGCATCGTAAGCGTAGGCAGTTGAGCTTCGCTCGATAAAGCCTTTGGAAGTATAGGATTGTGTCAGATTGGCATCGGCCACCTGAGTCAGCTTGTTGCTGTTTGCTTGATAGGTGTAGGCAAGCTGATCTACCACATCATAGGTACTGGCAGTACGTTGATTTCTTCTGATAAGAGCGGTGATATTGCCATTGGCGTCATAGGTCATACCACTTAGGCTGAACCAATTCGTCTCACTGGTAGCGGTATAAGTGGCTGCTGTAATCCGGTTTACTTTATCGTAGGTGTAATTGTAGGTTCTGGTTTTTCCCGAACCAGTAGAACCGCTCCAGTCAATCCGGGAAATATTTCCGTTCCAGTTGTTGACCGTTCCCCCTGATTCGTAGTAATTGGTTTGCTTGTACCCTACAGCCAACGAACTCCCCAGTGTTTTGAGCCAACCCCGGATATTATAGGTATAGGTTTGATTTCCACTGGTTATTTCCGGAAAGGATTTTGTTGTCAATTGCCCTAGATTGTTGTAGGTATTTTGAGCAACAACCCGTTCAGTCTGCCCCGGTAGCTTATGTTTGACCGACGAAAGCAGGCCGGCTGAATTGTAATAATACCGCCGGTGAACTTCCTGCCCTACAGCACTACTATTGGCTGTCAAGGTTTGGGTCGGTTGATTTTCAAAATTGTATGCCGTAGAGGTACGGACAGTTCCGCCCAGCTGCTGCTGGGTCAGAGTCTGAATGACATTACCCCTGTCATCGTAGTATATCGCAGTGGTATAAAATTCCCCCGTTTCAAGATTTTTTACCTTTTTGCCTGTTTGTCGACCTTTTACCAAACTGCTTGCCGTCGTACTGAAATTAATGTAAGTCGGTGAAGGAGAAACGTAGCTAAACCCAGTCAGAAACTGGTAGCTGTCATAATAATTTACAGTTAAAATTTCCCCCTCATCGGTAGGCCAAGCTCCTGCAGCTCCAGAAGTTGCAGTCCCAATTCGAGCAACAAAACTTTGATTCCCGCTTGCCTTCATTGAAAAACCGGGTTGAAGGGTTATGCCTGATGTGGCTACATATTCCTTGTATCCGTCATATTTTGCAGAAGTGATCGATGTACCTGTTCTGATATTTCCAGTATTACCATTTACTGCGGCATTGTTGGAGGAGGCTCCATCCAATGTGCTTTGAATACTGGCTCTGGTGAGATCTGTAGTAACCAATCCTGTCATAATCACCCGGCCAAAAGAATCATACTTGGTGTACAACCATTTTTTGGGTGCCAGTGCCATATTGGCATCCTGAAAACCCACCAATCTGTCCTGTTTATCATACACCATGGACTCTGGAAGGTGCTAATCTGAAAGGTGCTAATCTTAAAAAAGCGCTTCTCACAGGAGCAAATTTAGTAAAGGCTGATTTATCGGAAGCTGATCTCACTAGTGCAGATCTTTCCTATGCAATTCTTACTGGAGCAAATCTAGAAGGTGCTGATTTTTCTAATGCTATTCTTATTGGAGCCAGACTAGATAGAAGTAATCTACTTGAATCAGGTCTTACTGGTGCGGATCTTGAAGAGGCTGAACTGCCGGTTGATTGATCAATGAATCTTTGTGATGAAAACAATCTGTCAACCAATAAGGGGCTTGAAGGGAAACTTTTGTGCGGAATGATTTTTTGGAGAAATATCTTTCATTATACGCAAATTGTATGCAAACAAAAAAAGAGTCACGATTTTTAATCTCGTAACTCCTTGATTAT
This sequence comes from Algoriphagus sp. oki45, assembly GCF_036245605.1. NCBI lineage: Bacteria > Pseudomonadati > Bacteroidota > Cytophagia > Cytophagales > Cyclobacteriaceae > Algoriphagus > Algoriphagus sp. oki45. The sequence goes on from NZ_BTPC01000004.1 coordinate 6,657, forward strand.
CAAGTCGGGGTGACAGGATTTGAACCTGCGACCACACGCCCCCCAGACGTGTACGCTAACCGGACTGCGCCACACCCCGTTTCGAATGCGAAATTAATCGATTTCAAGAGGATTGCCAGATTTTATTAAAAAAATGGAAATGCAATTTTCCATGCAGCTAAAAATCAGGGAATTCTATTCTCCGGGTTCGCCCACATTCTTTTTTGAAGAGAAAATAACCGGCCCTTTGGAAGTTGCACAGCAAACGGGACAGCATACCGCTCTTGCATTTACCTGAAGCGCCTTTCTAAGTGCCTCCGAACCATGATTGAATGGACCCAAATAATCCCGATCAATTAAATCAGGAATATGAGGACACTCCTTTTCATGGATTTCGAAATTACCTTCCGTATTCTTTAGAGAAGAGAGATAAAAGAATTTCATGGAAATCATTAAGATAAATCAGCTTCAAAAATACCGACTCAAAAAATCCCAAAACATACCCTATATAGGGTATTTTTCGGCCCTTTTTTTACCAAGATAGGTCTCTTAGATTCCGTCGCCCTTTCTTTTGATCTCAGATTGTCGCATGGGCATGGCATCGATTATCCTAAAAATCTCATCGGGGTTTGGCGAGCTATGACCTTCATTTTTCTTTCCGCCGTCCAAGCCAATCAATGCCCAGGAAGTAAGTTTACCCTTGTTTGGATTAAGTAGCCTGAGGAAGGAATCCGGGTTGATTTCTTTATCAAAATTGGATTGAACCAAGTCCTTTCCGGAAAACACGAAAACCAAAAGTCTTCTCTCTGTTAAATCTTTGGTCAAATCATCCGAAAACCAATCGACTTCATTTGGACCAGAATCAGAGATAACCAAAATCCGCTTTTCCCATACCAAATCCCTAGGTTCAACCGGCTTCATATTTAATGCAACAAGGCTTAACAACAGAAAAATCAATCCTTTCATATACTTTCAACTGCAAGAAAATGAACATGTTCAATAAAAAATCTCCAGATCCTGATGAACTCAGAAATTGAAGTCCTTTATTCTAAACCCAAATGAATCCTGACCAAGGATTCCCATTCCTCTTCCAGACTTTGATTGGGACGGGATTGGCCTGATCGTCTATACCAGTAATCTGCATTCCATAAGTCACCTTCCTTCCTGTGCAGGTAAGCGTGAACTCTTGCCGCGCTTTTGCCGGGCAGCTGATCCACTACCTCATGCGCCTGATTCCAATCCCCTTGAAAATCCCACCACAAGGCACGAAGCTCCGGGGTAAAGTTGGATTCAGGCTTGCTGAGATTTTTGAATTGTTCTAATGTCAAGGTTTAATCAATTTGTGTAGCATTAAAATTAATCCAATTGGCTCAAAATCCAGAATTTAATCCAACGATCGGTGAATAGGTCAAATAACAAGGCCTCAAGCCCAACAGATTAAAACCCTTAACTTTAGCGAAGAAATCTATCTGCCAGCTTGCCCATGAAGTTTCATTTCCCATATTTCTTTTCGCTGTTTCTTTTGTTGATTTTTTCCTGCCAGCCCTTTTCTGATCAAGAATTCCGCTTGCCAAAAGGATATGATCTCGAGACTCGAACCCAAATTGATTTGCCAAAAAAACTCAGGGAAATATCGGGGATTGCCTGGTACAAAGATGAAATATTGGCCATAGAGGATGAGAACGGGGTTATTTATCAATTGGATCCCAAATCAGGGGAAATTCTCAACGAACTGAAGTTTGGAAAACCGGGTGATTATGAGGACATCCTGATTCACGAGGATGAAGCATGGATTCTCCGAAGTGACGGAGCTATTTTTCAAGTGAAAAACCCTCTGGAAAATGCGGTTGAGATAAATCAATTCAATTTTGAACGGAAAGGGCAAAGAGACTTTGAAACCCTTTTGGCTCTTCCCAATCAAGGGAAACTCCTGTTGATTTGCAAAGACTGTTCTTGGGATAAAAGGCAGGAGGCTTCGATCTTCGAACTTGATTTGGAAACTGGCAGATTTTCGGATGATTTCTTAGGTAAGATCAGTACAAAAAAAGAAGATCTGCCCAAGGGGAACGGGATAAAAAGAACCTTGGGATCACAACCTTCAGCCGTCGCTGTGCACCCGCTTACAGCTGAGGTTTTTCTGATTTCCTCCGCAGGAAAATGGTTGATGATCCTGGATCAGAACCTAATCCCCAAGGAGATCTATGAGCTGAATCCCCAACTTTTTAATCAGCCAGAAGGAATCACCTTTGATCCAAGGGGTAATCTGTATATCTCCAATGAAGGAGGAAGAGGAAAACCCAATTTGCTTTTTTTACCCTATAAATTGGACAACTAATCCAAGGACATCCATTGACCAGGTCTTTTGACCAGTTTGGAACTGATTCCCAACCTTTTCAAATGAGTCTTGGCGGGTATGGGATAAGTTCTATCTTTGCCGAATTATTTACAAAAACCCAAATCGAATAATTATATATGGAACAAGCGCTGATTTATGTAGTCCCTGCGCTGGGACTGGTAGGTTTGCTGGTCATGGCGGTAAAGTCCGCTTGGGTAAGCAAGCAGGCAACCGGAGACGCCAACATGGTGGAACTATCCGGCCACATTGCCAAAGGAGCCATGGCCTTTTTGAAGGCTGAATGGAAAATCCTCTTCTATTTCGTAGTCATTGCAGGCATTTTGCTGGCTTGGTCAGGCACCTTAGTCGAAACCTCAAGCCCGATTATTGCCATTTCCTTTGTAATAGGAGCTGTTTTTTCAGCATTTGCGGGTTACATCGGAATGAACATCGCCACTAAAGCGAATGTGAGAACCACACAGGCAGCTAGAACCAGCTTGAAGCAAGCTTTGAAAGTATCATTCACCGGAGGATCTGTGATGGGTCTGGGTGTAGCTGGACTTGCGGTTCTTGGATTGGGAGCTTTGTTCATTGTCTTCTACCAAGTCTATGTAGTATCCATCGGCGCTGATGTAAACGGCATCGAGATGGAGAAAGCGCTGGAAGTATTGGCCGGTTTCTCTTTGGGTGCAGAATCAATTGCACTTTTTGCTCGTGTTGGTGGTGGTATTTATACCAAAGCAGCCGACGTTGGAGCTGACCTTGTCGGTAAAGTTGAGGCAGGTATTCCTGAAGACGACGTGAGAAACCCCGCTACCATTGCTGATAACGTAGGGGACAACGTAGGTGACGTAGCCGGTATGGGTGCTGACCTTTTCGGTTCTTATGTCGCGACTATTTTGGCTACCATGGTTTTGGGTCGAGAGATCGTATCTCTTGACAATTTTGGCGGTATCGCCCCTATCCTACTCCCAATGGTATTGGCTGGATTGGGCATTATTTTCTCCATCATGGGAATGGCTTTTGTTACGATCAAGGATGAAAAAGGAGATGTTCAAAAAGCCTTAAATATGGGCAACTGGTCTTCGATCGTATTCACAGGTATCGCTTCTTTCTTCATTGTGAAATACATGCTTCCTGAGACTTTGTCTATCCGAGGCTATGAGTTTACCAATATGGATGTGTTTTATGCCATCATCCTTGGCTTGGTAGTCGGTACTTTGATGTCTATCATCACTGAATATTACACCGCCATGGGCAAAAGACCCGTGCTCTCTATCATTAAGCAATCTGCAACAGGACATGCCACCAATATCATCGGAGGGCTTTCTGTAGGAATGGAATCCACCGTACTTCCAATTCTTGTTTTGGCAGGTGGTATTTATGGCGCTTATGAATTTGCAGGCCTTTATGGGGTAGCAATCGCTGCTGCCGGAATGATGGCAACCACTGCGATGCAGTTGGCCATCGACGCATTCGGACCAATTGCTGACAACGCAGGAGGTATCGCTGAAATGAGCCAGCTTCCAGAGGAAGTTCGTGGCAGAACAGACATTCTCGATGCGGTGGGTAATACTACAGCAGCTACAGGAAAAGGATTTGCGATTGCTTCAGCGGCTTTGACTTCTTTGGCTCTATTTGCAGCATTCGTAGGAATCGCGGGGATCGATGCGATCGATATATACAAAGCAGACGTATTAGCAGGTCTTTTTGTCGGAGGAATGATTCCTTTCATCTTCTCTTCCTTGGCTATTGCCGCTGTCGGACGTGCTGCTATGGATATGGTGAATGAAGTAAGAAGACAATTCAGAGAGATTCCGGGCATCATGGAGTACAAGGCTAAGCCCGAGTATGAGAAGTGTGTGGAAATCTCCACCAAAGCTTCAATCCGGGAAATGATTCTTCCAGGAGCTATAGCATTGATTTCTCCTTTGATCGTGGGTTTTGCCTTTGGACCTGAAGTACTTGGCGGTATGCTTGCAGGTGTGACTGTATCCGGTGTATTGATGGGCATGTTCCAGTCCAACGCAGGCGGTGCTTGGGATAATGCCAAAAAGTCCTTCGAAAAAGGAGTAGAAATTAACGGAGAGATGTACTACAAAAAATCCGAACCTCACAAAGCTTCTGTTACAGGTGATACAGTAGGAGATCCATTCAAAGATACCTCAGGTCCATCTATGAACATCCTGATCAAACTGATGTCTATCGTGGCTTTGGTGATTGCTCCTCATATTTCTGAAAAAGGGCACCATACCATGGCTGATGCAGAAATCATCAAGAAGGAAGTGAAAAAAGAAATCAAAATCGTAGACGGTAAAAAAACAGAAACCGTCACGGAGACCATAATCAAATAAGGATTCAAATATCCTTTCCAAAAGGCTGTCAGCAGGAGTTGACAGCCTTTTTTGCATTTTAGAAAAAGTGTATGCATAAAATGAACCCGAATGAATGTCAATATATTTGGGACAAATATGCCCATCTATTCATTTTTCCATCCCGTATTGATACTCAGATTTCCCCCTTCTTTTCAATGGTGGGGACTTGGTACAAAAAAGAATTGATTTTCAACCGAATATCATTCTTTTGTGAAATTTTATTGATTTTTTTAATCGAAAAGTAGCGGACTTTCATAAATTCATGAATAGGAAATATCTTTTGTATTTCTCTAATGTGTAGATGGTGCACTATTTAGCTAAAACTCAGGCTCTATACAATTGTAAAAAGCTCACCATCACGTTCTTTTATTTCTTTTTTGTCATCAACCATCTTAAGTGATTAGGATAAAACAATAGTAGAGGTGGTTTTCACCTTTCTACTTTGCTCAGGACCTATTCACCCAAACACAGACTAACCCTTAGTCTGCTTTTCCACCAACAATCAACCCTTACACCTTCCCATCCGGGCCAGTAAATCCGGATAAACTCAAACCAAAAAAACCTAAGCTTTTGAAGTAATTTTCGAAATATATTTAATTAAAAATATATTATTAAAATTTTAATTTTAAACTAAAACTTAAAACACCTAAACACAACTATTAAAATCCATTATTAATTCAAACCCCAAAAATCTATGCACATGAAAAAAACTTACCAGTTCATGCTGCTTTTCCTGTTTAGCTTTTCGGCTTGGAGTTTTGCCCAAGCACAGCAAAGTGTCTCTGGAAAAGTGACTACTCAGGAAGACGGACTGCCTCTTCCTGGTGTTAGCATCGTGGTGGACGGCACCACCAATGGTACCGTCACGGATATTGACGGAAACTACACGATTTCCGTACCTAATTCCCAAGCTGTATTGGTGTTTTCCTTTATTGGATTTCAAACGCAAAGGATGCCTGTCGGAAACTCCTCCACACTTAACGTAAGTATGCGGGTAGAGGCATCCCAATTAGACGAAGTCATCGTTACAGCTTTTGGAATTTCGCAGGATAAAAAGGCATTGGGCTACGCTGCACAAAGCATTGATGCTGATGCCATTACCCAAACCCGGCAGCCCAATGTGGTCAATGCCCTTCAGGGCCAAGTGGCTGGGGTCCAGGTGACCAATTCCGGTGGTGCTCCCGGTCAGTCAGCTCGGATCATCATCCGAGGCATCAACTCATTGGACCCTTCTGCAGACAATCAACCTCTTTTCGTAGTGGATGGGGTACCCGTAGATAACTCTACCATAGAATCCGGAGGCACTCCCCGAGGTATGTCCAACCGGATTGCTGATATCAATCCAAATGACATTGAGTCCATGTCTGTTCTGAAAGGTGCTGCAGCTACGGCTCTCTACGGAGTGCGTGCAGCAAACGGCGCGGTCATTATCACTACCAAAAAAGGAAAAGAGGGTCAAGTCCGGGTAGACTTTAGTTCGTCCTTGGGCTTTGATCAATTGGTAAAAAAACCAAAGCTACAAGATGAATATGGGCAAGGCTTCAGTGGCTTAAGGCAGGAAACCAGCTTCTGGCCGGCATGGGGTGCCAATATTGCCGAGGAAAATGACCCTGATTATGCCTATCAGAATAACTGGGACCGGGCTTTTGATACAGGTATCCAATTTGACAACTCAATCAGTGTGTCTGGAGGAAATGAAAAGGCCACTTTCTACGGCTCATTAGGTCGCTTAGACCAAAATGGAATTATTCCTTTTTCTACTTGGGACAGAACGAGTGCCAAGCTTTCAGGAAACATCAAGGTGAGCGAGAAATTTAACTTTTCCGGCTCGATGAATTACATCAACTCCGGAGGAAATCGTGTGCCTCATGACCGATTCTTGGAGCGGATGATGTATTGGGCGGAAACACAAGATGTCCGTGACTACATCAATCCCGATGGGACTATGAAAACCTATGGCAACACCAATCCGATCTACGACGCCCGGTTTGCCACCTTCGAAGATAATGTCAACCGAATCATCGGAAATATCAATTTAAACTATAGTCCTACCGAATGGCTGACCTTCTCCTACCGTTTAGGAATGGATAACTATTCCGATTCACGAACAGAAATCACCCCGGGTCCAAAAGGCATCGACGGGGAAGTGGCCTTGAGCTCGACAGGATTCATTGAAGAAAACAGAATCAACAGCCGCGATCTCACCTCCAACTTCTACATCACACTCAAAAAGCAATGGAACAGCGACTGGAATACCACGCTGAGATTGGGTAATGATGTTTTCGAAAGAAGATTTGACCGGGTGACTGCAAGAGGGGAAAACTTTGTGATTCCTGAATTTTACAATCTGAACAACACTACCCAGATCTTCGCCTCTCAGGGTCAAAGCATCCGTAGATTGGTCGGCTTCTATGGAGACTTGATGGTCGATTACAAAAACTTTCTCTTCCTGAACATTACCGGAAGAAATGACATCTCCTCCACCCTGCCTGTCAACAACAACTCCTTCTTCTATCCGTCGGTCAACCTGGGCTATGTGTTCAGCGAAAACTTTGACCTTCCATCCTGGGTGACTTTTGGAAAGCTGAGAGCTTCTTGGGCACAGGTAGGTAAGGATACCAATCCGCATATCCTCGGGGCAACGTTTGTTTCTCCAGCAGTCTTCCCACTGAATGGTCAAGTTGGATTTTCAAGAAACTCCGTTTTCGGAGACCCCAATCTTCGCCCTGAGTTGACTACCTCCATTGAATTTGGTGCCCAATTGGCCTTTTTTAACAATCGGGCAAACTTGGATGTAACGTACTACAAGACCAACTCCGAGGACCAGATCATTCCTGTACCGATATCAGACGCCACCGGATTTTCATCTTATATCACCAATGCCGGAGAGATAGAAAACCGAGGCTGGGAGTTTGTAATTGGAGCCACTCCTATCGAGAGAGGAGATTTCCGATGGAATGTTTCTGCCAATTTGACCACCAACACCAACGAAATTGTCTCTATCCGTGAAGGGATCGACCAGATTGTGGTGGGTTCTCAGTTTGGTTATGTGGGAAGTACAGTGACCATGATCCTGAAAGAAGGTCAGGCCTATGGCAATATCTACGGAAGTAGCTATGTCCGTCCCGGAGCTCCTGAAGGGACCGAAACCTTGGACAGAAGTCTTCCCCAGCTGATCGGCGCCAACGGATTCCCGGTGAGAAATGGATCCCAATTGATTCTGGGTAATGCAGTTCCAAAATTCTTTGGAGGACTCAGAAATGATTTCAGCTACAAAGGACTGGAGCTCTCCTTCCTGATCGATTTCCGATCCGGTCTGGAGCAGTACAACCAATTTGCCAATTTCCTTTCCGCCTTCGGAAAGCAGGAAGATTCTGAGCGAAGAAATGATTTTACGGTATTCCCAGGAGTATTGGCAGATGGATCTCAGAATGCAAAAGAAGTATGGCTGGGCCAGGGTGTAGGCCCTGATGGGGTTAACTACGGCGCAGGCTATTGGAGAAATCACTATCGAGGTGTATCTGAAAACTTTGTAGGCGACGCCAGCTTTATCAAACTTCGGAATATCACCTTGGCTTACAATCTTCAGCCCAATGTGTTGGAAAGGACCCCTTTCCGTACGGCAAGAATTTCCCTTGCAGCAAACAATATCATCCTATCTACGCCATGGGATGGATTTGATCCGGAATCCTTCTCTGCAGGAGCCGGAGGAAATGCCGTGGGCTTTACTGGCCTAGGCTTCCCTGGAGTACAGAGTTACTTCGTGACGTTGAATTTGGGATTGTAAACTTTTAAACTTCAAGACAGATGAACTTAAAAAACAAATTATATATCGTTTTGGGGGCAGTAGTTCTACTTTCCTCCTCAGCCTGTGAGTCCTTTTTGGATGTCAATGAAAATCCAAATAACCCTGAGGACGCACCGATTTCAGGTCTTTTGACCAACAGTACTTATGAAACCTCGCTCAATGTACAGCGGATCGCGAGCACGAGCAGTTTCTATGTGCAGTACCTTGCTTCGCCCAACCCGGCTAGTGGAGCGGACGTGATGGACCCATTGGATTTTAGCGGCACTTGGTTTAGCTTGTACAATGTCATGACGGATATCAATGAAATTATCCGCAAAGCTGAGGAGTCGGGCGCAAATCATTACTTAGGTGCAGGTCAGATCCTGATGGCACTCAATCTGGGCATGACCGTGGACATCTTTGGGGATGTACCTTTCTCCCAAAGCTTCAACTTCGAGACAGTCACTCCTGCCTACGATGACGATCAAGAACTCTATCAGCGGATTCTTCAGCTTTTGGATGAGGGAATTGCCAATCTTCAGGGGGAAACTTCCATCTCCATGGGTGGAGATGACTTCATCTTTGGAGGAAATGTGGCCAACTGGATCAAATTTGGTCACACGCTCAAAGCGCGATTCCTGATGCATACCAAAGGAACGCCTACCTACAACGCAAATGAAGTATTGACCGCGGTAGCTAATGGCTTTCAGTCCAATGAAGACGATGCCGCAGTGGTTTTCTTTGAGCAGCGCTTCAACCCTTGGGCCCAAGTGGCTATCAATAATGAAAACCTGCTTTTGGGCGGTTGGATTTCGGAGCAATTTGTACAGGCATTGGATGGAACGAGCTATCCTACTGTGGACCCCAGGCTTCCTTTGATGATTGGTACCACCGATGATGGGGAGTTTGTAGGAACAGTGAATGGAGAAGGACGAGGAGATGCCCCTGAGCAAGGTGCCAGATCTACCTTAATTCCTGGACAGTTTTATACCTCTACCACCTCCCCGCTTTTGATTGCAACCTATGCCGAGTTGAAGTTTATCGAGGCGGAAGCTGCATTACCTACCGATCCAGCAAGAGCCTATGCAGCCTATCTCGCCGGAATCGAAGCACACATGGATATGCTCGGAGTATCGGATGAGGCCAAAACTGCCTACTTGGCTGACGAAAGTGTAAGTATCGGTGCGGGAGCCATGACCCTGGATATAATCATGAAGGAAAAATGGGTGGCTATGTTCCTACATCCGGAGACTTGGAATGATGCCCGAAGATTTGACTATGGATACAAGGACATGACTTTGCCTGAAAACCTAAATCCGAATCTTAATGGAAACTACATCCGTAGACTTGCCTATCCGGACAGTGAAGTCAGTAGAAATGGCAACAATGTGCCTTCGGTGACTTTACTTGACCGAATTTGGTGGAATCAATAAGTAATCTTACCATTCATGAAGTCTCCTGTCTAAAAGCAGGAGACTTTTTTTATTTTAAACCTATGAAAAGAATTCTACTAGCACTACTTGTCCTTGCGAGCTCCTGCACTGTCCAAAAAATCAACAAGTCACTCACTAAATCACCTGTTTTCCAGAAAGGCCATTTGGGCTTTATGCTGGTGGATCCGGCAAAAGACAAGCCTTTAGTCGCCATCAATGAGGATAAGTATTTCATCCCTGCTTCCAATACCAAGCTTTTCACCTTTTATGCTTCCTATTCTATCCTGGGTGATGGCAGGATCAATGGCCTGAATTATTTGGAAAAAGGAGATTCCTTGATCTTTTGGGGTACAGGTGACCCTAGCCTACTCCATCCGGATTTCAGGGACAGTACCGTCATTGATTTTTTGAGGAAATCAGACAAGCAGCTCTTTTTGGTGGACAATTTCGACGAGGTGGATGCCTTTGGACCGGGTTGGTCCTGGGATTGGTACAATGCCTACTATGCCACCGAGCGATCCGCTTTTCCGATTTACGGCAATGTGGTGCGCTTTTCAAAGGATTCAACTCAGTCGGGTTTCGATACTTTTCCAGTCTACTTTGAGCAAAAACTAAGTCCTGCACCAGGGCCACCCTCCTCCCTTACTTTTCAAAGAGATCGGTTCAAAAATGACTACAGCTATTTCACTCCCGCTTCCAGCAAAAACTTCGAGCGGGACATCCCATTCATTACTTCAGCAGAATTTGCCGCAGAGCTATTGACAGAAAAAACAGGCAAAAAAGTCAATCTGATATTCGGGGAAAAATACCTTTCCCAAGATCCCAAAAAGCTCCAAGCCTCACCTGCAGACAGCATCTATGCCCAAATGATGAAAATCAGCGACAACTTCCTCGCAGAGCAACTGATGCTTTTGGTTTCTGATCAGCTCAATAATCGCCTGAGTACCCGGGAGGCCATTGATTATGCGAAAGAAAACCTGCTCAGTGACCTTCCTGATGAGCCCATGTGGTACGATGGCTCTGGTCTTTCCTCAAGGAATATGTTCACTCCAAGGTCAATTATCGCCCTTCTGAGCAAAATCAGGGCGGAAGTCCCGCTGGAAAAAATCAAAGCTTACTTCCCTGCTGGCGGGGCATCCGGAACGATCCGAAGCTGGTATCCTGCCGACGAGGGACAGCCTCCTTACATTTACGCTAAAACGGGCACGCTCAGCATGTCCAATGCTCTCAGTGGCTATCTGATCACCAAGAGTGGGAAAATTCTTCATTTTTCCTGCCTGATGAACAATTATCAGATCTCGGGAAATGACCTGAAAACCGAATTGCAAAAGGTGCTGTATTTTATCCACGATCGATATTGATATGGGATATCCTGACAACCATTCCAAATATTCAAATCTGAAAAGTGAAATCAGCCAGCTTTTAAAAGCTGGGAGGGAACAGGCCGGCCGGGCAGTCAATAGCATTTTGGTACAAACCTACTGGCATATCGGAAGGCACATCGTGGAATTTGAACAGGGTGGAGAAGCAAAATCGGAGTATGGTGCCAACCTTCTGGATCGGCTTTCACTGGACTTGACAATGGAATTTGGGAAAGGTTTTAGCAGGTCCAATCTTTTCCAAATCCGGACCTTCTACTCCAAATTCCAAAAAGTCCAGACACTGTCTGGACAATTGAGCTGGAGTCATTATTGCGAACTTATCAAAGCTGAAAATGAGTTGGAAATCAGTTTCTACACCAAACAATGTGAAAAAGAAAACTGGTCTGTACGGGAACTCAAGCGTCAGATGAAGAGTATGCTTTTGATGAAGAGTATGCTTTTTCATAGACTCGCATTAAGTAAGGCCAAGGAAGATATTCTTCATTTATCCCAAAAGGGAGCTGAACTACAGCAGGCAAAAGACCTGATAAAAGATCCTTACGTTTTTGAATTTTTAGGTTTAAAAAACCAAACCAACTACACAGAAGGCGAGCTCGAAACCGAATTGATTAAGAATCTTCAGAGCTTTCTACTTGAATTGGGAAAAGGTTTTGCCTTTATTGGTCAACAGTACCGGATCAGCTTGGCCAATCGCCATTTCTATGTGGATCTTGTTTTCTACCACCGAATCTTAAAGTGCTTCGTTCTCATTGATTTAAAAAGTGGGGAAATTGACCATCAGGATATTGGTCAAATGAACCTTTACCTAAATTACTTCAGAAAAGAAGAAAATGTGGAAGGTGATAATCCTCCAATTGGGATTGTCTTAGGCGCTTTTAAAGACCATATTCTAGTAGAATATGCCACCGAAAATATCAGCAACCAACTCTTTGTAAGCAAATACCAACTCTATCTTCCTGAAAAAGAAGAACTCGCCCACGAACTCGAAAGACTCCTCACCAAAGACTAAATCATGAAAATCCGCCTCTTACTCCTTCTTTTCCTTTCTTCTTACACTTTAGCCCTATCCCAATCCTTCACCATGGAGCAGGTTGGGAAATTCACCTTTCCCACCGAACTCACTGCTGACCAATCCGGAACCCAACTCGCCTGGGCCATGTATGAACAAGGGAAACGCAATGTATACTATGCCAAAGTTCCGGACTTCACCCCTGTCAGACTAACCGCCTTTGACAAAGATGATGGACAGGAAATCAGCAGCCTGACATTCACCCAAGACGGAAAACACCTCGTTTTTGTCCGAGGAGGCGATCATGGGGGCGGAAATGCTTCCTCCACCGTCAATGCAGAAAATCTCCCTCAATTACCGAAAGTGGAAATCTGGATAATCGATATCCAAAGCCAAAAGGCGAATCCGATCGTTGAGGGAGATGACTTCAAGCTAAGCCCAACAGGTGAAATCCACTTCCTCAAAGGTGGCCAAGTCTGGAAAATCTCCCTCTCTGAGGAAGCAAAACCCAGCCAAGTCTTCCAAATCAAAGGAAATGTGAATTCTATGGAGTTTTCTCCCGACGGAAAAAGCCTGGCCTTCACCGTCAATCGGGGAGGCCATCAATTGCTGGGAATCTATCGGAATGCGGAAACTCCGATTCAGTTCATTGCTCCCTCCTTCCACCGCTATTCCCAACCCAAATGGTCTCCGGATGGAAGCAAGATTGCATTTATCAAAACACTCGGAGGTGAGGGAGCGGCCTTTCCCCTTTTGGAGCCCAGACATAGCCCATGGGAAATCTTGCATGCGGATGTAGCTACTGGAGAAGCTGAAATGCTTTGGAAAGCTCCCGAGACACTCAGAGGCTCTTACCGCTACTTCTTTTTTTCTTATCCCAATGAAAAAGAGCTGGTTTTTGAATCTTACCATGACGGTTGGCAGCATTTGTATTCCTTGGATCTGCAAAGCAAAAAAGAGACGCTCCTGACCCCCGGCGACTACATGGTGGAGCAGATCAAACTCAGTCCCGATGGACAACGCATATTATTTTCCGGAAACTATGGCTCTGATGAAGCAGACAAGGACCGCAGACATATCGGATCAGTGGACTTAGCCAGTAAAAAACTGACTTGGGAAACCCAAGGAGAAGGAATCGAAGCCTATCCCGTGGCTTTAACAGATGGAAATCTTGCCTATTTCTCCGCAACTACTCAGCGGCCTCATTTGGTGACAGTAAAAACGGCAGAACAAGCCCAATTGCTTCAGGAGGATTTAATTCCTTCTGATTTTCCTTTAGCAAAACTCGTCACTCCCAAACAAGTCAAATTCACTGCACCTGATGGTACAATTGTTTATGGACAACTTTTCGAAAAAGAAGGCGGCCCCAACCAAAAACCCGGAGTTGTCTTTGTCCACGGAGGACCTCAGCGTCAGATGCTTTTGGGCTGGAGCTACATGGATTATTACAGCAATACCTATGCATTGAATCAGTATTTGGCCGAAATGGGATTTGTGGTATTGTCAGTGAATTTTAGGCTTGGGATCGGCTATGGCTATGAATTTCACCGACCGGCTTATGGGTACTATCAAGGAGCCGTAGAATACCAAGACATCAAAGCCGGAGGAGAGTTTTTGGCCGATTTACCCCAAGTGGATAGGGAAAAAATCGGAATTTATGGAGGGAGCTATGGAGGTTATTTGACTGCTTTGGCTTTGGCTAGAGACTCGGATTTGTTTAAAGTCGGAGTGGATATCCACGGCGTACACGATTTGGATGGGCGATACGATTTGCCGGAAGGATACGAAGTTGCGCCTGATTATGAAAAAGCTTTGGAAACAGCCTGGACCTCCTCCCCGATTGCAGATTTGGATACTTGGAAAAGTCCAGTCCTCTTTATCCACTCGGACGATGACCGGAATGTCAATATCAGCCAAACCACCGATCTGATCCGTCGATTTGAGGAGTTGAAAAAGCCCTATGAATCCATCTTCATTCCCGGGGATACGCACCATTGGATGAAGTGGGAAAATATGATCCGAGTCTCGAAAGAAACGGCTACCTTCCTTCAAAAGCACTTAATGAACTAACCATGGCAGAAAACAAAACCCAGCCGACCAATGCTTCTGTGGATGATTTTATCAATCAGGTAGAATCTCCCAAAAAAAGAGAGGATGCCTTCCGCATCAAAAAAATCATGGAAGAAGTCACCGGAGAAAAGGCCGTATTGTGGGGGCCTTCCATCATCGGTTTTGGAAGCTATCACTACAAGTATGAAAGTGGACGGGAAGGAGATTTTTTGATTGTGGGTTTTTCTCCCAGAAAGGCGTCTATTTCCTTGTATGTGATGGGATGCATGCACGAGGATTTTGATTTTTCTCTGGATAGCTTGGGAAAAGTCAAAACAGGCGCTTCCTGTATTTACATCAATAAGCTCGAGGACATCAAGGAGGATGCCTTGAGAGAATTGATCGCGAAAGGATACCGCTACATGAAATCCAAATACCCAACCCTATGATCTACCACATTCTGAATGGTGACTCGCTTTTGTCCAAATTCCCGAAAGAAATACCCGGAGAGCGGATTTCATTTCGGGAAGCCTTGGTAGATGGCCCTGTGAAATCAGATTCTCTGGAAGCTTTTTGGAAAGTAAGGGAAAAGTTTATCCAAGAAGCCTATCCGGATGCTTGGGAGGTGGATTACTCAAGCTATTCCCAATCCGAGTTGGGGAAAATTCCGGCCATTCCTGATGAATCTACAGTTTACTGCTGGTTTGAGGAGGATCTCTTTTGTCAGGTCAATCTCTGGTTTGTATTAAATCAATTGGATGGAAAAGACTTGGAGCTATACCTCACGCTACCCTATCCCGACTCTCCCTACAATTTTATCCGATTGAATGAAGCTGAGCTGATCGATACCTATGAAAACAAAGCTCATTTTTTGAACCCAAAAGAGCGTACCATCCTCTCCGATCTATGGATTCACTACCAAAACGAGGATGTATTTGAAGCCCAAAAAATCGCGGATTCTTTTCAGGAACGATTTCCTTTTTTGAAAGCGGCAGTAGAAGCTTGGCGGGATATGATTCCTATCGGAGATTACCCAGGCAAACCCAAGGCTATGTTAAAGGAAATCCAAAATGAATTAGATACCAAGGACTTTGGGAAGGTATTCCAAGAATTCCAAAAACGACTTCCGATTTATGGATTTGGGGATTTGCAAGTCCTTCGGTACTGGAACCAACTTCAAAAAGAGGAAAGGTAATCTTTCTGTAATTTAGGACTTGATTCATCTTTAACTTCAAGGCATGCGTTGGTCACTTGATTTTCCGATCCCAGCTTCTCCTTTTCCCATCACCAATCAGAGCAAAATCCTCAGTTTGGGTTCCTGCTTTGCCCAGGTAATCGGCACAAAAATGAAGAAGAGCAAAATGGATGTACTTATCAATCCTTTTGGGACCATTTTCCATCCCAAAATCCTTTCCCAACTGCTGGACCATGCCTTGTTTCAGGATCCTATTGACGAATCTGGCATTTTGGAACGGGAAGGTCTATTTTTCCATTATTCAGCCCATTCGGATTTGGTGGGAAAAAGCAAAGCAGAACTCTCCCAGCTTTGGAAGGAAAAAATCCAAAAAACTCACCAATATTTAACTTCAGGAACTCATTTGATATTGACTTTTGGTACGGCTTGGAATTATGAGCACCATGAATTCGGTGCGGTGGCTAATTGCCACAAACAGCCTCAAAAGTTGTTCGAGAAAAGACTCTCCAAGCTAGAGTCCATGCTATTCGACTTGGATACAACCTTGGGCAATTTTTCCAGGGTTTTTCCTGAGCTGAAAATCATCCTGACCGTCAGTCCAGTACGCCATATCAAAGACGGGATTACTGAAAATCAGCTCAGCAAGAGTTTGCTCCGAGTCCTCTGCCACGAATTGGAAAAGAGATTTCCCAGTGTCCACTATTTTCCTGCCTACGAGATCATGATGGACGAATTGAGGGATTACCGATTTTACAAATCTGATCTCATTCATCCTTCCGAAGAAGCCGAAAACTACATCTGGGGAAAGTTTTCCAACAGTTTTTTCTCTAAAGAAACCCGAGAAAAAATCAATGAAATCCAGAAGATTCAGTGGGAATTAGCTCATCGACCCTTGAACCCCGAAAGTGAATCTCACCGGAAATTTCTTCAAAACTTAAAGGCCAAACTGGAACGAATGAATGTAGAATTCGATTTTTCAAAAGAAATAGAGTTTACAAATCGAAGTCTCAAAGGGCATAACTCTTAGAATCACTTACCTTATTCTATCAATCCTCCAAGAGATTGACACCCATCGGATTCAACCTTGCAACTTTACCACCTTTCAACTTTCCAACTATGCCAAACCGCCTCGCATCTTCCCAAAGCCCTTACCTACTTCAACACGCCCACAATCCGGTAGATTGGTTTCCTTGGGGCCCGGAAGCGCTCAGAAAAGCAGAAGTAGAAAACAAACCGATTTTGGTTTCCATCGGCTATTCTGCATGCCATTGGTGCCATGTGATGGAGCGGGAGAGTTTTGAAGATCAGATCACTGCGGATTTGATGAACGAACACTTCGTCTGCATCAAAATCGACCGGGAGGAGCGCCCCGATATCGACAACATTTACATGGATGCAGTGCAGGCGATGGGACTGCAGGGCGGTTGGCCACTGAATGTGTTCCTCATGCCCAATCAGAAACCATTCTACGGAGGCACCTATTTTCCCAACCTGAAATGGAAGCAATTGCTGGCCAATATTGCAGATGCCTTTGCGAAGCATGAAGATCAGTTGGCCGAAAGCGCAGAAGGTTTTGGCCGCAGCCTGAGTAGAAAAGAGACCGAAAAATATGGGATAGAGGCGGGAGAAAGTATGCTTGAGGCAGACGAAATGGTGGAGATCGCCACCAAGCTCTCCTCCCAGTTCGACCCAGAATGGGGAGGTATGAACCGAATCCCAAAATTCCCTATGCCCGCCATCTGGAATTTCGCACTGGACTTTGCAGACCTATCCAAAAATGATTCCTGGAAGGAAAAGGTCTTTTTCACGCTGAAGAAAATCGGCATGGGAGGAATCTACGACCATTTAAGAGGAGGATTTGCGAGGTACTCTGTGGATGGAGAGTGGTTTGCTCCCCATTTTGAAAAGATGGGGTACGACAACGGACAATTGCTGGAGCTGTATGCCAAGGCCTATCAGGCCAGTCAGGATTCCTTTTTTCTGGAAAAAGTAAAGGAGACTATCCAGTGGGTAAAGGCAGAGATGCTCCAGGAAGAGGGTGGATTCTACGCTGCCCAGGATGCAGACAGCGAGGGAGTGGAAGGAAAATTCTACACCTGGACCTATGCCGAGCTCCAAAGCCTTATCGGAGACGAAATGCCTTGGTTTGCCAAGCTATACAACCTGAAGCCTCAGGGAAACTGGGAAGAAGGAGTAAATATTCTCTTTCAAACCAAGGAATATGCCCAGCTTGCCGCTGAATTCGGGATGAATGAACAAGAGCTGATTTCAAAATTGGACGTACTTAAAAACCGGCTCTTGGAGGTCAGAAACCATAGGATTTTTCCTGGAAAAGACGACAAAGTGCTGGTGGGTTGGAATGCCATGCTTGATGCAGGATTGATTCAGGCCTATTTTGCTACCGGAGATCCCGAAATGCTTGACCTGGCTTTGGATAACTTGGAGTTTATCCGAAAAAAGCTGATTACAGATGGAGTTTTGAAACGATCCTACAAAAATGGAGAGGCCTACACCCCTGCCTTTTTGGAAGATTATGCAGCACTAATCCGTGCTTTGCTTTTTGCCTTTGAGGCAAGCGGAAAATCTTCCTATTTGGATTTGGCCACCAAGCTTACCGAGACTTGCCTGAGTGATTTTTTTGATGAAAGTGATGGCTTTTTCTATTTCAATAATCCCCATTCTGAAAAACTGATAGCCAACAAAAAAGAACTATTCGACAATGTAATTCCAGCCTCCAATTCGGTCATGGCCCGAAACCTCCACCGGCTCAGCCTACTCACCTATGAGGAAAAATACGGAGAAATCGCCCGCAAAATGCTGGGAGGAATGAAAGATTTAATCGCCAAAGAACCCGGATTTCTCTGCAATTGGGCCAATTTGTACCTGGAAATGCTCGTTCCGACTGCCGAAATCGCCATTGTGGGAAAGGGAGCACAGACCCTTTCCATGGAGTTAAGAAACACCCTTTTTTCTAATTCAGTCTTGGCTTGGTCTGAAGCTGCGACAAAAACTGTCCCGATTTTATCCGGAAAAACTGCCGATTCGGAGGGAAATGCCTTAATTTATGTGTGCTTTGACCGGGCATGTCGCAAACCGGTAAGCACAGTGACAGAAGCCCTATCCCAATTACCTTATTTAGCCTAGTTTGGTGGAAAGCCTTTTTGGAGATCAAGATTTTTTGGATAAAAACAGCGGAAACAACTTCGCCGATATCATCCTGCCTGTTCCCATCCCGAGGATGTTTACCTACCGGATTCCCTCTGCCCTCAAGTCAGAGATTCAGATTGGGCTTCGGGTAATTGTTCAGTTTGGGAAGAAAAAGGTCCTCACCGGGATCATCGGCAAGGTTCACAATAAGCCTCCTCAGGCCTATGATGCCAAGCCGATCTTGGATATTCTCGACAGCGAGCCGAGTGTGAATCCCCTGCAAATCCGTTTTTGGGTGTGGATGGCGGAATACTACTTCTGCCATATCGGAGAGGTGATGTTTGCGGCCCTTCCTTCCGGCTTGCGACTTTCTTCAGAAAGCAAAATCCAGGTCAATCCCAACTTTGACCCCGACACCAGCAAGTATCCTTTGGATATCCGGGAGGAGAAAATCCTGGAGGCTTTGGAAAATCAAGCAGAGCTGAGTTACGAAGACTGCGAAAAAATTCTGGGAATCAAGACGATTCATCCCATTATCAAAAGCCTGGTGGCCAAAGAAGCCATTTTGATTTTTGAAAAGGTACAGGATAAATACACTCCAAAAGTAGAAACCCGAATCCGCTTGGTTCCTGAAATAGCCAAGGACAAAAATGCCCTTCAGGCTGTATTCGAGGCTGTTCAGGGCAAGCCTAAGCAGGAATCGATTTTGCTCAAATTCCTGAGAGACATTCCGGTTTTTCAGCGTCCCGAACTCAATGAAAAAGGACTGGATAAAGCTACTCTTCTCGAAGAAGGGGATTCGGAAAGTTCGCTGAAAACGCTGATCAAAAACGGCGTCTTCGAGTCCTTCAAACAAATAGTCAATCGAATCGAAGAGGTGGAAGCCGAGCGAAAAGCCTATGCCCTATCCTCTTCCCAGCAAGCGGCCTTTGATGAAATAAAAGGGCATTTTGAAACCAAGCAAACCGTCCTCCTGCATGGAGTGACTGGATCGGGAAAAACAGAAATCTACATTCAGCTGATCGAGGAAGTCATCGACAGCGGTTCTCAGGTGCTGCTTTTGCTTCCAGAGATTGCCTTGACCACGCAGATTGTAGGCCGGCTCAAGCAGGTTTTTGGATCCAAAATGGGTGTATTTCATTCCAAATATTCGGACAATGAGCGGGTCGAAGTATGGAATGGAGTTCTCAGCGGACGCTTTCCTTTTGTGGTTGGGGTAAGGTCATCGATTTTTCTGCCTTTTGACAGTCTGGGGCTGGTTATCATCGACGAGGAGCACGAACCGAGCAACAAGCAGTTTGACCCGGCACCCCGGTTTCATGCCCGAGATGCGGCCATTATGCTGGCTTATTTTCATCAAGCCAAAACCCTGTTGGGCTCAGCAACGCCATCTTTTGAAAGCTACTCCAACGCCAGCCAAGGCAAATATGGATACGTTTCCTTGGACCACCGATTTGGAGATGCCACTCTCCCGGAGTTCCACTTGGCCAATCTTTCGGCAGACCGAAAGAAAAATCTGCTCAAGCTGGATTCCACCCGTCTGCTTCGCGAAAAAATCCAGCAGGCCCTAGATCAACAGCAGCAAGTGCTCATTTTCCAAAACCGACGGGGCTACTCTCCCTATGTGCAGTGTGAGGATTGTGGCTGGACCGGGCAATGCGTGCAATGCGATGTCAGCCTAACCTATCATCAGTTTGCAGAGGAGCTTCGATGCCACTATTGCGGGTACAAGGAAAAGATCCCTCAGTCCTGCCCTGCTTGTGGTAGTACACAGCTTTCTCTCGAGGGGATGGGGACTGAGCGCATCGAGGAATCTCTGAGTTTGCTTTTTCCGGAAGCCCGACTGGGAAGGATGGACCTGGATACCACCAGAAATAAACACGGTTACCAGCGGATTTTAGATGAATTTGCAGCAGGTCAGATTGATATTTTGGTTGGGACACAGATGATTACCAAAGGCTTGGATTTTGGAAATGTAAGTGTAGTGGGAATCTGGGATGGGGATCGGATTTTGAATTTTCCAGACTTCCGCTCCGGAGAAAGAGCCTTTCAGCAGATCACTCAGGTGGCAGGTCGGGCAGGAAGAAGAGAAGTCAAGGGACAGGTCATCATCCAAAGTAGGAAACCGGAAAATGAGGTTTTTGAAAATATCATCCGGGGTGATTACCTGGAATATTTCCGTCAGGAAATGATGGACCGAAAAAAGTATTACTACCCTCCTTATGTCAAACTGATCAAAATAACCACCCGCCATACCGACTTCAAAACTGCAGAAAAGGCTGCCCATGCCCTTCATCATCAGATGGCCAAAATTCCGATTAAGAAGATTGTGCTTGGACCGGAAAAGGGGGTGATCGCCAGAATCAAAAACCAATACCAGCTGGAAAGCCTGATCAAACTCGAGAAATCCGGAGTTACTCAGAGTGTGTTTAAAGAGAACCTGACGCGGATTATCGAAGAGCTTCAGGCGGTCCCTGATTTCCGTTCGGTAAGATGGGTGGTGGATGTGGATCCTTCCTGATTGAGTTTTTTGAATTCAGGATGGGAAAAGAAGAATTTTTCAGTTTCTTGAGAATTGAAAATCCAAAGCCCATGCAAAGATTTCTTCTGATCTGCGACCTAAAAGACGAACCGGAAGCTATACAAGCTTATGTCGAATGCCACCAAGCCGTTGCTCCGGAAATTCTCGAAAGTATTCGAGTGGCAGGAATAAGCAGCATGAGTATTTATCGCTGGAGAAACAGGCTAAGCATGATTCTGGAGACTGAGGATGATTTCAGCTTCGAAAAGAAAGCCGCTTTGGACTATGCCAATCACAAAGTTCAGGAATGGGAAGCTTTTTTGGGCCAATTTCAGACCAACTTGCCCGGAACACCTCCAAACTGGAGATGGGCGCTTTGTGAGCCGATATTTGAGTTTAAAGGATAAAGTCGGATGCCGGATTTCAGATTTGGGATTTGGGATTTACCTATAAAATTATAGAATCTTGAACATTTCTTATGCTATGAAAAAACCCTTCCTAACCCTAGCCTTGATCTTACTGAGTATGCTGACTTTTGCGCAAAATCACACCCTTCCACTCTGGGAAGGCACCCCTCCCCTACAGAACCCTTCCGATTTGCAGGAAGAATCCACTCAGCAGGGAATCCTCAGAATCGCCAATGTCCAAACACCCACCATCGAAGTTTATTTGCCAACCAAGCAGATTGCAACCGGGGAGGCTGTGGTAATTTTCCCGGGAGGAGGCTATGGAATTTTGGCCTACGATTGGGAGGGCACTGACTTTGCCAAATGGCTCAATGCGCAGGGAATCGCCGGAATCGTAGTCAAATACCGCCTGCCAATTTCCAAGTCGCTAACTGACCCGAAGGAAGTACCCCTGATGGATGCACAGCGAGCCATTCGCCTAGTCAGGCAAAATGCCGAGGCTTGGAATATCAATCCTGCCAAAGTCGGGATAATGGGCTTCTCTGCAGGGGGACACTTGGCCTCCACCCTCAGTACACAATACACACACGAAGTCAATCGACCCAAAGATGCTATCGATGCCCTTTCTGCACGGCCAGATTTCTCCATTCTGGTTTATCCGGTCATTTCCTTTCGGGATGCCGCGGTTCATTCGGGTTCCAGAAAAAATCTGATCGGAGAAAATGCTTCTCAGGAATTGATGGATCGCTTTTCCGGGGAATTGAATGTAACAGCTGAAACTCCCCCGACCTTTTTGGTACATGCTCAGGATGACAAAGGAGTGCCTATTGAAAACTCGCTCTTGTATTATCAGGCCTTGCATAAGCATGGAGTGAAAGCTTCCCTTCACATCTATCCCAGCGGAGGTCATGGCTTTGCTTTTGGCTTGGGAAAAGGAGCAGTAGAAGGCTGGAGAGACGTACTGCTCGCCTGGATGAAAGAAACTGTTCAGTAGTCGTCACTGCGAGGAGGAACGACGAAGCAGTCTTACGGTGAAATAGATTGCTTCGTGACAGAAAATTTTCATAAAAAGTTCCGGGATAGTAATTGTCACTCGCAATGACGCCAAGTGAATGAATAAATTTAAAGCAATTGACTGTCGCAGATGGTGGTTTTGAAAAAGTCCCGCATCAAAATCCTTCTCGATAAACCATTAACAATTAACTTCCTGACATGCCCATCAAAGTAATAGCCTTCGACGCAGACGACACCCTTTGGGTCAATGAACCCTTTTTCCGGGAAGCGGAAGAGAAATTTGCAGGCTTGTTGGAGGACTTCATGCCTCAGCATGCGATCATGAAAGAGCTCTATCGCACAGAAATTGAAAATCTGCGAATGTATGGCTATGGCATCAAAGGGTTTATGCTTTCTATGATCGAGACGGCTTTGAGGATTTCTGATCATAAAGTCCCGATTACTCTTATCGATAAAATCATCCGTATCGGTCAGGAGATGCTTGAAAAACCAGTGGAGCTATTACCTGGAGTAGAAGAGGTTTTGAAAGCCTTAAATGGGGACTTTCGGATGGTCATGGCTACCAAGGGAGACCTGGTAGATCAGGAGAGAAAACTGAGAAAATCCGGTTTGGAGAAACACTTCCACCATATCGAAATCATGAGTGAGAAGCGGGTCAGTGATTACGAAAAGCTAATTCGTCACCTGGATATCCACCCTTCCGAATTTCTGATGCTGGGCAACAGCCTGAAATCAGACATTTTACCCGTTTTGGAATTGGGAGGATATGGAATCCATATCCCCTTCCATATCACTTGGGTACATGAGCAAGTGGATCATGAAGTGAAGCATGAGCGGTTTTTTAAGGTGGAAAACATCGGAGAAGCGACAGAATTGATCAAAAAGCTTCAGAAATAATTATCCTGCCAATGGATTTGATTATTTCCTATATGATTATCCGCAATTATGCCAGTAGATCAAAAGTGGCCTCGACTTCGCTCGACCTCCGGATTCGGGATTAATGGTGGTAGGGGAGGAAAATGCGGCTGCGCCGCATTTTCCTCCCCTACCCAACTTAAAACATCGAACGGTCACCGAGCGACGGTTGGTGAGCTAGTCGAACCAAGTCGAGGTGAGCATTTATAAAATTTGGTTACTGGTAAGAAAGCGGATATACATTATTTTCTATTTCGAACTCTCATTTTTCTTTTAAAGCACTAACAAAATTTAAAAGCCGTAGTTATTTTTAAAAAAAAAATTTTTTTAAAACAAAAACAACATGTCTATCTCTAAACTTTACAATCTAAAATCCAAAGTGGCCATCGTAACCGGTGGTGGAAATGGCATTGGTAAAGCCAGTGCATTGATGCTAGCAGAAGCAGGTGCAGCAGTCGCTGTCAGTGATCTCAAACTCGCTGATGCAGAAGCTGTCGCAGAAGAAATCAACAAAAAAGGCGGTAAAGCCATAGCTGTGGAATGTAATGTCACAGAGGATGCCCATTTGGTAAATCTCGTAGATCAGACTGTACGGGAGCTTGGAGGAGTTCATATTTTGGTCAACAATGCCGGGGGAGGTGGAGGAGGAAGAGAAAATCCTTCTAAAATTTCTGTGGAGGACTTTGCCTGGAGATTTCAACTCAATGTGTATTCAGCCTGGAGGCTTTCCCAACTTTGCGCTCCTCACATGAAAGAGGGCAAATATGGGTCGATCATCAATATCACCTCTATGGCAAGTATCAACAAAAGCCCGAATATGAGTGCCTATGCCTCTTCCAAGGCGGCAATGAATCACATGACTGCCAACCTAGCCATGGACTACGGGGTAGATGGAATTCGAGTCAATGCCGTGGGGCCCGGAGCAACCAAGACTGCCGCTTTGGAATCAGTCCTTACTCCTGAAATCGAGGCAAAAATGCTTGCCCACACTCCCATCAAGAGATTGGGAGAAGTAGACGATATCGCAGGAGCTGTATTGTATTTTGCCAGCCCCATTTCTGAGTGGGTTTCAGGCCAAGTCATTTTTGTAAACGGAGGAGGAGTCCAGACTCTAGACTGATATTTTCTTAACTAACACCAATCAACTATGTCTACAATTGAAAAACTATTTTCCTTCGAAGGAAAAGTAATTATCATTACTGGAGCTGCTGGCGCAATAGGAAGCGCGGCAGGCCATCTTTTTGCCAGCCTCGGAGCTAACGTAGTCATCTCTGATCTTAATGAAGAAGGAGCGATTCAAGTCGCTAAAGAAATTGAAAAGGAAAGCGGAAAAACAACTTTGGGGATCAAAACAGATGCAACTTCTGAAGCAGATTTGGAGCATTTGGTTACCTCCACACTCAAAAAATTCGGCAAAATCAGTGGATTGATCAACAATGTAGGTTGGGGAGCCAATACTCCAATTTGGGGCTCTGATTCAGATAAAATGGTCAAATCCTATTTGCTCAATACAGTAGGGTCTTACAATTTGACCAAATTATGCATGCCTCACCTTGAAAAAGAGCCCAATGCTTCCGTGGTATTTTCCGGTTCACTTGTAGGTGTAAGTCCATCTCCGGAGTTTATTGAATACAGTACCGCCAAAGCCGGTTTGATGAACATGGTCAGAAGCATGGCAGTCGTATCCGGACCGAAAGTCCGCTTCAACACTGTATTGATAGGCAGTGTGGATAATGGAGATAGCACTTTAGCAGCTGGATATACTCCTGAGATGCTGAAAGCCTTGTCTGATATGTTTGTCATGAAACGCCGAGGTGCTCCAATGGAAATTGCCTATGGAATGATGTTTTTAATGAGTGATGCTGCTCAATGGATCACAGGCATCGATCTGCGGATTGATGGAGGAGGTACTTATCGAAGTAAAATGCCCAAAAAAAGAAGACTAAACTAAGAGGACTGACTAGGAGAAATCTTCAAGAAGAACGACCCAAGTGATTTTTAAAACTCACCTCTAAATCGATCATCTGACTTCTTTTAGACAGTCCTTTACCTCCAATGACATGGGGATAATCAGACGAGTATTTTCATTAGGATTTTTCTTGTTTTGGCTATCTGGACTTTATCCACTACTAGCCCAGCAAAACATAGCATTTGGAATAGAAACTATCCCATCCAATGCGGAAGGTAGCCCTATTCGTTCGGTGCTTATCCTGTTGGAAAAGGATGGAAAAACCTACTTAGCAGATTCGACAGAACTTGCAAAGTTCACTGATTCCTTTGAGATCAGACCCGGAGGGAGCTTTAGGCAGTTTACTGCTGATTTGGCCTTGGAAGTTGTAAGAAAACAACCGGAAATAAAATCAGCATCCTATAGACTCTACAATACCGAACTGGGAGGTCCAGTCACTTTTGTACTTACTGCTGAATTTCTAGAGGAAGGGGATTCTAAAGAACCAATTTTAGAAGAAAAGGCAAGATTCCCTTTGATTTCCCAAACCGAAAAATCAAAACTCACCTGGCTTCTAAACGGAGGAGGAGGATTTTATCATGAACAAAACGGTCTTTTTGCACAGGGTGAACAATTCACTCAGGGAAATCCGGTAGCTACTGACCCTGCAGGATTAGGACCAAGGTTTTGGGGGGAATTTTATATTGAACCCGGTTTGGCGGGTATTACCCAATTGGGTAAATCAAAGATTTTCCCTTATGCTTCAGTTTCCTTCCTTCTTTCCGGAAGAAACAGCAGCGATATTTATTCGGCAGGAGCAACTGCTTTTGGAGCAGTAGAGCGTCTTTATGGAGGGATTCTATTACCCAGATTAGGAAAAAATGAAAAACTCAGTTTTGACCTTTCTGCAGGACGACAGTTTTTCCAACTGAATGACGGATTCCTTTTTGCCAAATTCTCAGGCTCTGCTAATGCTGGAGAGAGAGGTTCTGTGTATTTGAATTCCAGGACAACCTTTCAAATGACTGGTTTGGCAAAAATCCGCTATGGAAAATTTCACCTGGATGGTTTTTTCCTGGAACCTCAGGAGCTCTTCAAAGATCGACAAACAGATACCCGATACTTAGGCAGCTCATTGCAATTCCAAGACAATAAGCATTGGGATTTGGGTCTAAGCTACATTTCGATTATCAATTCATTATCCCAATACAGCACTACCGGGAATCCTATTCCCTGGGAGGGCTTGCGAGTCATCAACCCTAAGCTATGGATCAACAACTTGGGACAAAAGGGCATTTTCCTAAAATCAGAGTTTGCCTACCAAACGCATGCAGATGCAGATATGAAAGCGCTAGGTTGGTACATTGGAGGAGGACTTCTTAAAAAAGCATGGAAAGGAAGTCCATCTTTCTACTACAGATTTGCCTACATGCAGGGAGATGATCCTGCTACTCCTACCTATGAACGATATGATGCACTCCTCACAGGAGGACTGGGAAATTGGGTTCAGGGATTAAACTTCAGAAAAATATCAGGAGACGGAAACTTCGTCACTCACAGGGTAGAAGTAAAGGGGTATTTGAAAAAAAATATGGAGCTCTCTCTGGATTACTTTCATTTTCGCGCGGATCAATTAAATAATCAGGGAGGCCTACCTCCTATCAATTCTTTCAGTTCCAAATCCATTGGGCAGGAAGTGACTGCTTCTTTCAGATACTTCTTTGCAAAGAATTACCTCTTCTTGGGGATATTCACCTGGGGAGATCCGGGGAAGGCCATAACTGAAAATTTTGAAACTCAAACCCCAGATTGGTTATCCTTTCAGGGAACGGTATTTCTTTTCTTTTAAAAATTAATTTATGTCAACATCTACTTACACCCCTGCTTCCATTTGGAAAGGTGCCCTCGTTGGAGGTTTGATAAATACTTTCATCAATGGGGTGATCAATTGGTTCCAAGTAAAAGATCTCGATTCTGTTTTAGTCACTGACAATTTGATTTCAACAGAAGCACACACCTTATTTTCTGGTGCCGTCCCCTTAGCCGTCAGTTTAGCATTTATTTTATCCGGTGTAGCCTATGCCTCCACCAAAGTCCCCGATAAGCCTGCTTACTTTCCGAGATATTTTTTAAAATCCCTTCAGTATGCCTTTTCTGCTTTTGGAATGGTAGTGACGCTTGGAGTGCTTTGGCAGCGATGGATGGGATCTGTGGAAATTTCCCCGATAACAGCCGCAATCTGGGCAGGAATTATTGCAGGAATTGTTTCTGTGATTGTTAATTTAATGGTAGTAACTGACTTGGTAAAGAAATGAAACATAAGCTCACCTTTCTTTTTTTCTGTTTGACTCTCAGTTTTGGTATGGCTCAAAATAAAAAAGACTATTCCAATGGCGTCCCTATCACCAAAGGAACTTGGTTTAGCAGCTTGAGTCTATCGGCAAACTCACGGACAGGAGAAAATGACCGGCAACTATTCGCAACCTATATCGAACAGCAAAGAAACGGCTTCAACCTTCGGATCGATCCAGGATATGTCATCAAAGACAATCTAGGTATTGGAATTGGTTTGCTGTACGGTAGTCGAAAAGATGAAAGTATTCAGCAATCCTCTGATGGAGTGATCTCAAATGTAAACTCTGCAGAAAGGAAGTTTGAAATCAGACCCTATGTCAAGAATTTCATACCTTTGGGAGAAAGTAACCGCTTTTACATTGTCATCCCCACTGAATTACAAATTGGATTCGGAAATGGAATCCAAGAGACCACCACAGATGGGGTATTGACAAGAGAGTTTACAGATGGAATTTATTACGGTCTGGGGATGAGACCGGGAATGCTGGTTTTTATCCATGAAAATTTCGGGTTTGAAGTCAATGTCGGTGCTCTTGGAATCAGTCGGACTATCATCACCAGCGAAGCAACCGGTCTTCCGGACTCCAAGGTGAATTCCGGCGATCTTAGCCTGAAAATCAACTTGTTGGAACTGTCACTTGGATTCTCCATTTACCTATGAAAAAGATAAGCATTAGAATTTCCCTCCTATTTCTGGCATTTTCAATACTCACTTTTTCCTGTATTGATGAAAACTTTTTTGGTAAATCTTCCCTGAAGCAAATCCGCTATTTCACAGTATCTGGGCAATTGGGAAATTCTCAGATCATTGAAGACAGCCTTTTGATTCGACTTTCTGTCGGTTCAAAAGTAGATATTACCCAACTGGCTGCAGATTCTATCGGCCTCAGTTCTTACGCTAAGGTCACTCCTGCACAAGGTGAGGCTCAGGATTTTTCCTCCCCCGTCACCTATCAAGTTCAAGCTGAGGATGGTTCCCTAGCCAGCTATCAGGTCATTGTCACCAAGCAATCTGAAAACCAGCAATTGGAAAACTCAGAGTTTGAGGATTGGTACACGCCTTCCGGCAAAAACTATGAGGAGCCTGGAAAAGATGCCAATTCGATATGGGCCTCGGGAAATGCCGGGGTAGTGACCTTGGGTGATGCAAACGTAGAGAAATTTGAGATAGCCCCAGATGATTTTGCAGCGAGGTTGATCACACGTGATCTCGGTCCTTTGGCCCAATTGGTGGGCCAGAGAATGGCTGCCGGTTCCATGTTTACCGGGAAATTCGTTTTGGACATTTCCAATCCTCTTAATTCTACCCAATTCGGAATCGCATTCACCGGCAAGCCAAAAAGCTTCACCATTAACTATTCCTATTCTCCAGGAGAAGTTTACCGAAATGGTAAAGGCCAGGTTTTGGAAAAAGAAGACCAAGCTGACATTTATCTCTTACTCGAAAACAGATCCGGTTCTGAAATTAAGCGGATTGGAACTGCTTGGTTAAGAAGCGGAGAGTCAATCGCAGAATTGAAGGATGTTACTGTGCCGGTCATATATGGCCCAATTCCTCCTGATTCCCCTTCATTTTGGTTTCCGGCCAACGGGCAATTTGGCTCCGCAAACGAAGAAGTGACCCACCTGACTTTGGTCTTTGCATCCAGTGCCGAAGGAGCCAATTTTGAGGGTGGAGTAAATAGTACCTTAATTATTAATTCCGTCAAATTGAACTATTGAAGAGCCAAGAATTTGGCTATCACCCATTCTGATAATCTGATTTAAGGGTCTTCATTACCTCCAGGTATTGTTCTTTGCCTTTGATGGTGAGAAATGGACTAAAGACATTCAAAATTCCGGCAAGATAAATCGGCTTGACTTCTTCAAACAACTTATCGTTGTCGTAAAGAGAATAGGATGAAATCCATGTGGTCATCGTATTGATAAATTGGAAGCGGAAGATATGCTTTGGAAACTCTTCCAGTATCTCATCAGTAAGAAGCCCATGATCTACAAGGGATCGAACCATTGCGAAAGGCTTATCTTTCCTATTGTTCCAGGTTGTCGTGATTTGATCAAAAAGCGTCTTCTGGGATTGACTGGCCAGAGAGATAAATCGAATAGTCGAACGATTTTCAAACTGTATGTCCATGATTTTGGAAACAAAATCCAGGAATGTAAAAAAAGAAGGGGCTTGGGCAACAGAGTCGCTGATAGAAATCTCAGCTACCTCCTTTTCATAAATCTCAGCTAATCCTACAAACAAATGATCCTTGGTCGGGAAATAATTGGTGATCCCCCCAATGGTGATTCCTATGATTTTGGATAATTCCCTAAGAGTCAAAAAAACTCCTTCTTCATTTAAAATCCTCCTAGATTCAAAAAGAATGTTTTCCTGAGTTTTTTTTCCTTTGGTTTTCTTTTCTATAGTCATAATGGGCCTAAATGTCGAGTAGAACTTGCCTCCTATCCAACTTCAATCTGATCAAAAACTAAACTAGAGAAATTGCTTCTATTCTTTAAGTCACTCATGTAAAAACCAAACTTTATTAAAAATAGGATTAAAAAAAGACTCATTAGAGTATTCCAAAGTTTTTTTAAGAAGGGTGATTCTGGATAAAATTTTAACGAGGTAAAAAAACCAGACCTTCTTTGGTCCACCATCCCAATCTCCCATCATGATCAATTTTTAGCCAGCTCTATCCACCATCTGAATGCGGAATTGAAAAAAAGACAAAAAAATCAATTTTCAATCAGTTCATTTTCCAACACCTGTTTCTCCTCAATCAAGACCTTTCTCAGCTTTTCATATCCTAATTCCTGTACCGATACCTTTTCATCAATTGACAAGGATGCCGCAGCTGCCGCACTTTGGCCCAAAATCATAAAAACAGGTTCCATCCGGATGGATCCAAAAGCGGTGTGCGAACTGGACACACATACGGAGACGAGAAGATTTTTACATTCCTCTTCTCTAGGAACCAAGGTGCCGTAGGAAATGGAATAAGGCTGCTTTGGGTGCACACCGATATCCCCCTCGTTTTGGACAAAACCTCCTGGAGTCACAAAGCGCTGAGTATTGTGTGAATCCAGTGAATACGAACCCATGCCCACAGATTGGGGAACCACCTTGGCCCCAAGCACATCGTGTTCGGTCATGACGTAAGATCCTATCATTCTTCTGGCTTCCCGTACATAGATCTGATGCGGCCAATTGCCATTGTCGGTGAATTCATCTTTGGCCAATCCGTAATTGCCTATCTCATTTCTCACATTTTCAGGAACCCGGCTATCATTTGCCAGAAAATACATCAAGCCTTTCTGGTAATCTTCGTGCTCCCGAATGATTTCCTTCCTCCGCTCATAGCTTGCTTCCGGATAATCGTAATTTTTTCCGATGTAGTCCGTGCTGAAGGGACCATGATTGTTCGTGTCTGTCTTCAGATTCGGAATCGGGTCAAATTTCCAAAAGGTCTCATTCCAGCCAGCGGCATAAACCCGGGCCAGCAGTTCATAGCGATTGGAATCGTAATTGGCCGGTTTGGGAAAAGGAACTCGATTATCAGGAAATCTGCTCAGTGCCATTCGAAAATTGTAGGCCTGAAGCCGTTGATCTCCTTCCCCGTTTTTGCCCGGAGCCTTGGAGGAAATCTCCGGTAAAAGGCCGCTGCTTGGATCACCCGGTATCCTATAAGCCGAGATAGAATCCATAAAATAATGTCGGTGCTGATAGACCCCGACTTGAACTCCATTCCAGGTTTCCCCATAAACCGAATTAGCTTCCCGGCCCACATGGTAGCTTACCCCTGCAGCAGCCATCAAATCTCCCTCATAGGTAGCATCGATAAACACTTTACCCTGATACTTTTTGCCGGAAAGGGTTTGAATCGAAACAATCTTTCCATTTTCCTTAACCACTCCTTTCTCCCGATCTAGCCACTCGTCTCGGAGGACTTCAAGTTGGTTTTCTCGGACAAAATCCTCAAAAATCCGCTCGGCTACATGAGGCTCAAAAATCCACATGGTCCGGTTTTCCCCGTCAATGGCCGGAGTTCCTTGACCTTTGTTGCCATACTCCTCCCGCTTTTGCCATTTCCAAGCCGAATCTTGGGCATAGTGTAGATAAACCCGATGGTAAAATTCCCTAGCCAATCCCCCGATGACCGCCTTGTTCCCCGTATCAGTAAACCCCAAACCACCTGAAGACAATCCCCCCAAATGGATATCCGGAGAAACCACAATGACGGACTTCCCCATCTTCTTTGCCTGCACGGCAGCTGTAATCGCGGAAGAAGTACCTCCATAGATGATGATATCGGCTTCATTGATCTCTTCCTTCGTCGTCGAACAGGCTACCAGAAAAGAAAAGAATATACAAGCGAATAGGGCTCTCATAGGGGAGGGGTTGAGGGTTAAGGGTTAATAGTTAAGGGTTAAGGGTTAAGGGTTAAGGGTTAATAGTTAAGGATTTATTGTTGATTGTTTTTGGAAATTGAGAATTGAGAATTGGTAATTCCTCCTTGATTATTGGCAAATGATCATTGCTCATTGGTTATTGTTCATTGTTCATTGGTTAGTAATTAATAGCGTTTGGAAATTGAGAATTTGTAATTGATTATTGCTCATTGGTCATTGGTCATTGGCCATTTCTCATTGTTTATTGCTCTTTTCCAAAGCTACCTGCCTCCGAATTCAAGACCTCATCGCCTGGGATTTCCCCAGAATAGACCATTATACGATACCGAAATGTGACCGACTCCCCAGCTTTCAAACCAAAATTAAGCACATCTTTTCCTCCACTAAGTTCCTTTTGCCCCAAAGGATTGGCTGAAAACAGTCCATACCCTCGGGCATGCCAATAGGTCGGATAGCCGGGATTGGAGGGATGGTCCAGAATGACGACAGATATTTTTTCCTTTTCTATCTCTCCGTTGAGCGTCACCCATTCCCCACGGGTACCCCATACATCATCTCCCTCTTTTCCTTCACTGCTCCGATATTTGCCACTGACCCCTTCATTATTCAGACTAGCTACTGTAGTAGGGATCCCATTGGCATCGGTAAAAATCTCCGGTTTATTCGAAGGATGCTCCAATTCTCTGGCGACACGGATGGCAAAAACTCCCTCCTTGTTATCCTTCATGGATACAGGTTGGTCTTGCGCGGTCAGGGTAGTAATTCGGTCTATGGTTCGTTTTTTCCCTTCTGAAGAAAAAACAAAATGCGTCTTTTCTTTTAGCAAAACATTCCCATCCGGAGCCAACCAGTCCATAGTTACCTCCAACTCAGCGGAATTCCCGTTTTCGTTCAACGCTGTGATTCCGGTATGCCTGATAGTTCCGTATTTATCCTTTTTGTCGGCAGGAATGGCATCGGAATTATTCCAAAAGTCCAGTCCATTGACATCGCCATAATTCATCCAATGCCCAATATGATGGGGATGGTCCACCCGCTCTCCCGGTCTGGGTGCCAAAGGAAATCCTCGGGTGATTTCATGGCCACCGGAGGTAATAATGGGGTAAAGAACTGGCTTGGCAATCGTCTCAGGATAGAGATATGCTGAAAAAAGCTCCTCTCCGATCCGTACCTCCACCTTCT
This sequence comes from Algoriphagus sp. oki45, assembly GCF_036245605.1. Taxonomy (NCBI): domain Bacteria; kingdom Pseudomonadati; phylum Bacteroidota; class Cytophagia; order Cytophagales; family Cyclobacteriaceae; genus Algoriphagus; species Algoriphagus sp. oki45. Next base: position 40,088 of record NZ_BTPC01000004.1, read on the forward strand.
TTTCGGCATCCTTACGGATCAATTTCACTTGATCTTTTTGAGCATGAAGGGGCGCATTCATTCCGAAAAAGAAGGACAGCAGTACACCTGCTGTCCCCCATTGGATTTTGTTTCTCGATCGCATAGCTCAATACTGGAAAGGCTTTCCACCAGCCAAGACTTCTTGCTTTTCCTCATCAAAGGTCACAAACTGACCTGTTCTCAGTGCAGCTGTGGTCATGATATTGGCGATGGAGTGGTTGTAGCCTGCCATCACGTCTGCGTTGGGCTTCTTACGGGACCGAACGCATTCCATCCAGTTGCGCATATGGGCGGAAGTCATGTCATCTGCTCCGGTATTGGCTCCGGTTTCCACTTTCACCGCTTCTCCCAAAGCCATTTCCTGAAGCAGATTTTCCTGCATTCCCATGGCTCGGGCTTGATTTGCTCTAAGGCCTCCGTTTGGAGAGATCTTATTGGTATCCAAATTCAGCTCTCCTGCATTGGAATAGTAAATCTCCTTGGTGCCTCCGGCTGAATTGGTGAAGCGCGAAGAATAGATCACTTGGAAACCTTTTGAGGAGTCATTAAAAGGACCATAATCAAAAACAGCGGTCATCGTATCAAAATTTTGGCGACCGTCCTTCCAAAGGTAAATTCCCCCGTTGGCAGCTACACTTCTTGGGTGGGGCAAGTCAGTAAACCAGTGTACCGTGTCGATCTGATGCGCCATCCACTGTCCGGGAATACCGGAAGAATAAGGCCAAAATAGACGGAACTCCAGGTATTTTCTCGGGTCCCAGTCGGTTTTTGGGCGATTCATCTGGTATCGATCCCAGTCGGTATCCTCTTTTCTGATCTGACCCACCAAATCCGGTCTTCTCCAGCGTCCGGGTTGATTGACATTCCAAGTCATTTCTACGGCTACAATATCTCCAAACTTGCCCGCTTTGATAAAATCATGGGCCTGATGATAATTGATCCCACTTCTACGCTGGGAGCCTACCTGCACGATTTTTCCGGTTCGAAGAACCGCTTCTTTTGCCGCCCGATTATCTGCCATTGTTTCTGCAAAAGGCTTTTCCACATAAGCATCTCTGCCTGCCTCTACTGCCTCTTTGCAATGAAGCGCATGCTGAAAATCTGCCGTACTGATGATCACTGCATCCACGTCCTTACGATCGTAGAGTTCATCATTGTTTCTGCAGGCAGCGATGTCTAAACCCGCTTTTTCCTTCACAAAAGCTTGGGCTTCCTCTCTCCTTCGGCTCCAGATATCCGAGACAGCAGTAAACTGAAAATTCATCTCCTTGGCGTGAATTTGCATGGCAGGCACCAAAGCGCCCCGACAGCGGTCAGAGAATCCTACAATACCCACATTCACTCGATCGTTTGCTCCGAGGATGCGGCTGTAACTTTTAGGTGAAAAGGCCATAGCACCCAGACTGAGTCCAGCTGTGCCTAAGGCTGTTTTTTTGAGAAAATCCCTTCTCGAATTATCGTTGTTCATGGCATTTTGGGTTAGTATGTTCAAGGTTTTGAGTTATTGGTTATTTGTTAATTGGTTATTAGTTAATTGTTAAGGGTTAATTCGTGGTATTTCTTGATCATTAGAAAATTTTCAACTCTCCAAAGCCAACTCAAGTACTGCTCCCTATTGCAATTGGAACTGCCTCCTGTTTACTGCCCACTGCAAACTGTCCACTGCTTACTACCTACTGTTTACTGCTTACTGAGCTACCAGTTCCTGAAACAGCCCCAACTGCTCTTTCAAGGCAATTACCCGGTCAGCGGGCTTGGTTCGGGCTTCCAGCAGGATCCATCCCTCGTAATTCATCCCATTGAAAAGCCTGAATAATTCAGGATAAGGATAGTTGCCGACATTAAACTCACGCACGTGGACGGTATCGCCAAACCATTTTTTCACTGAATGGAAATTAGCTTCCAAGCCGGGAGGAAGTAAGTCCTCCTCGTTGCAGTTCCAGCAGATTTTTACATTGGGCTCGGTGACCTGGTCAAAGATGGCCTTCATCACCGGCAGTTCCTGAGTATGCTGACCATGCACTTCCACTCGGATGAGCTGATCATAATCCCGCGCATATTTTCCCACTTCATTGAAGGAGGACGCAATCTGAGCGATGGTTTTTTCCTTGGGCACCTCAGGCGGCAGGAAGTTGGGTTTGACTTTGATCCCAGTCGCCCCAATATCATGGCAAAGCTGGATATAGGCTTTGGTCCCTTCGATATTCTGCTTCAGCTTTTCCGGGTCGGGGCTGTGGTATTCGTAATTGCTCCCGTAACCCAGGCAGGTGACTGGACTGTCGGCAAAGCGCTTTTTGACCTCCTCCCGCTGGGCTTTGGTCAAGCTGGTCTCCACCCCATGGGCATGCTGAGTTCTGAGTTCCACGCCTAAGACTCCGGTTTTTTCACAATTGGAGATCAAGGTGGGTAGATCCCAATCTTTCGCCCACTCGTAGGTGACGAGGCCAAACCGCATTTTGGATTCCCTTTGGGCGGCATTTAGGGATAATCCAGGCAAGACGGCAAGTCCTGCTCCGCTTAGAAGAGTGCTCTTTATAAATCGCCTTCGGCTTAAATCCTTATCCATCATGCATTTAAAATAAGAAATTAAGTATCCAGAACCCTGTGTGGGAAAGTTAAAATCTGCGGAAACGATTGAGTAAACTCCGGGGATTTTTCAGAAAAATAGAAGGCATCCTTTGAAAAGGAAGAAAAGAAAGGCATATCAAAGATGAAACAGGCTTACCGCATTCGGATATATCGATTTTGGGCCACCTTGTCCAAGTATAGTTTGGACTCGACACAGGCAAAGTCCAGTCTTCGGGGAAGTTCGGAGAAAAGCGGAATTCCTCCACCGAGGAGTACCGGAATGGTGGTAAGGGTTAATTCATCAATCAAATCCTCTTTCAAAAAACTCTGTATTGTTTTGCCACCATCAATGTAAAGTTGAAAATATCCTTTGGCATGAATCTCGGACAGGATTTCCTGAAGACTTCCTCGGACCAATTCGGCCTTTCCTGAGTACGAGTCAGGAATTGAGGACAGGCTGTTGCTCAGGACAAAGACCGGTTGAGTATAAGGCCAGGGAATATCAAAGCCACAAACGGTTTCAAAAGTAGTTCGCCCCATCACCAAGGCATCTATCCCGGAAATAAATGCACTGTATCCCATGTCATTGTGCTCGGGGTTGGGAATGGAATGCAGCCAATCTATTCCTCCTTCTCTGTCGGCGATAAACCCATCCAAACTGGTAGCGATAAAAACCTTGTTTTTCTTTATCATATCCGATCACCAAATGATTAAAACCAAAAGTTTTTGACCCGAAAAGGAGTTTGCGGTCAAAGGAAGCTATTTCAACCCACCGATTATCTCGAGCTTGGGATTTGCTCTTTTCAGTTCGGCAATGTCTGCTGAATCTACATTATTCCCAAAAACCACCAAATACTTCAGGTTTTCAAGCTTTTTCAGTTTATCCAACTCGTCGGAGATGTTGAGTTTATTCATCATCAGGTTTAAGGTATCCAAGTGTTGAAGTCGGTCAAAATCAGTCGGAAGCTTAGCCAAATCTAATCCCACCAGTCCCAGGTTTTGGAGTTGCGTCAGTTCTGTCAACTCCTCCGGAATGTACCGAAAAGGTGGATCATCGGTCATTTCCTGAATTGTACTTTCGGGGGGATACACTTCCCACTGACCTGTGCTGTCTTTGGTGATATACAGGGATTTTGCTTTTTTCAATTGACCGATATCCGATGGAATACTGTCCAAATTATAGCTGCTCAGGTAGATTTCGACGCTCTCTTTTTCAGTCAGGTGGCCGAAAAGTCCTTCCCTCTCATCCTTCGGGGAGCAAGCAAACAAAATAGCAGTCAGAATGGGCAGAAGTATTCTCATGTTTACTGGTTAATGGTTAAATGTCAAAAAAAGCAGGAAGTAGATATAATGGAAATTTAAGCCGATGTTTTTCACTTTCCGAGTTTCAGGATTCTAAAAGCTCCTTGAATCACCAAACCGAAGACGATGGTTCCGATTATCAAATCAGGCTTATTCGAGTCAAGCCAAAGGACCAAAATCCCTGCTGTAATCACACCCAAGTTGATAATTACATCATTCGAAGTGAAAATCATACTTGCTTTCATATGAGCTTCTTCCCTACTCTTTGATTTTTGGAGCAGATAGAGACAAATACCGTTTGCCAAAAGGGCAAAAATCGAAACTACGATCATGGTGGAAAAGTCAGGTACTTTTTCTGCCCCGAAAAACCTTCTCAATACTTCCACAAATCCAATCAATGCCAGCGTGATTTGGAAATATCCGGCAAGTTTGGCTATTTGCTTTTTTCTACTCAGAGAACCGCCAACGGCAAAAAGGCTGATTCCATAAACAAAACTGTCTGCCAACATATCTAAACTGTCCGCCACCAATCCCATTGATTTGGAAATCAGGCCGGTTGTCATTTCGATCAGGAAAAATGAAAAATTGATTCCGAGTACGGTCCAAAGTAATTTTTTCTGGTTTGTATTCTCTTGAAAGTCGGTTTGTTCGGTTTTTTCGCAGGAGATTTTCTTTCCTCCCAAGTTCAGTTCGTGGAGTGACTTTTCGATTGGATCAATTTCTCCGGTGTGGAAAACGGTCAATTTTCTATTGGGGATATCAAAGTCCAAATTCGCAATACCTGAAATTCCATTCAGCTTCATCCGGATTAGATTTTCCTCCGAAGGACAGTCCATCTTGGTGATTTCAAATTGTGTTTTGTGCATCCGCAGTCACTGTTTTTAATTGAAAAAACGATAATTAAATGATTACTATAGTCACCAATGGAGCGTTTCCTCTAATTCAATGTGTCATTATTTTTTTATGCCATTACAGCAATCATATCAAATATTTTTTCACCAAGAATTTTATCGCCAACAATTTCTGAATTGCCAATTGCTTCTTCTCTCGTCAATCCTTTTGTGAATATTTTCCAAGCAATTTCATTTTTGATAAAAACTTCACTCTTGGGTTTATCATCAACAGATGTAAATAGCTCCCAACCGTCTTTATAGTACAAAAACCAACATTTTTCTGGATTCCCCAAAAAAGTAAATTTGACTAAGTCTCCATTTTTCCCTTCTATATTCCGATAATGATGGGGAAGCGCTCTAAGAGATGTTTCCAAATAGGGTAAATACCATTTTTCTTCAAGTAACTTTTGTTCGTAACCAACTGCAAGTCTAATCTGTTGTTGATGATGCCATTTTTCGGTGTATTCCCTTGCTATGTGAAACCAATTTTTCGATTCATTCTCACCCGCCCAAGCGACTGAAAATTCGGCTGTATCGTTGGGGTCTAAAGTGGCCAAGAAATCGCAGTATTCTTTACCTGAAGAACTTAATAAATCAATAATAACTCTTGTACTTAGCCTTTTAGTTGCTTTAACCCAATCAGTATTCAATCTATTTAAGTAATCTATTAAATCTTGGTAAGAGTTAATTCTTTCAGGTTTCACTCCGTGATATTTATCGCGCAACACTGAAAGGGTTCTCAAATTTCCGTCCAATAAGTGGACTGCCACATCTTTCACCTTCCATTTAGGTGCTATTGTTTGTTTATCCCAATCTTCGTCTGATAATCCTTCCAACAAGCTGATGAGCAACTTATCAAGTTCTGGCATTAGGGCAATGACATCAATTTGCTCTGGTCTTTTCATTTCTTTAAAATAAAAAACGATTTAAAAATGGCTTGTGGCGTTCCTTAACACTTTGCGACCCTACACCTGTAAAGGTTTATTCAATCGGCTCGCTCAGATGTCGGTCAAAGTATTCGATTAGCTTGCCAAACAGGTAGCGATCGTAATTCTGCTCACGGCTCCATCCATGTGTTGCACCCGGTGCAAAGGCAAAGTCAAAGTCTTTGCCCTGTTTAATCAACTCTTCTGCAAGCACCGCCACGGTCTTGAAGGGTACCACATGGTCCTGCATGCCGTGGATAAACAGGAGTTTATCCTGCAGATTTGCAGCGTACTTGAGTGCTTTTCTTTCGAAAATCTCCGGGTGTGTCTGGGGGGTACGAACAATCGCCACGTCGTCCGTGCCGAAGAACAGCGGGTCAACTGCTGCAGCAGCAGCAACACCCACCTGGAATAAGCCCGGCTTCATCAACAGCGAATAAACGGAGAGTGTGCCTCCGTAACTGCTGCCCCAGATGCCAATGCGATCGGGATCGACATAATCCTGTGACTCCAGGTAAGCCACAGCACTGGCATAATCCTCAATGTCTTGGTCGGCAAAGCCCAGCAGGAACTCTTCACGGAATGCCCGTCCATAACCGGTACTGCCACGTGAATCCACCTGCACGATGATGTATCCCTTTTTGACCAAGAGATGCTGCACCAAGCTGTAGTTGCCGGCCCAGCGATTCCTAGCGGTATTCGAATATACGGGCCCAAAGAGTACTGGATACTTCTTACCGGGCTGCATGTTGGCAGGTTTCAGAATCCGGGCATGCAGCGTATAGTCATCTACCAAACTGGGGAAACTGACATATTCCGCTGCAGTCCAGCTTCGATTTGTAAAGGCAGGCAAAGGGGAATAGGTTAAGCGCGTAGCATCGCCTCCCTCGCTGCTAACCACGTAAAGCTCTGCCGGAGAAGTATCGTTGCTGTGCATGAACACCAAGTGCTGCCCATCCGGTGAAGGATAACCAATATTCTGACCGGGAAGGTGGGTCACCTGCTTGGGATCGCCACCGGACAGATTCAAGCGATACACGTGTTGTTCGTAAGGATTAACTCCGTTGCCAGCATAAAAAAGTGCCTCCCCAGCAATACTTGGAGCGGACAGCACATCATAGGATGGATCTGTCAGGAGCTGAGGAAGATCCTTAGATGGCGAGTCATCGATTGTATAAAGACCGTAGCGATCACCCATATCGCTTAAGAAAACAACCTGTTGCCCATCCGGATGCCAGGTAGATCCAAAGGTGGTGTACATGCGAGTCTCTCGAACACCTCGCCAAATCTCACTAAGTTGGTTTTCTCCGGGTGAAACAACGAATAACTTCCGTTCAACCGCCGTGTCAGATGCAATATCAATCAGCAGCGCACCGCTCGGTGACCAGTTGAAATCAATGACCTGATTGGCCTGAGGGTCCGGCAAATCAAGGTAGGTGATATTTCCACTTTCTACGTCGAGCAGGCCAACCTTGCGATTCTCGTTTGGATCACCAGGATAACTTCGGCGTACTTCATTGGGATTGGTTTCGGCAGCGAGGTAATCCGGGAACGACACCTTTCGCATCTCCCGTCGGTCCACCACGTGAATTGCGATGGTCTTTCCATCCGGGGACCACTTGTAGGTTGGTCCACTCCAGATGCCCGGACCGATTTCACGTTCCGGTCGACTGTAGCGCCCCTTCTGTAAGCTCGAGAGACTGGGTATGCCGATATTGGTGAGTTGTCGATTCTGTTTGGAAGAGAGGTCAGCAAGCCACAGGTCACCGTTCTGTATATACGCCGCTTGCTTGCCACTTGGAGATATCGAAAGATTACTCGCACCTACCTCAACGGGCATCAACTGAAGGTCGGCACTTTGGCTTAGCGATGTCTGCCATAGGTAGTCACCTCGTAGGCTGATAATCGTGTTCTCGTCGGTCCAGACTATATCGCGTACTGAGCCGGAAGCCGTATTGGAAATGAGGCGAACTTCCTCCCCATCGCCTGTTGATACCCAAAGGCCACGCCCGGGGTTTCCCGGTTCACTCCAGGAAAAAGCGAAGTGCTTGCTGTCCGGTGCCCATACAGGTTGAGAGGGGCTTGTTCCCGTCAGTTTTGGAGTTGCGAAGAGATCATCCAGTGTGAGTTCAGCTTCCTGCGCTTGGAGGGTAGTGGACATCGCCATCACTAAGCCCGCCAGGAGCCATTTTTGCCAAAAGGAAGTTTGTTGCATGTGTTTGCTTTTTTAATGTCAATTAAAATAATCATCTATTGATCAAAAGGGCTCTTCTCATTTGATCCCAAACTTTCTAAAGTACTTGATAGTCCGATTTTTTGATTTTTGAACAATTCTTAGCCTTGGCTATGGCAAGTGTGGGTTTTCGAAGTGATTCACGTTCCACCAGTGCCAAAAATAAGCTTGGAAAACTAAGCCTTACCAAAGCAGAGAACCCCGCATTAAATATGACAGCTGTTAGGGCCAGTCTATTATTTTATCTTGATTTCTAATTGTCGTCCGAGTCCGATTTCAATTATTTTTTTCAATGTCGCTAATTCAACGTCGGATCTTTCGTTTTCGATTCTCGAAATATATGTTCTCGATGTTCCACTCATAATTGCAAGTTCTTGTTGAGTCAAACCTGCTTTTTGTCTTGCGTCGCGAATAAGTCTTCCGAGTTTCATCATTATTTCAGACTTTTCGGGAACACTGTATTTCAATAAAACATCAGCGCCAATTTCAAACGGAACACGTTCTTTTTGTCCGTTTCTCAGTGTTATAAACTGTTCAACATTGTCGAACGAAAGTGTATGGTTTCTTAGTTCAGCTTTTTTCAACTCGTCTTCATTGTAAAGAATAAAAGCTGGTGACATTTCATCTACTACGATGCTTTTCAAAACTTTTCTAAAGTCAATAATTCTTGACTCTCCATTGTTGAAGGTGACGTTTATCGAATGGTTTTCAATCTTGTTGATTTTCAGAATTCTCGGAATTTTTATCGTCTTTCTCATCTCAAGTTCGGATTAAGTTCATAAAACACTTCTAAAGCCCAGTCGGCATTTCCTGCAAGCCAGTCCATTGCTTTCTTCATTTGTCTTGAAGGAAGATCTCCAGCATAAACTTCAAAAGTTTCAATGGTCAACAAAGCTTCAAATTCATTGTACAAAACATGAATGTGCGGTGGTCTGTGGTCACCGTTGTAAACATTAATTTTGATTCCATCGAATCTGTCGATTGTTGGCATTCAACAAAAATAGAAAAGTATCTAATTAGGTACAAATGTCGTTTGTAATTTGTATTCCTTGGATTGGCCCTATCGGTTTGCATATAGCTTGTGGCGGTTTCGAAGCACTTTCCTGTCCACCGAAACCAAAGCTGGCTACGGAGCAAAAAACTTGAATTTAGCGTTGTACCCGCCATGAGCTATATGCGTTGTTGGTACACGTTTTTATTTTTTTCTTAATCGTTTTCTAAAAAAGTTAAGTATGATAAAGTAGATAAAAGGCATTAAAAGCAATTGAAATCCGATTGTCACAAAAAGTGGTAGTGAAAAAATAAATATTTCATTTTCCACATATCCGAGATAGGCCAAAATCACTGTCAAAGCCGTTCCACCAAATCCGAAAATCAAGATAGACTTTAAATATAGGAATGGGTAGCAGGAATAAGTTGAGTCATCTTTAACTCTGCAAATCATCACTGGTGCCAATTCGCTTCTGAAAGCTTCAATTCTTATTTGAAAGTAATCTTGATTGAGTCTTCTTACTTGTAATTCGTTTCCGTTTTTAAGACCATATTTTCCTGTTTTTTTGATTGGAATTTGTCGGATTCGTCTTATTAATCGCTGGTCTTGTTCTTTTAGGTCTTCTGTTGTCTTTTGCTGGGCTTTTACAAGGTTCTCATATTCCTTCTCTACTTGGTTAATTATATCCGAATCGTAATTTCGGTCTTTAAGCAAAGTGATAGCTGCATAGCGTGCATCAAAAACAAATGACTTTGAATCCATAGCAACTCTCTCCAATTCTCTGTCAGATTTGGATTTAAATTTTTCAATGAAGTGATTATCTGTCATTTTTTTAATGTGCTACAACTCATTTATAAACACAACTAAACCTAACCATTTCTTTTCATTTAAAAAACCCATTTCCTGCCTCTAAAGCCCATTTATCCGACAACAAACGACTACAATCGAATACAAACGACTAACTACCGACTCTTTTTTGACCACTCCCCCAACTTTGGTCCATCAGTTCTCCTCTAGCGGAAATTGTTAAACCAAATCTTTCACACTTAACTTCTTTAATTATGAACGCGCTAAGAAACAAAGTTCAACTCATCGGACACCTCGGTTCCAAAGTCGAGATCAAAACCCTCGAATCCGGTAAAATCATGGGGCGGGTAAACATCGCCACCAATGAAGTCTATCGCAATGCCAAAGGCGAAAAAGTCACCGAAACGACCTGGACCAACCTGGTCATCTGGGGCAAAAACGCAGAGATCCTGGAGAAATACACGGACAAAGGCTCGGAAATCGCCGTGGAAGGAAAACTCTCCAACCGCTCCTACACCGACAAAAACGGAGAGAAAAAATACATCACTGAGGTCGTAGTCAATGAAATACTACTCCTCGGTGGCCCGAAAGCAGAGAAAGCCAATCAGGAAGTCGCCGAATCAGATTTGCCATTTTAATCGATTCGCTCAGGAATTCAATTTAAAGCAGGCGTCCCGTCCGGATGCCTGTTTTTGTATTATTGAATCCTACGGGTCTTAATCTCCGGAATCAGATTCTCCCGCATTTGAGCTTCCGTAAGGTAAGAAATGCCCAGTTCCTGTGGAGAAGGACCCAACCATTCGGCCTTTTTGCCTTCCAAAGAAATCAAGCCCTTCTCCAGATCGATGGTCAACAGGGCAAAGAGACTTTCCGAATAGGGACAGGTTTTATCCAATTGGGGAAATTGGGCATGAACTTCTTCCGGATAGCTGAAATGAGCCAAATTTTCTCCTACCCAATAGTAAGAGGCAGAGTTGATATGTACAAAATGAATTCCCCTAACTTCCAAATGCTGATCCACATGGGCATGTCCATTGAGGACAAGAAGGATTCGGTCAGCATAGTGTCTCAAAAGGTCTTGCATCTCTTTGGCATTGTCCAGGGGATAAATCCCTGCCAAAGGTTGATGGCATAATATCATCACAGGAACTTTGGCCTCTTCCAACTCCTTCCTGAGCCAAGCCTGCTGTTCGGCACCAATATAGGCTGGATAGCCTTGAGTCGGATTGGGTGAACCTTCCTCATTCCCATCCAGTACGATTACCTTAATTCCTTCCAGATTTCGGGAATAGTAGGGGGAAGAAATTTGGTAAGCTTTCACACATTGATCAAAACTGTACCCATAGTCCACATCGTGATTGCCCAAAACATGAAAAACATTTTTGTGGGCTTGATTGAATCGCTCGATTAAACCCTGATTTTCCGGTGAGGGAACTGCAAAATCACCCAACTGAACTATTGCATCCACTTTTTCTTTTTGCATCTTATTCAAAAAAGCCTCAAGCCGCTTTTCCCCATCAGGAATAATATCCTGATGTAGGTCAGAAATCAAACCGATTTTGATTTTCTTTTTGAATGGGGTTTGGCAAAAAGTCAAGCCCGGTACACTCAGGGCCAAGGAACTCCAAGTCAGTCTTTGCAGAAAATTTCTTCTGGAATCCGGTTTGTTCATGGTTTACACTTTGCTTGGAAATCTTTTTTCAAATTCTTCTGCCAACTCCTTCCCGAAATGGGCCGAAGCCAGCCGGTTGGCTCGAATCTCTGTCCAAAATAGGCGGTGATCTCCTCTAAACCAAGGCAGATGCTTTAGCCCTGGAGTCAAATTAAACAGGCTGGGCAAACCGATCTTGAGGTAAAAACCAAGAATCTTTGATCCCAAAAATCGCTTTTGATCTCCCTCAAATCCACACAAATAATCCAGATAATGCCCGTATTCATGCTGGACAATCGCTTTTTCGGCAGACTGGGGAATGGTCTTCGAAAGAAAAATCCCCAAGCCCGGAAGGCAAATAGCTGACCCTTTTGCCAACAAAGAACTGCGGAATACCCTGATTCCAACAACCAAAGGTGGATTGGGAATTGGTTGGAAAACCATGAATTAGATTCTTGCCTGATAGGTGTAGAGCTGATAGTATCGACCCTCCAAGGCAATCAACTCCTCATGCTTGCCTCGCTCCACGATTTTGCCCTGCTCGATCACCAGAATCTGGTCAGCCTGACGGATTGTACTCAATCGGTGAGCGATGACGAAGGTGGTCCGCCCTTTCATCAGTTCTTTCAAACTGGCCTGAATCAAGGTTTCCGATTCCGTATCCAAATTGGAAGTAGCCTCATCCAAAATCAAAATCTTCGGGTCCGCCAAAATAGCACGGGCAATGGCAATCCGCTGCCGTTGACCTCCCGAAAGCTTCACTCCCCGCTCCCCGATCAGCGTATCCAGTCCATCCTCAAATCGATCCGAAAATTCCTGAACATGGGCAGCTTTGACGGCCTTTTGGACTTCCTCCTCAGTAGCATCAGGTCTTGGGAAAAGGATGTTTTCCCGAATGGTCCCCTCAAAAAGAAAATCATCCTGTAGCACCACGCCCAGATGTGAACGGAAAGATTGCAACGTAACTTCCTGCAAGTCCTTCCCATCCAATGAAATCTGACCTGAATCGGGATTGAGAAAAGTAGCAGCAAGCCCGGCAATAGTCGTCTTTCCCGAACCGGAAGTTCCCACCAAAGCAGTCACCGAGCCGGCTGGTGCTTTGAAACTGATTCCTTTGACTACCTCCTTATCCGACTCATAGGCAAAAGAAACCTCCCGAAACTCCATATCTCCCCGGATTTCATTCAATTGGACAGTCCGCTTGCGGTCATCCGATTCCAAAGGCGTATTCATGATTTCCTCGGTTCGGTCAAGTCCTGCAAAAGCCTCGGTCAACTGACTTCCGATATTGGACATCTGCACAATCGGCGCGATCATAAAGCCCAAATACAGGGTAAATGCCAAAAAGTCTCCAAAGGTCATTTTCCCTTCCATAATCATCCACCCCCCGATTCCCATAATCCCAGCCGAAGCCAGGCCGAGCAGCAAAGTCCCTGCAGACGTCACAAAACTCGTGGCAGTCAAGCTGGATTTCACATTTTGGAAAAGCAACTCCACCCCTCCTTCAAAGGTCTTGATCTCCTGAGCTTCGGCATTGAATCCTTTGATTACCCGGATTCCTCCCAGAGTTTCTGTCAGCCTTCCGGTGACTTGCGCATTGATTTTCCCTCTCTCCCGGAAGATGGGGCGGATTTTACCGAAGGCTTTCAAAGACACCAAACCAAAAATGGCGACAGGCACCAAGACATACAAGGTCATCAGAGGACTGATGCTGATCAGCAAGACGAGCGAAATTACCGCTGTCAGGATTCCTCCGATCATCTGGGCAAAGCCCGTCCCGACAAGATTTCTCACTCCCTCCACATCAGTCATAATGCGACTGACCAACTCTCCTGTTTTGGCATTGTCAAAAAAACGAATGGGAAGCTGGATAATGTGCTTTTGAACCTGAGCCCGAAGTTTGGCAATCAAATGCTGGGCTTCCACACTCAATATCTGCGTTAGAGAATAAGAGGTGACGGACTGTACCACTATGGCTGCCACCACAGCCAAAATCAGCCACTTCAGAAGAACCAAATCATTACTGGGAATCACGTCATCCACTAAATACTTACTGGCTCCCGGCAATACCAAACCGGAAAGTCTACTGATTATTATGAGAAACAAACCTAAAAAGAGGTGTTTTCTTCTGGGCCAGATGATGGTCTGAAAGACCTGTCTCATGGTCACTTTTCGTTCTTGTTGTTTTGCCATGATTGATTTTGGTGGAAAGGGAAAGGTATCCGGGATTTATCTGGAAGACTTCTTTGAGAAATGAGATCGGATCTCGATTAGTTCAATAAAAAAAGCCCGCCTGGAAGGACGGGCTGAGATAAGATAATAACCGACTATTCGGTCTTTGGAAGTACATTGGAGATAAGGGAAACCTTCTCGATAGGCTCGGTGGCGTTGGAATAGATTCTTACCACAGAGTTTTGCTTACCCATTTTACCGGTAGAGTTAAAGGATACTTTGATCTCTGCTGAGTTTCCCGGAGCGATGGGCTCCTTTGGCCAACTTGGTACAGTACATCCACAAGTGGCAGCTACATTGGAAATGATCAATGGCTCTGTTCCTGAATTGGTCAGGGTGAAGGTATGCTCCACTTTTTGACCTTGTACGATATCGCCAAAGTCCACAGACTTTTCTTTGAAGCTGATGACAGCACCTGAACCGGCCTGTTGAGCCTGAGCGGTGAAGACAAGGGCGAAAGCAAAGAGGCTGAATAAAATTCCTAGCTTTTTCATGATTATTTAGAAGTTAAGGATTCAAATTTTGGATCGAATTTACTTTTCCTGAGTTTTCGATACCTACAAAAGTGAAAATTTCTTGCCAAAGTTCAGTTTTCACCATATTAAATATTGTTATAAGGCAGTCTTGGATCGGGGATTCCCAATCTTTTTAACTCTGATCCCCCTATTTGCGCCCGAGTCAAATCTCCTTTTTCACCGAAGAGAAAAATCCCGGTGCGAAATTAACCAAATACAATTCCTCAGTCGCCCGGGTCATGGCGGTGTACAGCCACCGGACAAAATCTCGGTCTACCTTTTCCTCCTGCAAATAGCCCTGATCTACAAATACTGCACTCCACTGACCGCCTTGGGCTTTGTGGCAGGTGAGCGCATAGGCAAACTTGATCTGAAGCGCATTTAAGTAGGGGTCTTTTCGGATTAGCTCCATGCGCTCGGATTTATTGGCCACATCTGCATAGTCCTCCGAAACTTGATCGTAAAGTTTACGGTATTCTTCCCTGCTGAGGGAAGGAGTGGAAGAATAAAGCGTATCCAAAATCACCTTGGCCTCGAAAAAAGGCTCCGATGGATAATCCAAAAGCCGAAGCTCCAAAGTGGCGAACCGAAATCCATACATTTCCTCAAACTTTCGGATTTTCATCACCTCCACCATATCTCCATTGGCCAGAAAATTAACCTTATCAGATTCGGCCATGTAGGTATAGTTGTTTTTCACAATCATCAGCAGGTCTCCAGTACTGATTTCCTCCTCGTAAAAGTGAATCACTCGTCGGATATATTGATTGTACTGAACGGCTGCCTTGTTGGAGCGGGTGACTATGGTGGTATTTTCGGCACCAAACTTGTCGTAGGCATACCTTAGCCCATCTTCCAAGCGCTCAGAGGTCATTTTGAAAATGTCACGAAAGCCAGCCGTGTAGATTTGTATTTGGAATTTTTCTCCTGAAAGCTCCTGTCTGAGATGTGTGGCATTGAAAAGGATGCCCGATTCCAAGCGTTGACGCATGACCTCGGTGAGTTCGGTTTGTCCAGCCTGAAGCCGGAAATGCCGCAAAAGGTATCCCGAATCCAAAGCTGGACTGTATTCACTCCCTACAGGGGGAAGCTGAGCGGTGTCTCCCACCAGTAAAAGTCGATTGTCCGACCCGGAAAACACGAATTGAATCAAATCCCAAAGCAAATTGCCGGACATGCCCCCATCATCAGAAAGCATGGAGGATTCATCTACAATAAAGAGCGTATCCTTGTAATAGTTTTTCTGAAGGATAAACCCACCTCCCATAGTACCTGGATCGCCTTTGGGTTTGTAGATGATCTTATGGACTGTGTAGGCTCCCCTTCCGGAATAGTTGCTCATCACTTTGGCAGCACGACCGGTAGGAGCCAATAGCAGGGAGCGCATATTCATCCGAGGCAAGACTTTCACCAAAGCTGAAATCAGAGAGGTTTTCCCCGTACCTGCATATCCCCTGAGCACAAAAGTGGGCTTCTCTGAAGCATCCGATTTCAGAAACTCATCCATTTTCCGAAAAAAGGTCATTTGACCCGCCGTTGGAGAAAAAGGGAAATATTTGATCAGCAAGTCGGAGGGCTTAAAATCCCCCTGATTATCTTTACCCATAGAAAGCGAATGTAAATGTCCTCCGATCAAATCAGCAAGGAAATCGAATCAAAATTTGGCAACCGCCTGAGAAGCCGGGTCAACGGGATTCTTTGGGAAGGCGACAAAATCCTCATGGTGAAGCACCAAATGAGCGAGGACAGGGTCTTTTGGTCTGTCCCTGGAGGAGGGATGAAATACGGTACTTCAGCTCCTGAAAATCTCAAACGAGAGTTTTTGGAGGAAACCGGATTGGAAATTTCCGTGGAGCGATACCTTTTCGTTCACGAATACCTTTCTCCCCCGCTCCATGCGATGGAGCACTTTTTCGAAGTGAAAAAGGTAAATGGAACACCAACTTTGGGGATAGATCCTGAGCTTTCCGGGCAAAAACAAATCCTGCTAGATCTGGCATGGATGGGCTTGGAAGACATTCAAGCTCTTCCCAATCATTCCCTCCATCAGGTATTTTGGGGAATTAAATCCATTCAGGACCTAGGATTGTGGAAAGGATATTTTAATTTTGGAAATATTTCTCTAAAATAGCACGTTTTAAAAACCTTCAACCTTAACCAGATTTCTAAATCTTACTTACAATGAATCTTACTAGAATTCTCTCCTTAGTTTTCTTCGCAGTAGCGGTCGTGTTGGGATACCTCCTTTGGAAAGGTGTCAACGACGTAGTAGAAGAAGAGAAAAGAATTGCCTTGCTAGAGGCTGCCACCATCCAGAAACTGGAAATGCTACGTGACGCTCAATTGGCTTACCAGGCATCCAATGGAAAGTACGCCAGCACTTGGGATTCGTTGAAGATGTTTATCGAAGACGGGGAAATCTATTTGGTTCAGCGTACTGAGACCACCCGCTTGTTGGATTATGGAGCAGAAGAGACGACTGTTACTTTCGATACTCTTGGATCTGTGGGAGTGATGGATTCCCTTTTCAATGAAAGAAAATTTCCTGACTTCAACTTGGATCTCTTACCAGTAGTACCTGGAACGGGTGGAAAGCAGTTTGAATTCTTTGCTGACAAAGTAGAAAAAACAGGTGGCTATCTGGTAAACGTTTTCGAAATCAGAGACCCGGCTCCTGTAAATCCAAAAAGAAGATTGAATAACAACGAAAAAGCTTTGAGAGTCGGATCCAGAACTGACGCTTCTACGGAAGGTAACTGGAAATAAACCCCAACCTTTTGAAACCTGATTTTAAAGTTTATAAAAGTGATAGGTTTGATGTGGAGGACACAGCGAGCCTATCACTTTTTTTGTATCCCTCCTCTACTTTCATTTTTGCGAAAGACAAAAATGGAGCAAATATCGCCATCCATCAATATCCAAATTTGGGTTGGGCAGAATTGGAAAAAATAATTCCAAGCGATCTTTTGCTCAAACAGGATGTTCCTGCAAAGGCTTATGTCCATTCCAATATCTTTTCCTTGGTTCCTGGATTGCTGTTTCAAAATGGTAAGGAAGAGCATTACCTCAACTTTGTAGGAGACATCAAAGGAGAACAGCACTATTTTTCCTGCGCTTTGGACAGCAATAATCTTCAGCTAGTCTCCTGCCTACCTCAAAGCATTAAAAAATCATTAGAAGCAAGATTCTCAGAAGTTTCTTTCTTTCATGGAGCTTGTTCCTTTTTGTCTTACCTTTTCAAGGAGAGATTTAACCTGATAGGCCAAGAGATTTTGATCAATTTTATTGACAATTATTTCTACTTGGCTGCTTTTAAAGATCAGGAACTGAGTCTCTTCAATAGGTTTGAGGTAGAAGAAAAAGAGGAGCTACTCAAGTATATCTTCATCGCCATGGAGCAGTTGAAATTTGACAAGAATCACGCAAGAATCAGTTTCTTCAGCCTACAAGAAGAAGAGGGCATGAGTAAAGAATGGCTGGAGGAATATTTCCACCACGTCAGAGTTATTAAGCCTCATGCCAACCAGAATTATGGAAATGGCTTTAAAAACCTCAAAGCTGAGCATCTGTTTGAAGCCAGCTGGCAAATGGACTGATCATGAAGAAAATAGCCATTTTTCCCGGGTCATTTGATCCATTTACCCGAGGTCATCACGACATTGTGATGCGCAGCCTGAAGCTTTTTGATGAAGTGGTAATCGGAATTGGGTACAATTCCACCAAGAAAAACAGGTATTTCGATATTGACCTTATGGTTTCAAAAATCGAGGAGGTTTATGTGAATACTCCTGAAGTCAAAGTGGTAGTATACAATGAATTGACCTCCACCTTAGCCAAAAAGATAGGGGCAAAGTTTCTGGTAAGAGGATTAAGGAACACCACGGACTTTGAATACGAAAACACGATCAGTCAAATGAACCGCTACCTCAACGAGGAGTTGGAAACGGTATTTTTGATTACCTCTCCGGAATTTGCCGCTATCAGCTCCACAGTGATTCGGGAAGTCCACCGATATGGGGGCAATGTGACTGATTATTTGCCTTACGCTTTGTGAGGCTTGAGTTGCATTTTCAGGTAATGCTTAAATAAATACCTCATCGATGGATAGGAGTTGATCAAAGCTGTCTTGGCGTCTGCCTCTGACATCCATTGGATATCTTCTATCCCCTCTTCGATCTGAGGCTTCATTGTGGCATCATTGAGTGAGTCCATCGAGTACCAGTAGGTCTTTTTGAGAATACTTTTCCTGTTTTGCGTGTAGGTATGCCAGGTCTTTAGGATTGGGGTCCGTAGCTTGACCATGATATTACATTCCTCCTCCACTTCCCGCTTGGCACATTGCTCGGGAGTCTCCCCTCGGTCCATTTTTCCTTTAGGAAAATCCCACTTGCCCAAGCGATAGATCATCAGAATTTTATCTTTCTTAGAAACCAAACCGCCAGCTGCCTTAACTATCAAAAATCGGCTTTTGACAAATGCCTTCAAGGCTTTTTTGTCCTCGCTGACCAGAGTGACCGAATCTAGATTCTTCATTTTACGGGTCCGCAATAGGTAAAGCAGCCGGATGATCAAATCATGGGAAGGCTCATGAAAAATCACATCCTCCTCCCACTCTACATCCGAGGGGATTTCGTCCGTTTGTCGGTAGATGTGCTCATAAGTCTTTTCCGAATCCAGTTCTTCATAACTGATCAGCTCGAGGGGCTTGTCATTTACAAAAATTCTCATGCAAAAAGCTAAGGTTGGCTAGGTGTCGAAATCAAAAATGCACAAAAAATTCAGGTGTCACAATCTTATCGGTTCGTATTCTGTTATTTTTGACCATATGGAAATTTTAGACCAAGCCACCGCCGCCGAAGTAGCCGACCGACTGCTGGAAATTCAAGCTATTCGGCTTCAACCTGAAAAGCCTTTCACCTGGGCATCAGGCTGGAAATCACCCATTTACTGTGATAATAGACTCTCCCTTTCCTTCCCGGAAGTACGATGCCTGATTCGGGATCAATTGGTAAAAAGTGTCAGTCATTTTTTTCCCATGGCTGAAGCCATCGCAGGGGTAGCCACTGCAGGAATCCCTCAAGGGGCTTTGATTGCCAATGAGCTTGACTTGCCTTTTATCTATGTCCGTTCAAAACCCAAAGGTCATGGCATGGAAAACATGATCGAAGGCAAGGTAGTCCCCGGCCAAAAAGTAGTGGTCGTGGAGGATTTGGTATCTACGGGTGGTAGCTCTCTAAAGGCCGTCCATGACCTGAGAAATGCAGGCTTTGAGGTTTTGGGCATGGTCGCCATCTTCAGCTATGGTTTTGAAGTGGCCGACAAAAACTTTGAGGAGGCCGGGGTAAAACTGATTTGCCTAAGCCATTATGACGCACTACTACCTAGGGCTGTTCATAGGAAATACATCGATGAAAATGTCCTCCAATCCCTGGGTGAATGGAGGAAAAATCCGGGAGCCTGGATGCAATAAAATCAAAAAGCTGAGACCTAAATCTCAGCTTTTTGCTTTTTCAAATAAGCCAATCGAGCCCCCTACCCAATCTTTGTCCTTATTGAATTTGACTCCGATCATCTCTCCCCTACTCAATCGGACCAAGTTGCCAACCCAAGTGGGATTTTCGTCTTTTTCTGGCCAAAGGAAAAGCAAACGAACCTCTACTTTGACTTTGCCATCCGGGGATTGAATGACTGGAAGGTAGTGGACTTTCTTCTGTAAGATGTACAGATCCTTTTCCTTTACAGCCTCCACATCTTCTTTTTTAACATGAAAAACGACCCCCGAGCCTGAGAAGGAAAAAAGTGGCTTTAGCACATAATTTTCCAGGTCCTCAGGAATAGACTCCAGTTCACTGAGCAGCTTGGTTTCGATAAAGTAAGGTCCATGCAAATAGGGCAAAATGAACTTGGAAATCCGGGTATACCAGTTGGGATGTCCGGCCCATTCCACCTCCAAATCTTCTGTAAAGTCAAAGTCTAATCGCAGGTCTTTCCTCATCTCCAACTCATCGAAGATGACCCGATTGTAGATTCTTTTAATGCGGATCTTTTCCCCTTGAGCTGAGTGGTAATAAAGTCTTTTTCCTTCCTTGAGCACCTCTGTCACACAGACCACAGGAATTCCCAGGTCCCTTTTTGCATAGTAAAAGTCAATCTTGGTGTTTTGCTTTTCAGGTTCTATTTCGAGCAAAACGACCTCCTTTGGAAGGTGATCCCCTAAAACGACTTCTTTTAATTTTTGCAGGTATTTCTCTTCATCCATCCCATCCGGATAGGGAGAGTATTCACCTAGAAAGGGGTAGTACTTTTGGACCTTACGGAAAAGATTGAACTGAAAATTGAAAATGGACGGAAAGCCCTGTACTTCGATAAGTTTGGGAATTAGGTGCCCCTCTTCCTCACAAATCCCAAAGTCTACTGCTAAAAATTGGGTATGGGCATCCTCATTGGGCACAGCGGTATTCAGCTCAATGGATCGCTGAGTCAATTCCTTAAAATCAGGCCTTTGGATAAAATCGATGACCTGATCGCAAGCCTCCTTAAGTTGATCTCTGAGAGAATTGGGGATAAAAAAAGGAGTCTCAGCAATCCGAAAAGTAGGCATATAGTCAAAATCCCCTGCTATATCTTGGAGAAAAGCCTGATATTTTTCAGAGGAAAATTCCTTATTAAACTTTTTTCGGATAGGTGGTTCCATTCTCAGGTCAAAGAGGGTGTTTTGGAGAGTTTGATCTTTTGGAGCGCCTGTTCCAGAAAATTGGGGATAAGCGTTTCGTTGGTTTTATAGATTTTATTCTCATCCACCAAATCTTCAAGCATGGTTCGGAATTTGGCCTTGCCCTTTAGCTCAATGATTTTTTCACGCACGATGGGTTTTTTCAGATGCTCCATAAAGCTCAGGGCATCCGCCTCAGGATGGAATTGAGTACCCACGATCTCGTCTGTAAATCGAATAGACATAATCGCCCGCTCGTATTCCACATGATTTCGGATTTTTTCCAGTGCGATGATTTTAGCCCCAAGAGTTTTGAATTTCTTGGCATCAGGCTGCACTACCTGATAATCTCTGGAATCGACCGCCCAAAAAGGGTTGGCGAGATTCTGGAAAATGGGATCTTTCATGCCCTCTTGGGTCTTGTGGACAGTCATGACGCCAAAGGAGGTGGATTTTCTTTTGGTGATTTCCCCCAAGCCAAAATGCTTGCAAGCCATCTGAAAAGAATGACAGATAAGCAAAAGATGCTTCTTTCGGGAATGATTCTGATTCCAAATCCAGATTTGATCCAGAAAATCATAATATTTCAAATCCCAATCTCCATTTCCCTCCAAGGGATTTCCGGGACCTCCTGTGGAAATAAACAAGTCAAAATCCTGAATATCTGGAAGTTGAGCTTTTCCTCTTACATCAAATTCTCTCCAGGAAATCTGCTCCGAAAACCTTGACAAGATATCATGGATACAGCGCATGCCCTGATTGGGCTCTCCGTCATACATATCCAGAATTGCCAGCTGTACTTTTCTCTTTCCCACGTTGATTGGATTAGTTTCGACCCAAAGCTACGGAATCCCTTAAATCCCCTCCGTAAACTTGGAGGTAATAAAATCGACTACCGCTTCAAGACTTCCTGTTTTCTCGAAAACAGCCAATTGCTGATCGGCACCCGTTCCTCTTTCGAGAATTTTGTGAACATAGTTGACTTCTTCCCTGCTGCCCAGTTCATCCACCACATCATCGATAAAATCCAGCAATTCCATAATCAGCTCTCGTGTAGGCACTTCTGTCTTTTTCCCAAAGTCTATCAGAAGGCCTTCGATGCCATTTCGGGCAGCCCGGAATTTATTCTCTCTAATGAGAGCAATGCGGTAAATATTGAAAGAGGTATTGCTCATCAGTAGCTTATACAATTTGGCTACCACGGCCTGAATGATCGCAACGACACAGATGGTCTCATCCACGGTCAGACACATATCGCAGATTCTAAACTCAATCGTACTGAAGAAAGGATGCATGCGAAGATCCCACCATATCTTTTTGGGATTGTCTATGCAATTGGTCTTGACCAGAATCTCCAGGAAATTGTCATAGGCCTGAACCGAATCGAAATATTCAGGTAAGCCAGTTCGGGGAAATTTGGCAAAAACCTTGGCTCTAAAGGCTTTGAAACCGGTATTTCTGCCTTCCCAAAAAGGAGAATTGGTCGTAAGTGCATAGATATGAGGCAGGAAATAACAAGCCTGATTCATCAACTGCAAGGCAATGTCGCGGCTTTCTATCCCTACATGCACATGAAGTCCAAAAATCAGATTGGAACGTGCAATGTCCTTGAGCTCATTGACTATATTATGATATCTCGGGTCGTCGGTGATCTCCTGATCCTGCCATTTGGCAAAGGGATGGGTACTCGAAGCACCCACCACCAATCCCTGCGCAGTAGCAAGTTCGGAGATCTTATTTCGGAGAAAAGCGACCTCTTTCCGTGCTTCCTGCACATTCTGGCAAATGTTGGTTCCCACTTCCACCACAGACTGGTGCATCTCGGCCTTTACCTGCTCTCTTAGGGTGATTTTGCCTCCATCTACGATTTTGGACATATGAGAGCGAAGATCCCGGGTTTTGGGATCCAAAATCATGTATTCTTCTTCGACTCCCAAAGTAAACTTGGGAAGCTTTTTTATTGAAGTTGCCATAAGCAGCGGGAGTTAAAATCTCTTGGCTGATTCCACCGAATTTTTCATAAAAGTGCCCCAAGTCAGATTCATCTTACCTGGCTTTTGAGCCTTGGCATAAGCAATGGCCATTTTTGCAGCCTCTTCTACCACCCAGTCAAAATTGGCTTGGCCCACCGAGTTGACATCTGCATCGGGTGCAGGATTGCCAAAATCAATGGCATAAGGAATACCGTCCCTCACGGCAAATTCCACCGTATTGAAGTCATAGCCCAAACCCTGGCAAAGTCGGATGGTATAATCCTTCACTGTACTCAATAGTTTTTTCGAAGCCGGAGCTTTGTCGACTACATAGCGAAGGTGGTGTGGGTTTCGAGGCTCATATTCCATGATTCGGACTGCTTTGCCTCCAAGACAGTAAACCCGGAAGTACTCATCAAAAACGATCTCTTCCTGCAGGAGCATCACCAATTGTCCGGTTTCAGGATGTTTCTGAAAAAACTCCTCCTTGTTTTCCAGTCGGTAGACATTTTTCCAACCTCCTCCGGCATAGGGCTTCATATAGGCAGGGAAACCGATATAGCTGAAAATCCCCTCCCAGTCCAAAGGCGCTGCAAGGTTTCGGAATGACTTGCTTGTGGTATCCGTAGGATGCTCGGCTGAGGGCAAAATCACGGTCTTTGGAAGAGGAACTCCCAATTGGTCTGCCAGACAGTTGTTAAAAAATTTGTCATCTGCACTCCACCAAAAAGGGTTGTTGATTACGGCTGTCCCGGTAAGAGCGGCATTTTTCAGATATGCCCTGTAGAAAGGAACATCCTGAGAGATCCGGTCAATGATTACTGCATATTCTGTCAGTTCATTTTGAATGACTTTGTCGATTCGAACCGGTTCGGCTATGATCCCTTTTTCCGCTTTTTCATTGACTCGCTGAACAAATGCCTGGGGAAAGGTATCTTCCATTCCGAAAAGTATCCCGATTTTCTTCATGTTTTCGCTTAGTTAGTAGTGGTAAAGAATTAAGTTAATCAAATTTGATAGTGGATAAGTAGTGAGGAAACATTTCCTTCCAAACTGGCCAATCATGCTGCTTGTCTTGTCTCACATCCAGCCAGTGATTGACATTTTTTTGCTTCAAGGCCTCATGAAGCTTCAGATTGGCATCAAAACAAATGTCCCAATTGGAAGTGCCCAAGATGATCCCCATGTTCCATAGCTCATAATCCTGAAGTCCAGGAAGATATTCCAGCGGGCTATTGTAGAAAATGTCGTCATGATTGTATCTATCCATAAAGTTTCGGATATCAAATGCCCCGCTCATGCTGAACATGTGACTGACGTAGCCTGGATGCCTGAAGGCGAAATTGGCAGCATGATATCCGCCAAAACTGCACCCTGCCACTGCAACTTTTGCCATGGAGGTATTAAGGCGAACTCTTTCCACGATGTCATGACAAATCATTTTGTCATAGCCCACATGATTTTGGATTCGCTGATGAGGATGAACTCCCTTGTTGTAGAAGCTTTGTTTGTCATTGCTATCCGGACAAAAGATCTGAACCAAACCCTGCTCTATAAACCAATGAGCAGACCCAATGAGGCCCATATCCCGGTTTTCATGAAACGAACCCATGGATGTGGGAAATAGAATCACAGGATAGCCTGCATGCCCAAAAACCAGCATCTCAACGTCACGGTTGACATAGGGAGAGTACCATTTAAAATATTCTTCTTTCATACAATTTTTGAAACTAATCGATCTGGCCTGTCCCTTAACCGATTCGAAATACTAATCAAAAATTGGGATAAACAAAAGAGATTGCCATGAAGCTTGGGCTGATTTGAAATTAAATTTTGGCTTTGATCGTTGATCCAAGATCATTTTTCTTTGCTAACAGCACTTTAAAAAATCCCAGGAAGACCAAAATCAAAAGAACAATTACCAAAATCCATTTAGCAGTGCTTGAAATAGACGCTAGGATAGCTGTCAATTTACCTTCCTCTGGAAAAATGCTAAGAAGGTGAAGAATCGCAGAGTTTTCAAAAAAATCGAAAAGGGCTACCAAAAAAGGGATTGCTAAATTTCTCTGATTTGTCTTTAAGCGGAATAAAAGGCCTGAAAAAAAACAAGCATAGGCCATCAAATAGGGCATATCAAAAAAGAGAATTGCCCATCCATATTGGACTCTATCTTTTTCTTCCAAATTAGAAATAGAGTCATAAGCTTCCGTGGGGCTATAGGCAAACTTCAAGTCCAAAGCATGCTCCTTGGGCATAAATTGAGCTAGCAAAATATTGAAGCCTACCAAAAGAGCACCCAAAAGAACAAGATACCTTGTTTGGGAACAGGTTTGTATTAAGGATTTCATTTGCTGGGGATTAAGCGAAATAAAATAAGAGAAATCCAACTTAAGAACCAAGAAATTAATATTAATTTTTTCTTAGTCATTCACCAAGCAAAAAAGAAATCATTACCTACAAAAAAAAGAATTTGAAAACCCTGATTCCAAACCCAAACGTGGCCGAAATGACTGTCTAATAAAGAAGATTGCCTCAATTATTTATTTCCTTCCTCAAACCATTTCGAGTACATGGGATAGTTTTTGGCAGTCCTGAGAATTACCTCCCTCATATTATCTCCGATTTCTTTTACTTTTTTGGCAGGAGTACCGGCATAAATGGACCCAGACTCCACTACCGTGCCAGCTAGGACCACAGCACCTGCAGCAATCACTGAATCTGAATGAATTACAGCTCCATCCATCACAATCGCTCCCATTCCGATAAGAACACGATCGTGAATTGTACATCCATGAACGATGGCATTATGGGCGATAGATACCTGATCTCCTATATAAGTTGGTGCTTTTTGATAGGTGCAATGGATGACTGCTCCATCTTGGATATTAGTATCATTTCCTATCCGGATTTCATGGACATCACCCCGAATGACCGCGTTAAACCAAACCGTACACCTGTCTCCAATGACTACATCCCCAACTAGTGTGGCATTGGGTGCCAGCCAGCATTCCTTTCCCATTTCCGGCTTTTTGCCGCGCACTTCCATGATCAAAGCCATTGTTTTTTCATTTTTTCCCGAAGGAAATAAAAAAATAAAATCAACCTGAACTTTTTTTTTGATTTTGAGTTTCGTGTATATACATATAAATTTGCAACTCCATTTATAAAAATCAACTATGAAAATCACAAAGCAAATCGGTCTTTTCCTTGCCGCAGCAATGATCACCTTCGCCTGCAGCAAACCATCTGAAACAGTAGAAACCTCTGAAGCTCAGGAAGTAGCAGAAGCAACGGGTACTACGCTTACCTTGGCTCCAACCTCTACAATCTCTTGGAGAGGTTACAAGCCTGCCGGACAGCATTTTGGCAAAATTCCTGCTACTTCAGGTACCCTTACCGTGAGCGGAGATCAAATCACCGGAGGTTCTTTCACTTTTGACATTACAGGTTTGAAAATCGAAGACTTGGAAGAAGGTTCTGAAAACTACGGTAAACTTTGGGGACATCTTCAGTCTGCTGACTTCTTTGACGCAGCAAACCACCCTACTGCAACATTTGAAATCACAGGAGCTGAGCCCTTCACAGCAGGTGACGTGATTGCAGATACTGAGCAATTTGCTACTGACAACACCCCAAAGGCAGAATCAGAGCTATCTCCTGCAAACCCAACTCATTGGATCAGCGGTAACCTGACCATGAGAGGTACCACCAAAAACATCAAATTCCCTGCTTCAGTGACTATCGAAAACGGTACTGTGACTGCAGTTGCCGGTTTCAATATCGACAGAACGGCTTGGGGATTGTCCTACGGCGACGAAGCTTCTGCTGTGGACAAAGCAAAAGATCAATTCATCTACAACACAGTTTCTTTGGAACTGAATGTGACCGCAAATTAATTTTAACTACCTCAATGATTCGAAAAGAGGGATTCTTCGGAATTCCTCTTTTTTTTGTCTATTCCCCAAACTGCTCATCAAGGAATGTCTGAATCCGAAAAACTTCCGGTACGAAAAATCATCCATGTGGACATGGATGCTTTCTATGCCTCAGTGGAGCAGCTCGACCATCCCGAATGGAGAGGGAAACCTTTGGTAGTAGGCGGAAACGAAGCACGAGGAGTGGTAGCTGCAGCAAGCTACGAGGCCAGAAAATACGGAATACATTCCGCCATGTCCTCTGCCCTAGCGGCTAAAAAGTGCCCTCATCTTATTTTTGCACCCCATCGTTTTGACCGCTATAGGGAGATTTCCCATCAGATTCGGGAGATCTTTTTTGAATACACGGATTTGGTGGAGCCACTTTCCTTGGATGAAGCTTTTCTGGATGTGACCGAAAATAAAAAAGGGCTCAAATCTGCTATCCTTATTGCCAGACAAATCCGCGAGAAGATCAAAGAAAAAACCGGCCTAAATGCTTCAGCAGGTGTTTCTTACAACAAATTCCTAGCAAAAACCGCCTCTGACCTCAACAAACCCAACGGTCAGGCAGTCATCCTGCCAGAGGAGGCAGAGGATTTTCTGGAAAAGCTTCCCATCGGAAAATTCTTTGGAATCGGAAAAGTCACCGCAGAGAAAATGCAAAAACTGGGAATCCATACCGGAAAAGATCTCAAGGAGTATTCCCTACAGTTTTTGACCAAAAAATTCGGAAAATCCGGATTGCATTACTTCAATAACGTCCGCGGTATTCACCTTTCGGAAGTACAGCCACATCGGGTGAGGAAAAGTCTGAGTGCCGAAAATACCTTCGAAAAAGATCTGATTACTCTGGCAGAAATGGAAGAAAACCTCCGGCCTATTTTTGAAGAGGTCATCCGAAGAATAGAAAAAAGCGGAATCAAAGGCCGTACAGTCACCCTCAAGCTCAAATACTCAGATTTCACCCTCCAGACCAGAAGCAAAACCCTGGAACAATACCCGGAAAAAGAAATGATTTGGCAGATAGGATTGGAACTGCTGCGACAGGAGGATATCCCCAAACCCGTCCGTCTGCTCGGCTTGGGAATTTCCAATCTCAATATCACCGAGGAACAGGTTCACTTTGGGGAGCAGCTGAGGATACCTTTCGACTTATAAATCAATCTTCCCATTTAATGTCTTTTTGATTTCTACTCATATGAAAAATATCCAATATTAAAATTTCCTGATCTCTCAGCTCAAAAATTATCTTTTAACTCCAAACCAATTTAAATCTAAAATCCCCATTGAGCTCTTTCAAATTAGGTTCTTTGGGGAGTTTTTGAGGAAAATGTACAATATCCTTTACCTCCTTTAATATTTTGGTTTTTACTTTAATTGCCACAGCAATTGAAGCGGTATTTTTATAAAAATCATAAATCGTCTTTAGAGAATCTGCGGCCTTGGTATCCCGTTTGATTTTCATTTTTTAGACACTACCAATTTTCTGATTCTTTTTCTAATTCCTTCATGGAGATGAATTCCCCCTTGTCTACCCTTGCCTTTGCCAACATAATTCTTTGAATTAACTGAGAGGATGAAAAAGGCTCGCCTGGAAAAATGATCTCTTGCTTATCAAAATCTTTTACAACTTCATAAAGCAATTCCAAAAGCCGTTCATCTCCGTTTTCAATGACTTGATGAAGCTTTTCCTTTAAAACTGAATTTTCCATAGCACTCACTTTTTTCTTAAAATAACGATTTCTAATTGAGATGGAGTTTCAACTGACTCCTAATTTCGGCAAAAGTATTTTTGAAAGTACAAATAATTAACATTTGTAAAGCCTGCCATTTTGTCCGCATTTTCGTAATTTCGCAACCTGATTAAACCCAAATCGGTTGGAATCACTTCTGACCGAGCTCAAAAAGCGAAAACTATCCCATGAATCTGATCAAAGATATTGATATCCTTACCGGCGAAGAGGCTCAGGCGGTGGACTACAAAACCACCACTGACGAAAATACCGGCAAAACCAAAAAACTCTACATCGAAAGCTACGGTTGCCAGATGAACTTCTCCGATTCGGAGATCGTCGCTTCGATCATGAAGGAAAACGGCTTCGACACCACATCTGACTTCAATCAGGCCGATGTGGTCTTTTTGAATACCTGCTCTATCCGTGAAAAAGCCGAACAAACCGTCCGAAACCGACTCAACCACTTCAATTCCGTCAAAAAACACAAACCCGAGATGACCATCGGAGTCTTGGGGTGCATGGCGGAGCGATTGAAAGAAAAATTGCTGGAAGAGGAGAAAATCGTGGACGTGGTCGTAGGACCTGATGCTTACAGAGACCTTCCCAACTTGGTCAATGCAGCAGAAGACGGAAGAAAAGGTGTCAATACCTTCCTTTCCAGAGAAGAAACCTATGCAGACATCGCTCCTGTTCGCTTAAATTCCAACGGAGTCACTGCATTTATCTCCATCATGCGGGGCTGCGACAATATGTGCTCCTTCTGCGTGGTGCCATTTACCCGAGGTCGGGAAAGAAGCCGTGACCCGCACTCCATCGTGGCAGAGGCTCGGGATTTGTTTTCCAAGGGATACCGGGAGGTCACCCTTTTGGGTCAAAATGTAGACTCTTATAAATGGTCTCCAGAGGAAAACAACAAGGCCAGACTCAACAAGAAGGAAGGTGAAGTCACTCAGGTGGTCAATTTTGCCCATCTCCTGGAAATGGTAGCTCAAGTCAGTCCTTTGCTCAGAGTCCGATTTTCCACTTCCCATCCAAAAGACATCACAGATGAGGTACTTCACACCATGAAGAAGTACGACAACATCTGCAAGTATATTCATCTCCCCGTACAGTCCGGCAATTCCCGGGTTTTGGAATTGATGAACCGAACCTATGACAGGGAATGGTACCTGGACCGAGTGAAAGCTATCCGGGAAATTTTGGGTGAAGAATGCGGCATTTCCTCCGATATGATTGCCGGATTCTGCACCGAGACTGAAGAGGAACATCAGGATACCCTCAGCTTGATGGATATTGTGAAATACGACTTTTCTTACATGTTTTTCTATTCCGAACGTCCGGGAACTCTGGCTGCCAAAAAGTTTGAAGACGACATTCCTTTGGAAGTGAAAAAGCGCAGATTGGCGGAGATTATAGAAAAGCAAAATCAACTTTCCCTAGAAAGAAATCAATTGGATCTGGGCAAAGAGCAGCTCATCCTGATCGAAGGTACTTCCAAAAAATCCTCCGAAGAATTGAAGGGACGAAACTCTGCAAATAAAGTAGTAATCGTCCCATCCGCTGGCTTGAAACTTGGGGATTACGTCAAAGTGAAAATTAAGGATTGCTCGGCTGCTACCCTCTTTGGAGAAGTGTTGGAAATTAATCCTGCATTGGCATGATCACTCCACAGGAAATCCACAGTGTCAAGCAGCGCTTTGGCATCATCGGAAACAGCCCCCTTCTGAACCATGCCATTCAGGTAGCAATGCAGGCTGCCCCTACCGATATGACTGTGCTGATCACGGGTGAAAGTGGATCCGGAAAGGAGAGTTTTTCCAAAATCATCCATTCCCTTTCCCTCAGAAAGCACGGTAAATTCATTGCAATCAACTGCGGAGCAATCCCAGAAGGCACGATCGATTCTGAGCTTTTCGGACATGAAAAAGGCTCCTTTACAGGAGCTCATGAAGCCAGAAAGGGCTACTTTGAAGTAACGGATGGAGGAACCATTTTCTTGGATGAAATCGGTGAAATGCCTCTGGGCACGCAGGCCCGCCTGTTGCGGGTTTTGGAAAATGGGGAATTTATCCGTGTGGGTTCTTCCAAAGTACAGAAGACCAATGTCCGGGTAATCACCGCTACCAATGTCAACTTGCTCAAGGCAGTGGAAAAAGGAAAGTTCCGGGAAGATCTCTATTATCGATTGAACACAGTTCCGATTTTTGTCCCACCCTTGAGAGAAAGAGGAGAAGATGTGGTCCTGCTTTTCAGAAAGTTTACTTCAGATTTCTCAGAAAAATACCGTGTAAAGCCCATTTCCCTAGATCCTGCCGCTCAGCAGGTGCTGATGCGCTATCCTTTCCCTGGAAATATCCGTCAGCTGAAAAATATTGCCGAGCAAATCTCCCTTTTAGAACAGGAAAGGGAAGTGGATGCCCAAACTCTCTCACGTTACCTTCCCCAGGAGGGAAGTCGATTGCCAATGACCTTGCCCGGTCCTGGAGGAGGTTCGGAGAGCAGTGATTTTTCTGAAAGAGATATATTGTATAAGGTACTTTTTGATATGAAAAAGGACATGAACGAGCTCAAAAAGCTGGTTCTGGATTCTTTCCAAAGCGGGGGCCTAAATTCCTCCATCATGCAAAAGCATCAGGGTCTTTTCGAGGATTTGGAAAGTGGCATAAGCAAAGCTGAAACTGTAGAAAGTCCATCCCCTTATTCTGTTCCTCTGGTGTTGGAGACTCAAAAAAATTCCTCTTTGGACAACGTAGAATATGAGGATGACGTAATAGAGGACATTCTTCACGAAGAGGACGACAATTCTCTTTCTTTGGAGAAAAAGGAAAAAGAAATGATCATCAAGGCCTTGCAAAAGCATAACAATAAAAGAAAGTATGCTGCGCAAGATTTGGGGATCTCTGAACGGACTCTTTACCGTAAAATCAAACAGTATGAAATTGAATAAAAGTCTTGTCTGGATTGCATGGATATTCCTACTGTTTTCCTCCTGCTCGGTCAAATACAGCTTCACCGGAACCAATATCAACTACGAGTTGGTCAAGACTTTTTCGGTAGACAACTTTTTCAATGATTCCGGAGGGGGCCCTGCCAATATGGAGCAGCGTTTTACTGAAGCACTGAAGGAATATTATCAGAGAAACACCCAACTTGAACTGATACGCTCCAATGGAGATCTGCAGTTTTCAGGTGCCATCAGCAGATATACCCTGACTCCTCAAAACGCTGTATCCAGCGGTGACCCCAATCTTCCCGATCGTGCAGGACAAATGCGATTGACCATCAATGTGGATGTGGAATACATCAACGTGACCAATGAGGAAGAAAATCTGAAAAGAACCTTCACTTTTTTCCAAGATTATGACCCGAGAAGCGTTACCTTGTTGGACGTAGAAAATCAGTTGGTAGAAGAAATATTCGACATCATCATTCAGGATATATTTACAGCCACCGTCGCCAACTGGTAATTTGTAAACATTAAAAAAGCGATAAATCTGTGAATGCCAGTCAGTTTCTTGACCTTATCCAAAAATCAGATCGTCTGGAAAAGTCCGATTATCTCCAATTGAGAAAAATTCAGGATAATTTCCCCTACTTCCAAATCAGCCATGTACTCGCCTGCAGGTATGAGTTGGGGAAAAACCCTGAACTCACTCCATCCCATTTAGGCCATGCAGCATTGACCAGTCCCGATAGGGTTTGGCTGAAGGCATTGTTGGAAAAGCCTTCCCAGAAATCGGATGTAAAGACTCCAGCAATCAAAGAGGATTTGCTACCGGAAGAGCCAAAAGCCGGCAGCAGTGATCCTATTCAAAGAACAGAATCCCTCAAAAAACTGGGAGACCAGCTCAAAGGAAATCCAGCACCTCCCCTGGATAAGCCTAAAGTTAAAAAGAGAAAACCTCCTAAAGACGAGTTGATCGAAACCATCAAGAGAAAAGAGAAAAAGGAAATCGTAGCCGATAAGACCAAGGAACAGATCGATCTGATCAAGGCTTTCAGCAAAAAATCCATCAAACTGGCTACAATCAAGGAAATTGAAGCCAATCAAAACACGGAGAATTTGGCTGAAGCCAGTACCAAACTGGATGAAAGCTTGATTACAGAATCCTTTGCCAAACTCTTGATCAGACAAGGTAAAAAAGATAAAGCCGTAGAAATTTATGAAAAATTGAGTTTGAAGTTTCCGGAGAAAAGGGCTTACTTTGCGGACTTGATTGAAAACCTGAAAGAAAAATTAGACTGAAAATATGTTCACTTTATTAATTAGCATCATCATTATACTTGCCGTTTTGTTGATTTTGGTCATTTTGGGTCAGAACTCCAAAGGTGGTGCAGGTGCAGCATTCGGTGGAAGTGCTTCTCAAATCATGGGCGTGACCCGTACGGGAAATGTCCTTGAAAAATCCACTTGGGTATTGGCTATTGCCATTTTGGTTCTTTCCTTAGCTTCTTCTGCCTTCTATACCAGCAGCCAGCCAAACCAATTTTCTTCTCCAAATATTGAGAATGCGAAACAGCAAGTTGTTGCTCCTGCATTTGGAGAAACTGAAAGTGTACTTCCTGCTCCTACTACTGAAGAGGATACCACCTCAGGGAACTGAAATACACCATTTGAATAAAATTCTAAGGTCTGCCCCGAAAAGGCAGACTTTTTTTGTACCTTAAAAATTCAGAATAATACAGAGTTCCGGTTTTTTATTGGAAAGAGGCGGAGTTAGTGTTATTTTTCAAATAGTCACCAAATACAAAATCACACATTATATGCTAGAGAAACCTATCCGGCTGGAAGATTTACAGCTGGAAAATTGGCCCAATGTCATTTTATGGGCCGCCCCGATTATGTTTTTGTTGGTCTTCATCGAATGGGGAATTAGTCTTTATCAGAAACGGGACGCTTACAATACCAAAGATTTTCTTGCCGCTTCCAGCATTGGCTTGGTCAATGTGGGAATCAGTGCAGCTATCAAAATGCTCACTTTTGGGGTAGCAATTTTTTGCTACAACATCTCTCCTTTTCAGATTCCACCCACTTGGTGGTCCTATTTACTATGTTTTATAGGAATTGACTTTGCCCGGTATTGGGCACACCGCATTGCCCATGAGCAGCGCTTTTGGTGGGCCACCCATATTACCCATCACAATTCCAGCAAATACAATTTATCCGTTTCTTTCCGGTTGGGCTGGACTCAGCATATCAAGATCGTATTCTTTATTCCGGTGATGCTGATGGGATTTGACCCTTTTGTGTTCTTTATCTGTCATCAGATTGCGGTTCTTTATCAATTTTGGATCCATACCGAGTACATTACCAAACTTCACCCGGCCATTGAATACATTTTCACCACTCCTTCTCACCATCGAGTTCACCATGCGAGTGATGCCCACTATCTGGACAAAAACTACGGCTCTACCCTGATTATTTGGGACCGGATGTTTGGCACCTTTATGCCTGAAGCGGAGAGACCCACTTATGGCATCACCAAGCCGGTGACTTCCTACAATCCCATCTATTTGGTATTTCATGAATGGAGAGACATTTTTTCTGATCTCAGCAAATCAAAAAGTCTCAAAGAAGCTTGGCAAATTCTTTTTGGAAAACCCGGGGATGAAATCATCAAAAACAGGGAGATGAAAGAAAGAGCCGAACTGCAGGAAATGGAGCAAAAAAATGTCCTTTCCGCCAAAGAAAAGGACCGGGAGTTGATCATGGAGAAATAATCAATTTTGGCTACTCGGATACACTTCTAAGCAAAAGCCGCTTGCCGACCGGAAGAAGGGTCTCCTCCAGCGGAAGACAGTTTTGACTATGGAATCTCCAAGTGGCAGGATTAGGTAACTCCTTGATTTCACGGATGAGCTCCAGTTTCATCTTTTCCAGAGTATTGACCAGAGATTTCTGAAATACTCCCACCAGCCAAAGGGTAATGCTTCTAAACTTCTCCCCTGCCAACTGTAGAAAGTTGGACTTGTAGCGAAAAGCATGGACCTCATTTTGTCGTTCTTGAGTGAGTAAAATATATCCCTCACGGGTATAAATGGGTAGAATACCCACCGGTTCAAACTCGACTTGCTCCTCCACGAAGTCATAAATTGCCTTTCCCTCTTCTATTTGGTTTTTGAGTTTAGGCAGAGCAAACTCAGTGATCTGAGCAATTTCCTCTATGACTTTGCCATCATTGATTTTCTTTTCGTATTGCAACTGTGCTTTTTGAAAATCAATCCCACTCAGGGCTTTGGGGAATAGATTGCTCAATTCGGTTTTTCCGGATTGGATTTCTGTGAGTGTGCGGTGATGATCAATCAAATCTCCCAATGCAGGATAGATTTTGACTGCCTGAAACTCTTTTTCATTGGCCTGCAAATAGGCCAGCAATTGGTACTTTTTGTACTCAAAATCGATCAGTCCTTCGGTGATCCAATTCTTTGGTAAGGTCTTCATGGTTTGGAATAGGTAGTAATGGTATGACATAAAATACGGATTTCTGACATTTTTTTCATGGCTGAGAGAAAATTTGGCAGAAAAGAAGTCTGCCTTTCCAGTAGGGAACTGAGGTACAATCCTAAGTTTGCGGTCGATTTGTCAGCATTTATTCCAAAAAATCCCTTGGCACAGGAAGTGCATATAGGGGAATAGCATTTTAATCTAACCTTAAACAATACATACTATGTCAAAAGTGAACATCAAACCTCTTGCAGACCGAGTTCTAGTGCAGCCGGCTGCAGCTGAAGAGAAGACCGCATCCGGACTTTATATCCCGGACACTGCGAAAGAAAAGCCTCAGAAAGGTACCGTGGTGGCTGTAGGAAACGGTAAAAAAGATGAGCCCTTGACTGTAAAAGTTGGAGACACTGTTTTGTACGGAAAGTATTCCGGTACTGAACTCAACGTGGAAGGTCAGGATTTCCTCATCATGAGAGAATCTGACATTTTCGCAATCCTTTAATTTATTTCACCATTAACTGAAAAAATCAAGAATCATGGCTAAACAACTGTTTTTCGATACTAACGCCCGCGATCAATTGAAAAAAGGCGTAGACGCATTGGCAGATGCAGTAAAAGTAACTTTGGGTCCTAAAGGCCGAAATGTCATCATCGACAAAAAATTCGGTGCTCCTACCATCACAAAAGACGGGGTATCCGTAGCTAAAGAAATCGAATTGGCCGAACCAATCGAAAACATGGGTGCTCAGCTCGTGAAAGAAGTAGCTTCCAAAACTGCCGACAATGCAGGTGACGGTACTACTACTGCTACTGTTTTGGCTCAGTCCATCTTCAATGTAGGAATCAAAAACGTAGCTGCAGGTGCCAACCCAATGGACCTAAAGAGAGGAATCGATAAGGCTGTAGCTGCTGTAGTGGCTCAGTTGAAAGAAAACTCAAAAGCTATCTCTACTTCCAAGGAAATCGCTCAAGTAGCTACCGTCTCAGCAAATAATGATGAGGAAATCGGTAAAATGATTGCTGATGCAATGGACAAAGTCGGAAAAGACGGTGTCATCACTGTAGAAGAGGCAAAAGGTACCGAAACTGAAGTGAAAACTGTAGAAGGTATGCAGTTTGACAGAGGATATCTTTCTCCTTACTTCGTGACCAATACCGAGAAAATGGAAGCTGAATTGGATCATCCTTTCATCTTGATCTACGACAAGAAGATCTCTTCCATGAAGGAATTGCTTCCTGTATTGGAGCCGGTAGCTCAGTCTGGGAAGCCTTTGTTGATCATCGCTGAAGATGTAGACGGAGAAGCTTTGGCTACCTTGGTAGTGAACAAAATCAGAGGTGCCTTGAAGGTAGCTGCAGTAAAAGCTCCTGGATTTGGCGACAGAAGAAAGGCAATGTTAGAAGACATCGCTATCCTGACCGGTGGTACTGTAATCTCTGAAGAAAGAGGTTTCAAACTGGAAAATGCTACTCCAGATATGCTTGGCAGAGCTGAGAAAATCAATATCGACAAGGACAACACCACCATCGTAAACGGTGCAGGTGATGCAGCTGCGATCAAGGGTAGAATTGCTGAGATCAAAGCTCAAATCGAAAAGACTACCTCTGACTATGACAGAGAAAAGCTGCAGGAAAGACTGGCTAAGCTTTCCGGTGGTG
Source organism: Algoriphagus sp. oki45 (assembly GCF_036245605.1). Taxonomy (NCBI): domain Bacteria; kingdom Pseudomonadati; phylum Bacteroidota; class Cytophagia; order Cytophagales; family Cyclobacteriaceae; genus Algoriphagus; species Algoriphagus sp. oki45. Next base: position 76,669 of record NZ_BTPC01000004.1, read on the forward strand.
TAGCTATCCTTTACATCGGTGCAGCTACCGAAGTAGAGATGAAAGAAAAGAAAGACCGAGTGGATGATGCTTTGCATGCGACCCGTGCAGCAGTACAGGAAGGTGTAGTTGTAGGTGGTGGAGTTGCTTTGGTAAGAGCAGCTTCTGCACTTGACAGCCTGAAAGGCAGCAACGAAGATCAGGATACCGGTATCAATATCGTGAGAACTGCCATCGAGTCCCCATTAAGAACTATCGTGGCAAATGCCGGCGGGGAGCCTTCAGTGGTGATCAATAAGATCAGAGAAAACAAAGGAAACTTTGGTTATAATGCCAGAACAGATCAGTACGAAGATCTTTTCGAAGCAGGCGTAATTGACCCAACCAAGGTGACCCGATTGGCTTTGGAAAATGCAGCTTCTATTGCAGCGCTTCTCCTCACTACCGAGTGTGTAGTAGCTGATGTGAAAGAAGACGCTCCAGCCATGCCACCAATGGGAGGCGGAGGAATGGGCGGAATGATGTAATCTATTCCTATCCTAATAGTACCAATGAGGCACCTTTCGGTGCCTCATTTTTTTTTGTTGATACAAAAAATGACAAAAAACAGGCATTGCCATTGTCCAAGACACAGGAATAATTGTAATTTGAACCGACTTACACACCAATCGCCTGAATTAATTTGAATGCCCCTTTTTGACTCTGTCTTTTTAGTGGATGACGACCCTATTAACAACCTGATCAACAGGCGTTTATTAGGAAAAGTTGGGATTTCCGATCGAATCGTTGAATTTTTGAGCGGAGATGATGCTTTGGAAATGCTTTCTGCTGAACCCCTCGAAAACAAGGTTCTGGTACTTTTGGACATCAATATGCCTGTGATGAATGGTTGGGAATTTTTGGACAAATACATGTCCATCCTCCCTCACAGAAAAGATAAAATCTTGATTCTTTCCAGTTCAATTGACTTTCAGGACAGACAAAAAGCCAAAGAATACAGTATTGTGGAAGGTTTTATGGAAAAACCTCTAAATCTGGAAGTTTTGATTGATTTTTTTAAATAAGGCATAAAAACATATAAAAAAAAAACAATTTTTTACAGGAATGGTTATCTTTAGAGGTCAACACACCCTGATCTATTAAAACTTATTTAACCCTTTTAATCCTCTTTCTTTGGATAGGTACATCCAAAGGACAGACTTGGACAGGTATTACCAGCTCTAATTGGAATACTGCGTCCAATTGGAGCTCCGGTGTAGTGCCTGGCGCTGGTTCTGATGTTACCATTTCCAACCCTGCGGCACCGAACCAACCGATTCTTCCAGGAAATGTCACGGTAAGGGATTTTACCATCTCAGGAGGCAGCATCGATTTGGCAGGCTTTCAACTTAGGGTTAACAGAAATTACCGTTCAACAGGTGGATCCCTTTCAAGTGGGACAATATCTGTGAATGATTTTGTTCAATTGCAGAATACAGTTTTTAACGGAACCATTACTCTGATAAAAACTGGATCCAACAATGATTTTGCCGAAGGAGGAAACACTTTTAATGGACCGACGACCATCAGAAATAACGACAACAGCATATTAAGACTGGCAAATACCAATGGAGACACTTTCAATTCTACTGTAAGTTTTATAAAAGGCTCAACCGGTAATTTACAGATTGCATACAACGGGAATAATCAATTCAATGGATCTATCACATTAGAAAGTCTAAACAACAACAACACACTTAGTTTTGGATTGGGAGGAGGAACTTCGGTTTTAAATTCCGGTGGCCTTTTAAATGGTTCTTTTTCAATTGGGAGCTTGGATATCAGAAATTTCACCCAAGTCCAGAATGTAGCCAATGGTTCCTTTGGAGTAGATGACTTCTCCGTCACCAATGTTGTCTTTCTCGGAAACTTCTCTGTCACCTCGGCTGATGATCTGATTTTTAATGGAAATAACACATTCAACGGTACCAATTCTTTTATCTCCGGAGGGAATCTCGATGCAGACGGAAACAACCAATTCAGTGTTCCCGCAGGTAGCAGTACCACTTTTGTGAAAAATGGAAATGGAAATGACGATTGGCAGGGAGGCAATACCTTTGGAACAGTCAGTTTCACCAACAACTCCAACAACAGATTTAGATTGGCTAATGCCACAGGAGACACCTTTCTGAGGACATCCTCTTTTACGAATAACGGCACCAATTTTCTTGGTATAGCTTTCAACGGCACAAACACTTTTGCACAGCAAATTGAGATAAATAATACCAATCCAGCAGGTGAGGTAAGATTTGGAGAAGGGGGTGGGACCTCCACCTTGAGTACAGGAGGAGTAGTCACCAGCTCGTTTGCTACGGGGAACCTTTTGGAATTCAATAATTTTACCCAGGTCCAGAATGTCCCAAACGGAAACTTTTCCGTCACAACTTTTACCTCAGTCAACTCATCCTTTCAGGGTGATTTTGGAGTGACAGCCACCACGATCAACTTTAACGGGGCAAACACCTATGCCCGAAACGGAAACTTTACTTCCGGCAGCATTCAAATGACCAATGCAGGAAACAATTTTGCCACAAGTGGTGGAGTGGCAAGGTTTACCAAAAGTCCCTCAGGAACAAATAATGACTGGAATGGAGGAAACACTTTTGGAAATCTTGAAGTAATCAATAATTCCAATAGCAGACTTCGATTGGGACAAAATCAAGGGGATACTTTCAATTCCACCTCTTCATTTACCAATAATGGAAATAATATTTTGGGAATTGCCTTCCGCGGCACGAATACCTTTGCTCAACAGATCACCATCAATAATACCAACGCAGGTGGAACTGTACGCTTTGGAGAGGGAGGCGGTACTTCTACTTTGACTACCGGGGGAATAGTGACGACCTCATTTACCACCGGAAACTTATTGGAGTTCAACAACTTTACTCAAATTCAGAATGCTCCCAACGGGAATTTTGGAGTAGGCACATTTAATTCCATCAACTCTTCCTTTCAGGGTGATTTTGGGGTGACCACCACAGGAAACATAAGTTTTCAGGGATCAAATACTTTCGCAAGGAATGGGAATTTTACCGGACTGAATATAGCAGCCAATGGACCCAACAACTTCGCAACCTCCGGAGGTGTAGCCAATTTTACTAAAACAGGCGGAGGAAGTAATGATTGGGCTGGAGGAAATACCTTTGGAACCGTGAATTTTATTAACAACTCCGGATCCAGATTTAGGTTGGCTGTAAACAACGGAGATACCTTTAATGGCGATGCCAGTTTTGTTTCTAATTCCACAGGATTCATCGAACCTGCATTCAACAATGTGAACACCTTTGCAGGCAACATTTCTACTGTTGGTTCGAGTCTGTCACTGATTTTTGGACTAAACAACGGAACAGTAGAAATCAACGGAAATACAGCCCAGCAATGGCAGGGTGATGCAGTCAATTCTCCGATTGTTGAGCGTTTGAGAATGAACACTTCCGGAACCCTCATATTGGCTGTTCCCCTCCTGGTAGATGTGTCTGCTGATTTTTCCAACGGAATAGTAAACAGCTCAAGTACAAACCTGCTGACCTTCGACAATGGAGCCACTTCCTCCGGCATGTCCAATGCAAGCCATGTGGATGGACCGGTGGAAAAAATCGGAAATCAAGCATTTACTTTTCCTGTAGGAGATGGGGGCTTTTTTGCCCCGTTGAGTATGGCTGCTAGAGGCGGAGGAGGAACGGACATTTACACCGCCCAATATTTCCAAATTGCTCCTGTAGATATTCCTACTGATACCACCTCCCGAGATGCGACAATAGGGCTTATGAACCAAACCGAGCATTGGGATCTTCAAAGGACTTCAGGCTCTGTAGCTAGAGGAATTACCCTGTCCTATGATGTATCCCGCACTTCTCCGATCATCGACCATACCGAATTGGTCAGCATCTTTTGGAATGGAAGCAGTTGGACTGATTTGGGGGGATCGATCAGCGGAAATGCTACGTCCGGAACCATTACTGCTGGAACCACCTCCAATTTGGGGCAATTCTCAATCGGAAGTTCATTCAGGGTTTTACCGGTGGAATTGATTTCATTTAATGCGAAGCAAACAGAAAATCGGGATATTCTCATCGAATGGAAAACAGCCACCGAGAAAAATAATTCTCACTTTATTCTCGAGCGTTCATTTGATGGAAAAAACTGGGAAACCATAGCCTTGATTCCGGGAGCGGGAGATTCTTTGGAGCCTCTATCCTATCGATTTGTGGATACCAACCCTCAATTTGGCAGGAATTTTTATCGCTTGATTCAAGTAGACTTTGACGGATTGTCTACAATACATCAGACTATAGCAGTAAGTCTTCTTGGTGAAAACAGCACCAATATAGAGATCATAGTATTCCCAAATCCCACTCAGGGAAGGATTTACCTGGAAAGCCAAAACTTAAATCTCGACGGAATGAAGGTGGATATTTTGAATCTAAACGGGCAATCCGTTCTTCAATCGGAAGCCATTAGAAATTCAAGAGCAGAATTTGACCTTTTCGGATTACCCAAAGGAATCTATATTATTAAGCTGTATTCAGCCAGAGAAATCATCACCAAAAAGCTAATCCTCCAATAATCAATTGGGTATGATTTGGGATAATTGATCCCACATCTGACGAATAAGAAAGAACGGCACAGGCAAGTCTCCCGGAGCTCCCCCCATTCGAATAATCACCAGATTTTGGGAAGGGATCACCATCAAGAACTGCCCGTTTTTCCCCATAGCCTGATACATATCTGCAGGTCCTGAGGGGATCAGTGAACCTGGAATGACGGTCTGAGTACCAGGAAGCATATGAGAGGCCTTTCCATTGAGCCAAGTAAGGTATCCATAGCTTAAATTCAGGTTTTGGGAGCTCTGGGAAAGCTGATCAAAGTACGAACCGGACCAGATTTGCTCCCCATTCCAATTGCCTTTAGCCAAAAGTAACAAGCCAAAACGGGCAAAAGAGCGGGCATCAGAGTAAAAAACATTATTGTCTCCAGTCTGCTGCCAAAAGCCTTTCATCCCTATTCTTTTCCCCAATTTCTCTTCAAAATAGGACTGATAGCTTTTTCCAGAGGCTTTTTCTACCACCGATTCCAAAAGGGTATAAGTACCATTATGGTAGCTCCAACGAGTACCCGGCTTCGCCAGAAAAGTAAAAGAAGACGGGGAGGTATCATCCAGATTGCTGACTTTATCATTGATACCAGTGGTAAAAGTCAGATGATGCTCAAGCCTGATATCACGCTCCTGAGAGGAAGTCATGGAAGTCCAGCCCTCTCCCAAGTACTTTTGAGTCCGGTCACTGATTTTCAATAGTTTTTCCTGCTGAGCTATGCCTACCAAAGCAGCTGTCAGGGTTTTGCCAGCCGAAGCCCAATACCAAAAGGAGTTTTGATCCATTCCGCCGGTACCGGTCAGTTTACTCCCCCAATATTCCTCCACCACTATTTTCCCATCCTTTAGAATGATCAAAGCCCGGGTTTCCTGAGTGGGTAACCATTCCAAAAATTCATCCAAAGCTCCCCTATCCCATCCTAATTCCTCTGGAGATTGACTTTCCCAAAGAGAAGATTCTGTAGGAGGAAAATACAGATTGGAGGGAGCCTGGTTTCTAGCTTTTTGAGCATCCACACAGGAAGAAGAAAAAAGAGCCCATCCAAAAAGGAGGGCTTTTGAAATATAGATCTTGGAAAAGGATAGACTTCTCATTCTTATTTTCTGAGGGTATTATCAATAAATTTTTTCAAGTCCTCACGGAAAAGCTTGGCAGAGGGCAGATGAGTGTACATCATATGTCCTGCTTCGTAATAGGTCATTACGATCCTGTCTAAAGCAGATTGTGGCAATTCCATACGGGAAATGGAATGCTCCACTCCATGAAAGACCGTGGCAAGATCGTAGTATCCATTCATGATCAAAACCTGAACATAGGGATCCTTACTCAGCGCTTCGGCCATATCAGGCAGTGTGGTCACAGCTGCATCGGCTCCCCAGAAATTATTCCCCTGATGCTTCCAATCCCATCGGAAGCCTTCCTTAGAATAAGCGGAAGTGGCATAGAGCAAATCTTTACTTACTCCCAAGCTACCATGGTAATAATCCAAAAAGCCCATGGTATAGGCCGGAGAAATAGCATCACTCTGAGGATCAGTGAATGCAGACATGGCCATAGGGTCGATATTGATACCCTTGTAGCGGGAGTCCAAACGGCCTACGGTCTGACCATCTTTCCGAAGTAACTCCTGATAGTATTCATCAGCAGTGATCTTGAGGTTGGCTCTTTCCCATACCTCAGCGCTGATTCCTGTTAGCCCTTGTAGTTTGGCAGCCATGGCTGACTTCTCTGAAGCCGATATCCTGTTCCCTTTGAATAAAGCCGGGGCGTATTCATTTTCGGTAAACTCCCTTACTTTTTGAACAAAAGATGGCAAGTCAGTTCCCTTTTCGGCCACTTTATTATGATACCAGCTGGTAGCAGCCATGGTTGGTAGATATACGATGTAGGGAAGGTCTTCGTTAGGTGCAAAAAATAGGGTTCTGAGATCGAACACGGCCGAAACCATGATCACCCCATTCAGCGCGTAGCCTTTTCCTAAAAGGTCATTCATCACTCCCGCATTTCGGAAAGTACCATAGCTTTCACCAAGGATATATTTTGGGGAGTTGAGCCGATCATGGGACTTCAAAAACTGCATGATAAACAGACTGATGGACCGGATATCCTGATCTACCCCCCAAAAGTCCTTTCCGGTAGCTTTCCCGATCGGAACACTCAATCCTGTGCCCACTGGATCCATCATCACCACATCCGCAATATCCAAAATGGAAAATTCATTATTTACCAAAGAGTAAGGTGCACCCTGATTGTAATTGGGATCATCTACCACGATCCGCTTAGGCCCCATGATGCCCATATGCAACCAATAGGATGAAGATCCAGGTCCACCGTTGTACGCAAAAACGATGGGTCTATCCTTGCCTCCATTTTCTTTGAAATAAGCAGTAAATCCAAAAAGAGCGATCGGTTCATTGTTTTCATCCCTAAGCTCCATTGTCCCGGCTTTGGCATTGAGATTGACCACTTTACCATCTATTGTCACTGATTGCTTGGATTCAAACACCTGAGCTTTTGGCATTTCTACAGGTTTTTCAGTAGATCCTTCCTGAGCATAGGTGCCAAAAGAGATAAATAGAAAAAGCGCTAGTAATCGTATTTTCATGGCTGTTAGATTTATTTTCTGTTTCAAAGTTTAAGTCAAGTTAATTCAGTTTCGGTAACAATCCCAAAACAAGATATTAGACTTAAGACACAAGACTCTGGATACAAGACATTAGATTTCTAAACTTCCAATCACTTTCGCCAGACTTTAATCAAGATAGCTTTGTCGTTTCCAGATAATCGTGAAGAATTACTATCCAAATAGCTCCTCCCGACACGGCGGACAGGCGCTATGACGGGAATTACCGGATTTTTTTTCGTTTTTAGGTATTGGATATTTTCAGGGGTCACCTCCATTTTTGTAGCTTAACTTTTCCACTTTTCAACTTTACCACCTTCTTACTTATAAAACTCCTCCCCTGCCTTCAACTGATAGCATCGCTCATGAAGATGAAATCCGAGTTTTTCATAAAAGGGGACGGCATCCTCTGCAGAAAATAAAATCAAGCGAGCCTCTGGAGCTAAATCTCTGGTAAAAACCAATAGCTTTTTCCCTAGGCCTTGCCTTTGGTAGGCTTTGGCTACAGCCAAATCAGCGATAAAACAACGATAGCAATGGTCTGTAAGTCCACGTAAAAATCCAACCAATTCTCCATTTTTTCTTGCTGTTACAATCAAATTGGAGCCCGATATCATTTTCTGAAGTAGGCCAGGATCATCCATTGGCCTTCTTTTACCCAAACCGGAATCTTTAAGAATCCATTGGTATTCTTCAAGAGAAATTAGGGGTTCGGTTTGAATTTTTATCATGAAAAATTATTAGTTTAGAATATGACAGGAGGAATAGGATTTAGCCGACAAGGCCGGCAGTCTTTTGAAGACAACCATAAATTGGGAAAAATCAGGTCCAAATCCAGCAGGCCAAGGGTATTTTTAGAAAGAAAAGACGGTGAAGAATCGGCTTTAACAGAGTCTATTTCCTACCTCCAATCCCTAAGGGAAAAAAGAAGAAAAGTTCAGCTTTGGGTGGGCTCTATTGTAACCCTAATTGCAATTCTTCTTTTACTTTTTCTGACTTTCCTTAATTGAGCACATCACGGAGCTCTACATGTCGGGCAAAAGTAGCCTTGGCAAAGGGGCAAAGCGGAATTACCTTGATTTCCTCTTCTCTGACCCAATCCACCAGTTTCTTCAGCAACTGAAGGCCCACTCCCTTACCTTTAAGGTCCTCATCCACTTCGGTATGCTCAATGATCATTTTTTTAGGCCCCGCCATGACATAGACCATTTCGGCCTTTTTCGATCCCTCCACTTCCAGATAAAAGCTTCCTCTTCTGCCGTCTGATTGATGTTTTATTTCCATTATGATGTGAGTTAAAAGTTAAAAATGAGTAATTCAGAACCAAACAACACGCAATATCAGGTTTGGGTTCTTCCCTCGACCAATCCATCGTAGGCATCGTCAATGGGTTCCCAGAGTTCTATGGCATGTCCATCCGGATCGAGGATATGGACAAATTTCCCGTATTCAAAAGTCTCTATTTCGTCTAAAACCTGTACCCCAGCCGCTTTAAGCTCAACTACCAATTCTTCCAGATTTTCCACACGGTAATTGATCATAAAATCCTTTTCTGACGGCTTAAAATACTGGGTATCGGAATTCATAGGAGACCATTGCGTAAAACCTTTCTGTTGCGGATTAGCCGAAGATCTCCATTCAAAAGCAGTCCCATACCGATCGGTATTCAATCCCAAATGCTGTTGGTACCAAGCTTTGGTGGCGTCGGGGTCCTTCACTTTAAAAAATATGCCTCCAATTCCTGTTACCTTCTTTTTCATGGGGTTAAAAAATACTTTTTATGAAATTTCTCGCACGGTTCAGGTCTTCTTGAGTGTCGATGGAAATGGACTGATGATTGGTCTCGACCATTTTAATTTTGACCCCTCTCTCCACCAATCTGAGTTGCTCCAGCATTTCTATCTGCTCAAGTCTTCCTTTTGGCCAGGAAGTAAATTCCAATAACAGCTCTCTGGTGTAGGCATACACCCCGATATGCTTCCAATAGACTATATCTTCTTTCTTCTCTCTATTAAAAGGGATCGGTGAGCGGGAAAAGTAAATAGCATTGCTTTTTTCATCCACTACCACTTTGACGGTGTTTGGATTGTAAGACTCGTCCTCAGAAATCCGGCACATCAGGCTCGCCATTTTCACTTTGGGGCGTTCGAAAGCTTTGACAAGATTTTTCAGTGACTCTCCATCCTGGAAAGGCTCATCCCCCTGAACGTTCACTATCAAGTCGGCATCGACCACTTCGAGCGCTTCAGCAATCCGGTCCGAACCACTTTCATGCTTTTTGAAGCTGAAATAGACTTTTCCTCCCAGTTCCATAATCTGATCGCGAATCTGCTCGTGGTCAGTGACCACCCAGACTTCATCACAAACACCAGTGGCCAAAGTGCTGAGGTAGGTTCGCTGAATCACAGAAATGCCGCCTAAATCCTGAACCAATTTGGCAGGAAGTCGGGTTGAGGAGTATCTGGCAGGGATAAGAACGGCGGTTTTCAATTTTTTTTAAGGTTTACGCAACATCCAATAGCTTTGGATTTCGGATTCGATTTCTACTTGATCCTGAAGGCATTTTTGATTGCCTTCCAAGGTTCAAATTTCTTTGCCTTTTTGATTTTCTTCCGTTTGGTTTCCAAGTCATCCCCATAGTAATTGTACATATACTTATTGTTTTGGGAATAGAGGTAGGTATTTCCATATCCATAGTTGTAGCCTTCATAATGGTATCCTGAATTGAGGATGCCATTGAAGACCCCATATACACTAGTGACTTGTTTATTATTGAAGAGGTCATTAATCATAACCAGGTGATCTTTTATGGTGTAGTTTTGCCTTACTACATAAAGATTGATATCAAATAAGCGCATCAAATCGATCGTCTCAGAAACCAATCCCATGGGTGGCGTATCAAATACCACAATATCAAAGCGCTCCTCAAGGAAATTTAAAAACTCCTTCAGCTTGGGCGTCTGAAGCAATTCGGCAGGATTGGGCGGAATCACACCGGAAGGGACAAAGTAGAGATTCTGATGCTGAGACGGGAAAATAATATCCTCTGCTGCCACTTTTCCGATCAGGAAAGTAGAAAGCCCAACTTTTTCTGTGTGATTGAAATAGGATGCCAATTTTGGTCTTCTCAAGTCAGCCCCGACTACCACCGTCTTCTTTGAACCTAAGGCCATAGCTGAAGCCAAATTAAGCGAGGTAAAGGTCTTTCCCTCCCCTGACACTGAAGAAGTCACCAAAATCTTCTTTGTATTTTTCCCTGAAGCCAAATAGGTAATCGCAGATCTAAGCGATCGGAATGATTCTGCAACTGCGGACTTGGGATGCTCCAGCACTACCTTGTTGGTTTCTTTGGTGCTGTAGCCAATGACCCCTAATTGAGGAATCATGAAATGCTTTTTCAGGTCACGCTGATCCTTGATGCTGTCATCAAACATCTCCCGCAACACGATAAATCCAAAAGGAAGAAGAAATCCCAAAGCCACAGCGAGACCATAGTTTTGAGTTTTCTTGGGAAAAACTAAGGTGCCTTGCTTTGCCAAATCCAAAATGGCATTGTCTGATACGTTGGCAGCTCGGGCAATGCCAGCTTCCACTCTTTTCTCCAGGAGATAAGTAAAAATATTCTCTCTCAACTGATACTCTCGGAAAATATCCGTGTATTCAGACTCCGATTCCGGTAAAGTGGCAAACTGAGAATCATAAGTCCTGATCTCAGCCATGAGGGAATTCCTCTGTTTTTTGGTGTTTTCAATGAGATTGACCACGTTTTCGAAGAGAGCATCCTGAACCTTCTCCATCTGCACATCGATTTTGAGCACTTCGGGATGGTTTTCGTTTACAGTCGCCAGCAGTTTTCTTCTGTCCTGAGAAAGCGTCACCAAACTCTGAATCAATCCATTAAGAAGGGGATCTGGAACCCCGATTACTGAAGGGGCAATTACATCGGAGTAGTCTTTGCTTTTTTGCTCCATGTAGTCACGGATCTCCTCAAAATACCTCAACTGATAATCAAGCTGTGCACTTCGTTCATCGAGATCGTTGATTTTTCCCAGAATGCTGGAAAACTCTGCAGAAACGTCCAACAACTTATTGTCTACCTTAAATCGAAGCAATTCCCGCTGTTTGGATTTCATGGAATCTTCCAAATATCCCAGTTGCTCATCAATGAAGTCTATGGAGTTTTCTTGGATCTTATTTTTCTCGTTAAGGTCGTATTCGATATACGCCTGCATCAGCGCATTGATGTAATCTCTGCCTTTCTCAACCACTTTGGTCGTGGTGCTAATACGCAAAACCGAGGAATATTCATTTACGGTATTGACTTGGATAGATTTAGCCAACTGGTCCTCGAGGGCCGATGGATTTACCAACCGGAAAATCACCTGATCTCCAATTCTACCCGGGTTAACCAAAAGGACCCTAAACTTAGATCGGGCAGTCTCTATGGTCTCTCCAAATGTGTATGTTTTGTCAAAAACGGATTCGTCTCCTGCGGCCTGGACTCGATTGAAGTCCATAAATCCCCCAACGACCTGCCTGAGTCTGAAAGTCTCATTCGAAAGAATCTCCAACTCCACAGGCGCATCAGTCACCTGAAGATGATCCCAATCTACCTCTACTCGGATGGGAGAGCGGTCGTAGAGCTCGATGTCTTTGATATTGGTTTTGGCAAAATACTCCACGTCAAAGTGAAGTTTTTTCAGGGCTTCCTTGGCCAGATTTTTTGATCTGAGTCGGAGAATGTCATTTTCCAGATTGATCCCGGAATTGAAAATATTGGATCGATCGAGAATTCGGGCTTCAGGGGTACTGTTGTTTTTGATGACCAAGGAGCCGGTGACCTCAAATTCATCTACTGTATATCGGTGAAAAATATAAGTACCTGTTACAAACAGGATGATAAAAAGGACATACCAAGGCCAAAAACGGATGTATTTGGCGACCACATACCGGATCTCCAGCGCTTTCTCCTCATTATCCAACTGACTCAGATCGAGCTTTTCCATCGTTTAGAGATTCCCTGTTACCAAGTTTAAAATTAATAGGACAGAGGCTAAAATCCCTCCAAATAGAGCCAAAGATGCAGTCAGATTGTCCGCAGTTCCGATCTGCCTGATTTTCATAGGCTCCAGATAGAGGATATCATTGGGCTGAATGAAATACCAAGGACTACCTAGCAAGGCTCTGTCATTCAGGTTGATCTGATGGATTTTGGTACCTCCATCATACTGCCTGATCAAAAAGAGCTTGTTTTTCTTTCCTAAAAGGGTGGTTTCACCCGCATTGGCCAGGGCATCGAATAGCGTCGCTCTGTTTTTGAAGATAATCTGAACCCCAACACTGTTGAATTCACCTAAAGTGGTATACCGAATCCCGGCGATTCGTAGCCGAACATAGACGTCATCCTTGAAATAAGCATTGATCGCCTCCTGTACCACATTCTTTGCCTCTTCCTCGGTCATTCCTGCAATCTTGATCTTTCCTAATCTAGGAATATCCACCATGCCTTCCTTGTCAATGGAGTACCCTGTCATATACAAGGGATCGCTTCCCTGACCTCCTCCGCCGCCGCCGGCCATTCGCATTCCTCCCATATTATTTCCATTGTTTTGAAAAGAAAACCCCTCCACCAAGGTGGGGTCAGAACTGGCAAAATCTATCTGTACAATATCAAAAGGCTGAAGAATGTATTCATAGTCCACCTCAGCAAACGGAATGAACTCATCCAAATCAATGGCTGTACTGTCTGAGAGGTTTTGTAAGTAGGTGATTCGTTTGTTACTAATACAGGAACTCACCAAGGCGGCGAGGAGAATCAAAAATGAAAGATGCTTCATGCAATACGACTGATCAATCTATCAAAGATATGTAAATCTGATAATCCGCAAGGGTAAGCAAGTGCAATTTATGTGAAGCTCGGCTCATTTCTTTCTGAACACATCTTTATTACTGAAAATCAGGATTTTCATTTCATTTCTTTAAAATTATAGCGCCATTTCCTGTAGAGGATCGATTCAATATTTCCAGCTCTACATGGTATAATCAACCAAAAAATAAACCATTAAAGGTATATTCGTTTCATGCAAATCCGAAAAGGCACTCCTGAAGATCTTCCCGGAATCATCGACTTACTCAGGATCAGTTTGGGAGAAAGCCTCATACCCAAATCAGCCGAACTATGGCAATGGAAGCACGAAAACAATCCCTTTGGGGCCTCCCCAATACTTTTGGCAGAGGAAGGGGGACAATTGGTGGGGATTCGCGCATTTTTAAAGTGGGAATATCAATACAAGAGTAAAACGATTTCAGCCTGCAGAGCAGTAGACACTGCTGTACATCCTGATTTTCAAGGGAAAGGCATTTTCACTACCCTCACTCTTCAACTAATTGAAGAAATTAAAAAAGAGGGGGTCGATTTGATTTTCAATACTCCAAATAAAAAAAGTACACCCGGTTACCTCAAAATGGGCTGGGAAAAGTGGAACCGACTACCCCTACAAATCGGACTGAATTGGAATTCTTTTTTTTTAAAAGCGAATGAATTGATTTTTTCTGATTGGGACAGTTTGGGGTCTATCATTGAAAAACTGGAAAGTCAATCTCCGGAAATCAATCTGGTTCATACCCGACTCCGCCCGGGATATATTTTTTGGAGATACAGATATTGCCCTCTTTTCCCTTATCACTTCGTCTCAGATGGAGAAAATTACCTGCTGATCTACAGATTAAAGAAAAATTCCTGGGGGAAGGAGTTTCGGATTTGTGACTTCTTCATAGTGGATCGCAATCGAAAAAGCCTGCTCAGCCAGGTGCAAAAGGAATTGAAATCGATAGCGAGAAGCAGCGGGGCAAGATGGATAAGCGTATCTGGCCAAAAAAGCGATGAGAGTTGGAGGCTGATTTCTTCACCCACCCTTCCTATTGGTCCTTTAATCACACTTCGGGATTTGGGAAAGGGTATCAACCCTCTTTCCCTGCCTTGGGCCTGGAGTCTCGGGGATTTAGAGTTGTTTTAGGCTTCATTGACCATAGTCCATGGTCGGAAGTTGGATAAGGCAAAATAAAATAGACTTGCTCCAGTTGTTAAGTACTAGTCAGGATACCTGTCCCTCTTCCTATCAGATTTGCGACTGGCCTTTGGTTTGAACAAATAGGATTCTTTATTTACCTTTTCAAAACCTTTAATACCTGAATGACCGGAACTTTTACCATAAGCCTTGATTTTGAACTCCTATGGGGGATTTTTGACAAAGTGGGCACTCAATACAAACCCGAATACTTTGCCAATACAAGAAGAGTAATTCCCGAGATGCTTGACCTTTTCGGCAAAATGGGAATATCGGTCACATGGGCAACGGTAGGAATGCTTTTCGCAGAAAACGAAGAAGAATGGAAGCATTACTCTCCTGAATTTCTCCCCTCCTATCGGGACAAAAAACTCTCCGCCTACGAGTGGGCCAAAAGTCATGGACTAAGGCCTGAAGTTCATTTTGCTCCCGAATTGATCCAACAAATCATTCAAACCCCACATCAGGAATTGGGCTCCCATTCCTATGCACATTACTACACCCTGATGAGGGGACAAAGCCCGGAACAGTTTCGGCAGGATCTTCAGGCAAGCCAAAGAATCTCCAAAGAAAAATTCGGAATAAGCCTCAAGTCCCTAGTTTTCCCGAGAAACCACATCAATGAGCTCTATCTAGGAATATGTTTGGAAGAAGGTTTCGAGTATGTGCGAGGCAATCCCAAAAACTGGTTTTGGCAGGAAACCCAACATGAAAGCTTCAGCAAAAAGCTGTTTCGCTCAGCGGATTGTTTTTTTCCGATTGGCTCCAAATCCTCTTACAACGAAGAAGAAATCCTTCGATTTGATGGTGAACCAGTCATCCTCCCAGCCTCCAGAATACTACGGCCTTTGGCAAAAAACAATCCTGCATTCAATTCGGTAAGGCTAAATCGAATTCTGAATGAAATGGACCTTGCCGCAAAAAATGGAGAAGTCTATCACCTTTGGTGGCATCCCCATAATTTTGGGAATGACCCCAAACAAAGCATGCTGGAACTGAACAAGCTCGTCATTCATTTTTTGAAGCTTAAGGAAAAATATGGAATGGTATCCCGAAGCATGCAGGAAATGGGAGAAAAGGTAAAAAAACCTGCAACTTTTGCTTAAGGTCTAAGAATAAGGAATATGAATACCCGCTTTTTTACCAGTAAGCCTTACACTTTGAATAAAATTCCGCTTGAAGTTCAGTTTTAGTAAGCTTCGATCTTCGGACCTCAAAACCAATTTTGGATTGTGGTGCCATTGCGGATAATCATATTAAGGAATAACTCAGTGTTTAAATTCAAGCGAGTACTTCACTTAATCTTGGCATTTTCCAATACTTGGGAATAAATCTCCTCCAGTTGGGAAACCATCCTCTTCATGCTGAAATTTTCAATGACCTGTTTTCTGGCCTCAAAAGCCATTTCTGCATGCAATTCCTTTTCCCGAATCAATCGAATTACGTATCCTTCCAATTTTTCCCACTCATCGACCTCTGTCAAAAACCCCTGCTTTCCATGCTGGATGACCTCCCCGATTCCTCCGGCACGGGTAGCCACGACAGGTACTTCACAGGCCATTGCCTCAAGCATTGCTATAGGCAAACCTTCAAATTCTGAAGTACTCAGATAAATGTCCATCAGATTCAGGTAGGGAATTACTTCTTTTTTTACCCCGACCAAATGAAAATTGGCTTGAAAACCTGACTTAGCGATCTGTTCCTCTATCCTATTCCTCCATTCCCCGTCTCCGACCAGTAAAAAATGAGTCTCAGGATGTTCTTTTACAATTCTGACCGCCAAATCTACCCAAAGCCAAAGTCTTTTCTGTGATCTGAAAACAGCCACTTTTCCAATAACAGGAGAATCTTTTGAAATACCCAATTCCTCCCTAAGTCTTGCAATTTCCCTCTGCTTTGATATACTGCCTAATGCCACCTGCTCATCTCTTTTCCAAAACCGAATAAAAGTCTCCGTATTTACCCCATTTTGAACCACCCGAACCTTTAGCCTCCCACCTCTTTTGTAAGGATCCCATATGGAATTCAATTGCATCGAAAGCGCAACTTCATTGGAAACAGCTACCGCAACATCCTGATTTTTGAAAGTCAGACGATTTCCCCAAAACGAGACTTTATTGTATCTGTCCCAGGTATTGTGTTCAGTGTAAACAATGGGAATGGATAACTTCCTTCCCACGAAGCGAGCCAAAATTCCTGCCCAGGGTAGGTGGGCGTGGATGAGATCAAACTTTTGATCCTGAATAAACTTCCGCACTTTTTGAACCTGGAAGAACAAACCCAAATTTCCGGATGGGATAAGATGAACCTGTATCCCTGCAGATTCCAGCTCATCGACGATGTTTTGCTCCTGATGAAAAAAGTAAAGACAATGAAACTCAAACCGACTTTGATCATGAACCAGGGCAGTTTCCGGTATAAGTTTCTCCGCCCCGCCTCTCCCTAAGGATTTGATCAGATGCAATATTTTTATTTTGGGCGACAAGTCTTGGTCGATTGGGCTTACAAACCTAATAAAAGGGGTGGAATGGACAATTCTCATCCCGATTTATCGGCACAAATCCATTGAGTAAGGATCAAGGGTTCGGAATTGAATCCCGATAACCATCGGTTCCCGAACTCCTGAGCAGAGAGTAATCGAAGTAGTCAGAAAGACCCTGTAAGGGTCAAACCATTAATAACCCCGGGTGCAACCCGGGGAAAAAGGCCTTCTCAAGCACCCAGCGCTGGCCGATGATCTCCATTTGGAAACGAACATTCAGTGCCAGCGCAATGGAAAGGGATCAATGAGAAAAGATCAAGGGTTTGGAATTGCATCTCAAAGCATCGGGACCCGAGCTGCGGGGACTTTCACACATAAGATCCTCCGGATCTAAATGCTTACGATTCAAGGATGAAAAGTCCTACCACATTATCACCTCATCACTCCTTCTCCTTTCAAAGTTCCTGAACAGATTCAAGGTCACCATAAACTCATGGACTCCACCGGGCAGCAGATAGCTCGTAGCCACCGGAAACTCATACACATAGCCCAACCGTAATTTCCCAGCCAAAAAGCCCACCTGTGCATTGGTCGCATAGTCAAACCTGTGGCCCACTCCTACCCAAAGCCTGTCCATCATCAAAACTTTGAGATTCAGCTCCATCACATCCGGTAGATCCTTTCTCGACCGGAAAAAACCATTCGCTATCACGGCCAGATTACTGGAAATGGCCTCCCGAAACCCTGCCTGAATCATCTGCTCCGCAGGATATCCGTCAATAAACTCATCCCCGTTTTGGATATTCCCTCCATTCACCCGGTGAATCCCGTAGGAGACGTAGTAGTTGGCATGGGTCAGGGCCATACCGATATTGATGTCGATCACATTGGTATTGCTGAACGTGCCGATATACTGACTGATCGTCGGATCGTTCAGCTCCTCGGTAGTCAATGCATTCCCGTCCAGCCGGATACTCTGATAGCTCACCCCCGTTCCCAATCGCAGGTTGTGGTTCTCCGTCAGGCGAACCCTGGCTGCATAGTTGACCGTGACTTCGTTTTCCCTGAATGCCCCATAGTTGTCCTGCAGCAGATTCACCGACAAGGCATTCTTGCCCAGCAATGCCGGATCCTCCTCGCCCGCAAGTTCTCCAAAGTCCAGTTCGGCAGACAGAAAATAGGTCTTCGGTGCTCCTTCTATCCCGCCCCACTGATTGCGGACAAACCCTCTTACCATGCTCCCCTCATAGCCGGTCAGCGCCGGATTGAAGTAGCCCTGAAAATGGGAAAACTGACTGACAAATTTCCGGGATTGGGCCTGAACCGAAGCCGAATTGATTACCAGGATCAGAAAAAGTCCGATTGAGATGTTGTGTATGTAGCGATTCATATTCGATGTCTTTATTTGATGGAAAAATCAGGAAACCCAAAAAGATTTGGATCTCCTTTATCATGGCTATTGTCTTAACAGGTTGAGTACTCCGCGTCGCAGCTCTCCGGTTTCCTCTACTTCAATGACCCAGAAGTAGGTACCTACGCCCACTTCTTTTCCATTGAAGGTACCATCCCATTTCTGGTCCGGATCTTCGGTGTAGAACATCCGCTGTCCGCCCCGGTCAAATACCTGAACCCGTGCTCCTCTGAAGTAACGCAGATCAGGAACTCCCCAGGTGTCATTGACCCCATCCCCGTTAGGAGTGAAGGTATTGGGCACCTCGATCTGTTCCAGGGATCTGCGGGTTCGGGTGATCACAAAATCCCTGATGATCACATTTCCGGCCCGGTCCATGGCTTCCACCCGGACGGTGAATGCGGTCTGTCCGGCAGCTTCTTCTGCACTGCTCCAGAACAGGATTCCATCAATGATTTCAAAGAATCCATTGTCTGCCGCTCCCGGTACCAGACTGATCTCGTGCACATCGTCACTCGGATCAATCACCGTGAAGGACCCAACCTCAATGAAGAACTCCGTAGGGCTTCCGGCAAACCGATCATTGCTCAGCGTGATATCCAAAGGTGCCGGCTTAGGCAATACCACAATGCTGAACAGCGGAACCTGACCAAAGACATTGTTCAGTCCTGAAGGAAGTTGCGAAACAGTACCCGACAGAAGGTAGGTGGCTGATTGGAAAGGATTGTAGTTGTCCGTGATCCAGGTGACCTCCACGTTGACCAAAGCGCCTGTTCCCGTGATGGCCACCACTTCTGCAGGAAGTGCTATCGAGGCTATCGGTGTTCCCCAGGCCACTTCTGTACTTTGATCAATAAAGCTCACAATCGCTCGTTCAGCTACGTAATCCGGTACTCCGTCTCCATTGCTGTCCGGGAAGTCGGCAGGATCATTTGGATCCGTTCCTTCCTGGCTTTCCACAAAGTCAGGTACTCCGTCGCCATCCCCGTCTTGCTGATCATCCGGATCGTTGGGATCCGTTCCTTGCTCATTTTCCACATAATCCGGAACTCCATCCCCATCGCTGTCCAGGAAGTCATTCTTATCGGCAGGGTTGGTCCCTTCTTCCTGTTCGATGTCATCCGGCACTCCGTCGCCGTCCCGGTCCACCCGGACGATTTCAAAGTCTGCCGGAGTGAAATTGATCGTGTAGTTTGCTCCTGCACTGAGGCTGCCTAGGGTAATCGGATAGATGCCTACCCCCTGACCCGGTGCCCTGTTCAGGGTTCCTGTGAGTATACTCTCATCATCTCCCTGTCCAAAGTTGGAAGCTGTAAAGGTCAATACCGGATCCAAATCCCCGAAGTCCTTGCTCTGTCCTGAATCTGCAATCACCTCGAGGGTTCTCGGAGTCACTGTAAGATCTGCAGTCAGAACCAGTGTGGTATAATTGCTGCCCGTGATCGTGGCCGTCACTTCCTGGGTGCCCACATTAGTTCGGCTGTTGTCGGCATAAGCTACACTTGTTCCTGCCGGAAGGGTACCCGAGATTGCCAGTGACTTGGCCATGCCGTCGAAGACAAAGGTTCCATCCGCAAAGGTGATTCCCGTGATCGGGGCCGGGGTGATCGTCAGATCAGCAGTCAAAACCAGAGGCGTGTAATTGCTGCCCGTAATCGTGGCCGTCACTTCCTGGGTGCCCACATCGGTTCGGCTGTTGTCGGTATAAGCTACACTTGTTCCTGCAGGAAGGGTTCCCGTGATCGCCAAGGACTTGGCCGTGCCGTCGAAGACAAAGGTTCCATCCATAAAGGTAATTCCCGTGATCGCGGCCGGGGTGATCGTCAGATCGGCAGTCAAGACCAGTGTGGTATAATTGCTGCCCGTGATCGTAGCCGTTACTTCCTGGGTGCCCACATCGGTTCGGCTGTTGTCGGTATAAGCTACACTTGTTCCTGCAGGAAGGGTTCCCGTGATCGCCAAGGACTTGGCCGTGCCGTCGAAGACAAAGGTTCCATCCATAAAGGTAATTCCCGTGATCGTAGCCGGGGTGATCGTCAGATCGGCAGTCAAGACCAGTGTGGTATAATTGCTGCCCGTGATCGTGGCCGTCACTTCCTGGGTGCCCACATTGGTTCGGCTGTTATTCGTATATGCCACCGAAGTGCCTGCCGGAAGGGTACCCGAGATAGCCAGTGACTTGGCCGTGCCGTCGAAGACAAAGGTTCCGTCTGCAAAGGTGATTCCTGCAAATTCTGCCGGAATAACTACTAAATCTCCATTTATAAATTTAATCTCGTAATTATCAGAAGTCAATCCACTGGGCTCGATCTCATCTACATAAGTACCCACAGCTGCTGTGGTATTGGCAGAAATTCCAGAAACTGAGCGTAGAATCAAGCTACCTCCAAGTACTGACTCATCCTCAGCATTTACAAAGCCAGAATAACTCACTCGGTCAGTGTCCAAATTCAACACAGATCCAAAGGCTTTGGATTGATTCAATGCAGTTACCGATAGCGAAGCTTTATTGATGGTCAAAACAATATCCTTTGTAGATGCTCCAAAAGATCCATCAGCTGCCTGAGAAGCTCGGATATTCACCGTTCCTGCATTCCCGAGAGTGACTGTTTGGTTATTGGCTCCTGAAAGGGTGGCTGTTCCAGTTCCTCCAGGTAAGACGGAGTAGGTAATCGCACCTGTTGAAGTCGAAGTGGCATTTAGATCAAAATCTGCATCTCCATAGGTCTTGACTATATCATTGAAGGTGATCGTCGTCTCAAGGAGAATATCCGCAGAAAGAATAGGACTGATTAGATTGTAATTGGATAAGATAAAACCATTCGAGCCAAAAGGTGCAAAAGTTGAATTGATCAGAATATCGATTCCAGGACCTGAATTCTCGAAAGTATAGGTACCATTCAGGACGTCGATCTGCTCGCCATTCGGAAGATTGGCCGTACCCGTCTCAACATCTGTAAGGGTAAAGCTAAATTCATCTTCGACTTCAGCATCGGTAGTTCCGTCAAATATCTTGTCCTTAGCCACTAAGCCTCCGATGGTTACATCCCTCCTACTAATCTGTAAATCTCCAGGAGAAAAAATAATTTCATAATTATCAGAAGTCAATCCACTGGGCTCGATCTCATCTACATAAGTACCCACAGCTGCTGTGGTACTAGCAGCAATTCCAGAAGCTGAGCGAAGAATCAAGCTACCTCCAAGTACTGACTCATCCTCAGCATTTACAAAGCCAGAGTAACTCACTCGGTCGGTGTCCAAAGTCAACACTGATCCAAAGGGTTTGGATTGAGACAAAGCAGTTACCGATAGTGAAGCTTTATTGATGGTCAAAACAATATCCTTTGTAGATGCTCCAAAAGATCCATCAGCTGCCTGAGAAGCTCTGATATTCACCGTTCCTGCATTCCCGAGAGTGACTGTTTGGTTATTGGCTCCTGAAAGGGTGGCTGTTCCAGTTCCTCCCGGCAGGATGGAGTAAGTAATCGCACCTGTTGAAGTCGAAGTGGCATTTAGATCAAAGTCTGCATCTCCATAGGTCTTGACTATATCGTCAAATATGAGTGGTGAGGTATTCACACCCAAAAAGATACTTACCAAATTGGTATCTGCGTTTGCCACCACAAGGTCCTGCTTCCTATCTCCATTAAAATCACCTACCGATATAGAGAATGGTAATTGTCCAGTCCCAAAATCAGTTTTGGCTCCGAAACCACCCGCTCCGTCGCCTAAAAGGATGCTTACAGTATTGGAAAAAAAGTTAGCTACCGCAATGTCCTGATTCCCATCTCCATTGAAATCCCCTACCGATATGGAATATGGATTTGAACCAGTTTCGAAATCGGTTTTGGCTCCGAAACCTCCTGCTCCATTGCCCAAAAGGATACTTACCGAATTGGAGTTAGTGTTAACCACCACCATGTCCTGCTTGCCATCTTCATTGAAATCTCCTACCAATACAGAGAAGGGAACTGAACCTGTTTCGAAATCGGTTTTGGCTCCGAAACCACCCAGTCCGTCGCCTAAAAGGATGCTGACTGTATTTGAACCACTGTTTGCAACTGCAAGGTCTTGATTACCATCTCCATTGAAATCACCTACCGATACATATTGTGGACCTGAACCAGTCTCGAAATCGGTTTTTGCTCCGAAGCCACCCAATCCGTCGCCAAGAAGAATGCTTACCGTATTGGAATTTTGGTTAGCCACCACAAGGTCCAGCTTCCCATCTTCATTGAAATCTCCTACAGAAACGAATACCGGTAATAAACCAGTGCCGAAATCGGTATTGGCTCCAAAACCACCCAATCCGTCGCCCAAAAAGATACTTACAGTAGCAGAGATTAATTTATTCACTGCAAGGTCCTGATTGCCATCTCCATTGAAATCACCTACCGATACGGAAACTGGAGAAAAGCCAGTTACCAAATCAGTTTTGGCTCCAAAACCACCTCCTCCGTCACCTTGAAGGATGCTGACTGTATTTGAAGCAAAATTAGCCACTGCAAGGTCCTGAATCCCATCTCCATTGAAATCACCTACAGATGGGGATACTGGACTTGGACCAGTTTCGAAATCGGTTTTGGCTCCGAAGAACCCTGCGCTTAATACGGGATCGGTAATTGTCAGATCAAAGGTGGCCTTAGCCTTAAGGCCATTCCTATTCGTGGCCTGGACAGTGACAGTATACGTACCGGCCTGTTTGGCATTAGTCACAGAAACTACACCTGTGGCTGGATCCACGGTAAGCGTACCGGAAAAATTGGTGGCATTCGCACCACTGGTATAGGCGGTGATAGAGGTTGCATTAGTTGGTGCTGCTGAGGGTGTCAGGGTTTTGTTTTCCCCAGTGACCATACTAAGCGGGGCATAGGTTCCTAAAGTCGGCGGCACATTCTCACCCAATAGGATGCTGATAACGTTTGAATTTCTATTAGATACTGCAAGATCCTGAATCCCATCTCCATTGAAATCTCCTACCGATACGAAGCCTGGATTTGTCCCAGCTCCAAAATCAGTTTTGGTCCCGAAACCACCCACTCCGTCGCCCAAAAGGATGCTGACTGAAGCAGAACCAAGACTAGCCAGAGCAAGATCCTGATTTCCATCTCCATTGAAATCGCCTACCGATATAGAGTTAGGCCTTGAACCGGTTACAAAATCAGTTTTGGCACCAAAACCTCCTGCTCCGTCGCCTAATAGGATGCCTACGCTATCGAAGAATATGTTGGCCACCACAAGATCTTGCTTCCCATCTCCATTGAAATCACCTACCGAAACGAAGTTTGGATTTGTCCCAGCTCCGAAATCGGTTTTGGCTCCGAAACTTCCTGTTCCGTCCCCCAAAAGGATACTTACGTTATCGGAGTCAAAATTTGCCACCACAAGGTCCTGATTCCCATCGCCATTGAAATCACCTACTAATACGGATCGTGGCAATAAGCCTGTCCCGAAATCGGTTTTGGCTCCGAAACCACCCACTCCGTCGCCTAATAGGATGCTAAGACTATCAGATACTTGATTTATCACTGCAAGGTCCTGATTCCCATCTCCATTGAAATCGCCTACCGATAAGGAAAATGGACTAAAACCAGTTAAAAAATCCGTTTTGGCTCCGAAACCACCCGCTCCATCGCCTAAAAGGATGCTTACAGTATTTGATAAAGAATTTGTTACCGCAAGGTCTTGATTTCCATCTCCATTGAAATCACCTATCGATACGGAGATTGGTCTTAAACCAGTACCAAAATCGGTCTTGGCTCCGAAACCACCCGCTCCATTTCCTAAAAGTATGCTGACCGTATTGGAGGATTCGTTCACAATCGCAAGGTCCTGATTCCCATCTCCATTGAAATCACCTACCGATACTGAGACTGGTAATGAGCCAGTCTCGAAATCAGTTTTGGATACGAAGGCCCCTACACTACTAATTGGGTCCGAAATTGTGAGCGCGAAGGTAGAAGTAGCGAAAGTTATTCCACTGTTTGTGGCCTGGACTGTGACGGTATAGGTACCAGCCTGTTTGGCATTAGTCACTGAAACTATACCGGTGGCAGGATCCACCGTAAGCGTACCGGAAAAATTGGTGGCATTCGGACCGCTGGTATATGCGGTAATGGATGTTGCATTAGTCGGTGCTGCTGATGGGTTCAGCGTTATATTTTCCCCGGTGACCATATTGAGGGGGCCGTAGGTTCCTAAAGTGGGAGTATCTATACCCAATAGAATGCTTACCGTATTGGAGTTTTGGTTAGCCACCGCAAGGTCCAGCTTCCCATCTTCATTGAAATCTCCTACTGATAGGTCAGAAGGATTTGTTCCGGTTCCGAAATCAGTTTTAGTTCCAAAACCACCAGCTCCATCGCCTAAAAGAATACTTGCCGAATTAGATCTAAAGTTCGTAACCGAAAGATCCTGATTCCCGTCTCCATTGAAGTCACCTACCGATATAGAGTTAGGTCTTAAACCAGTTTCGAAATCGGTTTTGACTCCAAAGCCACCTAATCCATCTCCTAAAAAGATGCTAACATTATTGGAAACCTGATTTACCACCGCAAGGTCTTGATTCCCATCTCCATTGAAATCACCTATCGATACAGATCGTGGACCTTGACCAGTCACAAAATCAGTTTTTACTCCGAAGCTACCTGCCCCGTTGCCTAAAAAGATGCTTAATGAATTCATCCCCTCATTCGCTACCGCAAGGTCCTGATTCCCATCTCCGTTGAAATCCCCTTGAGAAACGGATACAGGTGCTAGGCCAGCGCCAAAATCCGTTTTTGAACCGAAACTACCAGCTCCATCTCCTAAAAGGATGCTTACAGTATTAGAAGCAAGGTTAGCTACAGCAAGGTCCTGATCGCCATCTCCATTGAAATCACCTACCGATACAGAGTAAGGGTTTCTACCAGTTGCAAAATCGGTTTTGGCTCCGAAGCTACCTGCCCCGTCGCCTAAAAGAATGCTTATAGTATTAGAGTTAACGTTAGGTATTACAAGGTCTTGATTCCCATCTCCATTGAAATCACCGACTGAGACGGATAATGGGAATAGGCCAGTCCCGAAATCGGTTTTGGCCCCGAAACCCCCTATTCCATCGCCTAAAAGAATGCTTACTGTATGGGCGGTACCGTTTGTCACTACAAGATCCTGGTTCCCATCTCTATTAAAATCGCCTAATGAAACGGAGGAAGGAATAAAACCAGTCCCAAAATCGGTTTTGCTCCTGAAAAACCCTGCGCTAATGACGGGATCAGTAATGGTCAGATCAAAGGTGGTGGTAGCTTTAACGCCATCCCTGTTTGTAGCCTGGACTGTGATGATATAGGTGCCAGCCTGTTTGGCATTGGTCACCGAAACTACTCCGGTGGCAGGATCCACAGTAAGCGTACCGGAAAAATTGGTGGCATTCGGACCGCTGGTATAGGCGGTGATGGATGTTGCGTTAGTCGGTGCTTCCGATGGGGTAAGGGTTTTGTTTTCCCCGGTGACCAAACTAAGTGGTGCATAAATTCCTAAGTTCGGGGGCTCAGCCGGACCCAATAGAATGCTTACCGCATTGGGATCAAAATTAACCACCGCTAGGTCCAGCTTCCCGTCTTCATTGAAATCTCCTACAGATACGGATCTTGGTGCAAAGCCAGTTTCGAAATCGGTTTTGGCTCCGAAAAGACCATTTCCATCGCCTAAAAAGATGCTTACATTATTGGAACCCTCATTTGCCACCGCAAGGTCCTGATTCCCATCTCCATTGAAATCGCCTACTGATACTGATCGTGGATCTGATCCAGTTCCAAAATCCGTTTTGGCTCCGAAACCACCCCCTCCGTCGCCTAAAAAGATGCTTAATGAATTGACACCCAGATTAGCCACTGCAAGGTCCTGGTTCCCATCTCCATTGAAATCACCTACCGATAGGAAAAATGGATTGGTTCCAGTTCCGAAATCAGATTTAGCCCCGAAACCACCCACTCCGTTGCCAAGAAGAATGCTTACAGTATTGGAATCAAAGTTTGCCACCACAAGGTCCTGATTTCCATCTCCGTTGAAATCCCCAATCGCTAAAGATTGTGGTCTTAGGCCAGTATCGAAATCGGCTTTGGCTCCGAAACCACCCGCTCCGTCCCCCAAAAGAATACTTACTGTACTGGGGGATGAATTAGCCACCGCTAGGTCCTGATTCCCATCTTTATTGAAATCACCTACCGAGACGAATTGTGGTGTTAATCCAGTCCCATAATCCATTTTTACTCCAAAATCACCATTTCCGATTCCTAAAAGGATGCTTACATTATTAGAGAATAAGTTGGCCGCCGCAAGGTCCTGTTTCCCATCTCCATTGAAATCGCCTACCGATACGGAGACTGGCGTTCCCCCAGTTTCGAAATCCATCTTTGCTCCAAAACCACCCTCTCCGTTGCCTAAAAGGATGCTTAAGTTATTTGATCCACTGTTAGCCACCGCCAGGTCCTGATTCCCATCTCCATTGAAATCACCTATTGATACAGAGTTTGGAATTGAACCAGTTCCGAAATCGGTTTTCGCTCCGAAGGTACCTGAATTTAGGATGGGATTAGTAATGGTCAGATCAAAGATGGTGGTCGCCGTAAGGCCATCCCTGTTCGTAGCTTGGATTGTTACAGTATACGTGCCAGCTTGCTTGGCATTAATCACTGACACTACTCCGGTATTGGGATCCACGGTAAGCGTACCCGAAAAATTGGTGGCATTTGGACCGCTGGTATAGGCGGTGATAGATATTACGTTAGTCGGTGCTGCTGAAGGAGTCAGGGTTTTGTTTTCCCCGGTGACCATACTTAGGGGAGCATAGTTCCCAAAAGTCGGAAGCGCGGATGGACCCAAGAAAATGCTTACCGAATTGGAAGATACATTAGCCACAGCAAGGTTCTGTTTCCCATCTCCATTGAAATCACCCACCGAAACAGCTAGTGGAAATTCGCCAGTCCCATAATCGGTTTTGACTCCGAAACCACCCACTCCATCACCTAAATGAATGCTCACAGTATTAGACAAACTATTAGCCACTGTAAGGTCCTGATTTCCATCTCCATTGAAATCACCTACTGATACCGATCGTGGACCTTGACCAGTCACAAAATCAGTTTTTACTCCGAAGCTACCTGCCCCATTGCCTAAAAAGATGCTTAATGAATTCACACCCTCATTAGCCACCGCAAGGTCCTGATTCCCATCTCCATTAAAATCACCTACTGCTAAAGACAGTGGTCTTAAGCCAGTACCGAAATCGGTTTTGGCTCCAAAGCTTCCTGACCCGTTGCCTAAAAGGATGCTGACTGTGTCAGAAGTACCATTTGACACCGCAAGATCTTGATTCCCATCCCCATTAAAATCACCTACCAATACAGAGTAAGGGTTTGTCCCAGTTGCAAAATCGGTTTTGGCTCCGAAGCCACCTGCTCCGTTGCCTAAAAGAATGCTAACAGTATTGGAACCAAAGTTAGCGACCACAAGGTCCTGATTCCCATCTCCATTAAAATCACCTAACGATAGGGAGATTGGTCTTAAGCCAGTACCGAAATCGGTATTGGCTCCGAAACCCCCATTTCCATCGCCTAAAAAGACACTTACAGTATTTGGACCCTCGTTAGACACCACAAGATCCTGATTCCCATCTCCATTGAAATCACCTACCGAGACGGAGCCTGGAAATTGGCCAGTCCCGAAATCGGTTTTGGCTCCGAAACCACCCACTCCATCGCCTAAAAGGATGCTTACTGTACTGGCGGCACCGTTTGTCACCACAAGATCCTGGTTCCCATCTCTATTAAAATCACCTAATGAAATAGAGGAAGGACTTGAACCAGTCCCGAAATCGAATTTTGCCCCGAAGGCCCCTGAATTTATGACGGGATCAGTAATAGTCAATTCAAAGGTGGTAGTCGCGGTAGCTCCCCCACTGGAAGTTGCCTGGACTGTGACCGTATAGGAACCTGCCTGCTTGGCATTGGTCAGAGAGATTACACCTGTGACAGGGTCTGCAGAGAGTAAGCCCGTAAAATTGGTGTCGGTATATGCAACAAGTCGTGTTGTATTAGTGGGTGCAACCGAAGGGGTAATGCTGATATTGGCACCTGAAGTGACCGTTGTGGGGCTATATGTCCCCAAGGTTTGACTAAAAATACCGGTATGTGAAACTACAAAAAAGAAAAAAGCTAGCAGTGAGGAAATAAAATGGCTTTGACGCATAAACTATTGGCTAATAAATTGGTCGATGGGAAAACTCTTGAATGCATTTAGAGGAAATTTAAATCTGATTTAATTACGCCTTTTGATTTTCTTGACGCTGATGAAAATGATTTTCATTTCTTACTAATGAAAAATAAAAATTATTGAACCAGGAAATTAGGCGATTTATTTCGTAAAAGAACAAAACAACTAGAAACTACTAAAAATAAACAATCAGTTTAGTTACCAAAAACCGATTTTTTCTTAATGGCAATGTCATGAGCATCTTTCCAAAAATTAGAAAAATTTGATCCTTCACTCCTGAAAATCAATTACTAATGATATGCATTTTTTTTATATGAAAGAATTAAAATTGAAAGATTTTATTTGGAGAATGGGTGATTATCCGCAATTATGTCATGAAATGAAATTATCTGAGTAATTGTGGCTGATAATTGACCACAATCGAAGGATCAAGTTTGGGATTTCGAATTCTAGACAGCAATTTTTTACCCTCCCTACCCCTCCGCCGTGGCGGAGAGGAGTTGGACACGGTAGATCCTCGGGATGGGTGGTGTTTGGTTTAGGAAAAGGAGGCACAAGCCTGCCTGGTGCACACAGGTAGGTCAGGAGACCTGTCAGTCCGATAGGCGGACTTGCGCCAATAAAGGCTGCAAGGGGAATGCCCCTGTAATGCTTGTCCGCCGTGGCGGAGGTCAAATATTTGTAGCCCGGGGTTTCAACCCCGGGTAAAAAAGTCAATCATTTTCCCCAGCGCTGGCGTAGGATCATAATTTGGAAAAGAAAAGTATGTGCCAGCGCAAGAGACACAGGTGAATGAGCATGCATCAAGGATTGGGATTGCATCCCGAAGCATTGGGATTTTGGATAGGAGTTCGGGATTGCATCCCGAAGCATCGGGACCTTATGATATTGGTTCGGGATTGCAAATCCCGAACAGCGGGATAACTAGGGCAATGACCCTGAAGTGCTTGTCCGCCGTGGCGGAGGTCAAATATCAATAGCCCGGGGTTTCAACCCCGGGTAATTAAGTCAACCATTCCCCCCAGCGCTGGCGCAGAATCTCAATTTGGAAACAAAAAATTGATACCAGCGCAAGGGACCCGAACAATGACCAAATTCAATGAACAAGGATTAAAAAGTTGTGAATTGGTCAACAGACAACTGACCACTGACCACAGCGAGAAGGTACCCGAACAGCGGAAATTTTTTTACCCCCCCTTGCCCTCCGCCGCGGCGGAGAGGAGTTAGACACGGAAGATCCTCTGGATCGCAGATAATTGATTATTCGTCATCAGTCCACAGACCACGGACGACAGATTGGTGCGAACCCAAACAATAGAAAAAAAGACCCTATCGGGGTCCAACATCTCAATAGCCCGGAGTAGGTTGGTGAGCTTGCCGAACCACAACCCCGGGAAAAAAAGTCAATCATTTTCCCCAGCGATGGCGCAGGATCATAATTTGGAAAAGAAAAGCATGTGCCAGCGCAAAGGACACGGCTCAATGACCATCTCAAAGCATCAAGGACCGAACAGCGTACCTGAACAATTAATATAGAAACCCGAAGAGCCAAATCGGAATTTTATTCCCAATTCCATACTCAATATCATCAGAAACCACAAAAGCATTTGGCAAGCTCTCAATTTGCTTCTTGCCTTTCCTCTTGCCTCCTACTTCCAAGGTATATTTTCGGTCAATAATAAAATCGCCCTGATCCCCGTATTCTACCAAATGTTTATAGCTTAACTGATTGACTATAAATGACTCACGAATAGCACCAACTTCAGTGGACTTAGGTGCCAAAGCAAAATTGAAATTTGTGTTTTCCAAAAATATCTTATCCGGTTTTTGCAACTGGGTAATCCCTTTCGAGTCCTTATATAGGTTTTTGGTAAGATGTGCTTCCTGTAGGAAATACAGGTAAGTCACAAAAGTATTCCTGTTGATTCCAATCCGCTCAGAAAGCTTAGATACATTAGGCACAAAGGGAACCGATTCAGATAAAATCTGCATCAATTGCTTCAATTTTGTCACGTAGGAAACATCAATTTTTCGAAGTAGAGGAAGCTCAATTTCCAAAGTCATATTGATGACCTCCTCTATCCGTTGATGATACAAAGTCCGACCTTCTTTGTAAAAAGGAAAATAACCGCTCTGGAGATAATCCATAAAATACTTCAAAGGTTGCAACTTCCCATTGATTTGATGTGCCAGGACAAGGTGATTGGTGATAATTTCCTCAAGTTCAAATTGCGGAAAAACCTGCCCAGTCTCCATCTCAATATACTCTCTGTAGGATAGTCCTTGCATGAAATAGACTATAGCCCTCCTGCTCAAATCTGCACGTGCATTCAAAATTTCGAGTAGGGAAGAACCCGTAAAAACTACTTTTACCTCGGGAAAGTCATCATATATATTTTTTAGTTCCTGAGACCAATTGGGATATTTATGCACCTCATCCAAAAAGAGATTCCTACCTCCCCTCTTTGCAAAAGAATCTACCAAATCAATCAATCTATTCTCCGCAAACCAGACATTATCCAAACTCACATAGAGGGTGGATCCGTCTAAGGGTAGATTTTGCTTGATGTATTGCAAAAGCAAGGTTGTCTTGCCTACTCCCCTTGCCCCTTTTATCCCAATCAATCGACTATTCCAATCAATTTCGCTCATCAAGCTTCTCTTAAAATCAAGTGAGACCAACTCGATTTTCTTGAAGAATTTTTCAAATAAAATTTCCATTATTGCTTAACATAGTAAGCAAATTTAATATTTTTTTGTTTATTTAATTAAGCATTATTAGCATTTAATGGAATAATGATTTGGAAAATGTCGAATATTGGGTCTTTCGGCAACGGAAGTGACGGAAAAAGTCGTCTGAGATATCCGCGTAAGGGAATTGGGATTGCATCCCGAAGCATGGGGACCTGAACAGCGGGGATTCAATGGGCAAAGATCAAGGTGTTGGGATTGAATTGGTCAACAGTCCACGGACCACTGTCCACAGCGAGAAGGTACCCGAACAGCGGAAAATTTTTTTACCCCCCCTTGCCCTCCGCCGCGGCGGAGAGGAGTTGGACACGGAAGATCCTCGGGATCGCAGATTCTCGATTAAGAAAAGGAGGCCTAGCCAATAGGGGAATGACCCCGAAGGGGTCAAATGTCAATAGCCCCGGGTGCAACCCGGGGTAAAATGATTGAAGGGGAGCACAGCGCTGGCGCAGGATCTCAATTTGGAAACAAAAAATTGATGCCAGCGCAAGGGACACGAACAATGACCAAATTCAATGAACAAGGATTAAAAAGTTGTGAATTGATCAACAGACCACTGACCACAGAGAGAAGGTACCCGAACAGCGGAAATTTTTTTTTACCCCCCTTGCCCTCCGCCGCGGCGGAGAGGAGTTGGACACGGAAGATCCTCGGGATGAAGATTCTCGATTATGGAAAGGAAGCCAAGTCATAAGGGGAATGACCCTGTAGGGGTCAAATGTCAATAGCCCCGGGTGCAACCCGGGGTAAAATGATTGAAGGGGAGCACAGCGCTGGCGCAGGATCATAATTTGGAAATGAAAAGTGAGTGCCAGCGCAAGGGACACGAGGCTACAAGCAAGGATCAAGGATTGGGATTGCATCCCGAAGGATCGGGACCCTGTGATATTGGTTCGGGATTGCATCCCGAGGCATCAGGACCCGAACAGCAGGCAGGTCAGGCGACCTGTCCGTCCGCCAGACGGGCTTGAACTAATATGGGTTCCGGATGGATTCCCAATAACCATGGAAAACGGAACACTTGAATAGAGGGGGAAAAAATGTAAAACCGGGCAAGGAAGCCCTACCCGGTTTAAGACACTTTAAAATTGATTACTGCATGGATTGAAGCAGGCGCTCTTCCAGCTTCTGCTCATCCACGGTCAGCTGACAGATACTGACCAAAATGGTTCCTGCTGTAATGGCATAACCCGCATATTCCTGAAGCAATTCAGGAATGGTACCCGGAGCCGTCAAAATGGCCAAACCCACCGCAGCTATCCCCAAGCCCACTCTTCTCAGCAATTGGAAAAAAGGAGGCGTGGGTGCCATAGCTCTTTCTTTGATTTCGCTCAATAGATTCATCGTTTTACTTATTTATGATTTGATTTTCGTTGGATAATTTGACTTGTACTTCTGAACAACTGCTTCTTAACCAAAAGCAGTACCTCGGAAATTCTTTCGATCTCCGCACTCAGATTTTCCTGTCGGATCTTGAGATCGAGAAAATCCACTTGCAACTTTCTGAAATCCTGAATAAGGAACTTCAGAAAAAAGGCGATCACCGAAAGCAGAAGCGATAGTATCGCCCCTGTGACCATCAGGAGAAGCTGGGAATCCGACATGCTTTAGTCGGGTATGGGATTCCAATACCTACTACCTGCAACTCCACGATCTCCCCTCTATCCCAGAGCTCACCCAATTCCCCGAGCAATTTCTGAAAGGCCAAGCGGGTAAAGGTGGGTTGTCCTTTCCCATCAAAATCAGTGACAGGTCCCATTTCCGAATGATCCGGCAATTGATCCGGACCAATAGGTCGGATATAGCCCGTTTCTCCTATCCGGATTTCCCATCCTTTTTCCTCTGTGTGCATGGGCTCGAGCTCATATACTCCCTCTTCTATGCAATGCTTACTTGGAGAATAGCAGGATTTGGGGGCTTCGCGAATGCCACAGAGCAATCGACTTCCCAGGTAAAGCCTCCCCAGCGTATGCCGGGGAGTATACCTGCGTTTGAGCAGGAGACGCATTAGCTTGTTTTGCTGGTATCCAGGATTTTGGCGGCATTGTGAGCGCCATTGTTGATGGCATACTCCACCCCGTTGACAATCTGGATAAATTCCACAGTCAGCAAATACACAAAATGCGATCCGCTCAGCGGAGCCTTATCTACTGATAGAGATTGAGGCACAGCTGCATCCAAAACGGAAAGAGCTCCAGTACTGGCTGCAGAAACCGAACGGATTCCAGAATCAAAGTCAACCGCCACTCCGGTCGCTGAGAGCCGGTAATGGGTAGCCCCATTGGGAATGGCAATCATATCTCCCGGAAAGAATGCAGGGGTTTGAACCTGCCAGGCACTGGGAGAATCGGCCGTTTGGATATCAAAGAAGAGGGTACTGCTGAGGGATGAGCCTGCATTCAGTTCCATATCTTTCAAAAGATCCCAATTCCCCATTTTGACTCTTCGGTCTCCTCTTACGCTGGATTCATCCGACTTCAGCACCTGCATCATCAACTGGGTAATGCGGAGATTGAGCCGTCTATCTCCGATTTTGGAGATTACCGGTCTCAGGGCATCTCTGAGCAACTTGGACGAGTTGGCATTGTCGGTAAACTCCCGGATATTTTCCCGGGTCCGGGCAAATCGGGGATCATTCATGATCCTGGATTTCTCCACCCCACCTTTTTCTCGGGCGAGGTAGCCGTCTTTGGTTTTATAAAAGGACAATCTCCCGACCGGTCCTTTCAGTGTGATTACTCCTGTTTGTTTTGCCATATGTTTATGGGTTTTGGTGAAACATGGAGCCAAGTTGAATCACAAAGAACTGACTATCAATTGAATGTGCGATCTGTGCGGTTTTTGCCAATTAGTGTGAAATTGGACTTATTTTCAAGAAAATTCAGATTTTGAAGTTCTTTGCAGAATATGCTGATTAGCGCAGGAAATTCAGTCAGGTATACAATTGTAAATCAAAACCCATTTATTTGAATATGTGTATCCGAAACAATGCAGGTAGGTCTTGAATAGCGAATTTTCCTTTATAAAAAATCCTCCCGTCATTCGTCGGGATAGACTCCTAGCCCCCTTGGTAAGGGGGAATTTGCCTACTTGGAACCTCAAAACCAAATTTAAATCGGTAATGTGCAAACATGCGGATACACAGATATATAAATTTGATTATCCGCAAATGCACCAGCACTAAAGTGAAAGCAGAATAAGAATTATGAGGTAGAAATTTTCACAGAATTTTAAAAGCCCTCATAAGTAGCTCCGAACGAGCCAAACCATTCATGGCCTTGTACTAAGTGAAGGGCAGCACTTGAATATTTCCTTTCGTTGAGCCCCAAAGGGGTGAAACTTCAAAGTGTCACCCCTTTGGGGCTCATTTTCCACTATTGGACTTTTCCCCCGGCTACACCGGGGGTTATCAATTGTTACGATCCTTTGGATCTTAGGCTTCCAAACATTGATCTTCACACCTAATAAATAAATTTGCCAATAGGCATCATTTCGGATAATCACAAAAAAGAAAAACTTGTCAGCAAAGCAATCGCACAGACAGGCTTAAACAATTGATGGGAATAGTCAGACCTTACCCAAACAGACCGAATCTGAAAATTCTACCCCTTTTTTCCTCTTTGAGTAAAAGGATATAAAATGATAAAATCGGCCTTCCAAAGGACCTGCCCAAGGGAATTCAATGGTCATCCTCCCGGCTTTACGGTAGGCACCTTCTCTCACTGACCACTTTTGCTGCTCAATAGGGTCATAGGCTAAGTAAAAAATCTGATCCGCATCTTTCCCATTTCCCTCAAATGAATTGGGTCTCCATGTCAGTAGAATAGTGTTGGCATTTTGCCAAACCAAATTGCCCTCTACTGGGGCGGCAATATCTCCCATGGAAGTTTGAATTCTATCAGGATGAAGGATTGGTTCTCCATTATCAGAAAGTGTGGCCTTCTTTACTGCCAGGGATTGAGCCTTCCCCAAACGTTTTGACTTGTCACCGGGAATTCCTGAAAATCCAAATTCAAGCTCTTCGCGAATTGGGGCTAGAAAGCGGGAAGCTTGGGCAAAGGCTTTCCTTTGATAAATTTGGCTATCTGAAGGGGGAATCTTCGTTTTTTTGGGTTTGGAACGAAAGCAGATTTTTCCGTTTCGCTGATAGATGATCAGGTTGCCTAGCTTCCCTGATGCTTTTCCCATGAAATTATCATATGAAATTGCCATACGTCTTGGGTTAAGATATAGTGATGGTATTGAACAGTATCTTTAGCTTGGCTTTTCTCCGACTCAACTCTTTACCTAAAGTCAAGCATGAGTCGAAGATGATCCAAGAATGAGTCGAAGATCATACTTACTTGATATGCTTTAAGTGTCTTGTATTCTATTCGTATCCATGGGGTTGAATAGGATAAAAGCCGGAAAAAACAAATCCTTGATTCAGTATTTGGGTCGGACTGCTTAGTAGATATATTTAGAGACTTGCTCTACAGGTATCCCCGAGAAATCGGAAAACTCCTCTTGGGTGATAAATTGATGCTCTTCCTTTCCATAGTATTTTTTGATCTTTTTGATCAGGGAATGGCAGTAGCGTTCACTCCTTCCGGTAATGACCTGTATGTCTTTTGGATAGATGACAATTCGTTTCCTGAGCATAATCATCAGCTGTTTAGACGGAAAGAAAACCTGAAGATCCAAATCAGAGTCTTGGAGAGGCCATGGAGGTCCCATTTCCTCTTTGACCTCTTCCTCCCCTCTTGGAAGAAGGATATTTTGCTTTTGGCTTTTGAGATAATACTCTCCCCACAGTTCTTGTGCTTGTGGAGAAAAGAGATGCCCAATCCGAATAATTCAAATACCCTTGAATCCCTGGGAAACAATGGCAAAAAGCAGAGTAACCATAGATGAATTCTTTTCTGATCAATTCCAGAAAATGATAGGTTGCAACCTGAATTCTATGATTCAAAACCAGAATTAAATTAAAAGTCTCAGGATGTCTGAGGATAAGGAATCTAAGGTCTGAAAGAGAAAACTCCAGATAAACAGTATCTGTAATGGCTTTGACTAGGATTTGGGAATCCGGTTCGGAGGAATATTTTATCCAGTCATGAACGAGATTATTTTCCTTAAAGACCAAAATGAGGAATTCTTTTCCATGTTGAAGCTTATAGACTCCCACGTATCCCTGACAGATATAGAGAGAACATTTCCTTTTTTGATCAGGTGAACTGATTATTTCTCTTCTTTTCCTTTTTTTTAGAAATAGATACCGATTAAGTGCGGTATAGAACTCATCCGATAGGGGGATGTGGCGATTCAAATCCTCCCTGATTTTTTTGATAAAATTCTCCATAGTTACAGCGAAAAATTAATGGTGAATCAATTCCTACTTTCCAAAGAGCCTTAAAAAATAGGAACTCGATGAAAAGTTTATAAGGAAATTTAATAATTGATAACTAAATATCATTTATCTCAATATTTAGAATTAAAATTTTTTAGTCAAATGTTGCCATTTGGCAGGAAATCAGAGTTTTTTTTAGTAAGGAGTTAGTTGGAAAACAGAAATTACCCAAGTCAGAGTTGATGGAGAGTATTTAGAAAAGAGTTTATGCCTTATAGGATTTAAACAAAAAAGACCCCTTGGGGCCTGTCATTTCTAAAAAGAGTTTATCCTTTTTAGTAGATGGAAAAGAGAAAATACCTATCTCGATTTATGGGTGCTAAATCAATGGGCAAGGATCAAAGAGTTGTGAATTGGTCAACAGCCCACAAACCACTGACCATAGCGAGAAGGTACCCGAACAGAGGAAAAATCCCCCCTACCCCCTTGTCAAGGGGGAGTTGGACACGGCAGATCCTTGGGATGCAGATTTTCGATTAAGAAAAGTAGGCCAAGTCAATAGGGGAAGATGACCCTGTAAGGGTCAAATATTTGTAGCCCGGGGTTTCAACCCCGGGTAAAAAAGTCAATCATTTTCCCCAAGCGCTGGCCGATAATCTCCCTATGGAGACGAAAAGTCTGTGCCAGCAAGAGGAAAAAAATTTCTCGCTATTACGTAAAGAAACCTAAGTTCTGCTTCCGGATAAGCAGGACAACAAGTAGAGGGATTACATCCCGAAGGATCGGAACTTTGGAAAGAAGTTCGGGATTGCATCCCGAAGCATCGGGACCCGAACAGCGGGGGTCCTGAAAAGTGGTCAGCTGTAGAAGCAAAACCTTTGAGTCCGCCGCGGCGGACTCAAAGGTTAGGTAGCGGCTTCGGCGAGCTCGCGGTTTCGGCGTTCTTCTTCAACGATGCGATTATAGATGGCTGCCCGCTTCTTGATTCGGTTGGTCTTTTCCCAGTCCATAAAAGCCACAATCACAAACAGCATAAAGTACATAATCTGGGACTTCTGTCGGATGATAATGCCCAGATTGGACATCACAAAGGTCATGGAGATGGAGATGGAGATAAATACCACCCCCGCCATCTTCACCATCGCCGGGGCTATGCGGATATATTCAATAAAGCTCTTCTTCAGTATCCGGCTAAACATGTAGATATACAGCGCATTTTCACAGGAAACAATCAAGCCAATCGCATTCGGAGAATCCACAAACAGGGGCCGAAACCAAAAGGTAAATAACTTCATAGGCAGACTGTAGCTCGTCATATCCACAGCCGAACCCGCTGCCTGCAGTCGCTGTGCATTTAAGGCAGTTTCTTCCTCAAAACTCTGTAATACGTTATTCGGATCGTAACCTAGAAATACCAATAAGTCTTCATACACATAAATACTCATGCCTATCGCAAAAACGACTACCGCATACTTCTGGTAGAGCGGGACTTTTTCCCTGCCCAATACAAACCCTACTCCCATTCCAATCAATACTGCAAATAGGATATGGGGACGAATCATATAGCAGATAAAGCTTCCCAAAACGATATGAAAAATCCGCTTTTGAGGCCAGGAAAGTCCATAGGTCAGGAAAGCCAAGCCTGCAAAGATATAAGCTCCTTTTCCCAAGGAAGCAGTCCAGAAATGCATATTGGGTAAAAACATAAAAATGGTGATGGCATCCCAACCTTCGAATTTGGGGTTAAAACGCAAATTCTCCTTCATCAAGCAGTAGAAATAGACAAAGCCCCAAAACCCCACCCAGGTGGAGAAGAACATCATCATATCGTAATTGAAGCCCAACCATACCGCAAAAGGGTAATTGATCCACTCGATAAATAAGGTTCCAGGAACAAAGGCATCAAACCAGTTTTTATAATGCCGATAGCTAAAAAAATACATTATTGAATCCGAGCGATTAAACTGGGCATAAGTCCAATAGACTAAACCAAAGAACATATGATACCAGTATAACTGATTCAATAGCCCTGCCTTCAGCCATTTGTGTTCTTTCTGTAGGTTGTTCAAAATGGGCTGAGAGGCGAAGAAGAGGAAAAGGACTAGGAGGACTGCGCCGAGCAAGGAAACATTGAGTTAGTGATTATCAAATATAAAAAGAGGAACGTTAAGTGTTAAAGGTTAAGCGTTAAAGAGTTCGTAGTTCTACGTTTTGGGTTAAGGAGTTGGGGGACTGTGGAATTGATGAAATGTCGAATTGATGAATTGATTAACTGTTGAATGAGGTATTGGGTAATGGGTTAAATTTTAAGAGTTATTTCGTGCTTTTTGGGGTAACGTCATCGCGAGGAGCCTAGCAAAAACAAGCAATTTAAAAGGAAATTAAGGCGACGAAGCGATCTCTGATGGAGTAAAACGTAAAAATTAAAGGAGACCTTCAAATCCAAAAAGGAGCAAGGGTGATTGATAGGGGATATCCTATTACCAGTCTTGAAGATTACCCCTCTAGCCCCTCCCGAATCCCGATAAATCAGGGAGGGACAGGCTTTGAGGGGGGAAACGATAAACAGGGACGGGACAGGCTTTTGAGGTTTCCTCTTACCTCCCTTGAGGGGGGAATGATAATTATTTGGAGGAATTAGGATGGATTAAGGATGAAAAAAAATTCAAATACTGATTGGCTACTTGGTCCATTTTAAAATTTTTAGAGATAAAAGTCTTCGCCTTTGCCCCCATGGTTTTTCGAAGACCCTGGTGATCCAACAAATAATCAATTTTCTCACAAAAGTCTTCAATTGATTTACTAGGTACCAAAAATCCAGTTTCTCCATCAATCAGACACTCTTTAATGCCTCCAACTTCAGTAGAAACAGTGGGAACTCCAAAATAAGCTGCTTCCAATACGACCCCTGGTAAGCCCTCAGTATCGGAAGTAAGGATAAGTAAATCTGAGGCAGCAAGGTACGGCGCAACGTCTTGTTGATAGCCTTTGAAAGAGACATAAGAAGCTAGATTCAAGACAATAGACTCCTTAGAGTTAGACTCCTTTTCTTGCTTCTTGTCTCTTGATTCTTGATTCTTTATAGCTACTTGATTCTCTAGGTTCTCCCTCAGCGGTCCGTCTCCCACGATTAGAGCTTTCAAGTTGGGTCGGGTTTTGATCAGCTTGGAAACAATATCCATAAACCGATCAGGGCGTTTTTGGTGAGTCAGGTTTC
The DNA here is from genome assembly GCF_036245605.1 of Algoriphagus sp. oki45. Classification (NCBI taxonomy): domain Bacteria; kingdom Pseudomonadati; phylum Bacteroidota; class Cytophagia; order Cytophagales; family Cyclobacteriaceae; genus Algoriphagus; species Algoriphagus sp. oki45. The sequence goes on from NZ_BTPC01000004.1 coordinate 116,413, forward strand.
CAAGAAAAAGTAAAATCTCCTCTTTTTCCTCCAAACCAAGTTGGTTTCTTGCAGCTAACCTATTGGGAGCATGGCGAAACTTACTTGAATCAAAAGCCCGATGAATTACCCGAGCTGGCTTAGTAAACTGGTAATGATCTTGTACGGATTGAAGTGAGGCCTGACTGACTCCAATCAACCCATCAAATTTGCCAATCCAAAAAGAATAGACCTGTTTCTTCAGCCCTCCAGGATTCCAAAATTCCGCATCATCTATAAACCTTCCCACTAGTTTGGCTTGGCGCGCTAGATTCAAAATCCGAAGCCAAGCTCCATATTTTAGAGTTTTTGACCCATTACACAAAATCACCTCAGGCTGAAATTCAGCAATCTCTCTTCTTAAGTCCAACAGTAAACTGGGCTGAATCGAAGGGATCTTTTCCAGCCAAGATTCTTCTCTAAATGGCAAAACTCTATCCTGAACCGATAGGGGTAAATTCTCATGATGGCTGAACTGAAACAAATAAACCCTGGAAACTTCATTTCCCAGGGTTTTAAGATGAGTTGCCAATTCAAAAGCAAACACCTGTGCTCCCCTACGAATCGGTGAAGTATCAATTATCAGAATTCGCATGGGAAGAATTTAATAGTGAAATGTAGAAATCTGCAAATTTTTCCCCTACCGCATCGAGAGCGTACTGTTTTTTTACCAAATCCACAGCATTATTCAAAAGCCTTGTTTGATCAAAATCCAGGTTCAAAACTTCCTCCACCACAATTCGGGAAAATGTCTCTTCCTCTCCTTTCGGAATCAAAAAGCCAGTTTTTCTATCTTGAATCACTTCTGAAATCCCTCCTACATTGTAGGCAACCACCGGAATCTTTGTCGCCATTGCTTCCAAAATCACAGCAGGCAGACCTTCGATTAGGCTGGGTAGTATCAAAGCCTTTGCATGGGGTAGAATGGCATGTATATCATTCCTTGGACCCAAAGAATAAACATTCGGCGGTAGCTGATTTTCTATTTTACTCCGTAGGGGACCATCGCCAAATAGAAGCAGTTTGATATCTTGCCTCTTGCTTCTAATCCTTTCAAAGATTCTGAGGAGACCTTCATGATTTTTTTCCGAAACAAAACTTCCTATATGAATCAAAAAGGGTTGAGAATCTAAAATTTCAGCGATATCTCTTGGTAAGTTTGAAACTCCTTTTGGCACACAAACTCCTATCGGTAATTCTGCAATCGGCTTTGTCCATTTAAAAAGTGAGACAAAATCTTCTCGGCAGATTTTAGAAACAGACGCTACCCCATCCACTTGAGAAAGTAGTAGCTGATTATATTTTTTCTTTGGAGTTGAATCGATAAAATCAGAAATTAAGTTGGCGTTTCGATAGATCAATTTGCCTTTCCAGCCAAACAAAAGCCGGGAAAGACTGGCGTATTTGAGCGTATCTCCTGCGTTAGCTTGGACGATATCGGGTTGGAAATCCTGAATGATTTTAGCTAAGCGCCGCCAAGCCACAAAATCCAACATTCGATGGTTGGGGTTGGCATGAAGATGAATTTTCAAACCTTTGTAGGGAAGCAAGTCCTGTCCAGAGAATAAAAAAAGCAAGGCTACCTGATGTCCATTTTCTGAAAGTCTATGGGCAAGTTGAGCTGCAAATATTTCTGCACCTCGAAGTTGGGGTTTTTGAAGGATTTGGAGGATTTTCAAAAAAAGAAAATTAAAGCATCAAATCAGGAAAATCAGCATAAGTATCAATAAACATCCGCTTTATAGCATTGACCTTATCTTCAATACCACTAGATGACCTTCTATTCAGCAATAGATATCCAGAAGCTTCGGGAAATTTAAAGTGAGCAAAGGTAACATTACCTATTTTCTTTTTAACCACATCAGACCAAATCGTGAACCTTTGTGTTTGAGAAACAGGTTCGATCAAATTCCCTGCAATATCATAGGATCTTGCACCTATAAAACCAAATGACGCTGTCGGATACTCTTGAAGAAGTATAGGAATCACTTTTAAACAAGAAATGACAATATTCCCAAGATCTCCTCTATTGACAATTTTGGAATATTTATAGTCACTTCTTCTATCTTTTTTACAATAAAATTTAACTGCAAAAACATCTTCTTGATGGTATTCTGCCCTTATGATATAATGATACTTGGTTTTGGGAGAGAAAAATTTAAAAATATGCGTATGAAGATGCGCGGACTTATCTTTGCACCTGTCTTTTTGAATAAACTTTATGGAATAACCTGGATAATTAAATTCCACCTGTCGGTTAAGGAATCAAAAAAAACTGAGATTGAAGCTTCCCTTCACTTTTCTTCATATTCTTTACTGGGGAAACATGAGCTTTCACCTCCACAACGACATTCAGTCTTTGCTCCCAATCCAACCTTTCGGTCTTCAAGGTACTCCAACCTTTCCTTTGACCTTTGGTTTTTCTAAGATTATGAGGATTTTTCTTGTTCATGATCTTCAATTAAATGATAAATTTTTGCAATGCAAATTTAAAACAAAATTCTTTGAAGATAATTCCGTAAAAACATCAAATACAATTAGACATAAAGAAAGCTCTTAAAAAAAATCGAGGCATTTAAAAACCTCAAAGCTTGAGCAGCTTTTGATACACCTCCTCATACTGCTGGGCAATCTTCTCGATATCAAAATGCTTGGCGGCATAATCGTAGGCTCGCTGGGTACGAGCTTCCCAATCGGTCAAGGAAATGGCCTTTTCCATTTGTGCCAATAAATCACTCGAATCCCCCACCCGTTGAAACAAGGCCATATACTCATCCACACATTCTTTGTTTTCGGGAATATCCGAACAGATGATGGGGATTTTCGCCAGCATCGCTTCGATCAATGCCCCGGGAAGACCTTCAAAATAACTAGGAAAAACAAAAAAATCCGCATTACTCAAAAGTTCAGGAACATTCTTTACCGTGCCTAGCAATTCAACTGAATCAGTTATTCCTAAATCTTGAATAAGTTTTTCTAAAACGAATCCAAAGTCCCCATCACCAGCAATCAATAATTTATCTTGAGGTCGTGAGTGTAGAAGTTGAGCAAATGCCTTGAGCAAGTCTTTGTGTCCTTTTCGCTCAATTAATCGCCCTACGCTAATCCAAGTGGCTGTATTTTCAGAATTATTCTTCCAAATTTGATTAGTTTCCATTTTGGGCGAAGGCCTTCCTCTATGGATAACAACCGCCTTTTCTGAATCAAGGCCTATTGTTTTGCGGTGAGAGTCCACTAAAACTTGGGAATTAGCAATAATTAAATCCACCTTGGAAAGGGTGAGTCTATCCAATAGCTGAACCCCAAATAAAGCCAGCTTCCCCTTTAATTTCAATCCATCGTAGCGACGCTTTCGGTAACTATTATTTACCAAGCTATTTACAATCTTTATCGGAGCCTTCAATTTTCTAGAAACCATATCGGATCGAAAAATGGTAGAATGAACGATGACTGCATTTTCCTGGACTATTATTTCATCTACCAACTTGGCAATTGTTGAAAAACGATTGGACACTTGCAAACCCAGGCGGATCACTTTTAAACCCGCAACTTCGTATTCAAATAATAAATCATGCTTCCCATCAAAAAGGGTTACAAATACAGGTCGGAAATTTTGAAACCTACAAGTGATCTCTAAAAGGCTTTTTTCAGCACCTCCGGTTTGGAGGGTATCAAGTAGATAGAGAATTGAAGGTTTACCTGAAGCCAATTTTAAAACTTAACCCTTTTGAAATACTTAGGATTTCCATTTCCGATGGGACTTCTTTTTGATTTGAAATTCAAATAGGTTTTTCGGAGATTTAATAATTTTAAAATCAAAAAATCAGGTATAAATATCTTTAAACCTGATTTTTTCTTTTTCTTCTTTTCTTTTTGATCTTCACCATCTTCCCAAAGAATATTTTCATAATCCGACTGCTGGGGGATTTTTTCAAATATTCGCTTTACGCTTTGTCTTTCAGCTATATAGAATAAAAAGGTCTCCTCTGAGTTTTTGAATTTCACTCTATCCTGAACCTGCGCAGGATCACTAACCTCATAAACAGGACTCTCGTGGTAAGGAAAGAAAAGCCACATTTTTTTTATCTGAAAACCATTCTCAGGCGAAAAAACCCTATAAATTAATTCCGGGCTAAATTGATAAAAACCATGACCAAGAAAGTTATTCGAAGGAGTAACTCCTATCATATGTCCACCTAGTTCTACCATTTCCATACAATTTTGGATCGCCTGAGGAAAATTAAAAATATGCTCTAGGGATCCGCTATCAATCACAACAGAGTGCGATTGATATAAGGAAGTGTCGATGGGAAGATTCATATCATGGATAATGGTAGCCGATTCATAGGAAGAAGCATCGATTGAATCGATTCTATCCGCGCCCAACCACCTCAAAAAACCTTCGGAATATCGATTTTCTCGAGTAAGTATTTTATAAAACTCATCCGCACGGAGGCCTATTTTTTTAAAAAACTCCTCAAACTGAATAAATGAACCATTCATTTGTTGACGACCAATGGTGACCACTTTCGAGAAGTCAATTCCCAGCTTTTTACTTTGAATGAGTAATTCTGTTGTCTTTATATTGAATCCCATCGGCTACAAATCAATAGTTTTGCCACTAATCCCTTTAAAATAATGAACAAAAGCAAGCATAATCAATTTGAAATTCCTTGCTCCATATCCTAATCCGTACCGAAAACCATAAAGTGATTTTCCCAACCATTTTTTGATTAATTGATTTCGCATAGATGTCAAAGTCAGGGAATCAGAAATCATCAATAGATTTCTTAGACTGTAGTATTCCCGATTCAGATTTTCTTTTTTCTGATAGATCGGTCGCTCAAATTCCAACTTACCATGCTTTTTCCTAGCCTCTAAAAACAGTCCTGAATCAACCACAATGGCATAGCCCTTTCTGGAAACACTCAGACAGAAATCCAACTCTTCAAAACCAAAAAACAAGTCTGGATTGGGTACGATTCCAAGTCTGGCCACATCGCCACTGACCAACATACACATCCCACCTGCCACAAAGTCTACTTCTATCCAATCTTTTTTTTCTAAAAGACGGGTTTGAACACGTTTAATTACTCCCTTCTTCCGATCGAAAAACTGCCCCACCGTACCTAAAATCCCACAGAATGGATTAACATCCCGAATTGCTAGCAGTCGCTCAAAACAATCCGAACGAAAAGGAGGATCATTGTCATCCCCCCAAAAGATCCAATCTGCTCCTTCTTGGGCACAAAGTTCCAATCCCTTAGCTGCAGCTCCAGCCGGACCTGCATTATAACCCATTCGATGGTATCGAATTCGGGAATCCAAAAGGCCAGCTATCGCATGGTCTGTTTCCAAATTTTCTGAATTATCGATCACCCATAAAAAATCAGGAGAGTAAGTCTGAGCGAAAACAGCCTGAATGGTGGCTAAAAGAGTATCCGGGCGATTATAGGTGATAATAAATGCTCCTAAAATCATTGCACCAAAATTGATTTTAATATCCATTCAGCTCTTCTTTCCCACGTAAATTTTTTTACATCCTCAAATGCGTTTTGAGAAATACTATTTGCTAAATCAGGATTGAAAAGAAGAGAATCAATTGCATAAATCCAATCGTCAATTTCATTTGAATCAACCAAGAAAGAATTTTCTCGATGATTTAATATTTCTTTCAAAACAGATTTATTTGAAGCCAGAATTGGTCTCTTAGATGCCATATATTCAAACATTTTTAAGGGACTTGTATATTTACCAATCTCCTCGGCATTTTTTCCAACACCATAAACCTTGTCCTCAAGGGGTAGAAGTAAAATATCAGCAGATCTTTGATAACATATTACCTCTTCAAAATTGTCAGGTCGAACCAACAAAACATTAGACGTAACAACGGAATCTATTCCATCAGGAAAATTTCCAACCAAGATGAAAATAAACTCAAGTCTTTGTTTAGCTATTTCTAAAATTAAATCAGTCCCTTTACCTACATTAAAACTACCGGTGTATACAAGCCAAGTTTTGTTTGACAGCTCAGAATTTAATTTTATTTTAAAATTAAACGCATCAATATTAGAATTTAGGTACTTAGATGAAACTCCATCAGGAAAAACTACAATTGGACATTTAAGGGTAAACATTCTTAGAATATCCTCCTTTAGAGAATTGGTAATTGAAATTAAAAGTTTAGCGTATAATGATTTATGAAAAAGATTAAAAAAAACTTTAACTTTAAAATTAGAAGGTGGTAAGTTATGGAGCTCCAAAATAGTTGGAATTTTAAATAAAAAAGAACACCCGAACGCCACAGCAATATTTCTAGTGTGAACTAAGTCAACTTTTTTCATTTTCACAATGTAAGGAACTTGAAAAATTAACTTGATAGACCGAAATCTATTTAGAAATGGTAAAGAAAAAATTTTTAAGTCATCTGAAACATCAAACAGTTTAGAATAGTGTTTATTAATTTGATTACATTCAGTAAGACCATCAATATATAAATAACATTCATGTCCTAAATTTTGATAGGCCTCACTCATTTTAAATACATGAATGGAGTTAGCAGAATTTGAAAAACTAGAAGAATATGGAGCCACATATGCTATTTTCATATATCAACAGAATAAAATAATCTCAACAATTCAATAGCATTAATTTCTCTGTCACAATTCAATCTGATAAAATCAAATGCATTTTGAGCAATATATTGTCTTTTTTTTGGGTCATTTATCAAACGCTCTATCTCCCTTTCCCATTCATGATTATTCCGTATGAGGACACCTGAAGCATCATGATCTATCAATTCCTTGGCAACTCCAACATCCGAAGCTACAACTGGTATCATGTTAGCCATGTATTGAATGCATTTATAACCACACCGTCCTCTAGTTCTTAAATTGTCCTTCAAAGGCATTAAGCCTATTCCACATGTCTCAAAAAAAAGAGTTTCGTTTTTTTCACTCCAAGGAATAAATTTGACCCATTTGTTTAAATCTTCTGGAATTTTATCAGTGCATATAACAAGCTCGACGGACCCTTTTTGAACAATTCTTTTCAGACAATTAGAAATATCTTGAATTTCATGAAGGTTGGTTGAGTGTCCTATCCAACCAATGTTGACTTTTTTCTTTTCGAAAATATGTTTACTTAAATTAATCTGAATAGAAGGTCTTAAAACCTTAACATTTGAATTCAAGTCATTCTCATAGATTTCATCTTTTAAATATTCAGACCCTACAATCACTAATGAAGCCTTTTTAATAATCTTTTTAAGCCTTAAACCATATGAACTATATAAAGAATTGAAATGGTTCTTGTGCTTAGCATCTATCCAAATAGCATCATCAAAATCTACGATATATTTACATTTAAAAAATATAAGTAAATTGAAAATCCAAAACGGCAAAATTGGCTTTTGGATAAAAGTAAGATCAGATCGAAAACAAGAGAATAAAAACTTAAGCCAATAAAAGAAATTTGAAAAGAAATTGGATAGTGAATTTCTAGAATAGCACTTAACTTCTATCCCTTCAGATTCAAATAAAGGAAAAAATTGAATAGCACGAATTCTAGAGCTTCCAACCTCTTTGGTACCTTTTAATAAAAAGGTTATTCTCATTAAACAAATAAGATTATTCTAGAGATAAAGGCAGGAATTTTTCCATAATGTTTTAAAAAGTACCTTGGAATCCATTCTCTTCTCATTCTTTGCTTAATTGAATTAGAAAAATTAGAAACACTCGAACTGCCTTGATGCCAAATTGAAATGTTATAATCGACAAAATTAATATAACCTAAATCTAATACTCTTTTTGACAAATCCACATCATTTCCATAAATAGGAAATTCTTTATCAAATAAATAACCTAATTCCAAAACTAACTCCTTCCTAAAAACTAATACGGCTGCAGCTGGTTGTTCAACTATTACTTGCCCAATGAATTCAATATTTTCATATTTATATTTCCGCCGAAAATAAAATCTAAATAAAAATCTATCTAATAAATACCCTAATCTAGAATATCTAAAAAATGATAAAACTAAATTAGGAAGCCGTCTATGAATAGTTTGGGTTAGCACATTTTCATTAAACAACTTACACGACACTAAACCAGTTTTTGGATTCAGTCTTACATTTTTAACTAATTCAATTATTCCTTGGTCAATTAATTTAGTGTCTGGATTAAGTAAAACTATATTATCAAATCTTGCTAGTTTAAACGCTTGATTATTTCCTTCGGCAAAGCCTTTATTAAGGGAATTACAAACTAGATAAAAATTATTGAAATTCGCATATCTTTGAGATAGTGCTTCTACGCTACCATCTAAAGAATTATTATCCACGACAATCACTTCAAACTCAGTCCCAATAAAATTTTCGTATATAGAAAATAGACATTGCAAAAGTAAGTCCTTGGTATTCCAAGAAACGATTAAGATGGAGAAAGAAAAACTACTACAACCAACCAAGAAGTCTCTGAATTAAATTTTTTTTAGACCTAAACACATTCTGAGATTTATTAGCAACCAACAAGTAGCCTATTGACATTAAACCTGAATCAAGATCCCTTCTGAAATATTTATTTCTAATTATATCATCGAAGACCTGATGTTCCTTCTTTAAAGAATGAATACTGTTAGAAGAAAAAATCGAGTTATTAAAGTGATGGTGCCAAAATGACAAAACTTCACTAATAACACCTATATCATATTTCTCAATAAAACGTAAATTAAAATCCCAATCTCCTTTTACAATTAGCTCCTCATCAAATTTTCCAATTTCATCAAAAATAGATTTTTCAAAAACAAATGAGTTATTAGTAAATATATTACCCTTGCAAAGTTGATTTATTCCAATCGAAATAAGATCTGGATTAAATACATATCTACTTTTTTCATAAAATCTATTATTTTTTTCTACCTCTTCAATGATACTAGTCTGACAAACTACTCCCTTGTATTGATTATTTTTTTGTAAAAAACTTATACTTTTTTCAAGAAATTTTGAATCCCAAGTATCGTCATCGTCTAAAAATGTAATGTATTTGCATTTGGAATAAGAAACACCAATATTGGACGCAGCCTCCATACCTCTAGGAGAATGGTTTTCAACTATTTGAGTTTCAAGTCTTGAGTTTTTGATTTGGCTCAATAATATTTTAGTGTCAGGATCAGCCAAACCATCAACAACAATTATCCATTCAAATTTTACAAATATTTGAGAAGAAATAGAATCGAAGCATCTCCTTAAGTATTTGGATCTGTTCTTGGTTCTTGTAATTACTGATACAAGGGGCTTTTCGGAAGCAAAATTATCCATATACCAATTTTAGTCTTTGAAAAATATTTAGGTTAACAAACTTTAAATAAATAAATCTATTTAAACCAGTGAGTCTTAATTGATCGCGATTAAATCTTATCAAAAAGTCAAGAAAAGAATTAACTTCAGAATTCTTTAAAAGTATCTCATCAAATAGCTTGATAATTATTCTAGGAGAATCAATTGGCCTCGAAATAGCAATAGATTCATTTTTATCTAAAGGCCTACCTAAAAAATATTCCCATATACTTAATCTTATGCTTAAACTTTTTCTCTTTTGAGAATCAAAGTATTGATAGGAAACTTGAGCTTCATGTTTTCTATATTTTACCAAAGTCTTTGGTATAAAAGCGGGTCTAGAATGTTTACAGATTTCAAACCATAACTTGTAATCCTCTGCATATTCAAGCTTTTCATCATAAATCAAATTATTATCAATTAAAATTTTGCTTCTAAACATTACAGAAGAATGTACGAAAGGATTTCTACTTAAAAATTCCAAATAAATTTCTTCAGAAGATAAAGGCGCATTAATTATTGGTCTATTTTGAAAATCAGTCACAAAAGAACCTACGATACCACAATCAGGATTCTCTTTTAAAAATTTCACTTGTTCCTCTAACCTTGTTGGAAATGAATAATCATCAGCATCCATTCTAGCAATAAATTCTCCTCTTGCCATTTGTATTCCTTCATTCAATCCCGAAACATATCCCTTATTTGTCTTTCTGGTTATCAAATTAATTCGTGGATCTTTAAAGGATTGTAATATTCTAGGCGTGGAATCTGATGATCCATCATCAATAAGAATGACTTCAAAGTCCTTAAATGTTTGATTCAGAATACTCTCAATTGATTCCTTTGCATATGATTCACAATTGTAAACTGGAATAATTATTGAGACTAGTGGCATTATTTATTGAAATAAGCTTTTTATCAACCCTTTTAAATAAAACCTAAAACTTACATTACCAGATTTAATTTTTCCAAGTTGCCTTTCAAGTTGACCAATCTTTTTTACTTGAATTTGATAAAGTTTAGGATGCACTAAATAGAGAAAGGTAGGCTGATTGAGCCCTAAAGACTTTTTAGAAAAAACAAAAATATTCTGTCTATACCAAAAATCTACTGAGTCATTATTCCAAACAAGTGGTCTAATTGGATCAAATACATTATATCCCCTTTTGGCAAATTTCTCAATCCAATATTGAGGTTCTTGTTCATTAATATGATTTTGCCCTCCTTGACCTGGGATTGCAGCAGAAAAAAGTATCATATCAGAGTGGCAAACAAGGGTATCAATCAAAGTTTCGCCCGAATTCTCAGGTAAATGCTCCGCCACTTCAAGACACAAACAAAGATCAAATTTTCTTCCTAACTCCAAAGGCCTAGTCAAATCGTGAGAAATAAAGTCCTCCTCGGAAAAGTACTTCCTTAAAAGAATTCGATCGACATAATCTGCATCCACACCTTTCACATCAAGTACACCTAATTTCTTTGCCACCGAGAGCCATGTGCCGATGCCACATCCAACATCTAAAAGGCTTATGGGATTAAAGAATTGAAACAAAAGTGGTAAAACGATTTCAGCAGCTTTTTGATTGTGAGTTTCGAGTGTATGAACATATCTACTCATATTAGACTTTAGATACTCCATGAAATAATAGGATCAAAAGAGCCAATTATTAAAGGATTAGGTTTTTGAGTATAGGAATTAGGTGATAAATATTCAAAAGCAAGTACATCTTCATGATATTCAAAATCATTTAGCCCATCTCCAAACCAAACGGACAGTTTATAAATACCTGAATGTAAGGACAAAGCTTTCAAATATGCTTTAATTACCCCATTTTTACCCTTTTTGGGTTGATATTGATCTTTGTGAAATCTAGGATTAGAACCAAAAACTGGGGTTCCAAACTGATTATAAATCACAAAACCTACTACAGGGTAATCAATATCATGAGGAGAATCAAAACCAACCTCCAAAAGGAATTCTCCATTTTCTATTCCCTTTGGATCTATTGCTATCCATTTTAAATATGAATTAGGTGAATCGTAAAATTCCTTTTTCAATGAAAATTGGTATGCTCCAAGATATGTCGAGATAACTGAATTGGTTTCCCCATATTCAACAACATGACCATCCTTTAGTAACAAACACTTGGAACAAAGATTTCGAATAGCATCCATTTGATGGGATACAAAAATTATGGTCCTTCCCTGATTCTTACTCACATCCTCCATCTTCCCCAGACACTTTTTTTGGAATTCATAATCCCCTACGGCCAAGACTTCATCAATAATCAAAATCTCAGGGTCTAGGTGCGCTGCAACCGAAAATCCCAAACGAACTTTCATCCCTGAAGAATAAAATTTCACTGGAGTATCAATAAACTTTTCCACTCCTGAAAAATCTATAATTTCATCCAGTTTGGAATCAATTTCTCGTCGAGTCATTCCCAAGATGGTACCATTCATGTAGATATTTTCACGACCAGAAAGTTCAGGATGAAAACCTGTACCCACTTCCAGAAGGGAAGCTACTCGTCCATGGATTTCGATCTTACCCGAGGTGGGTTCGGTGATTTGAGAAAGAATTTTAAGGAGGGTAGATTTCCCAGCTCCATTTTTTCCGATAATTCCCAATACCTCACCCTCTTTTACTTCAAAGGAAACATCTTTTAAGGCCCAGAATACAGAATCATCCCTGCCTACCGATAGGGATGGTTCTTTTCCAAATCGATTTAAATCGCGAAGGCGTTTCAAATTTTCATAAGGCGAACTGATAATCTGAGAAATTTGTCCCAGCAAGGTATCGGCTTGCTTTTCTTTTAAGCCAAGGCGATAGCGTTTGGAGAGGTTTTGGACTTTAATTACACTACTCATTTAAAATCTTTGATTTAAGGAAACGCCATAAAACAGAGAAATACCATCGAAAAAGTATAACTTTTCTGATTCCTTTAATATTAGTAAACCAAAGACTAATGTCATTAAGCCTATTTGAAAAGGTATTAATTCTTTGAGAAATTCCATTTTCATGAATTCTATAAACACCCCAGATAGAATCATGGAAATAAAAATCTCCTATTTCACTCAAGATCAAATGAATAGAAAAGTCTCCAATGGATGATTTTGACAACCAATTTGGAATTTTAAAATTCCTAAAAACAAGAGAACAAGAAGGAATAAACCATTTATACTTTTCCAAATCTTTAATAGAAAAAACCTTAGAACCCCTGTTTAAGAAAGTATATTTATCAGAAAAAGTTTTTTCTTTAATTCCATTGTACAAATAATATGCATCGTGAAAAGAAAATGAAAAATTTGGATTATTTATTAGAAAAAAGACCTGATTAAATAATTTATTTGAATCAATCCAATAATCATCCCCCTCACAGAAGGCTATATATTTTCCTTGACAACTTTCTAAAGCCCAAATAAAATTGGGCATCATGCCCAAGTTTTTTTTATGCCGGGTGTATTTTATCCAATGGCCTTTGGGATGAGAATCAATAAAAGTCTTTACAATTTCGCCGGTTCGATCGGTAGAGCAATCATCAGCAATAATCAATTCAACTTCAAAATCAACCTCCTGCATCAAAACTCCATATATGGCTTCAGCAATAAACTTTTCATGATTATAGGTAATCATGCAGACAGAAACCAAGGGGTTAGTCAATTCTTTTGTAGATTAAATTACAACCATTCTTGAAAATCAAACTATATTTTTTGGAAGTCAAATATTCATTGATTTCAACTAGTCTATTTCCAAATTCAATTATAATTACATTCGGTCTATAAATAGACCAATTATTGCTTTCTAATACTTCCATTTCAAATCCTTCGGTATCGATAGAAAAGAAATCAATATTGAAGTCATGAGGTAAATTCTCATTTAAAATAGAGTCCAACCGTCTAACAGGAACTTGCTTTACTTCCTTTATATTTGCTTTAAATTTATTACAATTCTCAAAAGCAATTTTCTTATTAAATGAAGATAAGGATGAAATATCCAATTCAAAAAACTCCATGTAACCATCCAAAGGCCCTATGCCTATATTTAAATTAATATCTCTTTCCCTTTGGGTATTGAATTCGGAAATCTTAAAAGATTGGGGCTCAATGTTAATACCATTCCAGCCTTTATCATAAAACCGTTTCGTGTTGCTAAGATGAACAGGATCATTAGCACCTATGTCAACATAAAATCCATTTTCTTTGTTTAAAATGGAATCAATTATTAAATCTTCATGATATTGGCTATATGAATTTACAAGAAATGGATCAACAATGATTTTTTTCGGATTGTTACCCAATATCTTCCTTCTAAGTTTACTTATTAGAATGAAAAAAATCGGAGGTATAAATAACTTGAAATACTTCACCTAAATAATTTATTGAATTTAATTAAAGCGTTCTTTCCTCTCATAGAAAAAAGTTCAAATATCCTTCTATTTCTTCCAAGAAAACTAGAAGAAATAGAAGGTGATTGATGCATATTAGAAACCACAAACTCAAAAAAATCAGTTAATTGAACTTCAAAACCATTTAGAATCTTTTCAAAATTACTTGAATCAGGTAAAAACTCCATGGATTTATTACGGTCCATATCAATTTCAATTACTCTTTCCACTACCTCCTCAAAAGACTGAAAATTATGTACATTAATAAATAAATTTTCATCAAAATCTTCGGCAATCATTGGGTTTCCCCAGTAAATTGGAATACTACCCACTAGAAGAGGATGAATGATCTTTTCCGTTGTATAACCGGGGTAGGACTCATTTTCAAAAGCAATTGTAAACTTATAGTTAGACAAAAACTCCAATTTGGATTTATAGTCGTATCTAATTCCAGAAAATGAAGTAGGCATATTATTCAAAACCTTGCCCGGCGAATCAATTTTTTTGTATTTACTTAAGATCTTAAAAAATTCTATTCGCTCTTTCGCTTTTTCATTGGAATACACAAAATTACAAAATTTATTTTTCGGCCTTACTCCAAGATTTTTTTCCTTTACAAAAGAGTTAAAATCCTTAAGATGAATACAGTATAATGGTAATCTAAAATTCCTTTTATCATCTAGATAATCAAAAGTTAATGAAAAGTCACAGAATCGATAATCTGGTCTAATATTTTCGGCTGAATAAAATATTTTATAGCAACTATATTTTAAATTATCCACTCCGTAATTACTATAAAAAATCAAATCTGGATTATTTGAAACTTCAACATCACAAACCTCTCTGAGTATATTAATAAAGAAATTATTTTCCTTATTTAACTCTTTGTAAAAATCAACAAAGTCTACTCTTAATTTCACTTTATTCTTACCCCTGGTACGCCTACAACTGTTACCTCATCTTCCACATCCTGAGTCACAACGGACCCTGCCCCTACGGTAACCTTATTTCCGATTTTCACTTTTGGTAGTATGGTCGCATTCGCTCCGATGGAACAGAACTTACCGACCTCTACTTTCCCAAGTAACACAGCCCCTGGATTTACTTCGGTGAAGTCTCCTATTTTTACTTCATGATGGATTTGGGCTCCGGTATTGATGAGGCAGCCCTTTCCGATTTGGGTATTTGCTCCGATAAAACAGAGATTGAAAATATCCGCTTCCTCTGCACCTGAAGAGAAATTGCTAAAAGCGACCCCTTTACCCTGCACAGAAATCAATCTCCCGCCTAATCCGGTAAATCGCAGATAAAACTGATGACGAAGTTGGGGGTTCCCTGTCCCTAGGATAAAGAAGGGATCCTTTTGGAAATGGGCTTTTACTTCTTCTGCAGAATGGATAATCGGGAAGCGATCCTGAAAGACCTCCCTAATATTGATCTCATCGAAGAAGACTAGGTTTTCGGTTTTCCCTCCTGAAATCAAAATATCCAATAGTTCCATTGCATGGCCTCCTGCACCCGCCACTATCATATAATCGAATTATTTTGAACCCTGAGTAACAACCTTGCAATCATCTTCTGTTCTTCTTTTGATAGAGAATGATAGAGAGGAAGACAGAGAATTCTTGAAGAGACTAGATCTGAAACAAGGCAATCTCCAGAAGTATAATCAAGATTATTCAATCCTGGATAAAAATATCGCCTAGACCCAACGCCATGATTTTCTAAGATCTCCATGCTTTTGAGTAATTGAGCTTCTGCCTGAAAAAGAATAGGGAAATAGCTGTAATTGTAATTTTCTATTCCAAGTGTATTTGGAAAACTTACTTTTAGACCTTTCAACATTTGCCTGTAATACTCGAATTGCTCTGTTCTTTTTTGAATTATCTCCTTCAAATAAGGTAAGACAGAGAGTCCCATAGCCGCATGGAATTCGGAATTTTTCCCATTGATTCCTATCCCATTGAATTTCTCAAAACCATCATGTCCGAAATTGCGGAGATATGCCAAGCGCTTGAGAAGCTCGGGGTCTTTGGTAAACACTCCCCCCCCTTCTATGGAATGGAAAAGCTTGGTTGCATGAAAGCTGCAGGTCGAGATATCTCCATATTCAAAGAGAGACTTTCCTTTTACTTTCACCCCGAAAGCATGGGCCCCGTCGTAGATTACTTTGAGTTTATACTTATCAGCGATGCGTTGGATTTCCTCCACCTCGCAGGGAATACCATATACGTGGGTGGCAAGAATTGCCGAGGTATTTGGAGTAATCGCAGCTTCAATTTTTGAGGGGTCCAGTGTAAACTTATCCTCCAAGATATCTACAAATACCGGTTTGCAGCCCTCCCAGACAATACTGGAAGTAGTGGCTACATAGGAAAAAGGCGTGGTAATAATTTCACCTTTGAGATCCAAGGCTTTAATTGCCATCTGAAGAGCAATGGTCCCATTTACTACAAACAAAAGATGATTAACTCCGAGATATTCCTTCAGTTGAAGTTCAAGCTCATTGACCAAAGGACCATTGTTGGTCAGCCAATTTCTCTCCCAAATCCCATCGATATATCGTTGGTATTCAGTTTTGGGGGGAAGAAAAGGTTTGGTGACGGGGATCAAGTTTTGGAGGTTAAATGTTTTGAGTTAATTGTCGAACTGATGAATTGTCGAATTGAGGAAGGTGGAGATTAAGGGTTAATGGTTATTGGTTAATGCGTTTTACCTTCGGCAGGGACGTTAGGTCAATCAACGCAGAACCTTGAACGTTGAACTTTTGGCCCTAATCTGTTTACCTCAAATCAGCCTTGATCCATCACCTTCTCAAAATACGCTATTGTCTTCTCCAGTCCGGCTTTTAGATCCACTTGAGCATTCCAGTTGAGGAGTTCGGCTGCTTGACGGATATCGGGATTGCGCTGTTTGGGATCGTCCTGGGGGAGGTTTTTGAAGACCAGTTGGCTTTTGCTGCCGGTGAGGTCCAAGATAAGTTGGGCAAGTTCAAGCATGGTGGTCTCTGTGGGATTGCCCACATTGATCGGCCCGGTGATTTCCTTTGAGGTTTGCATCAGCCCATACATCCCCTCGATCAAGTCGGATACATAGCAGAAGCTGCGGGTTTGGCTTCCATCCCCATATATGGTAATGGGTTCATTTCGCAAGGCCTGCAGGATAAAGTTGCTGATCACCCGCCCATCGTTGGGCTGCATATTGGGTCCGTAGGTATTGAAGATTCGAATAACCTTAATCTCTACCCCATGCTGTCTATGGTAGTCGAAGAATAGCGTCTCCGCACAGCGCTTGCCCTCATCATAGCAGGCCCTAGGCCCGATGGGATTTACATTGCCCCAGTAGGATTCGGGTTGGGGATGGACACTAGGGTCTCCATAGACCTCTGAAGTGCTGGCTTGCAGGATCTTTATCTTCAGTCGCTTGGCTAATCCCAGCATATTGATAGCGCCCATGACGGAGGTCTTGGTCGTCTGCACCGGGTCAAACTGATAATGCACCGGGCTGGCAGGACAGGCCAAGTTGTAGATCTCATCCACCTCCACAAAGAGCGGAAAGGTGATGTCATGCCTGAGCATCTCGAAGTTGGGATGATCGAGCATGGAGTGGATATTTTGCCTTCTTCCGGTAAAAAAATTGTCCACACAGAGGACTTCATGTCCCTCTTGGAGGAGTCTTTGACAAAGATGAGAGCCTAAAAATCCGGCTCCGCCGGTGACGAGGATGCGTTTCAAGGATGTTGGTTAATTGAGGAAGTTGGAAGTTAAGGGTTAAGGGTTCGAAGTTCGGGGTTCAGAGTTCGAAGTTCAGGGTTCGGCGTTTTGTCGAACTGATGAATTGAAGAACTGAAGAAGGTAGAGGTTAAGGGTTAAGGGTTAAAGGTTAATTGTTAAGGGTTAATGGTTCGACAAGCTTACCACGAGTGGTTAAGGGTTCGAAGTTCGGGGTTCAGAGTTCGGGGTTCATTGTCGAATTGACGAACTGATGAACTGTTGAATTGATGAATTGTCGAACTGTTTAACTGACGAACTGAGAAAGCTACGAGTTAAGGGTTAATTGTTAAGGGTTAATTCGTTTCTGCCGTTGGCATGGACGTGACGTTGATTAACGTTGAACGTTGAACGTTGAACGTTTTGGGATTAAGATTGAATTTCTGATCAATTTCATTATTCCTCAAGGAGCTTTTTGGCCTGTTCTTTTAGGATGGGCAAGTCTTTGTTTAGAATTCCCCAAATAATTATCGGATCTACTGAATCGTAAGCATGGATGACCCAATTCCGTAAATTCACAATTCTTCTTGCCTCCGAAATGGTAAAATCAGGATCTATTTTCAGAATTCGATTAGTAGCTTCTCCAATAATCTCCAATTCTCTTTCTACAGCCCTTCGAAGCATTTTCTTTTTTTGAAATGTAAGGAAGTCTCTTTTTTTTCCTAAGTAGGTATCTATCGACTCTATGGATGTCGTTATATCAAGGAGTAATTTCTTTAATTCAAGCTGCATAAAGTAGAAGCCTTGAAGAGAGAATTTTTTCCTTGAAGAATTTATTTCCCAAAGAATTTTCTGTCAATAAGTCGATCTTTCTGCCCAATAAACGCTCTAGATCTTCATGAAGCTCAAAATAGTGGTCGGTATATTGATCGAATGGAATATTTTTGAATCTGATTAAAAAATCAAAATCACTGTTTTCAGAAAACGTATTGCCCAAAGCAGAACCAAAGACATAAAGCTTTTCGATCTGATGCTTATGGCATAAATCAAGCAGTTCGGTTCTTTTTTCCAAGAGTAATTTAAACCCTTCATTCGTTGAGTAATACGAACTAAGGGGTTCTGAAACTTGATCGAACACTGCGTTTTCTTTCATTAGCTATCTTATTAATGAATTTAAAAAAAATTGAGGGTTCAAGCTTGAATTGACCGGCCTATTTTCCCAACAGGTGAATTGAGAAAGATGAGGTTAAGGGTTAAGGGTTAAGGGTTCGAAGTTCGGGGTTCGGGGTTCCTTGTCGAATTGAGGAACTGATGAATTGTTGAATTGATGAATTATCGAACTGTTTAACTGACGAACTGAGAAAGCTGCGAGTTAAGGGTTAAGGGTTCGGAGTTCGGGGTTCAGAGTTCGGCGTTTTGTCGAACTGATGAATTGACGAACTGAAGAAGGTAGAGGTTAAGGGTTAAAGGTTAATTGTTAAGGGTTAATTCGTTGCTGCCGTTGGCATGGATGTGACGTTGGACGTTCTACGTTTTGGGTTCTACGTTGAAGTGGTTCTGCCTTCGGCAGGAACGTAACGTTAATGAACGTTGAACGATGAACTTTGAACGTTGGACGTTCTACGTTTTGAGACTTCGACTTCGGGACTCTCGTCCCTCAGGTGCTCAGCCTGACAAAATTGAACGTTCTTGGTTTTGGGTTCAGCGTTGAATAGATACAGCCTTGGTCAGAGATGTGAAGTTGATTAACGTGGAACGTTGAACGGATTTTGTTAATCAAAACATAAACTCCACTAAGCAACGAGTCTTGCAACATCAGGAATCAATGATTCAAGGAATTTTGGAAATTGCTTTTTATATAAGAGCTTCCCATGTGAAATAGAAAAACAAAACTGAGGCTCTTTTTTATAGGTAGAGCAATCAAATACGTCAACCGAATCGAAGTAGGCAAAATACATATTGAGGTTAGAAAAGCCTTCAAAATATCTTTTTTCTATTTCAGAAGACGGGACGAAATGTCCTCCATTGGCTACTCGAATAGCAACTCTTCTTTTGGCTTCTTCCAATGAATCTAACACAAAATAGATAAGGTGAATCTTATAGCCTACTTTTTTGAATTTCTCTGGCCAGAAAAGTGGAGTGGAATTAAAATTTGTTTCATAAGCGAAATCCTTACGATCGTTTACGGCTATTTCTATTTGTCTTTTCAACTCCTCGAAGGCTAGATTATGAGCCATTCGATCCTGAATATCAGACAGCTAAAGATTATGATAATAATCAAGAAAGTATTTATCGTAATCGAAGGGAATCAATTGATAATCAAAAAGTGACTTAGAAAATGAAGACTTGCCAGCCCCATTGCATCCAGCTACTACCCAAAGTCGTGGATTAGCCAAGATTGAATTGAGGTGAAGTATTAGGTTGATTTTTCAGCACACCTTTTCTAAGCGCCTTTTCGTATGTTTCAATTTCCTTTTTTATACGTGGCATTTCAGCCTTCATCCTAGTTTGAAAGCTTTGAATCTCAATTTTTTTTGTTTTCTGATTCATGATGTATATCTACTTAAGCCTATCCAAACTATAAACGAGCTGATTGATAGTTTGGGTTTAGTATTTAATATGTAATGTTCTACGTTTTGGGTTCTAGGTTGTAGCGTTGTGCCATCGGAGCGTTGTGCCTTTGGCGGGAACGGGACGTTGAACGTTCTACGTTTTGGGTTCAACGTTGGAGCGTTGTGCCTTTGGCAGGAACGTAACGTTAATGAACGTTGAACGATGAACTTTGAACGTTGAACGTGCTACGTTTTGGGTTCTACGTTGGAGCGTTGTGCCTTTGGCAGGGACGTAACGTTAAATAACGTTGAACGTTGAACGTTGAACGTTGAACGTGCTACGTTTTGGGTTTTTAGTTCGACAGGCTCACTACAGGTGGTTCAGCGTTGTGCATTCTACATTTAAACGTTTTTGCCTTGGCCAGGCAAGTGAGGTTCTGTTTGGCAGGTTGAACCAAAAATAGCGATTTCACTTTGACCTATTTTCAAGAAGATTTTTTACTTCCTCCCTAAGCTTGGGTAGATGCTTAATCAAAATTGACCAAATATTCTCGTCAGAGATACTATCGTAGGCATGAATCACATGGTTTCTAAGTGCTATGATTGACCTTGCGTGTTCAATTTTTAATAAGGTTTGTTCATCATTTTGTTTGATCCTATTGACCGCCTCACCAATAATCTCCAGGTTTCTTTCGACAGCTCTTTTCAGCATTTTATTTTGCTGGTAGTTAGGGAACGAACGAATTTGATTCTTTTGGACAAAATCATCTATCTCCTGAATAGCTTCTAGTATATCTATTAGCCATTTAGCTGTCTTACATTCCATAGATCTTCAGATGATTTTCATCTATAGATTGAACCAGGTAAGGATTTTGAAGTGTCTGCTTTTCTAAAAGGTCGACTTTTCTTCCTAAGAGCTTTTCTAATTCTATTTTAAAATTGATATAATTTTCAAAATAGTCTTCTAAAGGTATAGACCTGAATTTTACTAAAAAATCAATATCTGATTCGCTGGTAAATGGACCTTTTAGTGCTGAACCAAACAAGACTAAAGTATCTACATAATATTTTTGGCAAAAAGTCCTGATTTTCGGTAAAGCTGAATTGATTAAACCTAATCCATTGATTAGTCTATAAGATTCCAATTCAGGCTCGTTCACTTGATTATCAATATTTTTCTTTTTTTTACTCACTTAGTAAAGGTAAATCTAAATAGATAAATACTGGTTTGCATTAACCCAATTTTTCACTTTTTAGCATTCATCAAATAAAAGGTAGTGCTTTTCAGTTCCGATTATTTTCCGTTTTATCTCCTCATAAAGCGTATGGGCTTGGGTAAGATGAGCATTGGCAAAACTTTCAAAATTCAGGTAGATAATCTGATGTTCCTTCACCCCTATTTGAGTCAATTCATTCATCAATAGCCTCAAGACGGTAGATTTCCCGGATTTTCGGATACCGGTAATAATTTTGATCTGAGGTTTTCCGATAAACTTTTTGAGTTTATCGATATAGAGGTTTCTCTTAATCATTATTTAGGGGTATAACCATAAAAACATTTGAATCTAAAAAGATTTTTATGGTCATAAGCTAAAAAAATTCAAAACTGAGTAATAAGATTGAAGGTTTTGGAGGTTCTATATTGTCAGTTAATTGTTGCTGCCGTTGGCAGGGATGTGATGTTGGACGTTCTACGTTTTGGGTTCTACGTTGAAGTGGTTCTGCCTTCGGCAGGAACGTAACGTTAATTAACGTTGAACGTGGAACTTTGAACGATTTGGGTTTTGGGTTTTACGTTGGAGCGTTATGCCGTTGGCATGGACGTGACGTTGATCAACGTTGAACTTTGAACGTAGAACGATGAACCTTGAACGTCTAGGCTACATCAGCGAACGTACGCTCCATCTTTCTATCCCGATTGATTTTAAAGTCAAAGGTTAATCGGGACCGCCTCATGGGCTAATTAAGCGACATCGGCAAAGATCCTTTCCATTCTTCGTCCCGATTGCCTTGTAATTTAATATCTAATCGGGATCTCAGAATGGGCTGGCTATGCGACATCAGCGAATATTCTTTCCATTCTTCGAAAGTAAAACATCCCAAAAACAAACACGACCACTGCTACGATACTTCCGGGCCAGATCCATTCCCAGGGCATGGGGCGATTGAGGAAGGCGGCGCGGAAGCCTTCGATGACCCCGACCATCGGGTTGAGGATGTAGAATTTTTGATATTCGGCAGGTACTGCGGAAGTGCTGTACACCACCGGAGCGGCATAGAGCAGGAGCTGGACCAGGAAAGTCAGGGCATGCTTTACATCCCTGTATTTCACTGCCAAGGCAGAGAGAAACATCCCTATTCCCAGGCTGCACATCAGGAGTTGGAGAATCAAAAGCGGGGTAAAGAGTACTCCCCAACCGGGAAGCTGCTTGAAGTAGATCAGCATAATCACCACCACCACAAAGGCGATGGTAAAGTCCAGCATCTTAGACAGGATGGCCGATAGGGGCAAAACCATTCTTGGAAAATAGACCTTGGTGATCATATTGGCATTCTGAATGAGAGAATTCGCCGATTCAGTCAGAGTGCCCGAGAAGTAGTTCCAGGGCCAAAGAGCCAGGTAGGAAAAGAGGATATAAGGCATCCCATCAGAGTCCACCTTGGCCAAGCCTCCGAAAACCAAAGTAAAGACCACTGTAGTGAACAGGGGCTGGATAATCGCCCAAGACACCCCGAGAATGGACTGCGCATAGCGGGCTTTTATACCCCGGAGAGTCAGGAAATAAAGCAAATCCTTGTATCTCCAAAGCTCCTTGAAGTCCACCATCTTCCAGCCGGAGGAGGGTACGATTACTTTGTAATGTTCTGTGTTCAAGGTTTTGGGTTCAGCGTTGAAACGTTTCTGCCTATGGCAGGGAAGTGAGGTTGATTAACGATGAACATTGAACGTTGAACGTTTTGGGTTTTGGGTTCAGCGTTGAAACGTTTCTGCCTATGACAGGGAAGTGATGTTGATTAACGTTGAACTTTGAACGTTGAACATTCAAGTGTATTTGTTTCCTTTACGATCTGAATTTTTCAGGTAGAGCATCAGCGAATTGATTTTTGCTTTAAGCTTTTCTGTTTGAATTAGGATTTTATTTAATTCAGCTTCATCAATATACCTATAATCAAATGCTCTATAGGCTTGTGATCTTGTCTCTGAATTTGATCCCTTTGCAATAGATAGAAACTGAAAAAACTCCTTATTTCCATCTCTGTCAAATCCCTCAGCAATGTTGTCCATAGTAGATCCGGAGGAGCTTGTGATTTGAGATACGAATTTGTAGTCTTTTGAAAATTCACTTTTCCGAGTTAACTCCTTAATTAGCAAGGCTAATTCTCTCGCTTCTTTCCAAATTTCCAAATCTTCAAAACGTTGAACTTTCATATGAAGTGTTTTAGGCTGGACGTTTTGGGTTCAGCATAGGAGCGTTGCTGCCTTTGGAAGGGATGTATCGTTGATTAACGTTGAACTTTGAACGTTGAACGTTTTGGGTTTTGGGTTCAGCGTTGGAGTGTTACTGCCTATGGCAGGGGCGTGACGTTGATTAACGTTGAACTTTGAACGTTGAACGTTTTGGGTTTTGGGTTCAGCGTTGAAACGTTTCTGCCTATGACAGGGAAGTGATGTTGATTAACGTTGAACTTTGAACGTTGAACTTTTTACACAGCTTCGCCCTTTCGCTCCCATTTGGGAAGCTACCGGCTTACGTCACTGCGAGGCAATACTTCTTTTTCAAAGACTTACGCTTACTTTAGAAGCCGAAGCAGTCTCTTTGATAAGATTGCTTCGCTTCACTCGCATTGACGGTCCACCTTTTGATATTATTTCTCCCGATTCTCGGGATCACGATGACGGTCCTTTGTTTAAGATTGCTTCGTCGGTCATACTGACCTCCTCGCAATGACGACTGAGTAATAAATTTACTCGGTGCTTTGGAATTAACAAGAGTTGAGGAGAAGAAAAGTTGATCGTTAATGGGTTAATTGTCGAATTGTCGAATCGTTTAATTGTTGAACCGGGGACGGAGGAGGGTTAATGGTTAAGGGTTAAGGGTTAAGGGTTAAGACGTTGCTGCCTTGGCAGGGATGTGACGTTGATGAACGTTGAACGTAGAACCTTGAACTTTGAACCTCGAACATTGAACCTCGAACCTCGAACTCTGAACCTCTTTATTTCCCATAAATCAGGATTCCCAAAATATCTCCCGGATCCTCTTCCAGAATTTCTACCTCTACTTTTCTGTTCACTTTTTCGTAGGTTTTGTTCCGAATAAAATCCAGGTATTCGGTATCCAGATCTTTGCCTACCAGAATCATTTGGACTGTACCTGAATCAATGCCTTGGGCGTAATCCCCGACAATGTAGGCCTTTTCCACCTCTCCCATTCTCTTGACAATCCTTTCCATCAGGTCATCCAGTCCCAAGAATTTGGAGACCATATTCTTGATTTCATGAAAGAAAGGGTGCCCTTCGTTGGCCTTGTACATTTTGGTTTTTCCCTCCTCCTCAGCCAGCAAAAGACCGGCATCTGCCAGACGGTTGAGTTCCACCCGTACCGAATTGGTGGATTCATCGAATTCCTTGGCCAAAGAGCGAAGGTATCCTGAGTTGGCATGAGAAAAGAACTTCAGAAGAAGCTTGATTCGGGTTTTGGATGTGACTAGGGAGTCCAGCAAAGGGAGGGAAGGGGGAGGGGTTAAGGGTTAAGGGTTAAGGGTTAATTGTTAAGGGTTAAGGGTTAAGGGTTAAGGGTTAAAGGGTTGCTGCCATTGGCAGGCATGTAACGTCAATTAACGTTGAACCTTGAACATTGAACATTGAACATTGAACGTAAAACGTTTTGGGACTTCGAATACGCTCAGTGTAGGCAAGCTCACCACGAGTGGTTAAGGGTTAATCGTCGAATTGTTTAACTGATGAATTGATGAACTGAGGAAGGAAGAGGTTAAGGGTTAATTGTTAAGGGTTAATCGTCGAATTGTTTAACTGATGAATTGACGAACTGAGAAAGGAAGAGGTTAAGGGTTAAGGGTTCGAGGTTCAGAGTTCGGCGTTTTGTCGAACTGATGAATTGACGAACTGAGGAAGGAAGAGGTTAAGGGTTAAGGGTTAAGGGTTAAGGGTTAAAGGGTTGCTGAGGTTGGCTGGAAACTGATAGGGCTTAATGATGAATATTGAATGTTTCTTGCTTGAATTTTTTTAGATGAATCCAGATCTATTTAAGGAACTACGATTTTGCTGACGCCAAAATACTTGGCAGTGGAAAGATTTGCATGAAATTCAGGGTCTTCCGTCAGTTCATACATTCTATTGATATAAGTACTCAAATCAAATTCTACTGGTTTCAGAGTAATCAGTTCAGAAGAGCCTCTTTTGGATTCCAGAAATTCATATCGTGCAAGCAATTGCTTTTTGATATCCATACCAAGAATGATTTGCCTGCTAATTACATAATTAAAATACCCGAATATCACTAAGGCTAAAAAGAGGCATGCCTCTTTGGATAGCCTAATATCGAAATGGTCAATCAGATAAGATGATAAAAAGTAAATTCCCAGCCAATGCATAGTTTGAAAAGTCATTGAAGTTCTGGCACTTGCAGCGTTTTCCAGAGCAGAGAAAGGGAGAATATAAATGAGAGATAAGCCAAAAAACAGGATAGCATATTTAATCGGA
Organism: Algoriphagus sp. oki45; assembly: GCF_036245605.1. Lineage (NCBI taxonomy): Bacteria > Pseudomonadati > Bacteroidota > Cytophagia > Cytophagales > Cyclobacteriaceae > Algoriphagus > Algoriphagus sp. oki45. Next base: position 142,137 of record NZ_BTPC01000004.1, read on the forward strand.
TTGGCTGTAGTGGGTTTTACAAGAAATGCAAAAACCAAGGGTAGAAGAATTATCCACCTGGATAGAGAATTGAAAACCACCCAAATAGACAGGTAATTAGAAAGGATGGAATATGGACTAAAATCAAACTCACCTTGTGCTCTTTCGAAATTTCCCGGTGCAATGATTACGACCCCAAGTGCTACAGAAGAAACAAGCAAATAGATCCAAAAATTTCTCCATGAAATCTTACTGATGCCAAGCTTTAGGTTGATCAACAGAAACGAAATACCTATCAGAGCCAAGTTCACTCCGGAAAGACCTAGTACCAGTAAAAGAATGGAGTTTAAAGCGAGTGAATTTGGCCTTTTGATCAAGAAATAAAGAGATAGAATACAAACCAAATTGGCATAAGTATAGAAGGATCCCGTAGCCCAATAAATACTGGTACTTATATGATATACAAAGCCCATCCATAAGCCAAAAAGAAGGAGGCAGGTTATTAAAAACTTCTCGGTTTTATTAAACTCTGAGGAATACCCTCCCAGCAAACTTACCATGGCACAAGCTGTTGCCGCTAATGCCCCTAGAGCTATAATAGAGGCTAAATATGCCTTTTGATAGGGTATTGTCCAAAGGATTAAGTTTCTAAAAGTAAAAATCGGAGATAATGCTCGGCCATCCCATTTGAGATAAAAAAATCGTACAGTTCCCCAGATACCCTTATCCTCTATTTCATTGAATTTCCAAAAATCATCCCACCAATAAACAGAAACCAAGGAGGAGGAGAAAAATAAGAACACTCCTGAGACGCAGAGGATGAGAGAAAGATTTTTTACTAATGTCGAATGAAATTTTTTCAGGTAGTTTGGACTAGGTTGAGGGTTGAGGGTTAAGTGTTCGAGGTTCGAGGTTCAGAGTTCAGCGTTTTGTGGAACTGAGGACTGAAGAGGTTAAGGGTTAATTGTTAAGGGTTAAGGGTTCGAGGTTCAGAGTTCGGCGTTTTGTCGAACTGATGAATTGACGAAATGAAGAAGGAAGAGGTTAAGGGTTAGAGAGTTGCTGCCATTGGCAGGCATGTAACGTCAATTAACGTTGAACCTTGAACGTAGAACGTTTTGGGGTTTTGGGGCTTCGACTAAGCTCAGTGAAGGTAAGCTCACCAGGAGTGGTTAGGTGTTCGGGGTTCGAGGTTCAGAGTTCAGCGTTTTGTGGAACTGAGGACTGAAGAGGTTAAGGGTTAATTGTTAAGGGTTAATTGTCGAATTGTTTAACTGATGAATTGACGAACTGAGGAACTGAGGACGGTGGAGGTTGAGGGTTAATTGTTAAGGGTTAATTCTTAACTGCTTTTGACAGGAATCTTAGCTTGGTCAACTTTTAACTATTAACCTTTAACTTTTTATACAGCTTCGCCCTTTAAGTCCCAGGATAGAGCTTAGCAGAAATGAGTAAAAATTTTACTCGGTTAAAGTAAAGGGTTTTCGGGTTTTTGGCAAATGTTTTTTGCTTTTGGGGAGTATGGGATAGCAAGTTCTACGTTTTTGTTTTTTGACTTTGGGATTACGAAAGCAAAAAAGCGGGAAAGACTAAAGAGTGGTACCTGTTTCAAGCATCCGAAGTAGGTAAGCCAGACCTGAAAGTACATGAAGAAAAAATAGAGAACCCAAAATCTTGATTTTTGACAAAACAGTTGGGTTCATTTGCTTTGCTTGGAAAAAGCTACCAAGAAGAATCCTAACTATAACCAAGTGTAGGAGAAATAGAGAAATCGGAATTTGCCAGTAGAAATTGCCATCGAGATAGCCGGGACCACTTTCGGCAAACAATAAAAAAACCAACAGCCCAAAGCAAAAGGTCATCAGGGCCAAGCGGAAATCGGAATCTCTCCAAAGGCTCTTTCCAAAGAAAATCAGGGAAGAAATCAATAGTGGGAAACTACCCAAAAAGTCCCAAACCGGGTTTTCGGAGAGTTTTAGCCAAACTCCGAAAGGGTCTATAATCACATCTCCTCGGGCATTGAAATTGTAAAACAGACTGTCTTCGGCCGTTTCCGAAAAAATCACCCACCTGCTCGCAAACAAAAAGACCAAGACAAATACCGAGTAAATCCCCATAGCAAATAGTGATTTTTGGGAAGCCTTTGATATAAAGACCATGGCTATCAAACCGGGAATCAATCCAAATAGGTAGCTGGGCTTGATCAATAGGATCAGAAGGGTCCAAATAATCAGAAGGAGAAAATTAGGTTGGCTGCCTCTACCCCATCTTCCTACCTCCAAAAAAAGAAGCATACAAAAAGGAAAAACGAAAATGGTACTTCCATTATGCCATAGGTTGGGTGTCATTTTTCCCAAAAACCAATATTCTCCTTCCCATCCCATCAGGACAAGCGGAAACATCAACAGCAAACCCAAGGGGACCCAAAAGAGCCATGGGTTCTCTCGGATTTCATTTTCCAGGAAATGATAAGTGAGGACAAATTTACCCAACCAACTTAAGCCCATCAGAAGAAGAAGGGCGATTTTCAGACTTTGGTAACCCGGAATTATAGTACTGATTCCAAAAAAAGTAAGGTAGTAGAGCGGAGGAAAGGGAATTTTTCCGTGCTCCTGATAGAATTTCCAAATGTCGATATGCGCTAGAAAGTCCGAAAAGATATTTCCAGTCAGCATTTCATAAGTTATCCAAGAATACCCCAAAGTGATCAGTAGGGCCGAAATCCAAAACAGGATAGACTTTGGGAAGCTCTTCATGGCAAATCAGAATCGGGCTTGGGTTTCCAATAATGAAGCCTGACTAAACTTGGGCCTTTTTGCTCAGATTGGAGCCGAAATCCGGGGGAAATCCGATTCATGTAATCAGGAAAAACCAAGGGTTCGGGAAATTGAAATGCGAAGAGGTAAAACTCTTCCATTTGGTTTTGACTCGAAAATCCTCTCAATGAATAGGCTTTTTCCTGCATAGGACTTCGGGAAATCCATCCATAGCTGAGAAAGGGAACCGGATGATTTGAATTGAATTCCTCTGTGAAGAGGTATTCCATCACCCCCTCCAGAAAAAGGGGGGATTCGGGATTTTTCTCCGCAAGCAATCGATCAAACTCCCTTTGAAAAGCCAACCTGCCCTGGGATTCATTGTAGAAATTGGATCCGTGGATACCCAAGAAAAGGACAAGGAGCATGATCAGACCGGCAGTAAGTTTTCGGGGGAGATTAGGAGCTGGAAACTGAAAAATAGAAAAAAGAAGAACCAGAAAAAACAGCAGATTGACCCGTCCCAAAAGCAGGTTGAAATGATTAAATATCAGGTAAAACCCTATCCAAATGCCCAAAAAGAGGGTTTTTTTCCTCATCCTGGCTCCAATAGCAAAATAGGCCAAGAGTAGAAAACCGATCAGCATGGATTTAAACAACTCCGTGCGCTGAATCCGAACAAGCCGGGTAAGTCCCTCTCCCAGAGCTTTCCATTGGAAAAGGTTCTGATCCAGTTCCTGTTTTTTGGCAAGAAACTCCTCACTGCCCAAAGGCAAATCCTCAAACATCCAGCGACTGACATAAAACCAATCAGATGATTCTGGAATCTTTTCTTCTTGGGATTCTTGTACAAAAACCGGGTGATCCAAGACTTTGGCACGGGCAGAATTGAAGTTGAGATATCCTTCGGGGACGAAGGTCTTTTCGTAACCCCATTTTCCAAGCCATAGGAAAAATAAAAGAAAGACCAAGCCTAGCATTTTGGGCAGAGGAGAGGCACCCCTAACCTGAGGAAAGATAAATGCTGTCCAAATCCAACCCAAGCTGATCAGTACAGCAGATTCCCAGCGAATTGAGAAACCCAAAAAGAAAGCCAGATAAGCAAGAGCCAGCTTCCTCCTTGAAGTACTGCCAAAAACCTGCATTAAGCCCGCCAAAGCGGCAAAACCGGCGATCAGCGTGAATTGCGGAAAAAAGGCAAAGTGGACAGAAATCAGTCCAGTAAAAAGGCTCAATAAGTGCTTTTGAATGGCTGGAAAAGTGGTAGTCCAGATTTTCTTTAACAACAGAAAGGCCGAAAGGAAATTCACTCCGTACCAAGTCAGACCATACCAATTGAACTCCGGAGACCCGGAGTACAGCTTGGAAAAAGTCCAACTCAACCAGGGATGGATAAAGACCGCATAGGGTTCTGGTTCTCCGGTATAGGCACCAGAAACCAGCCACATCATCATCACGTCGTCGTTGGTTTGAAAGCGCCATGGGAAAAACCAAATAATCCCCAAGCCGAGGAAGATTCCCCCTGCCCACACAGTGGAAAGGTCTGATTTACGGAGGATACTTATCATTCGAAGGACATAATCCGGACCAAGTCCTGATTGAAGGATTCAGGAAGAGAGTCTACCGGATTAAAAATAAGGATTCCTTCATACCCTTCGGGAAAAAAGCCCTCCAATTGATCCTGATCCCAAAATCCTGGGCTTTTGGGAAGGGTTTTTCCAAGGAGAAAGGGAATACCGGAAATCCTATAGGCAGCAAGAACCTCCTTCTCCCCTCTTACTTGAGTTTGCAGCTTTTCCAAGGCGGAAAGCTGATATGGAGTCAGGAGAATGGTTTTTCCGGTAAGGTATTCCCATGATTCTGTATTTTCCCAAAGCTCCTTTTGCTCAAAGGGATGCCACCAAAGTCCATTGAATACCAATAGCAAAGCTGAAAAAGAGATACCTATACTTACCCATTGGAGTGATTTCTCTGCAAGAATCAACCACGCTAGAACCCAAAATACCAAATAATGGATCCCTATTCTCATCCAATAAACATTGCTGCCAAAATGCAGGACAAAAGGCAAAAGCAGAAGGAGTATAATCCAGATTTTATCTCTTTCGTAGAGTTGGAAGAAATGGTATTTGCTGAAAAACCAAGCCCAAACACCTGCTCCTAAAAGAAGGAAAATATGGTTCCATTCATCCGTAATTCGAGTGATTGAAAAGACGAAAAGAAATGGAGGAAGAATAAGCAAAGCCTGGATAATTGTTTTTTTGATCCATCTAAAGACGATAAACGAACACCCAAAAACCAGCAAGCACCAAAATACCCCTACCCCGGTATGCTTGATTAAGGTCCACCATTGGTAATCGGCTCGGGCAGTTTGGACAGACAAGCCCTCAATGAGTCGAAGGAGGACATTTTCACCCAAATCCCAGTAAAAAATCAATTCCAGGGAAATAAATGGTAGGAGCAGGCTCAGAAGTGAAACCCAATTCAGCTTTTTCTCCAAAAACAAAAACAGCAAAGTCATTCCTGCCAAAAGAATTGCCACTGTCACTTTCACATAAACCAAAAAGGCAATCATAAAGCCTATCCCAAGCCTTCTAATCCATCTGTCATCCTGAAAAGAGATCAAAGCAAGCCAGCAGGCAGCGATTACCACGGAGAGATGATTGTAGGACAAGCTAGCCGGAAGAAAACCATAACCCGCAAAAAGACCCAATAAGGAAATCAGGAAGATGGTTGGGGAAAGCTGAGTTTCTGATTTTACATTTTTATAGAAAACGGCAAGGGCAAAAGCTCCCAATCCATAAATCAGCAGACGAAGTACCCGTAATCCTACGATGCCAAAGTGGACGCCTGTGTACTGGTAGAAAAGCCTAAAAAAGAAATCATAATTGAATATTCCTCCCTGATTTTCCTGAAAGGGATGTGCCAGCAATACATACAAGCCCTCATCGGATACGTCAAAGCCACGGTGTACCCCTGCCAAAATGATGGCTACTACTAAAATTGAAGCTCCGAGGAGAGGTTTGGGCATTGGGAATGATTGGAAGATTGGAAAATTTAAAGATTGGAAAATTTAGGAGTTTAAAGTTGCAAGGTTGCAAAGTGGCAAAGTTTGGATCAGGGAATTGAGGAACTGTCTAATTGAGAGTTGGAAGGGGTAAGGGTTAATTGTTAAGGGTTAAGGGTTAAGAGTTAAGGGTTAATGGTTAAGGTCGAATTGTGGAATTGAGGAACTGTTTAATTGAGAGTTGGAAGGGTTAAGGGTTAAGAGTTAATGGTTAAGGGTTAATGGTTAATCGAAGTGGTATTGTGTCTTAAATCTTATGTCTTGCGTCTTATGTCTCAAACCTTGTGTCTTTTTCCGGATTCTCGATTGTCTGATCGATCAGGTACAAAGGCCGGCCTTTGACACCTTCGAAAATTTTCCCGACATACAAACCAACGATTCCTATCATCATCATCAGGATGCCTGAGAAAAAGGAAATGGAAAGGATCAAACTGGTATAGCCAGAAACAGTAATAGCTCCGGAGAGGTAACGAATCAGGGTGATGCAGGAAAAAACAAAACTTAAAAAGGCAATCCCAAGACCGAATTTGACCATGAGACGGATAGGTTTGTCGGAATAGGCCAGGATGATATCCAAGGCCAGATTGGATTTCTTTCTAAAGGTATAATTGCTTTTCCCCTGAGTTCTAGCCTGATGCTCCACCTCCAAAACCGAGGTCTTAAAGCCCATCCAATTGACCATGACTGAGAAAACACGGACTGGTTCGCGCATGCTTTGAAAGGCCTTCACCACCTTTTGGTGGTAGATTCCAAAATTCCCTACCCGGGAATCAAAGCTACTGCCTGATAGATAGGATAATACTCCAAAAAACAGGCGGGAGGACCAGGCTGAAACAATGCCATCCTTTCTTTTGCTTCTTTTGGCCAAGACGACATCAAATCCTTTTTGTACCTCATGAAAAAGATTGGGAATCTCCTCCGGTCTATCCTGCAGATCACAGTCCATGACCACTACCCACTCCCCTACCGCATGGTCCAGACCGGCTGTGATGGCATAGTGCTGACCAAAGTTTCTGGAAAGCTTAATTCCCCTAATCTCCGGGATGGTTTGAGACAAATCCACAATAGTTGCCCAGGAATCCTCAGGACATCCATCATCTACCAAAATCAATTCATAGTCAAGCTGCAAAGATCGAAGACTGTTTTGCAGACGATCCACCAATTCAGGAAGAGTTTGCTGACCCTTATAAACCGGAATTACGACTGATATGTGAGGAGAAGCCTTGATAGGACGTTTTTTGAGGCAATATATTCAAAAACCAGAGAAGTGAGCCTGAGCTTTTCTGCTAAGAAAACCCTGAAAATATACCAAAACCAAAAAAAGATGATTTAGGGAGAAATCACTTAATAAAAGACAACTAAAGCAAGGAATAGTACTAAAATGTGGATAAATATGTGGCTGAAAATAAAAAAATACCCACTAGTGGGTATTTTTTTCTCTGGGCTACTTGGTACTTTTGATCAGGGTGATTAAGCAACTTTTCTCATTATTTTTTCTAGAAAATCATTAAGGGATTTTTCTACTACTTTTTACCCCTTTCCCTTTATCCTTCCAAAACAAAAGCAGGGTACTCTCCTGGAATTCACTTTTTTTCCTGAAAACCGACTATCAGTAGAACCTTACTTCGCAGTTAGGATTGGCTCCTTTGAAATTATCTACAGCTCTGGAAGTCAATCGGGTATTGAAGCAGGAGAGCTTTTTCAGCATGAGGCCTTCCACAGGCTTTAGAGACCTGAGATTGGTACTGGCTACATCCAACTCTTCCAAGGAGTATAGGCTTTCCAAGCCTTTCAATGCCTTCAGGTTGGTACCGGAAAGATTGAGTTTTTTGAGATTTTTAAGATTGGCAATAGATCCAAGGTCTTCGATACCAGTATTTGAGATATCCAATTCTTCCAAATCCACCAAATTGGAGATAGGAAGAAAATCAGTCACAGGCATTTGGGAAAGGGTCAGCTTTTTCAGCAAAATCATACCACTGACTGGAGCGATCCTGCTTAATGGAGCATCAAAAATCACCAAGGACCTGAGATTGACGAATGCGGTAAGTGGAATCAAATTATCGACGGAAACCCGCTGAAAGCTCAATTCAGCTTTGGCGGTAAGGGAATGCAATTGTCCTGTGGTAGGATCAGCAGGAAGGGAAAATTCTTTTCTGAAAAGATCTTTCCAATTTCCATCCAACTCATTCCACCACTGAGTCAATTCTTCCGAACGGTAAATCACATTCACATCCGGCCTTTTGTTGAGAAATCCAGGGATTTCCTCCTGATTCAATTCACTCTGATCCACATTCAGGTAGCGAAGTTGAGGTAAATCTACCACCGCAGTTATGCTTTTGATTGGACTGCCTTCAAGATCAATGGACTCCAATTCCTCATTGGATTGCAATACTGAGAGTTCGCTCACTCCTGTATTTTTTCCCTGAATCTTTTTCAAAGTCTTTACTTCAGAAAGGGGAAGCATATCCTCGATTGGATTGTCTGAGAAATTCAGCTCAGTCAGATTGATAAAGCGAATAATAGGATTGAGGGTATTGATTTCCAGCCCACTGATATCCAGATCCTGAACGGTTACCGTCTGGGTCAATACTTCAATTCCAGGGCTTTCTCCACTAATAGCAGGATTTGCCCGTTTGAGCCCTTCCTTCCAACCGGGAGTAAGAGTGGCCCACCAGGATTCCAGATCTTTTACATGGTGAATCAGCAAAACCTCAGGATTCTTTCTCACAAAATCATCAGCTGCAAAAGTGCTCAGTTGGGTTTCATCAGCCAATACCTTCTTCAGAGCAGGGAGATCATTCAGAGGGGTGATATCGGATACCGGGGTTCGGGTGATATCCAAAGTCTCCAAATCCCCAAATTCCTTTAAGGGATTAAGGTCCTGAATATTGGTTTCTGCCAGTACGAGAATCTGTAAGGAAGTCAGGGAGGCCAAAGAGGAATAATTGACCATGTAATTCTGGCTGAGATCGAGAATTTTCAGCTCGGTGAGATTTTTAATGTTTTCCGGATTGTTGAACCCGCTGTTTTTCAGGTACAGGTTTTCCAGATTCTTGAATTCATTCAGCACAGCGAAGCTACTGATGGGCGCTCCCTCTGCCTTCAGGGTTTTTAGATTTTTCAGATTCAAAAGCTCTCCGATGCTGTCGACTTGGGTATTGGAGATATTGAGGGCGCTCAAGCGATCAGAATATTTGATAAACTGAATGTCTTGGGTAGGAGTATTGGAGATATCCAGATTTTCCAGAAAGGTGACATTGGAAATCGGGCTGAGATCCTGAATTTGGGTTTGGCTGATGTTGACTACTTTCAAATCCCTTAGCTCGGAAAGAGGCTTGAGGTGTTGGATGTCCCTCCTTCCGGAGATATCCAAAGAATCTATGCTCACAAAACGATACAGCAAGTCCAGCCCAATGGAATCCTGGGGAGATACATCAAACCGATCGGTGAAATAGCCCATCCAGGCTGTATCCAGGGAATTCCACCAAGCAGTCAATTCCTCATCCCTGCTGACTTTGGTAGTGTAGATACTGACGATTTTCAGCTCCTGAGACTTGTCGCTTAGATTGACTTCAATAAATCTGGGCTTGGTATTAGTAATTTTTTCTCCTGCTTTTCCGGTAGCAGTAATGGTTCTGTCCATAGAGGCTAAAAAGAATACCTCCCCATTTTCTTTTTGCCCCGGTTTGACTTCCCGGATTTTAAATTTGAATTCTACATTATTGAAAAAGAACTCGATGTCTTTCAGGTAAGCGGTTACATCCTTATTGGTTACTACTTTCCTGTCAGCAAGTAGGTCGTCTTCTACTTGCACTTTTTCATCCCGGAAAATCTTCAGATAGCTTTCCCGGATGATCACATCTTTGTCCCTGGCACTGGTTTCTGATTTGCCCAAGGTATTGAGCAAAAACTCCAGAAAGCGTACTTGATCTTCTACTTTGGTAGTCAATTCCTCCACCTGATCTTTGGAATAGCCTTTTAGCGTCTGAGCCTGGGTGGTCAAAGAGAGGGTAAGGAGTGAAAATAGAATCAGGAAAATTCTAATCCTGGTCATAGATGTATTTGAGAATAGTTTCTTTATCTCCGGGTCCCAATTGGACCAAGTTTGAAATCAGCCAGCCTGTATTAAAGCCCGGTCTGTTGAATTGATTTACTTCAAAATACCAGCCATTTATCTGGAAGAAGTGGAATTTCACTCCAGTAACGGTATCAAACCGGAGGTTATTCTGCTTCATTTCGTAAAGGAATACGGATAAATAATCCGGCTTATAGGAATTGGGAGTGAAAGACTCCGGCAATTTGGAATCCTGAAAAGCCCTGCGGAGGTTCATGAATCCAAGTTCATGACTCAGTGGATGAAGAAAGTCTTTGGATTCTCCTACAGGCTTGTTGAAAAGATTTTTAAAAGGCTCGAAAATCACCTGATCTATCACCCATTCAAAACCCAGTCTTTCGGCTTGGATTTTCATGATGAGTGTGACTTTCTCCCGCTTGCCTTTGAAGATAAATTCAGTATCCACTTCGGCATACCATCCTTCTCTGTGAAAATTGAGGTAATGGGGATAGACGTCTGAAAGGACAAACTGAGTGAACTTCTGCTTGACTTCCGGGGTAATACTTGAGGTTTGATTATCAAAAAGGATGGATAAGAATCCTTTTCTGAGAGCAGGGGTTTGGTAGAGTGAGTCTCCGGGGTAAAATCTGGTGTTTCCATCGACCGACTCTTCTCCATTGAATCTCCTGAAAAATTGATTCAACTGTTTGGTAGAAGCTGCAAATCTGCCGTCATCCTTGATTGTCCCGGGACCGCCTAGGCCCTGTCCCGGGACAGAAGAGATGATTGCGATAAAAAACGCAAAAATCAGAAAGGTTTTTCTCATGCTGAGGTTTCTGTCACTCGAACATCACCGAGCATTACGTCCCAAAATTCGATCGTACGACCTGCAATCTGGGTTTGCTTTTTCTCCACGTAGATGGTGATATCTTTCTTGGTGGTATCTCTGTAGTTCATGCCTGTTTCAATAGAGGTACCTTCAAATCGCTGGTAGATGGTAATCACACCTACATAACGTCCGTCAGGCTGTCTTTCCAAATCAGAGATGTATTGGATATCGTACCAAGTGATGTTTACCCGATCATAGTTCAAGGCCATCAATCGCTCGAAGTAGTTTCTTACTTTGTAATAGGCGATTTCGTTGGTATTGATGGAGGAAACGCCCATTTCAGCTCCTGGAGCGAAGAGTTCTTCGGCACGGTCCATTACACGGTTGGCCTCAGAGAATTGAGTTTCCTTGCTTCCGATGATAGCAATGTACTTGGAAAGGTCCTTTACTTTTTCCAAAGCCAAGGAGTCGATGGCCTGCTTACGAGCAGGGCTGATATTATCCTGGGCAAAAGCTGCTAAAGAGACAGACAGGAACAAGCCAAGGAAAAGGATGAGTTTATTTTTCATTTTAGATAGAGTTCTAGCAGTGATTATTTTCTTCTCAATTCAAGTTCGGAGACCTTTCCATTTGCATCCAGACGGATGTCTGAGATGTAGTTTAGGTTTTTCTTGGTGTCCTTCAGGTACTCAAGATACTTTTTGATTGTGGTAGGCTCATCGTAGTCTTTGATGCCATTTTCTTCATGAATAACAATCAATACCGGTGTTTCCTGATTGGAAAACATGGAAAGAGTCTGCTGAATTGATTGGTCAGCAGCATTAAGACTAGCAGCAGTAGCTACGGCATTGAAGCTGTTTTCCAGCTTTTCAGCAGCGATTTCCTCTGCTGATCGTGCAGGAGGAGGAGGAGGTGCTTGTTCTACCACTTGCTCTACTGGTGCAGGTGCAGGAGCGGGCTGTACAGCCTTCTTCTTACTCTTACATGCTCCCATGGCCAAAGTGAGTACAATACCCATAAAAAGGATTCTTTTTACGGATAGGGTGGATACAGATTGTTTCATTTGGATAAATTGGATTGTTTGGATAGTAGATTGTTTTTGCTTGAGTTCAGGTGGCCTTTGCAGGGCACAAAGTAAAGGATTTCATAGTAATTTTGTGCAAAGGTCGGGCCTATTCCCATATTTGAGACTTGGGTACGGGAAAAAGAATTGAAATGTTAAGTTAAAAAATGTAAAAAGCCTCTCCAAGGCTTTTAAACGAATATTTTCAACACACTAACATCATATTATGGGCAAAATATACCCTATATAGGGTATTTTCCGAGCCAAAAATTTATGTGAATTTTGAGTGTGTTAAGTTTTAATTCAGGCAATAGCCTTTGCGAAAAGCCCTTTGGAATTCCGAAGGGTTTTTTTTGCCTTAATTGATTTACCAACCTAAGGTTTCCTCAAAGCTTACAGGTATATCCTCAAATAGGAAAGTGGATTAGAATTGGCCTAATTAATTGTGAAAGTACGTCTAATGAAAATCGTCAATGGTTTAACGTAAAAGTCCTTAATGGCTAATTTTTTTGGGGAAAATCCGGGTAATTAAAAAGTGGATTTTAAAAATCATTGAGCAGAAGAAAGCCAAAATTGGAAATGCTGAGGTTAGTCATTCTCAAAACCAAAATCTCATAATCCAAAAAGTAAGCGTGCTACGTATTTCAATTATTCCAAAATCAATTGGAAATGAAGGATGGTTTGAACAATAATTTCGATAAAAATTACAGAAATGAAATCAAATCTCTTGAATAGTTATATTTGCAAAACGATTTAAGGGGAAAAATCCACGAAATGGATTTATTACTCTTGAGATTCGATTTAATTATGGCCTTAATCCAAAAAATAATTTGGAATATTCAAGTTTCGAAAGAGGAGATTTTGCATTTCTCTTGGTTTTGGGTTTATTTTGATGCTTGGAAAAAGTTTTAAATTTTAGTTATTGAACCAATTTTACTACTATTTAAATGAATCAATTTTTAGCTTTTGTCTCCTCCTTAGGTTTAGGGGTATTGATTTTACCTATCCTAATTATCATTCTAAACAAGGCTAACATCGGGGATATTCCCGGGGGCCGAAAAATTCACAGCAAGGTCACTCCATCCATGGGGGGAGTTGCCATCATCTTCGCTTGCCTGGTCTCATTTGGCATATGGGGTTGGTACTTGGCTCCAGGCACCATGAGATTCGTAGTTCTAGCGATTTCGGTGATGTTTTTTATCGGTCTGAGGGATGATCTATCTCCCTTAAGTCCCATGCAAAAAATCATGATGCAGTTGGGCGCCTTGGTTTTGATTTACTATTTCGCAGATATAAGAATCACCAATTTTTACGGTTTCTTGGGAATCTATGAACTCCACGAATTAGCCAGTCTTCTAGTCACCTTTTTTGTTCTTTTCGCCATTACCAATGCATACAACCTAATTGACGGGATTGATGGACTTGCGGGAACTATCGCTTTCCTTCCTTTTTCTATTTTAGGCTTTTGGTTTGCATCGGTTGGGTATTTGGGCTATTCTGTGTTTTGCTTTGCTATGCTTGGAGCCATAGTAGCCTTTCTCACATTCAACTGGCATCCGGCAAAAATTTTCATGGGAGACACCGGATCTTTGCCGATAGGATTTGCCATGGCAATTATGGTCGTTGCTTTCATGAATATCAACGCGGCCCTTCCGATAAGTGATGAATTCAAATTCAAACCAAACTTCAGCTTCTCATTCGCCATGGTTTTAATACCGGCTCTTGATATGGCTCGGGTTTTTACAAAAAGGGTCTCCAAAGGGCAACATCCGATGAAAGCTGATAAAAACCATTTGCATCACCTCTTGATGAGATTTGGCATGAAGCAGCCCAAAGTGGTATCTATTTTAGTGCTTTTACAGATTGTGATTATTTTGTCAGTTCTTATCCTCCGGGATTTCACTGATAATTTGGTTTTACCATTTGTGTTTTTGGCGATAATTTTGTTTGCCATCACCTTAGAATTGGTCACTCCCCGCTTCCTGAAGAAAAAAATCATGAAGGCGGAACCAAGATTTAAGGAAACCAAATTACCTGAGGAAAAACAAAAGGCTGTAAATCCTAAAGATTTTGAGAGGTGGCCAATCAATATGAATTAAATTCCATCCATACCCCTCTCTTTTCAAACCTACTATTCTTTGAAAAAAAAGCTTAAAATCGGGATTCTCACAAAATCCCTTTCCAATTTGGATCCTTGGGAACTTTCCCTGTTTGATCAACTCCTTGATTTAGATTTTTTAGAAGTATCCCTGCTGATTTTTGATGGTCGCGGTCCTGTCATAGACTCTAATCCAAAGACTGGGCTCAGAAAACTATGGCCGGGTAATTTTTTATGGAAATGGCAGAAATCTTTGGAGAAAAAACTATTCAAAGCCATTGATCCGGATCCTACCCGGGTGAAAGAGCTATTTGAAAAGACTCCGAATATCTTAATGAATCCGGTGAGAAAGGGGTTTGTAGATTATTTTGAGGAAAAAGAGTGTGAACAGCTACATGCTTATGATCTGGATTTGATTCTGAGGCATGAGTTTAATATCATCAAAGGTGCTATTCTTCAGGTACCAAAGTATGGGATATGGAGTCTTCACCATGGAGACAATGATGTCAATAGAGGTGGACCGGCCGGATTTTGGGAAATCGTAGAAAGCCATGAAGTAGTTGGCGTCACTCTTCAAAAATTGACACCTGAATTGGATGGGGGGAAAATCATCGAAAAAGCCTTCTATAATATCAATTGGTCATTTACCAAGAATCAACAATTTGTCCAGTTCTCCTCCATACAACTTGTCCTTAAAAATCTCCGAAAAGTCTACCACGGAAAATTCAGTGTAGAGGACTCTTTGACTTACAGCCTCCCACTCTACCGTTCTCCCGGGCTCAAGCCTACACTTAAGTATTTGTGGAAATTTTACCGGGAGTTTACCTCTACCTTGTTTTACCGGATGTTTCATTCGAAAGGAGAAAACCTTTGGAAAGTGTACGTAGGAAAGGGAGATTTTATCCATGCCCCCCTATTCAGGACCAAAGAGATCCCACAACCTGAAGGGGAATTTTGGGCTGATCCCTTTGTATTTGAAAAAGACGGTGTAAAATATCTCTTCTTTGAGAGATTTTTTTACGACAAAAAGAAAGCCTGTATCAGTGTAGGAATTTTGGAAAAAGGGAAAGTAAGCAGTGTGACCGATATTATAGATGATGGTACTCATCGGTCTTACCCGAATGTTTTCGAGGATGGAGGGGAGATTTATATGATCCCGGAATCCTGCGCCAACAAAAAATTGGAGGTGTATAAGGCAAAAAACTTCCCCTATCAATGGGAACTTTATTCCACCGCATTCGAAGGAGAAGAATTGGCGGATGTCAACTTTCTAAGAGACCAAGATGGAATTGCTTGGATTTTCTTCAGTAAAGGATTTTGGTTTGATCTCAACTCAGATCTTTACATCTATCAAATTGACTCACTTAAGATGAATGATTTAAAACCCCATCTCCAAAACCCGGTGATCATTGATTCTCGGAGTGCAAGAAATGGAGGTAAGATTTATCAGAGAAACGGGGAATATTTTAGACCGAGTCAGCGAAATGTAAAAGGTAAGTATGGATTTGGGATCAATATCAATAAAATCATAGAGCTCAATCTGGACAACTATCGGGAAGAAAAAATAGTGTCTGCCACTCCTTCATTTTTTCCCAATCTAACCGGCTTTCATCATGTAGATAATCACGGAGATTACTATGTAATTGATGCGGCTACCAGAAAAAAATAAAGAGGGATAAACCCTCCTCAAATTGGAAAAATCTGGACATTGATCCTCCAGGATCATATCGTAGCAGAATTAGCTAGTCAAGACTCTCAAACAATTTTTCGTATCGGTCTGCAATAGCTTCCGGATTGACGGCATTCCAAAGTCTGTTATTTGGATTTGGTGAATCAATTTCCGGAAATTTTCGGATAAGGGTCTCGATCCCTCTTTCAATTTCCTCTTGATTGGTATTATCCATCAAATAAAAACCGGGTTCATCTTTCAAATAAGATGCGGTCACTCCGGTATTAGGTGCTATGGCAATGATAGGCTTTCCTAAAGAAGCATAGTCGGATAATTTGCTGAGCATAAGAATCCCCTTTGGGTATTGGGCTTCCAAAAGCAGGAGGTAGTCATAATCAACCAACTTTTTGACCATTTCGGAATACCCCAAGGGAGTTTGGATAATTATTTTCTCCTTCAACCCCAAGTGGTCAAGCTTTTCTCTAAGTTGATCATGAACCACCCCAAAAACATGAAACTCGAAATCATGTCCTTTTTGGGCAATGTTGTGAAAAGCTGCAAGTAGCAAGTCCAAATTGATATTGGACAGCATATTCCCGGCATGGGCAATTTTTACCACCTTACCCTTGGCATGGTCTAGGGCAAACTGAGGTTTGAAACCGATATGGGGAATAATTTCCACCCTACTCTGAAGACCTTTAAGATTGGTGAGGAGAAAATGCTCCATCAACTCCTGAGATGGAAAGGTGTTGACATTGGCAGATTGAAATACTTTTCGGGAAATACGCTTCATCAACCAAGCCTGAAACCTGGAAACCTGATGACCTAGTGGTCGGATATCATCGGTTGGGTCATTCCAATTTGAAATAAGAGGGATTTCCCAAGCAGACGCCAACTTTTCACCCAGCAAATGAGGAAAGAGAGAGGGCATACGGGACATAATCAGGTCAAAGGGTTTTTCCTGATGAAGATTTAAGGCCAATTTCTCAGCTTGAAGACCCCATCGAATCCCTTCTACCGGATAGCCATAGCTAAGCAATCCTTGAATGGTCTGTTGCAATAGACTACTCTTGCTTGCTTCAGTTTGGGCTGGGTAATGGGTTTGACTTTGGATTGGGAGCCAGGATTCTGACCAGGAATGAGCATAGGCAATGGTAGCCGACCTGGAAATCACCTGTACATCATGCCCTCGGGCTTTCAATGCCAATACCAACTTGGCATTGACTATCCCTTCTGAAAATTCGAATGGGGGAAAGGCAGTAGTTAAAAATAAGATTCTCTTACTTGTCATGGTATAGGCCCAAAACTCTCAAGGACTTTCTCAATGGTCTTATCAGGATTACGGGTAATGAAGGGAACTCCTCCAGGATTTCGGGTTCCAGTCGATTTGACCTTGTCGGATTTGGAGATTTCAGACTCTCTTCAATGATTGCTGTGTACTCTTTCATCATTGCTTCAAGGGAATAATTTTCGAGGATTGTTTGACGGGCATTAGAGCTTATTACCTGTTGATTTTCAATGTTTTCAATAACCGACCCTATTTGCTCAACCATTTGAGAGATATTTGAAATTTGGGCGAGAAAGCCGTTTTCTCCATTCACAATAATATTATCAGTCTGCCCTTCCAACCTGTATGCAAATGGAATAAGACCATTTAACATTGCTTCCCTTAGGACAAGTGGGCTTCCTTCAAATCCTTTTGAAGGAAAAAGTAAATACTTGTATTGAGATAGCGTAGAATTAACCAAATCCGGTGATAGTTGACCCTTTAGAAAAATATTTGTTTCCAGGTTGTATTCAATAATTTTATTTCTGAGATCAGCCTCATCGGTTCCCTGTCCATAAATATCAAGATGAATATTTGGCCACCTTTGCTTAAGTAACCTTATAATTTCCGGCAAATCCAAAACTCCTTTTTCAAAATCATTCAGTCTTCCCAAAAAGATAAACTTGTCGCTTTTTTTGGAGAAGTCAAGAACTTCAATGTTAGTATCCAAGCAATTCGGGATAACATTGATCATATTTGGATCAACACCATATTCCTTTCTTAACCTATCAGCCAAAGCTGGACTTACACAAATGATTTTATTTAATTGTTCCCTATTAAAAGATGCGTTGTGAAGCATTGACTCCAAATTTCCGTGGACTATAGGGAATACCTTTGTGTTTGGAGGTAAGAGTCCCAAAATACTATGGACATATTGGACATCATTGAGGAAAATCAGCGGGAAAGGTTTGATTTGAGATAAAATCCTGAATGCATGTTGTTTTTTACTTTCCCAAGGCCTTGGTAAAACCTGAAGTACTTTTAGACCCATGGATCTGAATTTATCACTCCACTGGCCTTTAGCCATAATTTCAAATACCACAGGCTCGTAGCCTTGATTTTCAAAGCCTTTATAAAGATTCAAAATTACCCGCTCTACCCCGCCAATGTTCAGGGCATAAGTAAGAATAGCTATTTTCAACTTCTTTGAAATTTTAAGATGGATTTTTGGTAATAGGTCTTATAAATAAGAAAGGTAAGAACCAAATAGAGCATAAATGCAATCAGTCGGGCCAATACCAAGCCCATGGAAGAATAAGAAAGCAGGAGAAAGGTGAACCCAATAAAAGTAATACTCCATACCAAAAAGACTAAAAAGCTTGTCCAAAGTCTACCTGTAGCAACCAAGACATTATTCAGTACGATAGCCAAAGACTGAGGGATTAATGTAAAGACCGAAACGAAAATCAATATCCCTACTCCGGCGTACTCAGCTCCGTAAATTTTGGCAATCCCCTCTCCAAAAATGAGGAATATGAAACTTATAGGGATAAATATGCCCAAGATGGTCCAGGAGGCATTTTTTACGATTTTATTCACTTTTCTGATCTCTCCCCTAGCCCAGAGATCTGAGAATATCGGCAAAAAGCTACTAACTAAAATGTAGGTGATAAATATGAGCACGTTGAACCATTGATTGGCTACGTTAAAATCAGCCAAATCATCATATCCACCTTGCTTATTGGTAGCCAAAAGTGACATGGTGTACCAGTTGGTAGGGAATATCAACAGGCCAGTAAGAAGAGAAGGAAGGCTATAGTTAAAAAGGATTTTGGACTCTTCGAGAGCTCCCTTGAAAATGACCTGAAGCTTGGATCGGTTCAAGAGCTTACGCACCAGATAGAATGTGGCCAAATAAGTGATTAAGGGCTCCACAGTCATTCCAATAACAGCCCCATCGAATCCGTAGCTATAGGTCAATCCAATTTTTACCAATGTCATAGAAATACCCAGGAAAATTCCCAAGAAGGAATTTTCCTTGAAGGCTTCAAGCCCATTGATGACCCCATACTGGGCCCCATTCAAGGAACCGAACAGCATGCCCGTAGCCATTAATCTGAGGCTGCCTTCCAGATGTGGTGCCTCCAGTGAGGTAGTTGCCAGATATCCTGCTGATGCCTGGAGCACCAAGAAAATCACAAATCCAAGAGCCGCAGAAAAAAGAAAGGAAAGCCCGATAATCCTTCCTGCCCTAGGTTTGTTTTGAGCTCTATATTCGGCGATGTGCTTGGTGGCTGTTTGGGAAATACTGAATGTAGTAAACATCCCAAACATGGCAATGGTACTATTGAGCATGCCGAATTCGCCATAGGCTTCCTTTCCGATAAGACGGATGATAATAACGGTACCAATAAAGGAAACCCCTTTACTGAAAAAATTGAGAATTGCATTCCAAAAAGACCCCCTTAGGATCCTTCTAAAGATATCAGAAGAAGATGCTTTGGTCAGTAAAGCATAAATCTTTGGATACCTCTGAAACTTATTGATCCATTTATCAATCATCTACTTCAATCTAGGGATAAAACTGGGAGGGTGAGGAAAAGTACAAGCAAGATATTTTGTGTCTAGGTATAATTTTGAGAAATCTTCAGGAATTCCTTGGTGAATTGAAGCCGGAAGAGGATAAAGTAAATTTTTTATGGTTCCGAAAGTAAATCGAAACTCTCCAAAAAGTGAAGATTTGAGGAATGCTTTGAAATTAAATCTGACTAGGAAGAAGCTGAGAATTTTGAAACCAGCAAATGCATTAGAAATTTGGGGCTTGAAACAAATGTTCTCTTCCAAAGTCTACGGGGCTCCTGTATCAATCGGGGAAACCATTCCAATCCAAGATCAATCCAAAATTTACCGGGCCTTTTGATATTTCCAGAATAAAAGTCGAATACTGCACCAATGGAGCAGATTACCTCTACATCCAAGAAATCCTTATTCTGATGCACCCATTTTTCTTGCTTTGGAGCAGTCATTCCTACAAAAAGAATATTGGGCTTGACTTCATTGATCAACTTTCGAATCTCAAGATTATCCTCTTTGTCTAATACCTCCTTGAAAGGCGGGCTGTAAGAATGAAATTCAATGTTGGGGTATTCCTTCTGAAGGCGATTTTGAATTTTTGTCAGAGTATTACTCGTGGAGCCTAAATAAAATACCTTTCCTTTTTCCTTATTAAGGATATTCAAAAAGTGCATATGAAGATCATATCCAGATATTTTATGGATTTTGGTTCCATACATAAATCTAGTGGCCAAGACGATTCCCACTCCATCCGGGATGAGAATGTCTGATGAAGCCAGAGCTTTTTTAAATTCTTGGTCTTCTTCAGCTATGCAATAGGAATGGGGATTGATAGTATTGATAATATACTTTCGTCCTCCTTCGATTGAAGAGGGCAATTTCGTGTGAATAATGTAATCCTTAAACTTAATCTCCATTACGTGGGTTTACTGCGGTTAGGAGGTGATGCTTTTCATGACTTTAAGAAACTCTCCTTCAAACTTTGCGAGTGTAAATTTAGATGTAAAATCCGTTTTAGCGGATTTTCCTAGCAAAGATCTCATTTCTTGATTATTAAGCAATTTTTGTATTGCAAAGGACAATTTTTTTGGGTTTTTAGCCTCAACCAAGAGTCCATTTCTTTCATTTTCAATCAGTGAGGGTATACCACCTTCTGTGGTGGTAATTATAGGCAATCCAAATGACATTGCTTCTAGAATTACCAGGGGGAGACACTCCTTTTGATAGTATGTGGGAAATACGAAAATATCTGAAGATTGGATGATTCGAAGTTTTTCCTCCCCGTATTTTTTCCCCAGATATTGGACAAATTCAGAAATACCAAGATCGAAAATTTTTCGGCTGAGAGCCTCCTCCGAAATATCTCCTTCCCCACCAACAATGCAACAAGTAAAAATCAAGTTCTTGTCTTTCAGTATTTTAATTGCTTCAAGTAAATCATAAACTCCCTTTTCCTCCAACAGGTTTGAGAGAAACAGGAGCTGGGCGGGTTCCTGATGGATTTTAAGTGAAGGATCAAGGGGCGGGCTTGGGATACCATTTGGGCAATAGTAGACATCCTCCTCCTTTACATATTTACTTATGTCCTGATAAAGTTCTTTGGCCAATAATATCACCTTTGTCCTTCTGAAAAACAGCTTGTAAAGCCAATTATCCAGCACTCTATCCTGAAATGCAGAGACACCTTTGTTGTGATAATGGGCAATGAACTTACCGGAAAACAGCTTGCAAATCATTGCCAATGGCCAATCTTTGTAAAATCCAACTCCTGATGCAGTAGGAGTCATATACGTAAATTGAGGCCGGGTTTTGATCAAGACTTTTAAAACCCTACTAAACAAGGCCAGTACTTTTCCAATCTTCTGCAGGCCATTTTTTCCGATTTCATCTACTGTAGTAGAGGTATTAAGATTGATGTAGGTAATGGTATAGGAATCATTGATTAATTGACTCTCTTTAATGTATTGACCCATCATCGAGGCACCATGAACAGGAGGTGGGATTGATAATAAAAAAAGTGCTTTTTGCATTGATTTTCCGTTCCGGGTGGCAAAGGTAGATCAATATGACTGCTTCACCTAATCCCGTCAAATGATTAATCCCTTAATAGGGCCCTACTAAAATTCTGGAGCCCACTAATTTTGAGGAATTTGAATTCTTTCTGAGTAATAAGTCTGGCAATTGATTTCTGAAAGCAGATTTTGGTTTTGGACTCATATTCTCCTATCTAATTTCAGGAGAATTGTGGTGTTAGAATAATTGAAGAATCTGCTTCAGTTTCTATAGATCTTAGTGACTTCTTGGTAGTAAGCGAGAAATTCAGGAACGATCTTTTTATCAGAAAAGCTATTCACTACCTGATCAACCGCATTTTTTGAAATTTGAAGCTTTGTTTCAATAGGTAGCTTCAAGACCTCTTCAATTCGGTCAGCAAGTGCCAATGGATCTTTGGGTTTGACTAGAAAACCTGATTTTCCCTCTTCGATAATCTCACTCATTCCCCCTTCCCTACTTCCGATTACCAAGGCGCCGGAGTACATCGCTTCAAGTGCAACCAAACCCATCGCCTCCCAGTGGGATGGAAAAACTGCCAAACTGTGGGATTCATAGACATTGGCCAGTTCTTTCTTCCCGATATGCCCTAAAAACTCACACCAAGTTTCTCCTTCCAGTTCTTTTTGTAGCCGCAACCCGTAATTCCCAAGCTTTCCGGCGATAGTCAGCGTAAGGTTAAATCCTTTCTTCAACAAAACCCTACAAGCCTCAATCAAGTCTCCAACTCCCTTTTCATAGGAAACTGTACCGACATAAAGAATCTTATGGGTATTCAGTGATTCTTCGGTTCGGTCAAAATGCCAATTATTTAGATTTATGGGATTATAAAGAACTTGGATTTTGGATTCTGGTATTTCAAAATACTTGGATGTCCATTCTTTAAGGCTCATGGAGCAAGAGGTAATAAACTCGGCATGGGCTAAAGACCTCTTTTCAAAATATCCGGTAAAAAAATTGGGAATTAACCCTGGCTTAAACTTAAATACTCCTCCAGTACTCCGATCAAGTAGACTGGAAGTATGAAGCCTATATACTACAGGGAAATTGAATTTTCTAAAGAAGGCAGATTCAGCACCGAATTCGGATACCTCCAAAATATCCACGTTTTTCAGTTTCAACACCTCTTTTAAAATCTTAAGTCGGTAGGAAAAAAATCTGAAGAAGATTCTGAATTTTTTAATTGTCACAAAACCGGATTCTACTTGTGGAATTACAAAATCACCTCCGGATAAATTGATCTTGGTAAAATTACCTTTCTTCTCCACGGACTCCTCTCTGGTGTCGTCAGATGCTGTAATTAAGGTAACTTGATGACCTTCTTCCAGGATAAGCGTGATCAAATCATATAGGTAGGTGGCAATGCCACCTCCTCGTTTTGAATCATGATATTCTCTTGAAACAAATACTATATGCATACCTTAATTTCAGTCAGTTGACAGTTTTGCCTTCGCTAAAATTCCACCAGCAATTCTTGCTGCAACCTTTTGGGGGGAAAATTCAGATTCAATTATCTTGGAAGCAGCTCCCATTTTATCCAAATCCTGCTCGTGGAAATAAGCGAGCATTTCTAAGGTGGAACTCTTATCCAAAGAGTCAAACACCTTACCATTCACCTTGTCTTGGACTAATTCCGGATAGCATCCATTGTAAATGGTCGTGGCTACCGGCAACCCGCAAGCCATAGCTTCAGGAACTACCAAGCTCCAATTATCCTCCAGTGTAGGCATCACAAAAACATCTGCTGAAGCATAATAAAGGTGAATTTGATCGTAATCAACCAAGCCTTGAATTTGGATCGAAGTAATATTGAAATAGTGACTTTTGACCAAGTCCATCAACTCTCCGTCCCCGATCAAAGTGAGGGTATCCTCCTGGAATACCTGAGTATGTGCCACCCAAGCCTCACATAGTTCAAGCAGTCCCTTCCTATGAATAAACTGACCAACAAATAGAAAATTTAAGCCTGGCTTTCTTTCCTTTTGATCTTCTTTGGCCACTTGATTTACTCTGGAAGATAGGGTAGCACTATCGGCGGACATGCAACCTTCAATAATGGGTCTGTTACCGGCATTGATTTCATCTTTCAAATAAGAGGAAGTCAAACTACCGTTAGCCAAATAACCTGTAACATAATTGTTAATCAGGATCCTGTATTTTTTTCTCCAAAATGGGCAATTCCTTTCTGTATGATGGGTCCGTTCATAGGCAATCCAAAACGGAATTTTATACAATCTGGAGTAGAGGGTGGCAGTAGGAGTCCATTGAAAAAAGCCTTCCGCGATAATAATATCCGGCTTGATTCTCTTCATAGCCCTGAAAAGCCCTTTCTGGTAGGGTATCTGCAAACCCTCATTTGAAAACTCACCTTGCTTACCGAGCCTAAGGTACTTCTCCCCTTCCAATCCATGCGCATTGGGACCCAATGCCTTTTCCACCTTACTGATCACTCGGTCGGGAATTCGATTTTTAGAAAATAAAACATGAAAATTTCCATCTAATCTAGAATTCAATTCCTGATACAGGGGAACTCTATAATCTAAAAAAGAAGGATTGACCCAAAGAATTTTCATTTAAGCGGGTTGATAGATTTTAGAAATAATTTTTTTTGAAAAAGCGACAGGCAAAACTGAAATACCCAAAAGAATAATCAATTTGAACCTCTCCCCGGAGTAAGGATAGGCTTGAAGAAATTTCTTTCTCGCATTGGAGTTTTTGCCAACCTCCAATAAGAGAATGCCCTTACTTTTTAGCCACCTTCCCAAGTATCGACTATAGCCTACTTTGCCTACTCGCTGTGCCAAAGGCAGTAATTCCAACATCTCCTTACCTACCGGGTCATGATCAGTCTCGCGAATGGAAGTAACACCCTGATTGGCTATGTGAAATATATATTTACCCAAAGGTCTGGTGGAATAGGCTAATTGGTGGCGAAGCATCAGCCGGGTCCAGGTAATCAAATCCTCTCCCGATTTGATGCCCACAGGAAATCCTCCTACTTCTCTTAAAGCCTGCTTTTGGATGGCAATTGCGGAGGAATTGATAGGAGGATGAGATGCAGCAGCAACCTCAAAATAGTTATCCACCACTCCTTGAGTATCCTTAAACCGGATGTGATTGAGTATGGCTAACTCAGTCCTTCCGGAAGGATAATAGAATTTGTAAGAAGTAGCCAAAACTTTTTCATTCGGAAAAAGTCGGTTAAGAACTCTTATCTCTTTTAAAAATTCCTCATCCCATTGGTCATCCGCATCTAGAAAGGTGACCCATTCAAAAGAAGCTTCTTCCACCCCTCTATTTCGGGCTGCTGATACGCCAAGATTAGGTTGGGAAATCAGTTTCACCAAAGGGTGATTCAGTGCTAACACCAATTCTTTGGAGGAATCGCTGCTTCCATCATCCACTACAATGATTTCATCGGGACGTTCCAACTGATTGAATACCGACTCCAAGGTATGTATGATGGTACTTTCCTTGTTGAAAAGTGGTATTATCAAAGAAATCTTCATCGTCATAAATATGCTAAACCCCTTCGACTAATTGAATATGTAATCCCTACCATGGCGAAAAAGTAATTAGGGAAGAAGATGGTATATTTCAGAATATTGTCTGAATACATGAAGAATAGGAATCCCACAAACAAGGTCAAAGTTGAACCTATCATGATGGAAAAGAGTGGAATATTATCTTGAAGGTAGACCTTCAATAGTTGAAAAAAGGTAGTCGCAAATCCCCCTAAAAGACATAAAAGCCCTAACCAACCGTAATTGTAACGTACAGATAGGTAATCATTATGAGCCTCAGCGTTGTCTTCTCCCGCCAATTCACTTAAAACAGCATTATCGGATCTTGGACCGTTTCCAAAGATTGGGTTTTTCTGCAAACCCGGCTCCAATCCAACTTGCCATGCGGTACGACCATTGGTATTCAGTCCGCTATTGCTTTCATAATAATTGATAGAAAGGTCACTTAACTCTCCTTTCCCATCATAAAATGTCTTCTTTTGGAAAGATTCGGAGGTAAATACAATCGCGAAAAGCACCGCACCCAATAATGCATAGGGGATTTTGGAAGAAATACTCCGATTGGAAAAATGGATAACAAATGAGGTAACAAAGACCAGTATGGCCATTCGAGTCACTGACAAAAAAGGCATCAAAAAGAGAATCAGGAAAATGATCAAATATTTCTTTTCCTGAAGAACGTAGTATGCTCCCAAAGACAAGGTCGCCATTACATAAAGCAACATCGGGGTGGAAGCCATATGAGGAGAATACCCCGTAAAAGCTTTATACACTGCAAAAACCAAGAATATCACGATGATCAATCGGGCAAATTGCTGGAACGCCCAAAAAAGCTTTGGCCAAGAATAGGTAAAAGATGAAGCCACTATCCCCACCATAATGGGCAACACATACTGGATCGTAAGCTGTAATCCTATGACTGAAAAGTCAACTGAGAGGGCCAGAATCAAGTAAATAACCCAAAATATCCAATTGACCAAAGGAAATAATGGCCGGTCGGTCATGTTGAAAATCAGATAAGTCATGACCATAAGACAGATTATCCAGGCAATACCTGTCCAGTTGAACCCAAAGAATAATCCCGGAAGTATAGGAATGATTGAATTCAGGTAAGGCAGGAAAGAGCAAAAGAAAAGCGTATTAAAAAAGAGTTTGAAATTCTTTTCGGGAATTTCTGTTCGAATACTAAAGAACGTGATAATCTGCTCCATTACTGATTAAAAACTAACCCATCTAATTTTTGAGATAAGTGTCTTTTAAAACTTCTTTGATTTTGAAATAGCAAAGAAGGTGATTTCATTATTTTTCCGCAAGGTACTAGAATTTGATGACACCCTTAGAGTAAGCGATAGAGGTTGGCGATATTTTGTTGAAAAGAACCAAACCCAAACTTTTCTTTGATTGAAATCCTTCCCTTTTGGCCCAGAGAAATTCTTAAATCGGGATTATCGATTAAATGGGTGATAGACTCTGCCAATTTTCCGGCATCTTCAACAGGAAATAAATACCCTGTTTCTCCGTGGGAAATAACCTCCAAAAGCCCAAAAGATTCTGATGCAACGACTGGCTTACCGATATACATAGCTTCTGCCGCAAATAGCCCAAAGGCCTCAAACCTTGAAGGGACTACTACCAAATCAAGTAAGGCGGTTTCATGAATTACCTCTGAAGGATTTAATTTCCCTTTGAATAAAACCTGTTTTTCAAGACCCAAATCAGAAACCATTTGTTTCAGTCTGGCCTCATCATCTCCCTCTCCATAAATGACCAATTCGACCTGACCCACTTTCTCCTGATTCACTTGATGAAAGGCTTGGATTAGGATATCGATGCCTTTCACATAGTTGAGTCTGGAAACAGTACCAATTCTAAATGGATGATTGACACTAGTTGAATCTTTCAAATCAGAAAGTTGCTCATCAATCCAATCAGTATCCAGGGTATTGTAAATAGTACAATGAGCTGGGACTTTCTGAGTGTGGATTTTTGGATCAAACAATTGCGCAGAGCCGAACCAGGATTTTTCGGTATTCTTGGACACAGACAAAAAAGAATCACAAGCAAGGGCGGCAGTTCTAAGAAGAATCCCTGCAAATCGTCCATGAGACCTTGTCTTGGGCTGATGTACAGTGGCAAGAACTTTTTTGATTTTGGCCAATTTGGCTGCAAGTATTGGGAGCAATCCAGGAGCTACATATTGAACATGGAAATAATCAAATTTGTATTTCCTCAATTCTTGGCTAAGTGATCGAATAAATCGAATAGGGGAAATGGAGCGATTCCACTTCAGCAAAACCACTTCCGCACCAAGATCTTCCAGCTTACTTACTATCCAAGGGTCGTACTCAAAGTAACAAACCACTTTTATTCCATAGCCTTCTTGAGCAAGTGCCTTCACCAGATGGACAGTCTGGATCTCAGTACCGCCTATCAAAAGGCAAGGAATCCCGATACCTACTTTTTTTCTAATTTTTGACAAGGTCTTGTAAAAGGTCAGCTAGAATTTGAGTCTGATTTTGACGGGTAAAAAATTCTGGTTGGGTAGAAATATGCACAGGCCATTTCCCTGCTTGGAAAGCCTGAACACTTTCATAAATATAATTTTTCAAGGCATGTACTGAGTCCAATGTAATTCCCAAATTCTGAGACTCTATCATCTCCTGAAGCTCAGAACCATCACCAGGAATACATAGAACAGGTTTTTTTACACCCACGTATTCAAAGAACTTGGTCGTCATCACACCATATCTTCCCTTATTGGTAATAAGCAAAAGCACCTGACTATCATTCATTATCCTTGGGACTTCCAAGGAAGTAACTCTAGGAAAAAAGGATACATACTTTGAGTTTTGCTCCGTAAGGTAGTGGTCCAGTTTATTCTTATCCGCTCCGTAAAAATTAATCTGAAATTCATCAGGACCTATCTTGGACTCCTTCCCTATCTCATTCAAAGCCTGAAAGAGAACTTGGGGATTATGATACCACTCACTCAAAATCCTTCCTAAGTAAGAAATCCTGAAGCAGGAATCCTTTGGAGGCAGATTCATCGGGATAAACACCTCATGATCATAGCCATTATAAATTACTGCTGTTTTAATTCCGAATTTTTTTTGAAGGACATTTTGGTGAAACCGAGAAACCGTCGTGATAAGGTCTGCCTTATTTGCAGTCATATTCCGCTTTCGCAGCATTCTTCTTCGATGAATATTTTCTTGGAAAGACCTTTTTTCAAAAATTTCCTGTTCGAAAATATCTCTAAAATCCACCACAAAGCGACAATTCAGGGAATTAGCTAATTTTTCTCCCAAGGTAATCCCCCACTGGTCAGGGGCAGAGGATAATATGATATCGAATTTTTCTTTTTGAATCAGTTCCAAACCTACTGGAATGGCCTTATCCAAAAAACCTGGTGGTGAGGAGTATTCAGGAGAAAAGAGGTCCCTAATCTTTGTCTTAAAATTTCTATTGGCTAGATATTCCTGTCCATTTGGGCTTTGAATCCGGATAATTTTCTTTTCAAGGGCATCTGGAAGATTAACCAAAAACCCTGAATTTATTACCTCACTTTCTGTAGGAATAATCCGAGTCAGTACCCACACGTCCCAACCCAACAAAGTCAGGTATTTAGCAAACAAGGTTGAACGAATACCTCCCACAAAAGCTTGGGGGCCAAAAGAAGGAGTAATAATTAATACTTTAGCCAAAACTTTCTTTAGCGTCAGACAGCTATTGAGTTACCTTATTTTTTCTTTAAAAGTCTGCTGATTGTACCTCCTTTATCTTCCTGATAATATCCATAGTCTTTGCCATAGCCATAGCCGTAGCCATAACCATATCCATAACCGTATCGGTGATCAACCTGGAAATCATTCAGGATGGTATAGATCTTCTTGAGCTCTTCTTTTTCTCTCAAGCTTTCTACCACTTTAATATTCGACTTGTCTGAATACTTATGTCTGAAAACGAAGATATTGATATCTGAATATTTGAACAGTTCTTTAGTCTCAGATACCAAACCTACAGGAGGACAGTCCATGATGACAATATCATAGGCTTCTTTGATCTCAGACATCATTTTGGAGAAGGAATCTTGAAGTATCAATTCGGCTGGATTTGGAGGAATTGCACCTGAGAGGAGAATATCCAAATTCTCATACCCACTGCTTTTCACCGCTTCTCTCCAGTCCAGCTCCTTACTCAAAATAGTACTGATACCCACATTGTTCTCCAGTCCAAAATCCTGAGCGATTTTTGGTTTCCTCAAATCCAGACCTAACAGGATTACTTTCTTACCGGAAAGAGCATAAACTGAAGCCATATTGATCGCGCAGAAGGTTTTACCCTCTCCGGAAATAGAAGATGTAAACAGAATCACGACCTTATTCTTCTCGGGTACCAAATAGGACATATCCGAACGAAGAGATCTGAAAGATTCAGTAACACCGGATTTAGGATTTTCCAATACTACTCTTGCATGGTCCAAACTAGCTTTCCCGATAATCCCCAAGAAAGGAATATCCTGATGCTTTTCCAGAAATCTTGGATCATCAACTCTGTTGTTAAAATAGTTTTTGGTCGTAATTACCAAGAATGGAACAGCCAGACCAATAAATAATCCGATGATTAAATTGAGCGATTTTTTCGGAAATACAGGACTTAAGCTAGATCTCGCTCCATTCAATATGGAATTCTTTGGGAAGTTTGAAGCTTTTGTAATTTGAGCCTCATACAATTTCTCCTGAAGGTAAACATAGATGGACTCGTTGATCTCAAATTGACGCTGAATCCCCAGCAACCTTCTTTCAGTTTCTGGTAATTGATTGATTTCTTTATCGACAGCGTTGATTCGGTCTGTCAGCTGAGCAATGTTAGCTCTGATATTAGCGATTGCAGAATTTACGTTTTCAGAAAGTACTTTTCTGGTATTATCAATTCTCCGGTTAATCTCTTGAACTGCAGGATTTTCATCCTTAAAGTTTGCTGTAAGTCTGGTTTTGTCTGCTTGAAGCTCTATCAAGTTTCCAACCAGCGTGGTCAGAAGGTTATTGTCCAAGTCTGCGATTGCTGGCGCCATCAAGGCGTCAAAATCTTCTCTGTCCAAATAGTCTCTTAGCTGATTGTAATACCTCAAAGAGATTTCCGCCTTCGCTCGATCGTTTTCCAATACAAGCAAATTGTCATAGACCCTTGACCCTTCCTCGCTCAGATTGAAAATTTTATTGTCGGTCCGATACTGCTGAAGTCTATTCTCAAAGAATGTCAGAGAGTCGGTAATCCCGCTCAACTGATTTTGGATGAATGCAATAGTAGCGTCTGATGCCCTGTTTTTCTCAGCCAGTTCCCTTTCCAAATAGGCATCCATCAGGTTATTCAAATAGTTTTCGCCTTTCTTTCTGATGGTGGTTTGTAGGGAAAGAGAAAGGATAGAAGATTTTTCGTCAACCAGCTGAACTGAGAGGTCATTTGCCAATTGAAGCGCCAATGTGGGAGTATCAGTGACTGAGAAAAAAATCTCTTCGCCCGGTAGTGCTCCGGCATTTTTGATCGTTATTTTACTGAAGTCGTTGACAATCAATGAGTCAAAAGAATACTCCCCATCAAATATGGATTGATCGGAAAGCGTCGAATTGTAAAAGGGATCAGAGGGGTTGAATACGGAAAGCCCTTCCTCCTCCATTTCCAGTCGGAATTTGTTTTGTTCCAAGACTGTCACTTTGAACATACCTCCCACTATTTGGGCGTGATTCCAGTCTAACTCGACCAAAACTGGGGTATTTCCATAAATCTGATTTTTTTGAAAAGTACCATCCCGGAAATAGGTGATGTTGAAATTGAGGTTTTTCAACGCCTCTTCAGCCAGGAAAAAGGATTTTAATATCCAGATTTCATTCTGAATATTCACCTTGTTATTAACCAATCCTGCCGAACTGAATAAATCAGCGGTGATGTCGGGCTTTTCTTCATTGAGAACAACCGTTCCATTCACTACATAGACGGGAACAGTATATTTATTGAACAGAAAAGCAATAACGACACAAACAGCAACACTGATGACAAACCACTTCCAGTATTTCAGGTAAGTGAGAATGATAGCTCTCAGGTCAAATTCTTCCTTTGATTTGGAAACTGAAAAAACTGGATAGTTGAATGGAATATTGTTTTGACCAGTTGACATTAGATTAATTGTTGTTGGTAAGATTTAGCATCAAAGCTGCAAAAGTAAACAGAGAGATTAAAAGAGTAAGGGTTTGAGCTGCATTTTCTCCAGCTCCTAATTCTCTTACTTTCAAGGGCTCTACATAGAGCTGATCATTTGGTCGGATAAAATAAAATTCACTGTTCAAAAGTGCCCGGTCATTCAGATTGACTTCGTAGACTTGGCTTCCATCAGGATACTGACGAATTAGCAATAGTTTATCTCTTCTCGCGATGGTGGTCAAATCACCGGCATTGGCTATAGCTTCAAAAATGGTCATTCTATCCTGAAGGACTACGTACTTGCCAGGACTTTTAAATTCCCCGATCGCGCTGTATCTGATCCCACCGAGCTTTACTCGAACATAAAAATCAGATTTTATATAATCCCTAAGTCTATTTCTGATTTCCTCTTTGGCTTCGTCGAGAGTCAGATTTCCTACATTGACTTTTCCCAATAAAGGAAGTTCGATCATTCCATCTTCATCTACGGTGTAACCGGTCATGTAGTACACATCTCCACCACCCTGTCCTTGCTGCATTCCAAGATTTGGAGTGCCTTCAGTTTTGGTGATATTGAACCCATTTCTGATTATCTCTTCATTAGTAATCACTTGAACATCAACAATATCATTAAATTGAAGAGCATATTTTACAGTCTGATAAGGGATCTTATTTCCTGGCTCTAAGCTGGGATTATTAGCCTCATTTTGAAGATAAATAACCTTTCGGTTAGGAATGCAGGAAGCGAAAAAGACTGAAAAAAGGATCAGGAAAAGTAAAGAATGGGTGGTTTTTCTGTAGGTGAAACGGGTAGAGCTATTCATATTTTTTTCAAAGTAAGTCAAATTGGCGCGTAAAATTATCGAATTAGAACAAAAACACCAGCAGTTTCTCCTACGAAACCTCCTCTACTTGTATATTTTGCTCTGTAAACGTAATTGCCATTGATTGCTGGCTGACCTCTAAATGTACCATCCCAGCCCTGAGCCTCTAAAGAACTTGATTCATAGATCAATTCACCCCAGGTAGTGAAGACATAAAACTCAAGGGAAGACAGTCCTCGATGCTTAGGGAAGAACAGATTATTTTTTCCATCTGCCCGATCTGGGGTAAATGCATTAGGGAAAATTATGTCAAAGTTGTCCGTGATTACCAGCTCAATGATGGCCGTACTTTCACATCCCAAATCATCCCAAGTCTTTAGCATAACCAAGAAAGTACCTATTTCTTCATAGATATGTGTTGGTGATGCTTCGGTCGAAGTATTGCCGTCTCCAAAATCCCACTCCCATCTAATTGGATTTCCTTGTGTGAGATCATTGAAAATAATCTGATCTCCAATACCCACCTCTGCATAAGGGGAAAGTTGTCCAGGTACAATTTCAACCTGGTAATCAAAATTGGCAACCAATTCTACTTCAGCAATTCTTACCAGAATTCTTTCTGTAGGAGTATAGCAATTTGAGCCTTTTTCCTTCATTCTTACCCGATAGATTCCCGTTTTTGAGATGGCCCTGATTTCATCCAATCTCAATGCGTTCCCATTACCGTCAAGTACTTCATAATCGTAACGGTTAGGATCGAAGCCATCTATATATAGAGACAAATCCACAGTCTGAGTAGGATCACATACGATGGATGGATTACTTGTCCGGAGATTAGGAATTGGATTGACGGTTACAAGTGCTCTCTCCAATTCTCTTCCACAGGCTGCATTGATATCCAGCTCCACATAATATGGAATAGGAGAATCTGAGTTTTTCAAACCAGTGATGGTTAATATTCCCCTGTTAGACAAGTCATAAGTGATATTTCCATCTGTACTTATTCCTACAGGAATTTCATCAAGTCCATTAGCATCTTTGAACCAAGAATAAGTAAGGCCTCCACCCTGCCCTCCGGAAACTCTTGGAGTCAAAACAGCAACTTCACCTTCACAGATGGTCACATCATCTGTAGCTACTTTGAGCGGCTCATTGGATACAGTAAGGCCAGTTTCTGAAACTTCACAAAGATTAGCATCTGTCAAAGTCACGGTATAGGCTCCAAGTGAAAGGTTATCTACCACAAAGTTGTTTCCATTCCATTGGATAAATGAAGGATCTATAGGTCCTGAATCACTGGTAACCTGCACTTGATATGGGGAGGTCCCACCCGCAACTGTTCCAAAAATCTGTCCATTAGGACTCAGACAGGTAGCACCAATGGCTGTAAGGTCTTGGAATTCCAAAGGTCCACTTGGTCCGGAGATAACATAATTCCCAATTTGAATTACACATCCACTTGGATTTCGCGCAGACAAGGAATAAGTACCCTGAGGCAAATCATCTATCACTGAAGTCGGATAGGCTTGGTAAGGACCTCCGTTTAAGCTGAATTCGATATTTTGGTTGGTAGGAATATTCAAAATCAAACTACCTCCATCTCCAAAACATTGCTCCGGTACTGGGGTCACTTGGACTTCAGGATTACCAAATACCTCAATAGTGACCTGTTTTTGATCTCCAACGCAGATATTTGGTCCATCGACGGTAACCCACAAGTCAAAAGGAGCATTAGTGACGGAAATACCATTAATTGTCAAGTTGCCTCTTGGATTAAGATTGAAAGTCAATCCATTTTGTTGGAATCCATTGTTTATTTTATTCCCAGGGGATATAGAACCTAAATACCAAGTGAAAATCGGATTTGGATTTGATGGATTGATCTCTGGAGCTATTGTCACGGGGATACCATCACAAGTAGAATATACCCGATCCACGATAATTTCAGATGGACCATTATTGATTGCAATCGGACTTGACAAATTGAAATTACATCCATTGGCATCTACAATCTCAAGTGTGTAATCCCCCTGACCCAAACCATCAAACGTGTAAGTAAGGTCACTAGTCTGGTGAGTAAAGGTATCTCCACTGGCAGAAGTCAAAGTCAAGTTATATGGGGCTTTTCCTCCTTCCCATTCAAATGATAAATACCCGTCTTTTAATCCACAAGCCGCATCTTTTGAATCAATCAATGCAGCTTTAATCTCTGTGGCTGCAAGGATACTTACTTGGAATATCTGGGAACAAACAGCACCTTGAACCTCAATGGCGTAATCCCCAGGTGCAAAGGTCTCATTTGCCAATTCTGCAGCAGTGTAAGTAACAGAACCTACTTGGAAAGTCATTCCAGGTTCTAAATCTCCGGTTACAACGATCTTTCCATCATTAGCTTGATAGCAGCTCTCGTCTACCCCAGCGATGGTCATTGCAGGGAATTCGAAGATCTCAAAAGTCACAGGAATTTCCACTCCTGTACACTCCACATAGAGATAGTAAGTGTATGTCCCGGTTGGCAATCCATCGATTAAAAGTGTGGAATTGACAAAATTATTTGGGTCTACTACTATAGTGTAGACAATATCGGAATTGCTAGGATCAGGCCCATCGGAGATCAATCCAGATTGATTTGGATTTTTGTACCAGGCAATTTCAGTTCGGGCGACGGGATCATTGGGATCCCCAGCCTTATGGATAGCTTCCAAAGCAACCTGTTCTCCAAAGCACTTATCCCCGGGAGGAATAAGGATATACTCCGGATCAGGAGCAGTTCCAATTTCGAATTCAAAAACTTCTGAACAACCTCCAGAATCTGTAACAGTCAGATAGTACAGGCCAGGAGCTAAGTTTTCAACTTTTTCCAGGGTCCCAGTGATAGGCGTTCCTGTAGGTGAACCTGCTGTCCACTGATGGGTGTAATTACCCCAACCTCCGGAAATTTCAATGTTGAAAATTTCCCCATTATCAAGACCACAGCTTGCTACAAACTGATTGAAGTCGTCCAATACTATTGGACCTGCCGGACCAAGAATTTCAAAAGATTCTGTAAAGTAGCAGGTAGATTCCCCGTTGAGATCTCTCATATCCAATTGGTAGGTTCCTGCCAGTAAATTTTCGAAAAGCGGTTCTGTCTGCCATGTATTTCCATCAATACTGAACTCATAAGAACCACTACCCCCAGTTGGATTTTCGACCAAAACAGATCCATTAGAATCTCCAAAACAGATGATTGGAGTGACTGCTAAGGAAGCGCCAAGTGGAGGAAGGATTTCAACGGAGGATTGGAAATCTATAGTACAGATGCCGGCGCCTTGTAACCTACCATAATAGGTATAATCACCCGTAATCAACCCACTCACCTCAAGGGTATTGTCAGTCAAAATCTCATAGGAAACAGCCCCATCCGTATCTCCGGAAGAGATGGCTTGGGTGTAGGAAGCATCTTTAAACCAGCGGATTACAAATACTGCACCTACCGGAGCCTGAATATCAGGTAGAATCTCAGCAGTTGCTCCTTCACATAGTACTAGGTCTTGAGGGGTAACAACCACTGTAAGGCCCTCATCATTGACAAGGGTAACTGTAGGAAGTGCTTTGAGGCAATCATTTGCATCCAATACCTGAACATCATAGGTCCCCGGTGCCAACGATCTGATTTCGTAGGTATTTCCTGTTTGGACGAAATCAAAATCTGCTATTGCCTGTCCATTAATGGTAAGGGAATAATCCGGTACACCTCCATTAACTTCAAAAGTAAATGTCCCATTTGAAGCTCCACAAGTCGGATTTTCCTGATTAATCTGAGTAATAATCAGTTCAGGAGTAGGATCAATCGTCACATCGATCAGCTGAATACATCCGGTGACGGTATTAGTCACTTCAACCTGATAGTTTCCTGAAGGAAGTCCTTCAAAAGCACCGCTTCCGCTATCAAATACAGTTGGATTACCCACCAAAGCATAGGAATAGTACGAAGAGGCTCCTGCACTCAAGACCAACATACCGTTGGCTTCTCCAAAGCAAAGCGGAGAAACCGGAGTAAAGTCAGCCGTCGGAAGCGGATTTACAGTCAAAGTCACCGGAACGGGATCCAATAGACAACCGTTTAAGATATCCGGTCTCAGGTAGAAGGTAAATGTTCCAGCACCAGCAAAATCGCTGATATCCAAGCGTCCATTGCCTTGATCCACAATAAAAGTCACTCCCAAAGCAGCATCTACACCGGACAGGATTTCATCCGTTGCTCCTGCATCCCGGTACCATCTATAAACCGGATTAGCATCAGGGGATCCTGGATTTACCACGGTTGGCAAAATGCTTGCGAACTCATTTTCGCAAACTTCCAAATCCTCCAAAGTGTATTCCGGCAAGACCTGAGGAATCAAATCCAAAAATACTTGTCTTTCACAACCATTTTGATCTATTACACTAATCTCAAATGTCCCCCCGGGAAGATTTTCTATGAGATAGACATTCGTTGATGTTTCCGTAGGGCTATAGCTGCTCAGTGAGGTTCCATTGATTTCAACAGTATAATCACCTGTACTGAGCGGGGTTCCTCCCAGTATTTCAAAAGTAAATTGGCCATTATCCAGCTCACAGGTAGGATCTTGTTGTGAAACCAAGTTGATCAATAGTTCTGGAGTAGGATCAATCGTCACGTCGATCAGCTGAATACATCCTGTAACAGAGTTAGTTACTTCAATCTGATAATTTCCTGATGGAAGGCCTTCAAAGGCACCAGTTCCGCTATCAAACGGAATTGGATTACCTACTAAAGCATAGGTGTAATCAGTTGATCCTCCAGCGCTCAAAACCAACCTGCCGGTGGATTCCCCAAAACACAGCGGGGAAACAGGAGTAAAATCAGCCGTCGGTAGAGGATTGACGTTCAGAGTCACCGGAATGGGATTCAATTGACATCCATTTAGGATATCCGGTTTTAAGTAGAAAGTAAATGCTCCCGGTCCAGCAAAATTGCTAATGTCCAATCGTCCGTTGACCTGATTTACAGTAAAAGTCATCCCTAAACCAGCATCCACACCGGAAATAATCTCATCTGTCGCAGCTGCGTCTCTGTACCATCTGAATAATGGATTGGCATCAGGACTACCCGGGTTAACGATTGTAGGTAAAATTGAAGCGAATTCGTTCTCGCACACCTCAAGGTCTGCTAAGGTATACTCAGGCAAAATCTGAGGAACCAAATCTACTATAGCCGTAGCGGGACATGCATTTTGATCCTGAACTAAAATATTGTAA
This sequence comes from Algoriphagus sp. oki45, assembly GCF_036245605.1. Taxonomy (NCBI): domain Bacteria; kingdom Pseudomonadati; phylum Bacteroidota; class Cytophagia; order Cytophagales; family Cyclobacteriaceae; genus Algoriphagus; species Algoriphagus sp. oki45. The sequence continues at coordinate 179,353 of NZ_BTPC01000004.1, forward strand.
GTCCCTCCAGGTAAATTATCTACCCGGAATACATTGGGAGATAATTCCGTAAAGGTAAATGTACTAAGAGCTGCTCCGTTGATTTGAATAGAATAAGTTCCAGAAGGCGAAGGAGTTCCTCCCACAATAGAAAAAGTCAGTGAACCGTTATCCAAATCACAAGAAGGATCCACCTCTTGAGTGACAGTCAGGATAAGTTGAGAAGGATCTTGGATAGAAACCTGAATTACATCCTCGCAGAAAGTGTTTCTGTTCCTTACTCTTACACTATAATTTCCAGCTGTAATTCCCGAATTAAACACTGGACTCGATTGATAAGGAGTGAGTCCATCCAGCATAAATTCAAAATCCGTGACAGATCCGTTGGACACATTGACCTCTATGATTCCATCGTTCCCTCCAAAACAAGAAGCTGATTGTGCTCTGACTATTTCAATTGCAGGTAATGGATTTACTGTTATAGTTGCTGACAAAATCGGAAGATCGCAGACCACAGGATTACTTGGGTCATAAGGATCTAGGATAGGCTTAATGTAAACTTCAAACGTCTGCAACGAAGGTGAGGCAGGGAAATTTGAAGCAGTCAAAGTACCTGAAGTTGAATTCACTGAAAAATCAATCCCCCAAGGATTGGGATTTCCACCGCCGATTTCTTGAGTTGCAGAGGCATCTGCATACCACTTAAATTGAGTATTCAGACTTGGGAAGCCAGCATTGAGAGTGCTTACATTGATCGTAGCCGTTTGACCCCAACAGACCGTGGCATCATTAACATCAAATACAGGAAGAATTTGAGGTGTAATTACCTGACTGCTTGAGATCTGACAGCCTTGAGTGTCTTGAACAGTTAAAGTAAGGGTATAAGAGGGGGCAGAGATAAGATCTTTAACCTCAAATATATCGGCACCTACTTGATTGACAACCGGAGGAGATGCTCCGGGATATCCGGTTATTGATACAAAACTGTAGGTTCCATTGCCTTCAGAGGCTTGCCATGTGATGGAACCATTGTCAAGTTCACAACTTGGATTTACGAAGTTGATTACATCCAGTTCAAGTGTATTATCCGGACCAAGAATTTCAAAATCATAGGACAATTCACAATCCGGATTACTTGCTAATCCTGTCACCGTGTATCTTCCTTTACTCAATCCTGGGAAAAATCCAGTGGATTGAACAGGTCTTATTTCGTTTCCACTTTCATCGAGTAAAACGTATTGAGACAATACTTCATTTCCCCGTCTAAAGACAATATCAATACTTCCTGAATTGCCTAAACACCAATCGTTCTCTATCACCGGAGGATCAAAACTTACTGCCGGGAATACGGTGACAGTCGCAGCGATCTCCAAGTCACCCAGGATGGAACAAAGATTCTGAGAGCCTGTTCTATCCTCTTCTAATTCTACATAATAATTATAGACAAAAGGATTACCTCCCTGAGATACAAGCCCATTTACGATCAAATGCCCCTGAGCATTGATTTCATAGGTAAATCCGTCAGGTGCAGGCGTAGATGGATTGGAGGTAATAGGTTGCGTCTTTGCAGCATCCTTATACCATTTAAAGGTAGGCGTCCTGCCATTTAAATATACCGGATCTACTTCCGGAACGATTGTCACCGTCTCTCCTTCACAGATTTCAAAGGTATCTTGATCCACAGTGACAGGAGTTCCCAATTCATCTTCAATAATCGGAACGATCAGCCTGTCTTCACAATATCCATCCGCTCCATCGTCCAGAGGATTTCGGATGACAAGAACATATTGACCTACATTTACACCTTCCAGTTCAAAGATGGCTGATTCTCCATCACTGACCACATTACCAATGACATTGCCCTCACCAAGGTTGGTTTCTACTCCTGCGGTATTGGTATACAACCAAAAATGCTCAAATCCGGGGATTAGATTTCCCACTTCAGCGGTGATTTTGCCATCATTTTGCCCATCACAGGTAGGAAGCTCAATCACTGGAGGAGCTAAAAACTCAGGTATAGGGTTGATAATTACCACCAACTCCTTTGGCTTTGAGGTCAAACCAAAATTATCAGTAATCGTGTAGTAGATTTTTGACCTACCCGTTGCACCGGGGTTGGGGGTAAACACAATTTGAACCCGGTCTCTTAGATCCTCAAAATTACTGTCATCCAAGTCCTCGATAGTTGCAGTGAACGTACCTAATGGAGTAGGTTTCTCAGATAAATCACTGGTACAGGAAATACAAATTGGAGTTAGACCACACTGAGTGTGGTCAATATCTGAGGAGAACGTATTCCAAGGAGCTAAAGGATTATTAATATCCAGACCATCCTCATAAAGCTGAATACACTGAATGAAAGCTTTGTCCGAACTCCTTAGATCTACATCAATAAAAATCTCCAACTCCTCATCAACACAAGTTCTGTAAAACTCATCAGAAGCTTCCGGTCTTTGAGCCTCCTCCACTTTGGAGACGTCAACCGCCAAATTTCGGATTTCATGGTAATTGGTATTTTCCCCTGTGGCAGCAGAAAAACCCAATTTAATGGTCTCAGGAGCAGCAAAATTATAGTGTGTAGGACCAATAACTCGGTAAACATTGGCTCCTACTCGTATATCTACAGTCAAATCATATCCTACATCCGTCCTTGGAGAAAGATTCACATAGACTTTTCTATACTCAGGATCTGAGCAGGTAAGTCCTGGAAATGGGGTATCTATTGTGAATTGATCTGCAATTGGTCTAGGGGCAATGTTAACTTCTTCGTAATCAAAAACCTCATAATTATTTGACTCAGGACCTCTGATTCCCACAGTATGAGGATATCTCATGAATCCAGGGATTTTTGGGTTTGGACCTAGCCCATTTGGTTTATTTGGTGGAGTTGATTCCAAGCTGATAAAATTGCCCCACTCATCTAAAGCAACACCAATGTATGCACCAGAAAGCCCAGGTAAATTTCCTGTTGTACTATTATTTCTCGGAGCGTAACCTAATGATCCCCCAAAGCCCCCAATGTTAAATGGAAGAGAAGGTGGCAAATCCCCATAGGCTCCATCAAACATAAAAAATACAATTCCATCTGCTCCTGTACCTCCATAGCTCAAATACTCAAAAGAAACCTGAATCCCATACTCGGGCGAGAAAGGTAAATCCAGATATACATACCCATCTTTGTATTGTTGATTGGCTGTCAGCCGGATAGATTGACCGGTGAGTGCTCCAGCAAGACTTCCCGGTCCACTCCCATCCCCAAAAAGTGTAACATCCGGTCTCCTGATATCATCAATGCCACCAATAAAAGGCTCACAATACGGATACCCTTCTCTGGAAATTGAAACTTGGGAATTTCCCCGATTTGGCAAGAGCAAAAAAATGACGAAAAATATCCCTAGGTAAGAATAATGCCATTTTAAATTTGCCTTGTAGTTGAATTGCATCATTTTAAAAGCAACACACCGGGTGGTTTTTCAAAGATAAAGATATCCTGCTGTCAGAAACGTTTTGAATCATTTTACTCGGTCAAATCTTATCGCCTTCTGTACAAATAAGCCAAATATTTCTCTTGTTTATGGTTGAACTATGAGTAAATCGCCTTGAAAGTGTCTTAAGCAAAAGATTTACCTTCAAAACATTTGCCAAAGCTTAATAACTGCTAATTTCTTTTACAGAATAGTTTCATTTTAATCTCAATTTGCCGGAATATTCCCGACTCCGGAAAAAGAGGAATGGCAATAGTAAGGTTCGGATATGAAGATTTTACTTGGCACAGGGATCTTTTCTTTTTAAACTAACCTTGGTTTTGATGTGTATCAAGGGAGACGAAGATCATCTATTTAAAGGTAGGGATAAGTTTTCTCCCAAATCAATCCATGGGCTATCAGTTTTTAAACAAATAAATCAGGTGAACCTGACCGAAAAATGAAACAGGATTATATCCGGAATGAAAGTCCTTAGTGGAAATCCCCTTATCCTGCCACTGGTAATTTCTGGCTTGGATCAGTTCTACCTGTCCACTAAGAATCAATTGATCCCATTGGTGATCCCAAAGCAGTCCGAGACTATAATCAATCCAAGGCTTCTTGGGAAAGGAATTGGCCAATGCGCCATAAAAGAAATCTTGGTGATTCTCTATTCGTTTCAATACCACTCCAACTTTGGAAACATCCTTGACAGAGGAAATTTCCATGATCTGGGCATTGGCACCCACTCCTATACCCCCACCAAGTGACTGCCCATAATTGGTGAAACCTCTGACTTGGTAGTGAGTTTGCCAACTCGTGTTAATCACCCCCAAGATGGGATATCGAATGTACCTATTGACAGATTCCTGTTGATGAAAGATCTCTCCTTTGATTTGGAGCATCCTTTCGGAAGAAGGCATTGGAATCAGCTTTTGAAACCCTAAAAGAAAAGCGCGGGCATGTTCTGGATTCAGAATAAATTCTCTCCAGTTGAAATTGTGGTCATGCTTTCCAAACTCCGAGTAAACTTCAAATCTTCCTTTGGAATCATGAAATCTAAAAAAGACGGATACTAATTGATCTTGGGCCTGTTGATCATAAAAAACGGAATTCCCGTTTTCAAACAGCTTTTCCTTCTGGAAAACCTCAAACACAGGCAGCCTCCCGCGAAAGCTTTTTTCTACATCATCATTGTATTGCTGAAAAACCCGGTTAAATCCTAAAGTCAGCCCTTTTAGAAACTTGGGTTGAAATGAAATGGACATCCCATTGATATACTTCCAATCTCCATTGAATGGTCTGAAGTATTGTTCATTCAGAGCGACGTTCTGAGAAGGACTCAGGCCTGAGTCCTCAGCTCTTCCAAATATCATCTGAGCTTCCAACAGACCTATACCAATATTTGCTGGTGATTTAGTCTTTAAGAAAAGATGGTTTATTCCTCTGGAATTATTGCTGAAAAGCAGGGATGAAAATTGCCCCGGTCCCCACCAAATGTTCTGACTTCCAAAGCCTAATTCAGCTTTGCCTAAGGATAATGAGATAAAGGATTGTCCCCAGGAAAAAACCTGATTAAAATCTCCCTGAAAGCGCTCAGGATGATCTCCAAAATTCCAGTATCTGAATCTGGCAAAGTTGACATTGTCGGAGAAAGTACTGGGATAGCCATCAAAAGCCTTATTCTGAGAAAAGGCGATTTCAGGTCTCAATTGAACCTCCAGAAAATGAAATTTCAAAAAAGCTCCGGGAGAAAATAAGTTTTGGACTCCTGTTCCATTTTGGAGGCTATAATTGCCCCAACCAAAGGGTCGATTCGAATTAACCACTGTGGTATTCAAGATAGGCAGGAGCTTGAAGACAGATTTTGGTTCTTTCTTTTCTGATTCATTTTCTTTTCTCCCAACTGAATCATTAAACAAGGAATCCGAAAAGTCATCATCCCATCGGACAGGCCTGGCGGAGAAGGAGTAATCCAGATAGTTTTTTCCCAAAAGCTGGCTTCTTCGGGCCTGTTCTTCCAAAACAGGAAAACCGGCAGGAATAGTCTGGCCCATCAAGAGAAAAGGGAAAAGCACCATAGTTGAGCCGATGACCAAACTCCACTCTGTTACCTTTCTGCTCCTCGTCTCTAAACTGAATGAACACAGAGAAAAAGCATTTGTAATCCATTTGCCCAACATCACATTTACTCCTTCAATACGCATCTTAAGCCTGCCTCATCTCAATCGGTTAACCCGATTTTCTCCCTGTCTATGTTGGTCCGTTTTATCCAAAGGAATTAAACATTTTGATATACTTCTTGGTGATGGCCTTCCAGGAATAGTTCTTTTTGGCCAACTTATAAAGATCATTCTTCATCGCTTCACGATCCAGTTCCTTAATGTTCAGAAGTAATCCTTTAAGCTCTTCAAAATCGGAAAAATAATGGGCGCGTCCGAAGGTAGTCTCCCTGTTATAGTTTACTCCATAGGCGATCACAGGAAGGCCCAAGTACATCGCTTCCACCAAAGAAGGATTGGTTCCTCCTGCGCTATGTCCATGGAGGTAAAAGAAACAATTCGATCGGAGTACATTTAATTCGTCAGTCTCATAAATCGGATTGTACAAAATAATATTCTCTACCGTGGAATAGTCGTGGTAAAGCTTAAGCCCATAATCGTTGGCGTTCCAATTGCCTACGACCACATAGGGCATTCCTATATCACACTCTTTGAAGGCTCGCAATTGCATTTCCACATTGTTTTCCGGTTCTATTCGGCAAACAGTGAAAATATAAGGAGCCCCTAAAAAGGAGAACTTCTTCAAATAAGGCTCGGAATCGACAAAATTCACATGATTTGCTCCGTAGGCTATCAAGAAAGAAGATTTGCCATACTCCTCTTCCACATAGTCTTGGATGTGCTTATTGTCCGAAATGACTCCATGGGAAAACGTGACCGCAAGACGTTCAGACAGCTTCAGAAATTTCTTTGCAAACCAGCCCCATTTGTCCCGCTTCCACTCCAATCCATCGATATGCGTGACAATTTTAGCGGAGGTGAAAGGTCTTATAAAGGGAAGTAAAATAGCCCCCGATACTCCCAGCAAAAGAATGTAATCATGACTTCTGTAAGACTTTAATAAACACAGACTATCATAAATAATGCTCTGTGCCCCATTGGCCTTTTTATTTATATAGATAAGATTGGCCCCTTTGTAGGATTCTAGTTTTTCGGGATACGCATCACTTTCGCAAAAAACGGTGACGTCAAAGAATTTGGGTAAAAGATCCAGAAGGTTGTCAACTAGCGTCTCAAACCCACCATAATTCGCAGGAACACCTACGATACCAAGAATAGCAAGTTTTTTCTTAATCATTCAAATATGCTTTCATAGCCTCCAATGCAAGAAATCTATCTTTCTCAACATTGATTAAAAAGTAACGACCCAAAGATTGACGGATTGTACTTGGGTTTTTTACCTTAGAAATCAATCGGAATTTACCTATCTCTTCAATTGCATCCTGAAATACCAAATATCGCACCGAAAGCTCTCCGTCCGGATAAACAAAGTGGGCATCACCGGAAGGCACATCCGAATATATGGCTGAAGTCTTAATCTGCTTGGACCACAAATTATACGCCCAATGAAGAATCCCCTGATACCCTCGGATATCCGCTAAATGAGCCAAAAAATAAATATCACGCAGATCTGAGGTCAGCAAAGAATTGGGCTGGTTAGACTGCTCAAAACAGGAAGTATACATTAAGGTGCGCCCGTTGATTTGCACCCGTGAAGAAAACTTCTCTTCGTCCAGACTCACATTGACTGGCATAGCGTATTCTTCCATCTGCTTGGCGAGGGCAGGACTCAATCTTCCGGCAAATGAAAATTTGAATCCCGGAGCAATTTCATTGATCCAGTTTTTCAGGAGAATGGTCTGTGTGGGATCCCGTTCATCAATGACCCAATAGGTTTTGTATTTCCAATTCCTCTGTTCCAGAAAGTCAGCGGTCGCTTGGATGAGGGGTTTGAAAAAGGCCTGATAGGGCTCTGAATTCGGAGCGGCATTGATGGCTTTTACCTGATTGCTCTTTTCGTCAAAAAAGTAAAAGTTCTGATTCCAGGGAAAGAGATTATGAATCGAAATCTGCTTATCCACTCCTACTTCCTGAGCTTTTAGGATATAGGCTTCTAGATTTGAAAAATCATAAGAATAGGTATTGTCCTGCTTGCGAGTCACCTGAATCATCATTTCATCCAAGGGACGGATTTTGGTATTGTAAAGATCCCAGAAAATGGAAATAGTCAAAGACTCTTGGTTGATCCCTTTTAGCGAATAGAGCATTTCCTCCAGCTTTTCCCAGTGTTGAGACGACCAAGGCTTGACTCCATAATAATCTGCCACGCTTATAGGAAATTGCCAAAAATCAGCCCCAAATGAAACCTCCTCAACCAATGGAGCTACTCTATCCAGCACATTCACCTTTCCTTTCAGCTGATGATCTTTTCCATTTTGGGTAAAACTTAGAATCAAATCATAATTTCCAGCTTTTGCCCAATGAGGAATATGCAATTTTAACAAGCCCCATTTCATGGTCGAGTCTGCCTCCAATCTAGGTTGGACAAGCGGTCTGGCTCGATCAGGAATCAAGGCTTCCTTGAATTTTCCGTTTGCTTTTGCCTGTCCACAATTCCCGGCAGAAAAATCTCCCCAAACCGAGTGGATTTCAAACCATTCCTTCTTCGATTCCAATCCGGGTGTAGAAACTTGGATAGATACTGGGGAAGTAGCACTGGACTCATATTTGAAAGGAATAAGCAAACTTTCCTGACGCCATGCAGAATAGGCCCCCGAAAAAGAAGCAGGTTCATACAGCTTCTCCAACTTAACAAATTCAGCTTTTTGCCCCTTTGCTGAAAGTGCTATCAGTAAAAATGAAAAAAACAACCATCTCATGAGTTTAAAATTTCAATCACCTTTCGTTCAAATTCCGGTAAGCTATACTTTTTGGAAGCCTCAAATGCCCCATAGCTCAATCTTTCCCAAAGTTCAGGGTTTTTTGCCAGATCCTGAATTTTACCTTCGATCAAATTGGCATCGATGTAATCAATTTTATATCCATTGACATCATTTTCAACCAACTCGGCCACTCCTCCTTTTGTAGGCACAATCGCAGGAAGCCCAAAACAAAAACCTTCCAAAACGGTCATCCCAAAGGTCTCCAGCCAATGCTCTGGATGAGCAAGATTTAAAAGCAAATGTGATTTTTGATAAAAAGGAATCACGTCCTCCTGTACAGGGAAAATCTCAATATTTGACCCGAGAATCAAGTCGTTTTTCCATTTCACCACCTCTTCCTCAAGATCACTCAATACCAAAATAAACCGGATTTGGGGAAGTTGATTGCTCAGCTTTACAAAATCATTGATTCCTTTGTAAGGCCTCAAAGAGGCTAACATGAGGACAGTGAACGTATCTGAGGTCCATGAGACCGGAGCTGCCTTTTCAGAAATCCTCGCATTGACCACATTGGGTAAAAGATGAATTTCCCTATTGCCCAACTTGGGATTGGATTTTAGAAAATCCGAAACCACGATTTTTTTTGTACTGAAATGCCTAACCCACCAAAATAAAAATCTGTCCAGAATCTTTGGATTTACTTCATTTTCATGGACATGAGTAATGACCGTCTTTCCCATCAACCTACCTGCCATTATCGCCGAAAAAGGCAATATGGTGTTGGTATAGAATGCGGATTTCTCCCCCAAATGCCTCAAAAGAACTCCCAGCAAGAGTAATTGACTAGAAAAAAAAGTAAAGAGGGTAATCCATCGGTTGGGATATCTTTTATAATAATTGCGTCTGTATTTTATTCCGGAAATACCTGATAAAAAGCCTTGGGCCGAGCTCGTGTAAAGCTCAATTTGATAGCCTGCTTTCACTGCAGTTTCGATCACACTTCTCAGGACCTGAGGGCTCCCTGTGAAATTATTCAGCAGGTGAAAAAAGATGAGCTTTTTTTTCAACTTTCGGATAGCTCTGGAAAATCAGAAGGAATACTGCCAATAGTATATAAATGGTAGTGGAGTAAAACTCATGGGTAAACTGTTGGGCCACGATGAAAATGTAAAAAAGCATGGCCGCATAGAATATTTTTCCCTTAGCCCAAAAGAGAAATGAAAAAGTAAATACAGAAATCAGGTAAAAAAAATAGCCAACAAACCCATAGGTAAATAACAAAACGGAGGTGCCATTTTCGATATAGCCTGTGCGGTAAAAGGTGCCACGGGCTATACTGTCGTCCACCATATTATTTCCATGCCCAATCAGGTATTGGATCCAATTGGTTTGCTGGAAGAAGGCAATTCGAAATGCCTCCAAAAGGTCAGATCTTGAGCTCAGGGTATTCAGGTTGAAAATCAATTTGTTGATAAAATCAAAGAAGTATATCACGAATGCTATACCCAAAGCCACACTAAACCAAAAAATCCGCTTATGCTTAAAAAACAGGATGATGTAATAAATCAGCAGACTGTTTCTATTGAAAGTCAAAACCAATCCCAAAAGAACCACCAAATAGGCTACTTGATCCAGGTAGTTCACTTTTCCTTGATCCTTTTTCCAATAGTAAATCAAAAACCATCCAATAATCAAAGTACCATAGGCTTGAACAGTGGTCGTCAGTCCTTTTGCAGCATGAAGAAAAGGCAATCCCTTGTCATACATGGGATGCACGTAGGAGTTAAGTCCAAAAATATAACTGGCTATCACGAAAAAAATTCCGGCACTAATATGCAGGAATAAGGCCCACTGAATAAGCGTAAGAAAATCCTCCTCCTCCCCCATCAAAATAACGAAAGCCAATCCAATTACAGGAAAGAAAATAATCAGCGAAGACTCCGGAAGATTAATCAGATAGGATAGTAGGGACAAACCAAGACTGAGAATAAGGACTAATAAGGACTGTGCAGGAACCCTTTTTCCTTGGACTAAGGAGTGAAAAAGCAATACACCCACTGCCAAGGTCATCAATGCCTTGTCTAGCTGGAAACTGACAAGCTGGGTGCAAGAGGTCAAAAACAACACCAAAATCCAGCCTATCCGGACAATTCCCGAAACAAACCCAAGAGCTATGGTAGAGCTGTTATCCAAGGTATTCTGACAATTTCTTAAGCTGATAAAATCTGGAATACTTTAAATCTGCTTTTCTTGAGGCAGCCTTAAGTGAGGATATTTCCTTTCTATCCAGGTACATATCCTGAAGCTTGAGGATAACTTCTGCTCCTTGCTTTGAATTTTGGGCAAAAAAGCCCAATCCAGAATCCGTTAAAATTTCCTCCATCAAATCCTGGTCTGTTGGGCAAAGGAAAACAGGTTTGCCTAAGGCAAGGTATTCATAAAGCTTGGAGGAAGGGATTCCTTTCATCTTTCCATAAGCTATTCCCAGAAACACATGGGACTTTTGCAGCATTTTCAGCGCTTTGGACCTAGGAAATCGTTCCGTGACTTGGACCCAAGGCTTAAGCTGGTCTGGAACCAAGGATTCGATCCGCTTTTTTTCCTTCAAATCAAATCCTGCACCCATAAAAATCAAGCGAAAAGGCCGATTCATCGCATAGCATTGGCTGAGAACCTCCAAAATCAGACTGATATCCTGGGAAGGATAAAGCACCCCACTGTAAATAACCGTAAACTGGTCAAAGGGCTCTGTTTCCGGCATTGTCAAAAGACCTTCCTCGTAGCCATTTTGGATAGTGATACCTCTTTTATTCAAAAATTTTGATATCCTCTCTGTGTATGGATTGGAAACGGAAATGATTGATTCGGCTGTACCTACCCATTTTTTTTCATATCTGGACTCCAGCTTCGCCACCCACTTGCGGACCACACTTCCACTTTTCTCCATCTGAAGCTCATTGGTACTCCAATCATCCCTGTAATCGGCTATCCAATTTATCCCAAATCTTTTTTGAAGTGAATATCCAATTCTAAACAGGTAAAAAGGCTCAGCAGAAATAATAAGCGTCCGAAAATGGTCTTTGCTGATTAAGTCCTTCAGATAAGGCAAATAGCTTGCAAAGGAGGTAAAGCGAAGAGAAAACTGTACTAAAGCCACATCGAGTAGTCTAACCAACAAAAAAAGAGGCCTCAGCCAAGTCTCGCCAAAATGTAAATAAGACCAATCCAGCATACCCGGTCGAAAAGGCAAATAGTGGACCTCATGTGTGGTAAATTTTTCGATTCTCACTTCATCTCCTAGGGGCAATTTGGTATCGTGATGGGTTCTGATTTCCGGATTCCATGCTCGGGTGACCACTACGGGGTAAAACCCAAGACGATGGAAATTTTCCGCCCAATAACTTATCCGTTGTGCAGGAGTGAGGGTACAGGGTTGGAAATAATGAGAAAGTAATAAGATCTTTTGCAAAAGCTTAGGATAAAGCTTCCTCCGGAGCAGCAGTAATTCTTTGCATGAAGCCGGAAAGGTTGGTTTCCGCTCTAAAATTCAATTCCCAAAACCTTCTGACTCCTTTCCGAAATTCAGGGTCTCGAGATTTCCCTGACTTGATCCAATCTTCGAATTGTCTTACCAAGTCATCTACATTTTGCCCTTCCTCAACAAGGCAACCCGTGGAATCCACTACCAATTCCCCAATACCTCCTACCCGATTGGCAAAAACGGGAATCCCAAAAGAAATCGCCTCCATCATGGAAACAGGAATTCCTTCGGACTCACTCAAGTTGACCAGAGAGTCCACAAATTGAGTAGAATAGAAGTGCATAAGGGCTTCGTTACTAACTTTCCCTTTGAAGGAAATTTCCAAGTTTTGCGGTCTTTCTCCCAATTTGCCAATGATTCGGTCAAACTCCTTATTTCCCCCTCCAAAGTGAGTCCAGCGAATTGGTAAAACCGAATTGAATAGGACTTGGGCAATCAATTCTACCCGCTTGAGTGGAATCAGGGAAGAACAGGTAACGATATGATATCGGCCCTCAGAAGGGGAAATAGGCCCCATACCGAAATCCTCCACTCCCAAACGCGACAATTTTACTTTTTCCTTATGCTCTGAAAAATTATCCAGAATGTAATTCATCCCATGGGAAGAAATCGGCCAAATAGCTGTTGTCTCTTGGTAGATCGTGTTACGGAATGCAATCCTTCCTGAAGGACTTCTTTCATTATACAGGTCCCCTCCATGAGTTCTTACTACAAATTTGACATTGGGATACTTCCTCTTTAACAAGGAAATCGCGAAGGCATTTGTATCTACCCAATAGGAATAGAAAAGAGGGTTTTCTTCTTGATTCAATAATTTTTCCAGCTCATTTCTAATCTTGAGCGCAAATGGGATATGATAGACCCAATATTTTAGCTGATAGAAATTCAAGCCATCCCATGAAATCTGCCCCTTCAATAAGGTTAGAAATTGAGGGAAGTTTTGGACTAAAGCGGAGGCGACCTGAAAAGGAGTCTCCGGATTTCTGATGGGTTGGATTAGAACATTTTCAGGAACCTTTCTCTGAAAAGAATAATCCCTCACCGAAGTGGGAATTAGGATAATCTGCTCAAACTCATTTGCTAAGCGTTTTAGCTCCGGCACCAAAAACTCTTCCCCTGATTCAAAGGGGAATTTTTGGGTCAAAAGGCAAAGAGTTTGTGGGTTTTTCATCTTTTAGCTTCAGTCCAAGATCTGTCGGACTTTTACAGAAAAATCAAGATGCTTTTCGGCATACTTTCTAATCTCAACAGGGCTGAAATCAATCAGGTCTGGATTGAAGTTTTGAAAAAACTTTACCAAATCATCAATCGGCTCGTGATTAGCCAGCTGAATTCTAAATTTTGCCTCTTTTCCAAAATCGGGATCATTCCCAACGACAATAAAGGGCAAACCCGCAGCACAGTACTCTCTGGATTTCAATTCGGAAGCTGTAGAAAGATTTTTCCGATACAAAGCAAGTGACCCAACAGCAAGATGTGCCGTTTCATAATGAGTATAGAGTTCCTCCCCTTTCAAAAAACCAAGAAAGTTCACATAGCTATCCAAACCCAATTTTTTTACCCTTTCCTTCAACTGGCAAAAGACAGCGCCTTCACCGATTACCTTCAGAAAGATCTTGAGCTTGGATTCTTTGGAATTAACCTGGGCCATGGCATCTATTAATCGATCAATTCCATGCCAATAATTAAGAGAAGCTACACAGACCAAGTCCAGTCGGTCTCCCGTCCATTTAGGAACTGAATTGCGGATTGGTATCGAGTTGACCTCTATTCCATTCCCCAAAAGCTGGGTTCTCGACCTATTCCCTAAGAGAAACCAGGAACTCTCATTAGCATATTGCAAAATCCGACTGACAAACCAGTAAGGAATTGGGCCTGAAACAATGAGATAAGCTAAATCTTTAATCTTTCTGATAAGGGAGCTAGATGATTTGGCAAGTTCCTTGATGGCGGTGCCATTTGGGGTAGGTACGTCCATTACCAATTTTATGCCTCTCTTTTTAGCCCGAATAAATGCTGGAATCAGGTAAAAATTGTATTGACAAATACTCCGAAAAAGAATTACTTCTGCCTGAGCTTGGTCTAAAGCTTGACTTAACTTGCAAAGAAATCCTGGCTCGGGAACTATATTGATCCAAGAAGTCGAATAGCCTATCCGACTTGCAGCTTCCAAAGTACCTTGGATTTTGTTAACTACTCCAGGGCTTTTTTCAGGATAGAAGGAAGAAATGTAAATCAGTTTCCTCATTCAGATACAGAAAACATCATTTGTCTCTGGCTTGAAATTAACCTTTAAAACGCTTTAGTATCAGATTTCTAGCCAAAAGAAATTCTCTGTTAAATAGGCCTATGGCCAATGCAGCAAAGACTATAAAGGCCAGAGCTTTCACACCTATTGAAAGGAATACTGAAAGAGGCTCTGAAAAATAAAATCCTAAATACCCCATGAGGAAAATCAGTACCACGAATACTCCTGCACGGATAAAGTCATAAGGAATAGGATATACTTTTTGAGAAAAATAAAAGGCAAAAACCGGAGAAACCAGCTGAGAGAAGCAAACAGCAACGGCTGCTCCTATTACCCCAAATTCTGGAATTAAAAGGATATTCAATCCTATCAAAAGGAAGGCCGAGAAGGAATAAACCATTCCCAAAGGAGCTGTTTTTTTACTGATAGCAGACCCTAGGTCAGCAATATTGGTCAGCCCGGCAAACATCCCGCTAAAAACCAGAATACTCGCAATCTTGGCTGCGCCGTAGTAAGAGGGAGTAGCGATGATCATCAAAGCTTCCAAAGAAAATAGCGAAATCAATAAGGTAAGAGATCCGACAACCATAAGGTAGACCAAAAGGATTTTCCCATAGGTCTCTTTTGCATTTTCCTGGTGAATTATTGAAAAAGCAAATGGCGACCATGCCTGTTGAAATGAATTGACAATCAAACCCCCAAAAGAGGCAAGGGTAAATGCAACCTGAAACAAACCCAAGTCATTGTCGGAAACCTTTCCATTTAGAAAAAAAATGGCGGAGAGGTTGATCATCCAGATGGAAATACTAGCTGGAATAAAGGGTAGGCTGTAACGGATCATTTTGGCCAATAAAGTCCAATCCAAAAGATTGAACCTTCCTATCCATCGTTTGATATAGGAAATTGAAAGAGGAACCATAATCAGCCCAGCCACCAACTTGGCATAAAATGCTCCGGTCAGTCCCCAATCCAAAACCAATACGAAAAGTACATTAAACAAGATCAGACTCAGGGCCTGAAGAAAAGTCAGGACGACTGTGCTTTTTGGCCTTTTTTCAAATCGAAGCACTTTGGTAGCCACCACAGTAGCCACTGATACAGGAAGTGAGACTGCCAAGATCTTGATGTACTGCCCCGCCAGTTCGGGCTGATAGGAAACAAACTGCGACCAATAATTTGAGCTAAAAAAGAAAAATGCCCCTACCAGGGCAGACAGTATCAAATAAAACCAAAACCAAGTACTGATTATTCTTTTTCGCTTTTCATGCTCTTCAGAATCATAAAACCACCTGGCTGTAGAATTATCCAAAGACAAAATCATCAATAAGGCAATAAGTGAATAGGCATTATTTACTACGCCAAAAACCCCGTAGTCTTCCGGCGTATAAACCCGAGTATAAAGCGGAGTCAATAATACGCCCATTAAACGGGTGGCTATTCCTGCTACTCCGTAAATGAGACTGTCTGATGCAAGGTTTTTGATGTTTTGAAGAACCGTCATCAAGACAGAAAAATATCTTTATAGAAGCTCCGGATTTTCTCTTCGTTGAAAATTTGCTGCATCAATTCCCTATTCCGTGAAATAGTCTCCTTAGAAAGAGGAGAATCAAGATCTTCTTTCGTCATTTGGGAATAGTCAAATACCTGAATTCCCGCTTGGACTAATTCGATGTAAACAGGATTTTCAGGATTCAAAAACACCTTGGTTCCCATAAAAATCAGTCCAAGGATATTGCCAAAGGCCTGTTGGATTTTATGGTTAAATATCGCAACTGACACCTCAGACAGCTTATTATAGTAGGTTTCTCGTGGAATGAATTTTTCCAGAGATTCGAAATTTTTCCCAAACCATTCCTTTCCTTTTGCTTTGACAAAATCCAAGTATTTGGGATTGCCATAGGAAAGTGGAGAGAGCACAACTCGGTCATTTTGAGGAATTAATTCTCGAAGTCTTTCAAAAACGTCGAGATGATTGTTTTCAGGAGAACCGGAATGCCCTACCATTATTTTATTCCCAAGAATTGGATTTCTGAGAAGATCTTTTTCTGCAAAAAGCTCCTCAAGAGAAAGGAAAGCAAAACGAATCCATTTTGCATTGACTCCCAATACCTCCTTGGCTTCGATGGTGTCCTTTTCAAAAAAAGAGCCGACCATGTCAAAGCGTGAAAAGGATTTTTCGAAGGTGTATTGGTTGGGTTTACCGAGTATTTGGAGCATCCGGTGATGAATTCCCTGGCGAATATTTTTAAATCTTCCCTTGGGAGGAAGGATAGTTAAAGTCAAGGGAGTGTAGGCACGTTTCAAAAACTTCCCGTGCTTGTACAAATCCCCGCTCCAAATGATCCAAATGACCTTGGTTTGGCCAAATTTATCTTTATTACATTCTAGAAAATGACCAATAAACGGAGTATGGTAGTTAACAATGATTCTTTTAAAGGGCTTCTGGAGATGAAGTTTCTCCAAAGACTCCAGTTGATTGTTTTTTAAAATCAACAAATCAGGATAACGAAGACGGGTAGGCTGTCCTAGCTCATCTACCAATAAAACATACTGATTCAGATGAGGGAATAATTCTTCGCATCGCTTGATTATCCATTCAGAATAAGGTGAATCGGGAAGGAAAACAAGGTTTTCATGCGAATGCATATCTCTCCAGAATTTCGGTCAGTTTGGACGATATTCTATCCACTTCATCAAGAGTCAATTCATAAAAAAATGGTAATCGAATCAATCGCTCAGAATAAAGGTCGGAATTTTTCAACTCCCTTCCGTCATGCTTGGAAGCAAAATACTCGCTACTATGCAAACTCAAATAATGAAAAACGGCCAAGGCCCCTTCACTTTTCATTTCTTTTAGCAAAAAGTCCCTTTGATCCCCATCCTCTGCAATCAAGTAATACATGTGACCGTTATTGGTCGCAAAATCAGGAATTTCAGGAAGTCTTATCCCGAAATTTTCCACATGACCACGTAAGTTTTGATCGTATCTTTCCCAGATTTCAATCCTTCTTTGCTGGATTTGGGACATATTTTCCAATTGAGCCCAAAGAAAAGCTGCTGTCACCTCTGAGGGTAAAAAGGAGGATCCCAACTCTACCCATCCATATTTATTGATTTCCCCTCTGAAAAAGGAGGCCCTGTTGGTTCCTTTTTCCCAAATGATCTCTGCCCGATGCACATATTTTTCATCATTGATCGCGAGAAGACCGCCTTCCCCTGAAGAAATGTTTTTGGTCTCATGAAAGGAAAAAGTAGCCAAATGACCTATGGAGCCTAGAGGCATTCTTTCTCCCGTAGGAGTGACATAGTAAGAATCGATGGCATGTGCAGCATCTTCGACCACAGCCAAATCGTGTTTCGCAGCCAAATCCATAATTTTTACCATATCACAGGCTACTCCTGCATAATGCACAACTACAATGGCTTTGGTTTTAGGGGTAATCAATTCTTCTATGGAATCCTCGTCCAAACCGGGATGGTCTGCTCTGCTATCTGCGAAAACTACCTTTGCCCCTCTCAGCATAAATGCATTGGCCGTGGAAACGAAGGTATAGCTTGGGATTATCACTTCATCTCCGGGAGAAATATTGAGCAACAACGCACACATTTCCAAAGCATCGGTACAGGAAGTAGTTAAAAGAGCTTTTCGGATTCCGAATTTTTCCTCAAATAACTGCTGAGCAAGTCTAGTATATTTTCCATTGCCCGAAATCTTTCCTGTCCCTACTGCATCAGCAATATAGTCCAATTCTTTACCGGTGATATAAGGCTTATTAAAGGGGATCATCAGAAAGTGTAAGGTGTAAATTTAGCTTTCTCAGGAAGTAGAAATTTCATAAAACTGATCTCCGGCTCGGAAAGTCGTTTGGTATATTTTCGGTCAGCAACGTTGAAATACGAAACCTCAAGATTTTCAAGTTCGGCTTCCTCCCAATCCGTGATGATTTGGACAGCATTTATATCTCCTCCCCAAGTCTTCAAATATTCCCTCATTGTGGCTACTTTTTTCTCCACGGAAACAGGTATAAACTGATTGCCAATTTTATCAGATATATTCTTTGCTGGAGAGCCAGCATAGATACAATTTTCCTCCATATCCTTGGTAATTACGGAACCGACTAATGCCATGGACTTATCCTTGGCTTCAATGGGAGACACAATACAGTGCCCGACAAACCATACATCGTTCCCAATCTTCATTGGCGATTCGGATAAAAACCGACAGCCCTCCAGAGTATCTCCGTATTTGATATGGCTCCACAATTGACTGTGAGCTCCTATCCCACAATTGTCCCCTATGGTCATTCCTCCAATCGAGTCGATTACAGTAAACTGACCAATCCAGGCATTATGACCGATTTTGCAAGGCTTGTATCCATGGACAGTCATATTATTCTGTAGCTTGGAATAATCTCCCAATTCAAAATCATCACAGATAATCTGAACATTTGCACCTATGAAGCAATTGTCTCCTATAATAATTCTTTTTGCCTTCCCATTGATCCCTCGGATTTTTGCCGTAGGATCAATATAGGTATTAGCCCCAACAGAAATAAATTCTGACTCGATCTGCATATTTATTGGAAAGGATGTTTGGATAAAGGGAATTTACATAAAGGATGGAATTCTCCTTCCAAACCAATTGGTGATAAATGCCGAATATCATGAACCAGTTCAATGCTGTTTTTAGCCTCGTCCAGTCCAAAACCCTTGCCATCCAAAATATGCTGGTAGCTATGAGTATGCAGCTCAGTGAATCCATCGGAAAATTCAATCTCCTCTCCTTCCATTGAAAGTGAACGGAAGGTTCTTCCGCCTCTTGCTTTCACAGCTTCTGGCAAAGTATCTGCATTGATACTCAAAAACCATCTCACCCGGGCTTTCTCCAATTCAAGAAAGCCTGCAGCCCTATCGTGAGTATGGATATGGACTTGGTTTGTCTTTACCGGACCGAATACCCAAGTCAACATATCAAAAAAGTGAACCCCAATATTGGTAGCAATCCCTCCGGATTTGCTTACATCTCCTTTCCATGAGGTATAATACCAATGTCCTCTAGAGGTGATGTAGGCTAAGTCAATATCGTAAACCTTGTCTTTTGGACCAGAGGCAATTTTTTCTTTTAGGGCAATAATGGAGGGATGTAGCCTTAATTGTAGAATATTGTAAACTCTACCCCCATGCTCTTTTTCTACTTCCTTCAAGGCATCTATATTCCATGGATTTAAAACCAATGGCTTTTCACAGATTACATTTGCTCCGACCCGAAGTCCAAACCGGATATGAGAATCATGCAAGTAATTTGGTGAGCAAATACTTACGTAATCGATCTTGTTTTCTGCCCGCTTGAGCTTTTCTACGTGACGGTCAAAGCGTTCAAATTCTGTAAAAAAGTCTGCATCAGGAAAGTAGCTGTCCATTACACCCACACTATCAAACTTATCATAGGCGGCCAAAAGTCTGTTTCCTGTATCCTTGATCGCTTTCAAATGCCGGGGTGCTATGTATCCTGCAGCACCAATCAATGCAAAATTTTTCATTTTTTAGTTGAATTTTGCTCCTTTTCAATCAGGAGCTTAGTTTTAATTTTTCCGAGTAAAATTCCCAATCGCTCTTTTTTAAGACAATTTCAGAACCCCTTATTTCCTTATACCTGATCCGAGATAAATTTTAATTCTCAGTATAGATTCTTGAATAGATCACGTACTAATTCAATATTCCCCGATTAGGAGACTTTGGAAACTTTACCTCCTACCAGCTGATATTGCTCACCTGATTCGGGACAAGTCGCCATTCCATTTTCATCAAAGGCTAATTTATGTCCAAACTCACTCATCCATCCTACTTGACGGGAAGGATTTCCGACAACTAGGGCATAGGGTGGAACAGTTTTAGTCACTACTGCACCTGCCCCGATAAAGGCAAACTCACCAATATCGTGCCCACATACGATAGTAGCATTTGCGCCTATAGAAGCCCCCTTGCCTACGTGTGTTTTGGCATATTGTCCGCGACGATTGACTGCACTTCTTGGATTGATCACGTTGGTAAACACCATGGAGGGGCCTAAAAACACATCATCTTCACAGGTTACTCCGGTGTAAATAGAGACGTTGTTTTGAACTTTTACATTTTTCCCCAAAACCACCTCAGGAGAAATCACCACATTTTGTCCTATGTTGCAGTTTTCTCCGATTGTACAGTTAGGCATGATGTGGGAAAAATGCCATATTTTGGTCCCCTCCCCGATTGTACACCCATCGTCGATAATTGCAGTTTCGTGTGCGTAGTAAGCTTTCATTAATTATTGATTATGTAGGGATAATGATTTCAGAAACAGATCCTAGATACCTTCATCAAAAATAATTCAGGATAGAATCAATGATGAAGTCCTGCTGAGCAGGGTCCATTTCTGTATGAATAGGAAAGGAAAGAACCTTTTCGCAAAGAGATTCCGAAACAGGAAAATCTCCAGTTTGATATCCGTACCTGAGGTAAGCCTGTTGCTTAGGTACAGGAATTGGATAATAGATCATAGTCGGTATCCCTTTTTCCTGAAGATAACTTTTGAGCGCATCCCTATCGGCACCTTCAATCTGTACTGTATATTGATGAAACACATGAGTGGAATTACTCGCCCGCTTTGGAATTTTTATAGAAGTATGATTTTTAAAAGCTTGATCATACCGATCGGCCACTTGATTTCTGGCTGCACAATATCGATCCAACTCTTTCAATTTCACACGTAAAATAGCTGCCTGAAGGGTGTCAAGTCTGGAATTAATCCCGATTGACTCATGGTGATATTTTTTCTTTTGTCCATGATTGGCAATCCTATTCAGGCGCTCAGCCAAATCGGGATCATTGGTAAACATTGCTCCACCATCCCCATAACAGCCCAAGTTTTTGGAAGGGAAAAAGGAAGTAGTCCCCACGTGGCCCATGGTGCCGGCTTGGGCTTTTTTGCCATTGGAAAAAGAATAAACCGCACCAATAGCCTGGGCGGTATCTTCTATCACCTTTAAATTATTTCGATTAGCTACATCCAGTATAAACTCCATATTGGAGCATTGCCCATACAAATGAACTGGGATAATACCGACCACATTGGGACCTATAGCCTTTTCCAATTCGGAAGGGTTCATTTCAAAAGTATCCGGCGTCACGTCTACGAATTTAGGCTTCAATCCTAATAACGAGATCATTTCTACCGCTGCTACATAAGTGAAGGCTGGAACGATTACTTCCTGACCCGGCTGAAAATCCAGAGCCATCATTGCGATCTGTAAGGCATCGGTACCGTTTCCACACGGGATGACGAAGCCAGCTCCAGTATACTCAGCCAGTTCTTTTGCAAAAGCCTTGACTTCAGGCCCGTTTATGAAGGCTGTATTTTCGATTACCCCTTGGATAGCCAAATCAATTTCAGGTTTGATCCGCTCATATTGAGTCCTCAGATCAACCATTTGGATGGAATTCATTAAATCGTATGCTTTAAATTTTCGACTAAAATCTGGTATAGATTAAAAATTGCACCTACAAAAAACCCAAGAAATACGGAAAAAATAAGGATTAAAGGTCTATTAGGTTTAGACGGTCCTAGGGGAACTGCTGCTTTTTCCAACACAGTAAACACCGGGGTTTCCTTTTTTAGTTGGATTTCAGCTTGCTCCATTTCCTGTTTGAGGGAATTGTAGATATTAAAAGCTATGTTGAATTCGAATTGTAACTTTTCCTCTCTGGTTCTGGCTTTTTGGGAAATCAGCCCTTGATTGGCATCCCTGAATGAGGCCAAGTCCAATTGCGACTGATTAAATTTCTCTTGAGCTTCCAGAACTCTTTTTTGGATAAACTCCATGTTAATCCGCTGCTTTTTAAGCTTGTATTCAGTCACATAAGCAATCAACTTTTCCATTACTAAGGCATTTACCCTTGCCGAAATCAATGGCTCTGGCATAGTGACTGTGAGCCGAATGGTTTTCCCTTTTTGATCAATAAGGATTCTTTTTTTAAGCTGATTGATGGCATACAACTCTTTACTGGAAAATCGAAGGTAATCCTCGATGTCCACTTCTTGATCATTGATTTCGGCAGTAGGAACTGATTCTGAGCTTGAAAACCAAGCTATAATGGAGCTTGGTATTCCAAGTAAAAAATTAAAAGTCTTGCTGACTACATTCCCTGGCTTCTCTTCGTAGTAGTAATCTTCCAGGCTTTGAGAAACATCCCCTTTGGTTTCAAAAACGAATTTTTCTTTCCCGATGGAATTAAGGAAATCTCTGCTTTGGATGACATCTGGGAAAATATCCGATGTGAGCGCAATCTGACCCGATTGAAACTGTGAAGCATTTATTCCTGCCAATCCCGCCAAAGCCCCAAATTGTCCCATTGGGTTGGTGTTAGCTTCGGATTCTACTAAAAAAAAGGACGTGGATTGAAATTCTTTTGGGGTGGTGAACGCGATTAACAGCCCTATGAATAGTGCAATCCCAACCGCAATTTTGAGGTTCTTTTTTCTTGCAAAAACACCCTTAATCAAGGCTAAATAATCCATGTTTTTCGAAGAATCACTCACTTTTTCCTGATCTGACATAGTTTTAAGAATTCTCCAAGTTGCGGGCAGGAACACCGATAACTTTATTTTTTGAACCTACATTTTTTGTGACAACAGCCCCAGCACCGACTGTTACTTCATCTCCTAGGCTAATTCCAGGAAGAAGAATGGCTCCTGCGCCTATCCTACACTTTTTCCCGATTTTCACTTCTCCCAACAGCATGGCACCTGGACCTATTTCACAAAAATCACCCACCACAACTTGATGATGAATATGTGCTCTGGAATTGATCAAAGTTCCTTTACCGATTTGAGTATTTGGTCCTATAAAACAAAAGGATAAGGCATCAAAAACTCCTGTGGCAGTTGGGCTGACTTGAGATGATTTGGAATGTATAGGATGATATATTCCTCCCATACTTTCGAATAAATTCATAAATCGCTCACGAATTTCGGGGTTACCCAATCCTAAAGCAAATTCAGGAGACTGATTTAAATGAAGATTTAAATCTGCTATTTCGAGAATTAAAGGAAAATCACTCAGTGGGGAATCAGGTTTATGTCCAGCTTCATCAAAAAAAATAAACTTGAAAGAAGGGTTTATCCTTTCAAGCTCTTCTTTAACCTCTAAGGCATGTCCTCCTGCTCCTGCTATCAGCATATGATTAGCTAGATTTTATTTTATTTTAACCTGCTCACTTAGTCCCAATTCCATAATGGGTAAAACCAAGCGAGGAGAGATATTTCTTGTCATAAATATTTCTACCATCAAAGACCACCTTGTTTTTCAAAAGCTTCCCAATTGCTTCCCAGCTAGGAATCCTGAATTCAGACCATTCCGTCACCAATAAGAGGGCGTCTGCATCCACACAGGCATCATAGGCATCGCTGCAATAGGTGACTTTGTCGAAAATATAGTGAGCTTTGGCCTCTTCCATGGCTTTGGGATCATAAGCGCGAACTTCTGCTCCTGCGGCTCGCAACTCATCAATAATTACAGCCGCCGGCGATTCTCGCATATCATCGGTATTGGGCTTGAAGCTCAATCCCCACATGGCGAAGGTCAAACCGCTTAGGTCTTCTCCAAAATGAGCCTTCACCTTAGCTGCCAAAATATGCTTTTGATCATTATTTACCTCTTCCACCGATCGAAGGACCCGTAGATCATAGCCATATTCCTTGGCTGTATTGATGATCGCTTTTACATCCTTTGGAAAGCAGGAACCTCCATACCCAACTCCCGGATAAATGAATTTTTTTCCTATCCTGGGATCAGAACCGATTCCTCTTCGGACCATGTTGACATCTGCTCCTACCCGTTCACAAAGGTTGGCGATATCATTCATGAATGAAATTTTGGTAGCCAGCATGGCGTTAGCTGCATACTTGGTCATCTCTGCCGAGGGAATATCCATGTAAATAATTCGCTCTCCACTGAGTTGGAATGGCTTGTACAGGCGCTGCATGATTTTCTCAGCCCGCTCATCGTCAACTCCAATGACAATTCGATCTGGTCTTAAAAAATCTTCCACAGCTGCCCCTTCTTTCAAAAACTCAGGATTGGAGGCGACTGCAAAAGGAAGGTTTACCTTTCTTTTTTCCAAAGCCGCCTTGATCGTGGCCCGGACTTTTTCTCCTGTATTTACGGGAACCGTACTTTTGGTTGCCACCACTAGGTAATCTGTCATTTTTTGACCTATCTCATCTGCAACCGCAAGAACATATTTTAGGTCCGCTGATCCATCCTCACCAGGAGGAGTTCCTACTGCAATGAACGCCACTTCTGCTCCCTGTATTGCTTGACCAAGATCAGTACTGAAGTTGAGGCGGCCACTTTTGTAATTTCTTTCAACAATTTCTTCCAGACCCGGTTCATAAATGGGCATGATCCCATTTTTAAGTTGATCTATTTTCCCTTGGTCAATATCCACGCAGGTAACCTCAATACCCACATTTGCCAAACAAGCCCCAGAGACCAAGCCTACATAGCCGGTACCCACTACTGCAATTTTCATGAATTATGGATTGTTGGAGTTGTTAACGATAGTCTGGACCAATATGGCCACTGTAGCTAAGCTTGAGGCTAAACCTATCCACCCCGCGGTACTGATTCTTTCTCGATTAGGTTTTTCCGGTACCACTATCTCTGCACCGGGCTCCACGGAAGGATAGAATTTCAGTCCCAGAAAAGAGTGGGTTCTCCTTGCATCACCATTTGCATAAATGATGTAGGTTTTACTCCTTCGGGCATTTTCTGAAAAACCACCGGCTTTGGAAATATACCCTCTAAGCCCTTGGCTCTTTTCATATCGGGTGGTTGTAGGCAACAATACTTCTCCTACCATTCTTACAGTCTGAAGCTGCTTGGGAATCTGAATAATATCCCCTTCCTGCAAAATCAAATCCTCAGGTCCTCCAGGATTAGCCAAAATCGCTTCCAAATCAATACCCACCAGATCCTGTTCTTTCAGTCGTACTGCATTAAGTGCAGAGTCCAACCGAAGACTGTCCATCACGTAAAACTGTTCCAATCTCCTTTCGGCTGCTTTTTTAGCTTGCTCCATTTGGATCTCTTCCAGCTCACCCAACTTAGTGGTCAATCTTTCAAACAGGATATTTTCCGCCTCATTCAATTCTCTGTTTTTTTCAGGATCAAGTTTGGTTCGAATCTCTTTCATTAGCATTTCCTTGATTTCTTCTTCGGTCATGCCTTTGTAATAAACTGTTCTCCTGATCAAATTTGCCCCTTTGGGATAAGCAAATTGATTCAAACCACCAGCTCTTTTGATCACATCAGAAATCCGCTCATCTGCGCCTGAGATGGCGAAATCCCCGGGGTAAATTACTTCTCCAGTTACTCTCACCAACTGCTCTCTTTCAAAACCGGGGCTTCTTCTTATGAAAACATGATCAAATGGTTGTAGAGTAAGGTTTTTCTCTTCTTGAGAAAAGCTTAAATCCGAGTTGATAGAAAGAGTAAGAATCTCTGCAATCTTTCCTGAACTGGCATCTCTAACTCTCCTTGCTATTTCTATGGAGGAATTGGTGGCTGACTGCAAAAGCCCACCTGATCTCAAAATCAAATCTCCGACAGTCATTTCTGAGGCATAAGGATAGGTGCCCGGTAAATTGATTTCGCCGGAAATTTTCACATAAAACTCTTCCTGAATCTTATAGCGGCTGGGAATAAAAAGTAAATCCTCATTTCTCAACATGACGTCCTCTGTGGTTCCCTCCAGAATCCCTTTCA
Organism: Algoriphagus sp. oki45; assembly: GCF_036245605.1. NCBI lineage: Bacteria > Pseudomonadati > Bacteroidota > Cytophagia > Cytophagales > Cyclobacteriaceae > Algoriphagus > Algoriphagus sp. oki45. Next base: position 205,334 of record NZ_BTPC01000004.1, read on the forward strand.
AATCAATGCTTTCCGCCCCAAGAGTCAGGTCGGAGTTGGTTCTGTACAAGGTAGCCCTTGTCACAAATGCTTCAGGCTTTAAACCTTCCGCCCTATTGATAAGCTCAGATACTGTCAAGTTTTTCTCCTCAAGAGAATATTCCCCCGGCTGGAAAACAGCCCCTGATATTTGAACCCGGTTGGTGTATCGGTTCATGGACTCACTGATGAGAATTTCATCTCCGTCCTTGGGAGGAAAGCTTCCAAAATCCGCCTGAACCACATCCAAAACCTTCCTCTGATTATTTTCAAATCTCCTTATTGTGACTCGCTCTTTATAGGCCGTAGGTAAAAACCCTCCAGTATAGATATATAAATCCTGAAGAGATTCATTGGGTTTTACTTCAAAAAAACCTTCTCTACGGACTGGCCCCATGATCTCCACCCGAGCTTGAACAGGAGGCACAATCACGACATCATTGTCTTGTAGGGTGATATTGGAAGATTGCTCACCTTTGGCCAAAAATTCATAAATATCCACTGTAGCTACTAATCGGCTATCCCGATAAACTTGAATATTTCTAAATGCACCGTTTTCATTTGGACCTCCCGCTGCAAAAAGGCCATTAAATACTGTAGCAAAAGATGGCAGAGTGTAGGTCCCGGGTTTAGTCAACTCCCCGACCATGGAAACCTTTATTGAACGGATATTTCCGAGTCTGATTTCCAAAAAGGTATTTGGATTACCACCTGCCAAACCGGAATAAATTCTGGAAAGAGAGTTTTTCAACCTAGAGGTAGCTGCCTCTATGGTACTGCCTCCTACTTGTACTGGGCCGATATTAGGGACCAAAACCCTACCTTCTGGGCTGACTGTCAGATCAAATGACTGCTGGGAAGCACCATAAACATCCACAAGCAACTGGTCTCCTGCCCCGATTACATAACCTTGAGGTGTTGGTAAGTTGAGACTTGGATTGAAATCCAAGTTTCTGTTATGGAAAAGCTTATACCCAAAAATTTTCTTTTGGAACGGGGTTAGGTCAAAATAGGGGTCCGCCCTCCTGATGGAATCGAATGGGTCATTGTTCATTAAATTTCCCGGCATATTTCTACTACCGAAGGAAGCTGAACTTTGATTTGGAGACTGAGCCCGTCTTTGCAAATTGTTAATTCGTTCTCTTAGCTTGGCTGCCTCAATAGGAGATAGCCCTTGCTCTCTAGCCATAGCTTCCAATTGAGTTGGAGTAAGTCCGCTTGACTCTGCCCTTTTAATCAACTGTTCGATTTGAGCATCGGAGAGGTTATCCACTCTAAGTGTGCTGAGATTGCTTAGACTCTGAGCAAAACCCGCCCAAGTCAAACCTAAAAACAGCAAAAGAAGTCCAATAATTTTTTTCAAATTCTTGCGGAGTTGAAAGTATGTCCTAGTACTAAATTTCAAAACAAGGCTAAAATTGCATAAAATCCCTTAGAAAACTACCAAATAGGTACAGCTTCGCCCTTTCAGTCCCAAGCGGACCTAGCAGCAAATCAGAAATCCCAAAAATCAGATTCCTGCTTCCCTGTCAAAAAGCACAAGACCTCCCACCGATGTACGACCCATTGAGAGCGTAAAGATTACTTTACGGTCAATCAATTCTTCAATTCTTTTGGTGAGATGGTTGATGTATTCATCATTTAGATTTTCCCCGGTAATCAGTACATCGATGGTACCGGTGTCGTTACCCCTTGCGATATCTCCTGTCAAAACCACCTGCTCCACTTCCCCCATTCTTTCCAGGATATTTTCCAGTAGCATATCCAATCCCAAATACTTCCTAATGATATCTCGGATATTGGTATAAAAGGGATGTTTGACGTTGGCCTGATACTCAATTTTGTTTTTGTCCGAATGACGAATCAAAATTCCAGCTTGAGTCAGATTGTTGAGTTCTTTCCGGATGGCATTGGTGGATTCTCCAAACTCATCAGCCAATCCGCGTAAATGACTGTGGTTTTGTGAATTCACAAAAAATTTGATCAGAAGCTTAAGCCTGGTTTTGGATGTGATGAGTGATTCGAGCATAAAAAATCCAAATGAGTAACAAAGGTACTCATTCTTGACTTTCCTAAAAACAATAGGAGTTAAATTACCTTAGGAATTGAGAATCCGACTGAATTGGTTGAGAATCCGATAAAAGCTAAGTTTTTGTCTATGTAAATTTTACCCCCGGTAAATATTTTTTTCTGTAGGCCTAAGCATTTTTCGAAATAAAACTCCTGTTAAACCACTGAATCCACCCAGCAAAAACCCTAAAACTCCCACCAAGGCTACCAAAGTCATCCCAGACCCTAAGCCCATCAATTCGCCCATTTGATCCGGAAGAGCACTCGCTGAGGTAAGCCCCAAATAGGTACTGATTCCTACCCAACCCAAACCCATTCCTAACGCTCCGCCTAGAAAGGCTCCAATTCCTTTGGGATCAATCAAAAAACTAAGTAGACCTATGCCTATCATCAATCCCCAAAAGGGAACAAAAGGTCCCAAAAAAACAACGAGCAAAATGCTCACCAAGGTTAGTAACATAAATTTCATCTTACTTTACTTTAGAGTGGTTTCGAATAGCACGCCATCCTTTTGATCTTTGGTGCGAAGATTAAAATTCAAATATTCCCCATTTGCCCATCTGGAAATAAAGTTGGAATAATACTTACTTCCAGGATTGCCGGATTGCCCACCCGGATAAATCCCAAAGGCGGTAATCTCCTCTCCCAGCTCCACAACCATTCTCCAACTTGCTCCATGTCGGCTGCCAGTAGCATTTAAAATCCCACTTCCTCCACCTGTATAAACATTGGAAACAGAAAAAGACTTGAAATTCGGAACTAAATGCTGAATGGTCGTTCGCTTGTAATTAGCCCAGGAATAATCTCCCTCTTCCATTTCCCATTTTTTCATTGCTACCAGTAGAGTGTCAAAGCCCGCTTTGACATGGTAGGCTGCTGTTTCTATCGCCGGTGTAGAGGAAACATCAAAAACCGTATCGGTAGGGCTTAAGGTCATCAACTCGATCGTTTGATAGGAATTAGGCCTCACCACAGGAGCAGGCTGACTGACCAAATCTCTCCAGATACTTTCCATGGTTTCGGAAGACCAGATGGCATAAAGCGAAGGGGCCTTTTGATTAGGGTCTGCATAAAAATCCCAGGATTTGAGTTCAGAAAGGTACTTTTGAGCTTCCTGATTATCGGTTTGATAGTCACCCAAAAGTTGAATCATTACCGGGAGGGCTTCCGCAGCCTGGAGGTGGTAATCATCAAACTGCAACGCCTTCATATCTTCAACCGTAATTCCTTCCAATTCCCGAAGTCTTCTGTTCAGCCTTCGGTTTCGATAATGCTCATAAGAATTATCAAAAACATAGTAAGGATAGGATGGATCGACTGGGTGCTGATTGGCAGAAGAGACAAATCCACGCTCCGGATTTAAAGTATTTGGATTCTGGTCAAATGGAATATATCCTTGCCATTCCATGCTAGGGTCAGCACCATCCATAAAAAACTTCCCCTGGCCTTCCCATTTTAGGGGAAATTTTCCCTGAATCCGCATGGCAATATCCCCTGTGCGAGAAGCGAAAACAAAATTCTGTGCCGGTGCGGTATAATGGTCTAGAGCGGCATTGTAGTCTGCATGGTCTTTGGCCTTATTCATCATGATAAAGGTCCTCTGCTCATTGGAACCTTCATGCACGGTCCACTTCAATGCAAAATTGACATCTTGCCGATCGGATCGGAAATTATTATCATACACCACCGGACCATAATGGGTATATTCGACCGTATCCAAGAATACCTCCTCACCTTTTACCTTAATTTCCTCGATCCTAAAATCAGCCTGCCTCCATTCGTTTCCATATTTGTAGGCTTTTCTGGATTCATCCTGAAAAGTGATTTTATACCAATCCCTTGCATCTTTGGTGGCGTTAGTTACGCCCCATGCTATGTTTTGATTGAAACCTGAGATGACTCCCAGAGCGCCTGGAAGAGTAGCCCCTTTTACGGAATGATCCGGCGTGGTTAGCTGCATGCTATACCATAGGGAAGGAAGATTCAGACTGAGATGAGGATCATTTGCGAGGATGGGATTGCCATTTTTGGTTTTTTTGCCCGCTACAGCCCAGTTGTTGGAGCCTGTACCTTCAGTCGGCTGAGGAAGTGGAGTCATCACCAAAGCCTGATCCGGATATCCGGTGGAATCAGGCTTATTGATAGCTATCGGCGAAAAATCCCACACTCGTTCCGCTTCGATTACGGGATCGTTTTCTTTTGGGAATTCCGGAAAAAGCTTAGATAGACCAGCTTCTCCGAGGATGGCCCTGAGATTGGTATATTCCAGATCTCGATCTCCTACGAGCATATCTGACATGTACTTGAGGAGCAAAATGGATTTATACGGGGTCCAAGGCTCTGGTCGATAATCCAAAATTTTATATTCAACAGGAAGCCGTGCTGGGCTTAAACTTTCGATGTATTGATTGACCCCATCAGAATACGCTTCTATAAGCTCATAGATTTCTGGGTCATTCTCCTGCAGGTATTTTAACCCTAGATCCGCCCCAAAAGCCAAGCCTTTTCGGCGGGTCATTCTATCCAATTCCAAAGCAACTGGCCCAACTATTTCGGAAATTCTACCGGCTGCTGCTCGGGTTTGAAATTCCATCTGCCAAAGCCGATGCTGTGCGGTGACATACCCCTGTGCCCGGAAGAGATCGGACTCATTTTCAGCGAAAATGTGAGGAATCAGGTTTTCATCATATACAACCTTAACCGGAGCAGATAAATTCTCCAACTCCAATTCCTCTTCAGCAAGGGCATCTTCACTTAGAGTATTTTGCCAAAAGCCATGATTAGGATCCAGCAAGGGCGCTAATGGCGGTATTGGACCTAAGGGGACAGACACAGCAACAGCCAAAGCCACTGCAATAGCCAATACAAAGAAGAAGGAGAAATATTTCATAAATCTTTGAATTTGAATTGATAAGCCCGGAGAAAATCTAATTCAGGGTGATAAGGAAACCGAAACTAAGAAATTTAAAGGAATCCAAATAAAAATCCCCGGACTCGGCCGGGGATTTTTTTCATTTATTGGATGATAATGGGCAGTTTTAACTTTTCCCAGCGGAGTACTAGACCCGGGGATTCGATATCGATAGAAAGTCTCTCGGAGCTTGATTCCTCCCAAACAGGACTCACCTCCACTCTCAAAACATCGTTTTTTTCATCATATTGAAAATGACCGTGTTCCAAATCCCAATCCGAATTGAGAATTACAGTCCACTTGCCGGACTCCTTGGGAATGGTAAACAGGGAATATTTACCTGCGGGGACTGCCTTTCCCTCAACGGTCATTGGCTCTGCAAAATCAAGATAGGTGGCCTCATTTGCTCCAGTTCTCCAAACCACATTGTAGGGAACCAAATCTCCCCAGATTGTTCTGCCTTTTACTGCAGGAGAGCCATAATGCACCTTTACGGCTTTGTTTCCGATCGTTCCGTCTTTGACCTCAGTAGGGCTTGGTCTTTGATCTTCACCAGAAGTCTCAGCGGAAGTACTTTCCACAGTCTCTTCGACAGATTCTGTCTTTTGAGGCTGGCAACTGATCAAATTTACAGCAATAAGGGCTGATGCTGCTAAAATCAATTTTTTCATAGGGGTATAAATAGTTTAATAAGTACTTATGACCAGATCCTGCCAACATAGATGTAATTGCTTTTTCAGTCTGGATTTGTTCTACTTTTGAATTATCTTGTCATAGTACGAAAAGTCTGCCAAATAGATTCAGGATAATTAACTACTATGCTTCTCCTTATCCTCCCAAATTTGGTTAAAGAAAAATAAAACTCAGTGAAAAATACTTTTTTTGGGCCTAAAATTGTTTACTGTTTTTAATCACTCACGTTAAGTCTTTCATGAAGTATATTCTTTGGGTCATTTTTATCCTTTCCTTGTTACTTTATTCCAGCGTTTATGTTTCCCCTGCCTATTTTCCATATGCGGGTCTACTGCCTTTTCTGATTCCATTTTTCTTGATTATCAATCTGTTTTTGGCAGTAATTCTTATCCTTTCAGGAAAAAAAATGGCCTTTATTCCGATCCTTGCTTTAGGGATTGGTTATCGCTTCTTTCTGATTACGCTTCAGTTAAATCCCGGAGAAGAAAGTACTCCGGGACTCCGAGTTCTTACTTATAATGTACACCTGTTCGACTACAAAAGGAGACTGACGGGAGAGTTTGATCCCAATGTCTACACTTGGCTGGCCGAACACCCTGCTGATATTAAAGTATTTCAAGAATTTTATCAAGACAACACCACACCGAGTAGAGATGCTCTGAAAATCATTGGGAGAAACGGTGAATTTTATCAGAGCTATCATCCGGTAGACGGCAACAAAAACAGAAGATCTATGGGAATGGCTATTTTTTCCAAATATCCCATTGTCAATGATGGAGTTGTGTTTGACACCAGGCATACCAATGGAGCAATATTCGCAGATATTCAGGTAGGAAGAGACACGATCCGGATTTACAGTACCCACCTTGAATCTATGGCAATTCAGGCCGAATCCTTGGACAATTACGAACAAGCCAAGCAGGTATACCGCCAAACTCTGGGTAAACTTCACCGCGGAAGCCTGGCTAGGGCAGAACAGCTGGACCTCCTCTATGAACACCTTTCAAACAGTCCCCATCCAGTGATTCTCTTGGGTGACTTGAATGAAATCCCTTATTCTTTTGCTTACTTCAAACTCAGCCAGCTTCTGAAAAATGCCTTTGAAGTTGCTGGTAGAGGTTTTGGATTTACATACAACCGAGTTCTTTTCTTCTTGAGAATTGACCACATTTTTGCATCGGAAAAGCTGAGTCCGGTTTTTTTCAAGACCCACCGCGAAGTCGATTATTCAGACCACTACCCTGTATCAGCGACTTTCACCTGGGAGGGAATAGAGCTTTGATTGCTTTTTTGAGAGTTTGGACTCCCAGACTTTTTTCAGAGGAAAAAGAAGCACGGGAAGCAAAAACATATCCCCTAACCAAGCAAAAACCAAAGAAAAGCTGATCAATAATCCTGTGAAATGGGTCACTCCAAACCTGCTGAAAATCAGTAAAGCAAAGCCAGAAACCAAAATCAATGTGGTTAGGAAAATTGCCCGACCCGCTTCCATAAAAGTTCTTTTGATCGCATAAAGCATACTTTTCCCCTTTTCCAATTCCAGCTTAAGCTTGGTCATGAAATGGATCGTATCATCTACTGCAATACCAAAGGCTACAGTAAATAAAATAGCCGTGGTCAACTTAAAATCAATACCCAAAAGATACATCATGCCCAGCATCCATATCAAAGGAATCGTATTGGGAATCAAAAGAATAAAAGAAATACGCCAAGACCTAAATAAAACCCCTCCGATCACGCCAACAATGAGAAAAGCAACTCCCAGACCTTTTGCCATCTGCCAGGTGACGGAAGCATGTCCCCGGTCAATCAGATAGCCTGTTCCTGTCCATCTCACTCTCACTAGTTTGGAGTCGATTTTTTGTCTTACAAAATCTAGAATTTCAGCCCGCTTTTTTCCCATTTCCCAACTGCCCAAGTCAGCAGTTCTAGAGCTGATTCTTCCTCTTTTTTCATCTTCAGAAAGAACCTGCCTCCCTCCCCACGAGTCCAACTGACTGAAATAGCGGGACATTCGCTGGAACTGCCCCCGAGATGGAAATCGAAAAGCAGAAGGGGAGCCCTGATTTTGGGCCTGATTAAGCGTCTTCACCAAGCTTACCGGAGACACAAACTGACTTCCGGGAAATACTTCTCCCAGCTTTTCTTCAAGCCTGTTTATTTCCAACAAAACCTCGTAATCCAATAGAGACTCTGCACCATCCCCAACCTCAATTGACAATTCCAAAGGATTGGACCCGCCAAATTGCTGATCGAAGAAGGTGAAATCTTGCTGAATAGGGTGGTCAAGGGGTAGATTATCCAATAAAAATCCATTGACTCGCAGCTGAGAACCAGCAATTAGTGCTGCGGCTGTTAAAAGAAAGAAGCTCCAAAAGATGGTTTTCCTAGATTTCAATACTCCAAGAAAAAGCTTAGGAAACCATCCAAAGCCCGTATCCCAAATTTTACTTTGCTTTTTGTCCACAGGAAACAAGAAGATCAACCCGGGAGTGAAAATCAGAATAACAAAAAAGAGGACAATAATCCCCAAACCAGTCCACAGTCCAAAATCCCGCAAAGCTGGAATAGACGTGAAATAAAGCGACAAAAATCCAAGTGAAGTAGTCAGCACAGTCAGTGCCACAGCTGGAGTCAGTTCTCGGAAGGTCTCCTCGATTGCCTTGTCTTTGGACATTGATTTTAGCTTTTTCTCCAATAATGAAAAATAGTGGACCAAAGCACTCATCCCTACGATAAGGAAGAGGGTCGGCTGCATGACAGACATAATATCGAGGGCTTTACCTGATTTGAGGATAAGAGAAAAGGCCCACAAAATCCCCAGACAAAGAACCAAAACGGGGATTAGCACTCCCCACCAAGATCGGAAAACAAGGAGCAAAAGAAGAATTATCAATACCACTGAAGCCCCCAAAAACAAACCAAATTCCCTCTGCATCAAGTTGACAAAATCACCTTGGGTTTGGATTTTACCCGCTACAGCCACAGGGTTTAGAGCATTCTCGTGAATAATTTTCTTGATGTTAGAATAAAGAGTATCCCCTTCTTCTTTGGATATGTCCTCTTGGTTTTGAACCAAAAAGAGAATACTATTTCCGTCTTCAGAAATCAAAGTAGAGCGAAATTGATCAATGAGATCCGAAGAGGCTTGAACCCCATTTGGAGATTCCCAATCCAGAACTTTTTTGGTCCGGATGCCAAAAGGGCTGATGACAGGGACTTTCAAGTCCAAAATCGAAAGTAGGGTGTCTACCCTTTCGAGATCTTGAATTTGCTTCTGTGCAGAGTAGGCTCTTCCCAGAAAAGATGAATCCAACCAAGTCTCCTGACCATTGGCGAAGGCGAGCAGCAGGTAATCGTTATCCCCTCCAAATAAGGACTTGTGCATGCGGTAATACTCCAAGTCCGGGTCATCCTGGGGGAAAAATTGCTCAAAATCGTAATCAAACCTAGGCTCTGCGCTGAAAATGAGCAGAAAAGCAGTGATCAAAAGACCGAAGGTCAATGAAGTAAATGCTCCTTTCTTTTTAAACATGGAGTGCCTTTTATCACCGGGAGAAAGTGGAAATATACCTTCTTTTAGAAAACCAATAGAGATAGGAATGTTTTAATTTTATTGAATTACTATCTTGCCACTTCAAGATTTTCCAAGACCGATTATGCAGCAGTATCACGATTTGATGAAGAAAATTCTCCAGGATGGAGTAAAAAAGACCGACCGAACAGGCACAGGCACCTTGAGTATTTTTGGCCATCAGATGCGGTTTGATTTATCCGAAGGATTTCCTTTGGTGACGACCAAAAAGCTACACCTTCGATCCATCATTATTGAGCTGCTTTGGTTTTTGAAAGGAGATAGCAATATCACCTGGCTAAAAGAAAACGGGGTATCCATCTGGGATGAATGGGCCGATGAAAACGGGGATTTGGGTCCGGTCTATGGCTATCAATGGAGACATTGGCCGGATGGAAAAGGCGGGGAAATCGATCAGATCAAAAACCTGATCCAGCAAATCAAAACCAAGCCGGATAGCCGTAGACATCTCGTAAGTGCATGGAATGTAGCTGACGTGGACCACATGGCTTTGCCTCCCTGCCATACCATGTTCCAGTTTTATGTAGCTGAGGGCAAGCTCTCCTGCCAGCTTTACCAGCGCAGCGCGGATGTATTTTTGGGAGTTCCATTCAATATTGCTTCCTACGCACTGTTTACGATGATGATCGCCCAGGTATGCGATTTGGAGCCGGGTGAATTCATCCACACGTTTGGGGATGCTCATTTGTATCTGAACCACCTCGAACAGACTGAGTTACAACTTAGTCGGGATATCCGGCCTCTGCCAAAGATGAAAATCAACCCTGAGGTAAAAGATATCTTTGGATTTAAGTTTGAGGATTTTGAATTATTGGATTATCATCCTCACCCACATATCAAGGCTCCGGTCGCTGTCTGATGAGACAGATTAAGAAGGACTAAAGTTTGAAATTGGGCTGAGAAGAGATTTTCAGCCCTTCTTTTTTTATACCTAAACAGATTAACGATGAAAACCGAGGAAAGAGAAAAACTGATTCAGGCCTATCTGGAGGCCTACAACGCCAAGAATGTGAAAGGAATGATGGATACCTTGGAAGACGAGGTGGTTTTTGAAAATTTTTCATCCGGTGAAAAAACTCATTCTCTTTATGGAAAGAAGGCTTTCCAAGCTCAAGCAAATGATGCCTTGGCCTATTTTTCGAGCAGAAAGCAGACGATAAAGTCAATAATCCACAAGAAAGAAAAGACGGAAATAGAAATCGACTATTGGGCCATTGCAGCAATGGATTTTCCAAATGGAATCCAAAAAGGACAGGAGATCAAATTAGTCGGAAAATCTGTTTTTGAGTTTGGGCAAAAAGGCATCACAAAAATTATGGACATAAGCTAAAACGCCCCGGATATCTACATCCGAGGCGCTTTTCTTATCAATCTGCTAATTCGTATTTCAGTGTTCTTCCCTTTTCCACGGCTGGAAGTCCTTCGGTCATCCAAAGTGGCGCAGGAGCCCCCTTGAGGTAATGATCAAAGAATTGACTGAGGCGGATGGAAAGGTCTTTTGCATTTTTTCGCTGAGTCAGGTTGTGATCCTCACCGTTGTATTGAAGTAGCCAGGCAGGCTTATTCAATCGCTTCATGGCCATGAACATTTCTATTCCCTGATACCACGGTACGGCACCGTCTTCGTCATTGTGCATGATCAAAACGGGAGTTTGCACTCGATCCATCATGAATAGAGGGGAGTTTTCCAGATAATACATCGGCTTCTCCCATAGGGTACCTCCGATTCGGGACTGAGTTTGCTCGTATTGGAACATTCGACTCATCCCTGTACCCCAGCGAATCCCTCCGTAGGCTGAGGTCATGTTGACTACGGGTGCACCGGCTCCGGCAGCCTTAAACATATTCGTCTGGGTGATCAGGTAAGCCACTTGGTAGCCTCCCCAGCTTTGTCCCTGAATGGCCATGTTTTCTGTATCCACGCCACCTTTGGCGATCACGGTCTGCACGCCCGGTATGATACAATTGAAAGCACTTGGTCCTGGTAGCCCCAATTCGTATTTGATATCGGGTACAAAGACCAAATAATCATTGCTGACGAAAAACGGAATATTGATCGTGGAGCGGCTTGGTGCTGGAGCACGGTAATTGTGCAGTCCGTCACTATTTCTCTCATAGAAATACACCATCATCGGGTATTTCTTTGAGCGGTCAAAGCCCTCCGGCTTGAACAGGAGACCCTGGAGAGGCGTGCCATCGTTAGCCAAATAGTCCACCAATTCCACAGAACCCCACTTTACTCCGGCCTGCTGGGGATTAAGGTTGGAAACCTTGTTCAGATTTTTGAAAGAAAGATCAGTCAGGTATAAATCAGGATTTTCCTGGTAGGTAGAGCGACGAACCATCACCTGATTGGATTCTTTTGCCTTAGTCAAGCCATAGTATCGATGAGGTGTCATCAGCAGGGATTTTGGCGCAGATTTCCCATCATAAGTCGTGGTATAAAACCCATTATCCTTGGTCTTCTCATGAAAAGCAGAAAGGATCAAAGTCTCTTTGGAATCAATAAACTGCTCATCCGATTTCAACACCTCTCTTCTAAAAGTGATCAGATTGCTTCTACCCTGTCCCTGTGTGAGATTTACTGCTGCAGCAGGGTTTTTGGGGTCAATCTTCCAAATATCATATCGGTCATTGATCAGGATGGCGGCATCTTCTTCCAGCCAGCCTTCTGAACCGTAATTACCAGGCAAAGAAGGAGAGTCATGCAATTCTTCATAAAAAGGCACTGGAATGGAAGATGTCAAGTTGATCTTGGCTTTGGAAGCCATATCAAATGCCACCCAAGCACTATCTCTCCCGTCATACCAGTAGACGTATTTACCTGCTGGGGAAATTCTTGGAAAGCCAGAAGCATTCTTCTCAATCAGGGTTTGGGTTCCTGTTTTGAAGTCTACCCAGTACAAATCCCTTCCGATCTGGATATCCCAGCTGTAATTTCTTCGATAAGGAGAGTCTGTCCAGGCCAAAGCAAAGTCTTTATTGATTTTGCTTTCCAAAATCAAATTATCCACCTCTGGAGTGGCCAATTGGGTGATTTGGCTATTCTGAATATCCAACACAGCTGTGTAGGTTTTCTTCTGCTCATTGGATTTATTCTTCAGCTGCATGGGTTGGATCTCCTCGTCCTGCCAGCCCCAGATATCAAGACTTACGCGCTCTTCATCCAGAATGGTGGTGTCACTTTCATAGGCGTAATCTTTGTAATCTTCTGCAACACCAAAAAAGAGTCTGGATTCATCCTCAGAAAATCGGACACTTCCATCGGGGCTGATTCGGCCGTTAGGCAACTTTACAGCAGACTTATCCACCTCAATCCCAAGTTCTTTTTTCTTCACGTCGTATATATATAAGGTGTGAAGCGGCTTTTTAGCTTTTAGTGAATCATCGGTAGCAATGAAAGAAAGATATCCAGACTGAGGAGAAAAGACCAGATTGCTGTAAGTGGTCATCTTTTCGTGGATTAGATTGGTTTGCCCGGAAGACAAGTCAAGGAGGTAAACAGCGGCATTATCTTCCTTTTCCTCCTCAGCAAGAGTGTATTGAAGAAAATCTCCATTTGGTGCAAAACCAAAAGATTTCACTCTTTCAAATTCCCATGATTTTGTACCATCCAGAGACCTTACGACCAGTTTGGTCCCGTCTGTCTTCTTTGGTTTTTCCTCCTTTGCTGTAGAATCAGCTTCTTCTTTTTTCTTAACTTCTTCTTTTTCAAACTGAATAGCTATCCAACTGCCTTTTTCAGTTGGAATAGAATAGGATTTCACTCTAGCCAGCTTTTCGATCTGTCCGGAAGCTAGATTCATGATGAACAAACTGTCTTTAGGCAAATCGTCCCCTTTCTTTTTCTGCAATTTTAGGACCCTCACGCTATCCTTTTGGGGTAATATTTTACCCACCGCAAAGGCATCGTCAGGTGTAAAACTGAACCCGGAAGCCCGATGAATGACTGTTTTTTTTGCAGGAGACGAGGTAGAGAAAATCTCCAGTCTGCCATCCCCTTCCTGTGGAGAAATCTGATAGCCTGCAAACTTTCCATTTTTGGTGATCTTATCGGAAGACAAACTCTCCCATCCATCGTAGTCAGAATGGTTGAGTGATCTTTTTTGCTGGGCAAATCCGCTTTGCCAAAACAAAAAGAAGATCAAATAAATACTCAATCTTGGTTTTGTAATCATGGTAATCCTTTATTGATTTAGGTTAAATTCTTTTTCAAAATATCCTCCTCGGGTGGAAGAAAGTTGAATTTTGCCTTTCACCGATTCATTTCCTTGGACTTTCACCCGGAAACTTGCTGACTTTTTCTCGCCCACTCCGGTGTAGCCGGCATAAATAGTTTTATCGTATAGCTCTGGACTGATGATTTGGACCTTTGCCTCCTCATAACCTTTGGTCAGCTCCTTATCAAAATTCAAAGACACCCGATCTTCCTTCACAATTTTGACCAATTTGGCTTGCTCAAGGGCTACCGGTAGTTTTCCGGAGTTGGTCCATTCTAAGGTAATTTCAAATTCACCGGGAGCAACTTTCTGCACCCTCATGTCAGTAATGTTTAGTTGGGGCAGTCGCTTGGCCATGGCAAGATTAAATAAGGCCTGCTTTTTGGCCCAGTCTTCCAATTGCCATGGAGGGCCATTTTGCCCAAAAAACTTAGGATGGAACCCTCCAATTTCTACTTCTCCCAAATCCGGATGATTAAATGGAGTCCAAACTTTAAATCCTTTACTTCCATTTGCTTCATCATCCCATATCAACCCGTCATAGTCGTCATAGATGCCGTCACCATCATAATCCTTCATGGCGCCATTGTTCCAAAGCTCATCCCCATACCAAATGCTTCCATAATAGAAATAGCCAAAATCAGGTCCATGACCGAAAAGTGGCTCAGGCTTCAGTGGGTCGCCTGTCATGGAATTGACTTTATATCGAGTGGCATAGGTTTCATACACATCGCCAGCCCAAGGATAGGCAGTATAGGAAAGTCCTAACTCATCCATTTCCTTGTAAATAGCCAAATCTTCAGGATACATCCGCTCTTCACTTTTGGAAGTTGACGGAGGTCTGAGATGCATGGGGACCCGGGTATCCATAGAATTTACCACCGATATGTTTGGATGGCTAAGCACCCAAAGGGCTGTGGAGCGTGTTTCTACCTCACTCAAAGGGTATTCACCAGCCCCAAACTGCGTATAGCCTCTTCCGGTCAAGTCTCCCCCGGTATTTGGACGCCAGTTTTCGGGATAGTTTCTGTGCAAATCAAGACCTCCTACCCCATCTTCATTGAAGCTACCGTCTCCATCGTTATCGATTCCTTCAGTGTATACCAAATATTCGCCTTTCCCAGGGAATGTCCTTTTCATGAGCCTTCCTTTAGGATCTCTGGGGTCAATGATAAAGTTGGCTTTTTCCATTTCTTCGGGAGTTATCGCCTTTTTTCTCATCTGGTAAATAATCCCATCTCCATCCAAATCCTCTTCAGGGTCTTCGTCAACAAGCCCATCCCGATCTGTATCATTTGGTTTGACAGTACTTCGATTTCTCTGTTCGGTGAAAAGGTACATATTGGACCCGTCAGGATTATTTTGAGGCCTTAGATAAATGGCTTTGGTGTCGATCAGTTGCGTGATTTCTGGATCTTTCCCATAATTTTCAATAAGGTGTTGGGTTAGCCATAGAATGGATTCACTGGAAGTAATCTCTCCCGAATGTCTCCCCCCTTCAAAATAGGCGGCAGGCTTGTCGGTATCTTTTCCCGTCTTTTTGTTGGTCAATGTCATCTGATAAATAGGCCTTCCTTCAAAGGAGTGTTCAATGACATACAAATCCACAATATCCGGATACTCCGATGCCCATTTCTCATACCAGTGATACATTACATCTACTGTATGATACTTGTCAAAGGTCAGCTTATCGCCAGGCGTATATTCCACTTCAGGAAATACCTGCTTTTTGAAAAAGGAGGGACCATGGCGCTCCCCTGAAACAGTGTAATACTTGGATTTTTCATTTTTCTCAGGAAAAGGTTTTTCATTTTGAAAGGACCTTACCTGACTAAAGGCAACTCCATTGAGTAGGAGAAGTGTGGCGGTGATAGGTAGAATTAGTCTCATGCTGAATCTAGATGTTCAGCTAAAAATAAGCGTCTTGAATGAAGTGAAGCCAACCGCTCAAAAAAAAGAACGCTGACTAAAAAGTAAAAGACCACCATCCTTTCCTTAAGTCTGGGAAATTTTGGAGGCCCATTAATTAAAAAAGAATCATTTATTGATTGTTAATTCAAAAAGCGCAGGGGCATATTCCTGATAGCCGGGAACAGGCTTGCAGTCAGGCATTTTTCGAATCATATGATCCAGTCTTTCTTTTAGGCCTTTATCTACCTCACTCAGCACTTCGAAGCCGGAAATTCTCCCGCGCGCATCCACTTGAAGCATCACTTTTACCTCCTCCAAGCTTTGAGACTTCTTTGTTCTGAAAAGGAAAGGAGAATAACTATCTATCATATCCAGCGTGTACTCAGGCCAAGCCCAGTGGGAATTTAGATTTTTTGCCATACTCTCCTCGACAGTTGTGAGATCGCTGTAACTCACATCTTCTTTAGAGGAAGGTGTCTCTGTGAAAGAATTTAGCTCTACTCTTTTGATTTCCAAATGATTGTACTTAACAGGAAGCGGATTCACAGCTAAATACTCAACCGTCTGCTGAGCAATCGCAGCTTGGTTTTCAAAGGGGAGGGTGAAAAGTATCAGGAAAAACGGGAAGAAAATAGATCGAAGATTTGATTTCATGATTGGGAGAGTCAGAGGTCAAAAATACAGAAAATAAATTTTTAAATGCAAAAAAATGTATTTCAAAAAATTTACAGCCAATAAAAAAGTCTTGCCAACAGCAAGACCCTTTTCAGAATATAAACCCAAATATAACTTTAGAGATAAAAGTTTTCTTTTTAAAGATGATTTCTTCTGAAGATTGATTGTTTTCGATTCATTTTAAAATAAGAATTGAAAAAAACCAAATTTTTGACTGAAGTAAACCAACAAGTCCAAAGTAAAGGGTTTTTCAATTTAATTACAAATTGAAAAATAAATTTTGCAATATTTTGAACAATCTCTAATTTACAGCGAGATTCATTAAAAATCATCTAAATCCTCCCTCAGAAAATGGATAAAATTTTAGATATCGACAACATCGACCTAAAGATTATTTCTCTTCTTAATGAAGATGCAAAGACACCTTACACAGAAATTGCCAAAAAAGTCTTTGTCTCCTCGGGTACCGTTCACGTACGGATGAAAAAATTGGAGGATATGGGTGTGGTCAAAAGCGCAACGCTGAACATAGATTTTTCAAAGCTAGGCTATGACATTTCTGCGTTTTTGGGTATCTACCTACAGCGAAGTTCTCTATATGATAATGTTATTGAAAATCTGCAAGAGATTCCTGAGGTGGTTCGTGCCTACTACACCACAGGCAATTACTCCATTTTTGCAAAAATAATCTGCAGAGACACCAATCACCTGAGGTTGGTCCTGGATAGCATTCAGAAGGTCGATGGAATTGACCGTACAGAGACTCTTATCGTGCTTGAGGAAAGTATCAATAGACCCATTCAGTTTTTTAGCAAGGAGAAGTAATACTATTTAGATTAAATCCAGATAAATAAAATTGTAAAACTGAACAAGGAATGGTAGAATTACCCTTCCTTATTTTTTTAATTTTCTTTCATAAAAAAACCTTATTTTGAAAAGAATGAGGGCTTTTTGGAAATAAAAACTCTATATCCGATAGATTTTTATGATGACAGTGAACAATATTTTTTGCCGAGATGTTGTACCT
This sequence comes from Algoriphagus sp. oki45, assembly GCF_036245605.1. Taxonomy (NCBI): domain Bacteria; kingdom Pseudomonadati; phylum Bacteroidota; class Cytophagia; order Cytophagales; family Cyclobacteriaceae; genus Algoriphagus; species Algoriphagus sp. oki45. Next base: position 222,454 of record NZ_BTPC01000004.1, read on the forward strand.
TCGCAATCAAAATGTAATTAGTCTAAATAACTCAGCAGCATGAGCAAAGACAATCAGATTTTAGAAGAACTCACCTCCAAAGAATATGAACATGGCTGGTCGGTCAATTTTGAAGCCGATGAAGCCCCTGCAGGACTCAATGAAGATATCATTCGATGGATCTCTGCAAAAAAAGAAGAACCTGAATGGCTTTTGGAATGGAGATTAAAGGCATTTAAGACCTGGCAGTCCATGAAAGAGCCCGAATGGGCCAATGTTCATTATCCTAAGGTAGATTTTCAGGCACTCAAATATTACTCTGCCCCTAAGCAAACCAAAAAGCCCAAATCACTGGATGAAATAGACCCGGAGCTTTTGGCTATTTATGAGCGATTGGGCATTTCTCTGAATGAGCAAAAAAGGCTTCAGGGTATTGCAGTTGATGCGGTATTAGACTCTGTTTCCGTAGCTACCACTTTCAAAGGTACCTTAGCGAAGTTGGGCATTGTTTTTTGTTCTTTCAGCGAGGCGGTAAAAGAACACCCGGAACTCGTGAAAAAGTATCTGGGCTCAGTAGTTCCGATGACGGATAATTACTATGCGGCTTTGAACTCCGCTGTGTTCTCCGATGGATCCTTCTGCTACATCCCAAAAGGTGTAAGATGTCCAATGGAGCTTTCCACCTATTTTCGAATCAATGCTGCCAATACCGGACAGTTTGAAAGAACCTTGATCGTTGCGGAAGACGAGTCCTACGTTTCCTATTTGGAAGGTTGTACTGCCCCACAGCGGGATGAAAACCAACTTCACGCAGCAGTAGTAGAAATCTACGCCGGCGCTCATGCTGAGGTAAAATATTCTACCGTTCAAAACTGGTTCCCAGGAGATAAAGAAGGCAAAGGAGGAATTTACAACTTCGTAACAAAGCGAGGTATCTGCGCAGGAGATCATTCCAAAATCTCCTGGACTCAAGTAGAAACCGGTTCTGCCGTGACTTGGAAATATCCTTCTTGTATCCTGAAAGGGGATTATTCCATCGGGGAGTTTTACTCTGTAGCTGTTACGAACAATTATCAGCAGGCCGATACAGGAACCAAAATGATTCACATTGGTAAAAACACCAAGTCAAGAATCGTCTCCAAAGGTATTTCTGCAGGTAAATCACAAAACTCTTACCGTGGACAAGTCCAGGTAATGAAGCGTGCAGATAATGCCCGAAATTTCTCTCAATGCGATTCTTTGCTCATGGGTGACCAATGCGGCGCTCACACTTTCCCATACATTGATATAAACAACTCTTCTGCTCAGGTAGAGCATGAAGCCACCACCTCCAAAATCGGAGAGGATCAGATCTTCTATTGCAATCAGCGAGGAATCGCAACCGAAGATGCAGTAGCTCTGATCGTCAATGGGTATGCAAAAGAAGTTTTGAATCAACTGCCAATGGAGTTTGCAGTAGAAGCTCAGAAGCTCCTAGCATTGACTCTGGAAGGCTCAGTGGGATAAAATTATTTGAGATTTGAGATTAGAAATTTGAAAGAATGGGAACCTTTAGCCGATTCGAAGATTTAGAAATCTGGAAAAAGGCAAGATTGTTCTCAAAAGAAATTTTCGAATTAACCTTGATAGAAAATTTTGAAAAAGATTTCAGTCTCAAAAATCAAATAAATGCCTCCTCCGGGTCTATCGCAGACAATATAGCCGAGGGATTCGAAAGAGAGGGGAACAAAGAGTTTATCAATTTTCTAAGTATAGCCAAAGGATCTGCAGGAGAGACAAGATCTCAACTTTACAGAGCTTTTGACAGAGGGTATATTCAAGAACCTAAGCTTGAGGAAATGATTTCAAAAAGTTTGGAGATTTCTAAATCTCTGTCTGGATTCATCAAATATCTTAAAGAAAGTGAAATCAAAGGAAACAAGTTTAAATAGTAAAATGGTGCTTCCTGATCTCAAATTTCAAATGTCAAATATCTAATTATGCTAAGTATAAAAAATCTACATGCCTCTGTAGAAGGCACTCCTATTCTCCGAGGAATCAACTTGGAAGTTAAAGCTGGTGAGGTTCATGCCATTATGGGACCCAATGGATCAGGAAAATCCACTTTAGCCTCTGTATTGGCAGGAAGAGAGGAATATGAGGTCACTGAGGGAGAAGTAATTTTCCAGGGTAAAGAATTGCTGGAAATGGCTCCTGAGGATCGTGCTCGCGAAGGGGTGTTTTTGGCATTCCAATATCCGGTGGAAATACCTGGGGTTTCCTCAACTAATTTTCTTAGAACTGCCCTGAATCAAGTGCGAGAATATCGTGGACAGGAACCATTGGATGCGGTGAAATTCCTGACCTTGATGAAGGAGAAGATGAAACTGGTGGAAATCGACCAAAAATTACTTAGCCGTTCCCTAAATGAAGGATTTTCCGGTGGGGAAAAGAAAAGAAATGAGATTTTCCAGATGGCCATGCTAGAGCCTACTCTTTCTATTTTGGATGAGACGGATTCAGGTTTGGATATTGATGCCTTGAGAATCGTCTCCAACGGAGTCAATAAACTGAAGTCGGATAAGACAGCCACTATCGTGGTGACGCATTATCAGAGACTATTGGATTATATCGTCCCAGATTTTGTGCATGTACTTTACAAAGGACGAATCGTAAAATCCGGAACCAAAGAGCTTGCCCTCGAGCTGGAAGAAAAAGGGTACGACTGGATCAAAGAAGAAGTAGATTCCGCTACTGCGGTCTAAACCCAAAAAACTACCATCATGAGTACCTTGACAAAACAAGATACATTTCAATCGCTTTTGGATTCAGCTTCCTCCTCTTTTGCCTCTATCAGAACTCAGGCAAAAGAAACTTACCTGACTCAGGGACTACCTGCTTTGAAGGAAGAGGAATATAAGTTTACTTCCATCGCGAAGAAGCTGGAAAGCAAAATCCAGGGGTTTAAATATGCTCTTCCATTTGCAGTTTCCAAAGAAGACATTCAATCCGCCTTATTTGAAGGATTTAATGGGGACGTTTTGGTTTTCACCAATGGAAAATACCTGCCTGAACTCTCTACTTCCCCCGAAGGAATTACAATTTCCTCCCTTTCTGAAGTAAGAAATACTCCTTTGGGAAGTATTGCTAAACCGGAAAAAGATCCATTCTCCGCTCTGAATCTTGCCTCTTTTTCTGACGGAATCTTCGTAAGTGTTCCAAAAAAGCAAAAAATAGAAAAACCAATTCTTTTGCTATCGTTCAATCAAGCCAATTCAGGGCAGGTGATTCAGCCTAGAGTATGGATTGAGGTGGGAGATTTCTCAGAGGTTACATTTATCGATCATAGCATCAGTACAAGTGAGGATTCTTATTTTGTGAATAAGGTAGTTGAAATCAAAGGAGGGCTTAACTCCCATGTGAACTACTATCGTTTGCAAAATGAAAGCAAAAACGCAATCGAAGTCAGCAATATCCACACAGACATTTTTCAGGATTCCAGATTTACCTCTGTAAACCTTTCCCTTTCTGGAGATATGGTCAGAAACAATCTGACTTTGAATCTTTTGGGAAGCAACTCAGAAGGAAATATGTATGGCGTCTATCTGCTAAATGGGAAAACCCATGTGGATAATCACACCAACGTAGATCATACCATTCCTCATGCAGAGTCCAATGAGCTTTACAAAGGGATCCTTGCAGACCAAAGCCGGGGAGTATTCAATGGAAAAATCTTCGTAAGGCAAGATGCTCAAAAGACAAATGCCTTTCAGCAAAATAACAACATCCTGCTTTCAGAAGACGCTATTGTCAATACCAAGCCGCAATTGGAGATTTGGGCCGATGATGTCAAATGCTCTCACGGATGTACCGTAGGACAGCTTGACGAAGAGGCACTTTTCTACCTCAAAGCCAGAGGTATCGACAAAAATACCGCCACAGGTTTGCTTTTATATGCTTTCGCGGGAGAGGTTTTAGAAAAAATTGAAGAAGAAAGCTTCCGTTCCTATGCCATTTCCCTGATTCAGGAGAGGCTGGGAAGCAAATTCTAATTTCATGAGCCTAAATATTGCATCAATCAGGGGTTTGTTTCCTGTGCTTCATCAAGAAGTGCATGGCAAACCCTTGATTTATTTTGACAATGCGGCAACTACCCAAAAGCCGCAGTCAGTTTTGGATTCCCTGACCAACTATTACGAGCACGACAATTCGAATATCCACCGCGGAGCCCATGCTTTGGCAGATCGGGCTACTAGGTATTATGAAAATACCCGCGAGACAGTCCAGAAATTCATCAATGCAAAGGAATCTGCCGAAATAATTTTCACCAAGGGAACTACAGAAAGTATCAATTTGGTGGCCCTGACTTTTGGGAGAAAATTTATTGGTAAAGGAGATGAAATCCTCATTTCCACACTTGAGCATCACTCGAATATCGTGCCTTGGCAAATGCTTTGCGAGGAAAAAGGGGCAGTTTTGAAGGTAATTCCGATTACCGATTCCGGTGAAGTGATTTGGGAGGAGATTGAAAAGCTTCTTTCCCCAAAAACCAAACTGGTAAGCATCGTTCATGCTTCCAATGCTTTGGGCACAATTAACCCGGTCAAAAAAATAGTCGAAGCTGCTCATGCAGTCGGCGCAAAAGTCCTTCTGGACGGGGCTCAGTCCACTTCTCATTTGGATGTAAATGTCCAAGAACTGGACTGTGACTTTTTGGCTTTCTCAGCTCATAAATTGTACGGACCGACCGGGCTGGGAATTTTGTATGGAAAACGAGAAGTTTTGGAAGCAATGCCACCTTTTTTAGGAGGAGGAGAAATGATCAAAGAGGTCAGTTTCGAAAAAACGACCTACAATGATATTCCTTTCAAATTCGAAGCAGGAACCCCAAACATTGCGGATGTCATTGCATTCAAAACCTCCTTGGATTTTATCCAAAGCCTGAAAAAATCCCGAATCAAGACCCATGAAGATGAACTTTTGGCATATGCCAACGAACTGATGCTACCGATCAAAGGTTTTATCCCTGTTGGAACGGCCGAGGAGAAAGTCTCCGTATTATCTTTCAATATCAAGGGTATGCATCCTTTTGATGTTGGGCAAATGCTAGATGCAAGGGGAATTGCTGTCCGGACTGGGCATCACTGTACTCAGCCTTTGATGAAACGACTGGGATTGGAGGGAACTGTTCGGGCTTCTTTTGCAGTTTACAATACCAAATCGGAGATAGAATCTCTGGCAGAAGGTGTAGAACGAATCGCGAGACTGAAAAACAAATGAGCATTCAAGAAATTCAAGACGAAATCGTATCCGAATTTGAGGTATTGGGCGATGATCGGGAATCGACCATCTTCTACATCATGGAATTAGGAGGATCGCTTGATTCTTTTCCCGAATCCGAAAAAAAAGAAGACAATATCATCAAAGGCTGTCAATCCAAAGTATGGCTGATAGCAGATGAAGTCGATGGCAAGGTTCACTACCAGGCAGACTCGAATACTGATATTACCAAAGGTCTGATTTCTCTCTTGATTCGAGTACTTGATAAGCAGAAGCCTGAGGCGATTATTGCAGCCAATCTGGACTTTATCGATCGGATCGGAATGGGAAATATCATCGGCAGCCAAAGATCCAATGGATTGGCTGCAATGATCAAACAAATGAAATTGTACGCTTTGGCCTTTCAATCCAAGCAAAATGCCTGATATGGAATCAACTAATCCAGCTGAAAGCACTACCCAAGTCGAAAATCTTCGGGACAAAGTAGTCCAGGCGATTAAGCAGGTCTATGATCCTGAAATACCAGTGGACGTATATGAGCTTGGACTCATCTACGAAATCACCGTGTATCCGGTGAACAATGTCTACCTTCAAATGACCCTTACCTCTCCGAATTGTCCCTCTGCTGAATACATTCCTACAGAAGTAAAAGATAAAATACAGCAAATCCAGGGAATCAATAATGTCGAGGTCGAGGTGACTTTTGACCCCCCCTACTCTCAAGACATGATGTCTGAGGCCGCCAAACTTGAATTAGGATTTCTTTAATCGATTATATAAAAAGCAAAACATATGTACCCTGAAGAACTCATTGCCCCCATGCGAGCAGAACTATCCAATGTCGGATTCCAGGAATTCAGAACTGCCGAACAAGTAGCCGAACACTTGGGTCCCAATCATAAAGGCACCACCTTCGTAGTGGTCAATTCAGTATGTGGCTGTGCTGCCGGTGCAGCAAGACCGGGCGTGCGATATGCACTTGAAAATGCCTCAAAAAAACCAAGCAACCTGGCTACCGTATTTGCAGGTAACGATCGAGAAGCTGTTGCCAAAGTAAGAGAATTGGTATTGCCTTATCCTCCTTCTTCACCAGCTATGGCTCTTTTTAAGGATGGAGAATTGGTTCACTTCATTGAAAGACACCATATCGAAGGAAGAAATGCAAAAATGATTGGAGATCATTTGGTAGAGGTGTTTGAGCACTTCTGCGAATAAAAAAATAGCCCTTATGGGCTTTTTTTTTGCTTTAAAAGGAACCTTATGGAATCAATAAGGAGTAGCTATGAAAATGACTGGAATCAATTACTTCATTTCCAAACGCTTAACCCATTTCCAGTTTCCATCGTAATCCTTTGCATAATTATCCTTCTTCTCAAGGAATAAAATCCATAAAAAATCATCGGTTTTATTAACTTAAGGCCGATTTTAAAGTTTTACGCTTAATAAAAATCCAAACTAACGAGATATGTCTGAATCCGCCAAGTTGTCCTACAACGGACAAGATTTTGAGTTTCCGGTAACCATCGGCACTGAAAACGAACCTGCTATTGATATTGCCAAACTTCGTAGTGCCACGGGTCTGATTACCCTCGACCCGGGATACAAAAACACAGGTTCCACCACTAGTGCCATTACTTTTTTGGACGGAGAGCAGGGAATCCTCCGCTATAGAGGATATAGAATTGAAGACTTGGCTGAAAAATCCAGCTTTATTGAAGTCGCGTACCTATTGATCTACGGTGAACTTCCCACGCAGAAGCAATTTGAAAGCTTCACCAAAGAAATCACCTACCATACCTTGGTCCATGAGGATATCAAAAAGATTCTGGATGGTTTCCCTTCCAATGCCCACCCAATGGGCGTCCTTTCCTCCTTGATATGCTCTCTTTCCGCCTTCTATCCTGATTCTCTTAATCCAAACAGAAGTCAAGATGAGGTCAATCTCAGCATCATACGATTGATTGCAAAGATGCCGACTTTTGCCGCTTGGGCTTACAAAAACAAAATGGGACATCCGGTCAACTATCCGGACAATTCATTGGACTACTGCTCCAACTTCCTAAAAATGATGTTTGCCCTTCCTGCTGAAAAGTACGAAGTAGATCCTGTGGTAGCCAAAGCCTTGGATTCCCTTTTGATTCTTCATGCCGACCATGAGCAAAACTGCTCAACATCGACTGTGAGAATTGTAGGTTCTTCCCAAGCTTCCATCTACGCCTCCATCTCAGCGGGCATCAATGCACTTTGGGGACCACTTCATGGAGGAGCTAACCAGTCAGTCATCGAAATGCTCGAAGCCATCAAGGCTGACGGCGGAGATGCTAAAAAGTACTTGGACAAAGCCAAAGACAAAAATGATCCTTTCCGATTGATGGGATTTGGTCACAGAGTTTATAAAAACTTTGATCCGCGTGCCAAAATCATCAAGAAAGCGGCAGACGATGTATTGGAAAAATTGGGAGTCAATGATCCTATTCTAGACATTGCCAAAGAACTGGAAATGGCAGCTTTGAGTGATCCATATTTCGTAGAGAGAAAACTCTATCCAAATGTGGACTTCTACTCAGGAATCATCTATCGTGCCCTGGGTATCCCTACCGATATGTTTACGGTAATGTTTGCTCTGGGACGTCTCCCGGGATGGATTGCTCAGTGGAAAGAAATGAGAGAAAACGGAGAGCCAATCGGTCGTCCGAGACAAGTCTACACTGGAGCTACAGAAAGAGACTATGTCAGTCTGAACAAACGATAAAATCAAGTAAAAAAGCCGGCTTAAGCCGGCTTTTTTTTGTTCATACCCTTTTCTTATTTCAAGAATGGTAGCAAATTTGGAAACTCAAAATCCACTTCTCAGTTTTCATGAAACCAACTACACTCGATGAGGCCATGGCCCTCACACAAAAATTCACTACCCGACCCACCAATGAGGAGCTCCTTAAACTCTACGGGCTATACAAACAGGCCACTGAAGGAGACAACGAAGGCGAAAGACCGGGAGGATTTGATTTTAAGGCAGCAGCAAAATATATGTCTTGGCTGAATTATAAAGGAAAATCTAAGGAAGAAGCAAAAGAAGCTTATCTAGAGCTAGTGGAAGAATTGTCAAAAAAATACATGTAACTAAAATGGAGAGCGATGCTCTCCATTTTCATTTAATTGAACTATTTTTTCTATGGCAATTCTTTTCTACATCATGAGCATATAATTAAAAAGTCATATTGGCGGGGAACAAAGGTTTTTGGTTATTAACCCTCTTTTATTTAGTTTAATGATCATTTGAATCCTCAATAATGAGAAAAAAAATCTCTAAAACAGCCCTGTTTTCAGGAAAGTCTCTGACATCCATTTTTGTCTTTCTCATTTATTCCTTCCCTGCATTTTCTCAAAATCCTGATTCGATACCAGCAAATGATTCCTTGAAAATCCAAGAGCTCTCTTCAGAGAATCAACCCTCATTTACTCGAATTTTCCCATCAGATTCCTCTTTGGTCAATTTGCAAAAAACACAAGAGATTGATCTGATGAAGATCATGGAGGTAGAATTGAATAAAGCTTATACCAAAAATCTGGAGAAATACCAAAGCCGCAAAAATTACCTTACTCAAAACCTTCTGATTGCTGATTTCAGAAATGAAATCAATACACTGAAAAGAATCTTGGCCAATCACCCCGATTTTGACCTCATTTCTGATGAACTTCTTGAAATTCAAAATCTTCTTCCAAAAATTTTAATCGGGATTAATGACAATTTTTCAACGGTCAAATCAGAAAGAAACCTAGCCGTGTCCTCGGCCATCTTACGAGAAATCACCCAAAAAACTGAGGCCAGAAAGGAGGAGGTAGATTCTTACGCGAAAGAAATGAGACTTTCTCATTACAGAATCGACTCCATTTCCGCCCAACCAGAACTTTTCAAACTACCCTTGGATACTTTGGAGGCAGTTCAATACACAAAAGATGTAACTGAAATATCCATCCAAACACGCCCAGTAGAAGATTCCTTACTTTCCAGAAAAAAACAAGTAGACGAGATCCAAACTTCATTAAACGAATTGATTTATCAACTCAATTCTCTCATTGATGGAATTGAAATATCCAGAAGTGACCTGAATTCCAAGATCTTTGAGTCCGAAGTTCCTTCTGATCCTCAAGACCGATACTATACTCAATCCCTGAAAGAATCTATAGAAGCTTCGATAATCAAGGAAAAATACGCCTTAAGGTACTATGTAAATATTTATCAAGGCAGAGTCTTATTCACAGTAGTGATTTTCTTTATTGTTTGGCTTTTTATCAATCGGCTTAAAAATAAACCGAGTGAAAGTCTAAGTCATGACCCTATTGATGAAAACAACCTAATCTTAAAGAGTCCAATCCAATCGGCCTTGGTCATTACCTTGGGGATTTTCCAATTCTTTTTCATCAACCCTCCTTTTATCTTTTATTGGACAGTTTGGTTGATTTCTAGCATTGCTCTCTCTCTAATCTTTAAAGGGTATTTGAAAGCCTTCTGGCGCTTTTTCTGGGTTTGTACTGTGATATTTTTCCTTTTGGCAGGCTTGGCAAATATGATTTTACTCCCTACAATTCAAGAACACTACTTGATGTATGGAATAGCATCCATCGGTGTAATCTTTCTGATCTACATGGTTTTCAATAAAAAATCTGAAGACCTCAAAGAAAAAAGGATCATGTATTTCATTTGGCTTTTGGGTATTCTTGAATTTATCTCCATGGTCTTAAACTTCATGGGAAGATTCAATTTAGCCAAGTCTTTTATGGTCTCCGGATATATGGGGATAGTCTTGGGGATTCTTCTTCTTTGGACTGTCCGATTAATCAACCAAGGTTTAAATATTGCCAATAAAGTCTATGCTACTCCAGAGAAAGACATGTTCTTCATCAACTTTGATAAAATAGGGACTAGAGCACCTGGGATATTTTATTTCTTCTTGATCCTTGGCTGGGCCTTATTGATTGGTAAGAATTTTTACGCCTTCACCCAAATTTCACAGAATATCAATGAGTTTCTCACTGAGGAAAGAGTAATTGGTTCTTATGCTTTCTCAATTAATGGGGTCTTTGTTTTTTTGGTCATCTTGTTTATTTCTGTACTGATTTCGAGGCTACTGTCTTTATTTTCTGCAGATCCGGATTCTATCAATTCTGATGATCAGCGAAAGAGAATCAGTTTTGGAAGCTGGCTGCTATTAGTCCAAATCTTTGTCATTTGCCTCGGATTATTTTTAGCGTTTGCAGCTTCCGGAATTCCTTTGGATAAAATCACCATCATACTCGGCGCTTTATCGGTGGGGATTGGTTTGGGTCTGCAGGGCTTGGTAAACAACTTGGTCAGTGGATTGATCTTAGCCTTTGAAAACACAGTAAAGGTTGGAGATTTGATTGAAATTGACGGTAAACCAGGAACAATGAAGTCCATTGGATTCCGAAGTAGCGTGGTCAATATGTTTGAAGGATCCATGGTAGTAATTCCAAACGGCGATTTGATCAGCAAGCAATTGATCAATTGGACTACAGGCAAAGGAAGAAAGCTCAGCTTGATCGTTGGAATTTCCTACGAATCAGACCTTCAAAAAGCTGTCGCCCTTGTCAAAGGAATTGTCTCTGAAGATACCAGAATCAGAAATTTCCCTGTCCCGAGAGTAGTTCCTGTCGAATTTTCGGACAGCAGTATTGAAATCGAAGTGGTATTCTGGTTGAATAATTATTTTGATTATCCTTTTGTCAAAGGAGATCTGGTGAGTAAAATCAATGAACTCTTCAAACTAAACGGCATCAAAATTCCATTCCCGCAGCGGGATTTACACCTCATTTCCCCTCAAGGAAATTTGGAAATTCCAAAGAAGAAGGATCAAGAGGGAACTTAATTTGGTTTTCTTCCAAAGTATCCTGCCAGCATGCTTCCAAAAATGAGCTGTTGAATATGATAAAGCATTACAGGTAGCAGGACCAATCCCAATACTGCGGGATTGGGGAAAATCACTTTTCCAATCACTACCCCATGAACCAGGGATTTTTTGGATCCGCAAAAAAGTGTGGTAACCCGATCCTTAAAGGAGAATCCCAGAGTTCGGCTTAATACTTCTAAAATCGCCATCACAAGGATAAAAATCCCCAGCATGGTCATTGCGACTAAGACTAAGGAAGATATTTCATAGGATGAAAAAATATGTTGAGCAAAAGATTCTGCAAATGAAGTAAATACGATGATCATAATTACGGATTGATCTACGTATTTCAATTTGAGCAAAACTCCCTTCAACTTAGGGAAAAGCCAACCATGACTCAGAATCCCTAAGCAAACCGGCAAAATTACTTTTAAGGAAAGCTCGCCCAAAGTAGACCAAAAATCCAACTCCCCCTCCACTCCTCCTGCCATAACTCCCATCCATGCCGGGGTGAAAATCACACCCAAAAGACTGGATATGCTGGCATTGAATATCGCAGCAGGTAGATTACCCCCGGCAATAGATACCATGACCACGGATGCACTGACCGTCGAAGGAAGAACCGAGAGGTAAATTATTCCCAATTTGAAATCCTCATCAATCCAAGGAATAAACTTCATCAAAGCCCAAACCAAAACAGGGAAAAGCAAGAATGTGGCCGACTGGATAAGCAGATGAAGTTTCCAATTGCTAAGGCCAGCCTTAAGTTGTTCTGGATTTAGCTTGACTCCATAGAAAAAGAAAAGCAAAGCGATTCCCACATTGATGATGGGTTTCCAAGGAATAACTGCTTGCTCAGAACCTATTTCCGGAAACCAGGATGCGAGTGCTATAGAAAAAAATATTCCCAACAAAAACCCGTTGATCCCAACTTTGGAGAGCGTTTGGAAGAGCTTGAGCCTCATCACTGCGAAAGACGTTTGAAATTATCGCAGATAATGGCCGTAGCAATAGCCACATTGAGAGATTCGGCCTGTCCAAAGCCCGGGATGGTCACTTTCTCTGTCACCCATGTGCCGGATTCTTGAGAAATGCCATTGGATTCATTTCCCATCAGTATCACCCCAGGCTGGACATTTTGAAGAGAATGGATGTTTTTGCCATCCAAAAACGCCCCATATACAGGGAGCTTCCAGCGATTGAAGACTTTTGCCAAATCTTCGTAAAAAAACTCCACTCGGGTGAAGGATCCCATCGTAGCTTGGATGACTTTTGGATTATAAAACTCGGCTGTATGAAGAGAAAAAACCAGGCGCTTGATGCCATACCAGTCAGCAATTCGGATTATGGTCCCCAAGTTTCCCGGATCTCTTATTTCATCCAAAGCCAAAATCCACTCACCCGGAGAGGGGTTGAATGCTTGATTAACCTTCATTTTAACCAATGCAAGAGCAGAATCGTTGGATTGAAACTGACCTATTTGCTCAAGTTGGTTTTGAGTGACTATCTCCACAGATCCTGAAGAAGACTTTAGAAGAGTAAAATGCTTCTGCTCAAAGGACTCAGTGATGAAGAGCTTTTCAATCAAAAAATCCGAATCCAACACCTCCAAAACACTCTTTTCACCTTCCACAAAGAACATCCCGGATTCGGTACGGTATTTTTTTTGATGTAAGGATTTTATAAACTTAACCGTATTTTTGCTTAGCATCCTTTCCGATTATTCCCAATTTGAAATCCTCCAAATATATACTTTTTATTACTCTGCTTGGAATCTGTTTCGGTTGTTCACTGACCAGAAACTTAGAGGAAAATCAATATGTAGTTTATGAAAACAAGCTCCAAGGCGTAGAAAATTCAGATCAAGAAGCCTTGTCTGGCCTTCTGGACCAAGAGCCAAACACTCGATTTCTTGGGACCTCCTTGGGTGTAAACATTTATCGTTTCGGGGAGAAGTTTTATGATAGTCTGGAAATCGCAGATAATCTGGAAGCGCTCAAAAAAGAGAAAGCAGAAATTGAGCTGGCCGAAGAAGAAAGCCCCAAAGATAGGAAACTGGAAAAAAGAGAAGAAAAGCTAAGCTCTAAAATCGAGAGCTTAACCAAAAAACTGGAATACGGAAATGCACTCATGCGGACCGGAAATCCGGTGGTACTACTGGACAGTAATTTGACAGATAAATCATCCAAAAACCTCGAAGCCTATTTGGTCAATCACGGCTTCTTCGACGCCAAAGTAGATTACGGAGTGGAAGTAAAAAATCAAAAAGCGACTGTGACCTATGAGATCGTGGAGAAAGAACCTTATCGTATCGACTCTCTTCAGTATAGACCTTCCAGCGAAAATGTAGAAGCCATACTCAAGGCAAATCGGGATAAAACTCATCTGAAAAAAGGAAATATCTACGTACAGGACGATATCATCCGAGAACGAAACCGAATAGAAGAGGTCCTGAAAAACAACGGGTTTTTCATGTTTTCCAAGTCCTATATCAATTACATTGTTTACAAGGACACTGCAAAAAAGATCGTCAATGTAGAACGGATTATTCTTGACCCAACCTTTGCTGAAAAACACCACGCCTACACCCTTGACTCGATCACCTTCCGAATCAATGCTCCAAGTAACGATTTTACTGACCGGAGAGTCCTGCGAAGTTTCAACAATATAGATTTTTCTTTTTATCTAGACCGATACTCTGAAAAGGTCCTTGCTTCTAGGATTTTACTTCAGGAAGGCACCACCTACAGCCGAACCAATGCAATAGAAACCCAAAGGTTGTTGAGCAATTTGGACCTTTTCCGGTTTGTCAACATTACTTTTGATACGTTAGGCACTAGACTGAGGGCTGATATTATCACCCAACCCAATCAAAAATACCAATTGACCAATCAGGCGGGATTAACCATTACCGAACAGCTTCCAGGGCCGTTTTTCAGCACTGCTTTGAGAAATAGAAATTTTTTCCGAGCCGGGGAAATATTGGAGTTTAATTTCCGGGCTGGGCTAGAAGGAGTGGCTTCGGCTACAGGGCAAGGTGTATATCAAAGCAGTGAAGTGAATGCTGGATTTGCCGTGATTTTTCCCCGGTTTTTGATTCCATTTGCTCCACAAGCACTTCAGAAGTTTGGAAAATACAACCCCAATACCCGAGCTCAGTTTGGTTATAATTACACCAATCGCCCTGAATACACGCGGAACTCTATCAATGGAAAGCTCTCCTACAATTGGCAGACTCGGGATAGCAGACAAATATTCACCTTCAATCTTGCGGATATCAGCTACGTCCGTACTCCACGAATTCAGGATGAATTTTCAGATATTTTGCTGGAACTTCAAGAGCAGGGCAATAATTTGATTTGGTCTTTTCTCCCCTCCTTTGTCAGTAGTATTTCTGGACAGACCATCATCAATTTCAACAAATACGGGAATTTCAATACCAATAAAGCATCCCTCCTCAAGCTGTTTTTTGAAAGCGGTGGAACTTCCATCAACTTTTTTGAAACGCCAAGCAATGACGAGCCGGGAATTGAATTTGCCAATTTCCAATGGCTCAAGACCCAGATTGATTTTCGGAGGTACTACCCGGTAGATAAAAAGCAGACCTTTGCCTATCGATTTAATTTTGGCTGGGCAAGGCCCTACGGGGTCAGTGCAGGAATCCTTCCTTATGAAAAATATTTCTTTGCAGGAGGGGGTACCAGTATACGGGCATGGCAAGCGAGACGACTTGGCCCGGGGAGTTCGGTACCACAGACCGGTGAGGGAGGCGAATATGACTACACCAATGAGCAACCTGCCGAGATGATCTTGGAGTCCATGCTGGAATATCGAAGAAATCTTTTTGGCTATTTTGACATGGCCTTGTTTATCGATGCCGGCAATAGCTGGATGATCGGAGTGGATCCGGCAAGACCCGGAGCAGATTTTCGTTGGGATAGATTTTACAAGGAAATCGCCGTTGGAGCGGGAATCGGCCTTAGAATGGACTTCGACTTTCTGGTCATCCGACTGGATTTGGCTACCAAAGCGGTGGATCCATCCAAGCCAGAAGGGGAAAGATGGGTCTTTGACAATATTTCCTTCAAGAGCCCCTTTGGGCGAAGAGGGCAGACTGTATTTAATTTTGGCATAGGGTATCCTTTCTAATCATCATGAGAAAATCTAAAGAACAAATAGCGGATATATACCGAGGCATACAGGACCACATCTGCAAGGAGCTAACTCTTGCGGACGGAAAGGGAGAATTTAGGGAGGATGCTTGGGAAAGACCCGAAGGAGGAGGCGGAAGAACACGGATTTTTGAAGGCGGAAAAATCATCGAAAAAGGAGGTGTTGCTTTCTCTGCCGTCTATGGACCCACTCCTGAGAAAATCCTGCAAAAACTTGGGCTGGAAAAGGCTGAATTCTTTGCCACAGGTGTATCCATTGTTTTGCATCCCTTCAGTCCCATGGTGCC
This sequence comes from Algoriphagus sp. oki45, assembly GCF_036245605.1. Lineage (NCBI taxonomy): Bacteria > Pseudomonadati > Bacteroidota > Cytophagia > Cytophagales > Cyclobacteriaceae > Algoriphagus > Algoriphagus sp. oki45. The sequence goes on from NZ_BTPC01000004.1 coordinate 238,060, forward strand.
GATCATTCATATGAATATCAGGTATTTCGAGATGGAAAATGGAGTGCATTGGTTTGGTGGAGGAATTGATTTGACTCCCCATTACATCAATCCGGAGGATGCTAACTATTTCCATCAGGAAGTAAAAAAAGTCTGTGATCAGTTCGATATGAACTATTATCCCAAATTCAAGAAATGGGCAGATGATTACTTTTTTCTGAAGCACCGAAATGAAACCCGGGGAATCGGAGGGATTTTCTATGATCGGTTGAGTGCCAAATCTGATGAGGAGTTTCAGAGTCACTTAGATTTTTCTTTATCCATCGGAAGGCTTTTCCCGGAGGTCTATGGATATTTCATGAAGAAAAATCACTCCTTACCATTTGGAGACCAAGAAAAAGCATGGCAAAACCTCAGAAGGGGTCGATATGTAGAATTCAACTTGGTTTGGGATGCAGGGACAAAATTCGGGCTCGACACCAACGGTCGTACGGAAAGTATCCTAATGAGTATGCCTCCACAAGCCGAATGGGAATACATGCATCAGCCTGCTCCGGGCAGTCCCGAAGCTTTTACCCTGGAGCATCTGAAAAAAGACCTCGATTGGTTAACTTATGAGCTATGATAGAACTTTTTAAACAATGGGATGAGGAGTTTTTCCTCTGGCTAAACTCCTTTCACGCAGACTGGCTGGATCCAATTATGTTTCAAATGACCGAAACAGTCACCTGGATTCCCCTTTATGCTTTTTTGGCTTACAAAATTTACATAGCAGACCCCAAAGCAAGTTGGTGGGTATTTGGTGGAGTGATGTTGACTATTTTGGCAGCGGATCAATTTACCTCGGGTTTTTTGAAGCCCTTAATGGAGAGACTTCGCCCCTGCCATGACCCTAGGTGGGAAGGAATTATGCATAATTATGGTAGATGCGGAGGTTTGTATGGATTTGTCTCTTCCCATGCTGCAAACACCTTTGGATTGGCCACCTTCCTCAATCTGAAAATGAAAGGGAAAATCAAGCATCTGGGCTGGCTGTATCTCTATGCGGTGGTCGTTAGCTATACCCGAATTTACCTTGGAGTCCACTACCCTTTTGATATTCTTCTAGGCGCTAGCATCGGGGCTATTATAGGGTTTATTTCTTGGTTTTTTATAGTGTTTGTCAAACGGGAAATCATCAAATCAGCTTTGAAATAATAAGCTCGGAGAAGCTTATTTCCCGCTTGGTGGGAACATGGCATTGAGCTGAAACCGAAGGGTAAAATCTCCCTGATTCGGGCCTGAAAGCATCACTTCTGGAGCAATGAAAACACTTAGGTTTTTGGCGAAAGCTTTTCCAAAGGCCACCGAAATCGGAATATTGTAAGTTTTATTCGTCCAATTGAAATTCATGATCGGGTTAAATTGAACAAACTTACCTCCACCAAGAATCTTGTTGAAAATGGGCTGAAATAGCATAAAGCTTTGATTTGGGCGATTTTCATTTCCCCCAGAAGTGAAGTATTGCTGCGCCAATGCTCCCCATTGCAATCCTTTTGTTCGCGTATTTAGGGCAACCATAGCCGGTCCAACTCCCCATTTTTGCCCACTGATTTGGGAAGGGTTCATAGTAGGAATAATGAATCCAGGACCCACACCCAGCAAGCCCCATTTTTGCTTGAAAACCACTGCATCCAATAGCACCAAATCTCCCAGACCAGTTCCATTGGATTGAGGAGATTCCGGAAAAGTCTGGCCAATTAAGGGTAGTTCAAGTCGGTAAATGGTATAAACTTTCTCTGGATTTTTACTTTTGATAAAAGGCAATCCAATCGTGGCCGTAGGCTGGATAATCCTGGAGGTCAAATTGATCTGACGGGCCCCATCACCCTTCCATGTAAAATTGGGTTGCACCTGCAGTTTGGTGACGAAGGCCAGTGGGTTTGTTGCATTGGCAGCTGCATCTCCATTGTCTTGAGCTTTAGCGGGACGACTAAAGGACAAGATCAAGCCAATAAATAGGATGGACAAAAATTTCATAACATGGCTAGATTTAGGCTCCTTTTTTCAGATTGACATAGGTGAAAATCAAGCTCATTCTGAGCATATTTCCCTTCAATTCATTTTGGCTTAATAAGACTCCCCCATAATCCACCTCAAAACCAAGCGGGGGAAGGAGTTGATAGCCAAAGCCAACTCCTCCACCTAAAGCAGTGACGGAATTTTCATCCTTCACCCCATCTGCAGAAGTTTGTCCTCCGGTCTGAAACCTCAGATTGAGCAAACCCCAGAATTTGGGATTAAAATTATGAGAGAGGTGGTTTTCAAGAATCAGCATGGGCTTTTGTTCAATTCTGCTAGTCGAGGAACCCCTTGCAGGATCTGTATTGGCTGAGAAAATTTGAAGTGAAGGGGCTATCTCCAGCCAGGTAGCTTTGGCCCTGATTTTATTTAATGGGATCGCCATGGGAAGTCCCAATTGAAAAGTTCCCCTATTAGTCCCAAGATTAAATAGCTTTTCAGAAGTGTAGGTCCCTGAATACCAAAACCTCAATTCCCCAAAAAGGGAGAATTTCATATCACTGGTCACAAAGGTCTGAACATCCAGAGCGGGTGCACCAAGAAGGCCAAGTTTGAAGGCAAAAAAACCATCTGAAGTTCCAGAAGCTGAAAGTTCATTGACTGGAATAGGCCCGATCGGAGGTCCTATAGTTGCTCTAGCGGTAGAGGATCCGGGAGGAACCATGAAGAAAACTTGCGCAAATCTACCTTTGACCGAAAAAGTATGAAAAAGGGTAATCGGAAAAATATCCGCAGTAATTTTTGCACCGGGAACTAACACGCTCCCCGAAGGGATCAAATTTCCTGACATTCCTAACCACTTCACATTGATTCCGGTCACTCCTTTTGGAGAAAGCAGATAAGACCGTGGTCCATCGCCTTGGGCAAAAAGGGCATTTGTTCCCCCCATCAGGCAAAATGTGAGAAACAGGAATGTTTTTAAATATCTAACTTTCATGAAGAAGATTTATTGACCCAACCCCACATCCTTTGGAGGGAACTTTCGGAAGCTCGCTGCATGATATTTGGCCTCTGCTGCCAAGACCGCTGTCCATGGACTCAGGGCATGTCCCATTACTCTGGATTCTTTTGGATCTAGGTATAGATTGAATAACCAAGGAGCCAAGCCGGTTTTGGTGACTGTAGATTGATCAATCATCAAGTGCGGGTCTTGAGATTCAGTTACCTGAAAATACATTTTGTATTCATGGAGGCGGATAGAAACCAATTGGGTTTCCACCCAAGTATGAATCCGGTCTCTTTTCGATTGCCCATCATCGGCCAAGAGGAATGAGGTCTGATTAATCCCGTCGATGGGGCGGTCGGTAGGAATTAGATCTAAAGCTCCAGCGATATAAGCCGAGGTATTGTATAAATCCATAAGGTCAAAAAGCTCAGCGCTTTCCCTTCCAGGTCCAATCATTCCTTTCCAATAGGCAACACCTGGAACTCTGGTACCTCCTTCCCAAGCCGAACCCTTGGTGCCTCGAAAGGGAGTAAATCCCGAATCCGGCCAAGCATCCATCTGGGGACCATTGTCTGAAGTGATGAAAATAAAGGTGTTTTCAAGCAGCCCTTGCTTTTCTAATTCTGCGACGATTTCTCCTATAATGGCATCGACTTCTACAATACCATCTTTGTAGGGGTATTTGCTTGCACTCTTGCCTTCAAATTCCTTGGAGGCCCATACATCAGTGTGAACTTTCATGAACGAATGCTCCAAGAAAAAGGGCTTACCTGATTGAGCAAATTCTTTGATTTTTTTGAGAGAAAATTCTTTGAGAACTTGGTCCGCCTGTGCCATATCCTGAGTCCCAGTGGTTTCCTTGACCAGCTCCTCTTTCCCTCCTTTTTTGCCATAGACCAAATCTTTGGAAGCTCCCATTTGCTGGTACGCGTTCAATTTGAAAGGATCCAGAACCAAATCCGGGTAGCGTCTCTTGTCAAATGATTGGGAAATTTCCTTCTCAGCAGCATAGTATCCATAATATTCATCAAATCCGACTTCAAAAGGTCGCATGCCCTCTAACTCACCAATGTGCCATTTGCCAGTCAACACGGTGGAATAGCCCGCTTGGCTAAGAATCGCAGGAAGACTCATTTCATCAGTCCAAGGATTTTTGGTCAGCTTATCTCCTGCTAAAATCGGACGAGTCAAGCCCGTACGCGCGGGAATTCTCCCGGTAAGAATTGCTGATCTGGTTGGGGTACAGGTGGGTTGGGAATAGGTAGAAGTTAGCTTGAGTCCCTCTTTTGCCAATCGATCCATATGTGGAGTAGCTGCTCCTATGCTGGCTCCCCCTCCATTGAAACCCGGATCACCATAGCCCATGTCATCAATCAAAAACCAAAGGATATTGGGCTTCTTACCGGTCTTCTTTCGCAAAGCTGCTAGTTTATCAGCCGCGATTAGATCTTGTTTGGGTCTGGGAATTTCAGCTTGCCAGTTTTCTTTTCCCTCTATTGGCTTTGCCATGCTGAGCGGTGTCTCCTGAGCAAAAGTGGAGAACGAGATCATTCCAAAAACCAGAAGGAATACTAAACGTGATTTTTTCTTGGTATACATATGCAGTGAATTAGTCTAGGGATACTTTAACTTTTTTAATCTTCCCATTGAAAGCAATGGGGGCTTTTTCATGGTATTTTAAGGAAACTAGTGAGCCAAAATTTTCCCTGATATTGAAGGGAAGTGTTAAAAGCAATCAGCTTTTTGAAACAGTTCAATTTTTTCTCACAAAACCAGCTTTGCTGCTTTTATTTTAAGTCGAAGGCCTCTGGTTTTCTTTCGGTAGGTTTTTCGGGTATCCTCTATTTTGGAATCAATACCAAAAAGACCTTCCACATCTTTATCTCGCTTATCAAAAATCCGATCCACTTCTTTATCTCGATCAGCCTTGGGAAGATTTTTCTTCTCCAAGTCAAGCAGACTATTCGCAGTGGAATTATTTATCGATTTGTATTCCTTTTTCTGCTTGTCATCCAGCACCATGCCTTCTGTATCGTTCAAATCTTTTAGCAGAGACTTTTTATTGATGATTTGAGCTTGAGCTTCCACAGTTCCGAGACTGTACAAAAAGATGGAAAGAATGGAAACAAGAATAAATTTTGAAGTTTTCATTGGTCAGATCGTTTAATCCAAATGGATTTTAATTCAAGGATACTTTTACAGATTGAATCTTCCCATTGAACGCAAAGGGAGCTTTTTCATGGTATTTTAAGGAAACCGGTGAACCCAAATCAACTCCCACATCGAAAGTTTCTGTCGCGCTGAATGCTGCTGGAACTGTTTGTTTTACATTACATACAGCGACTTCCTTCCCATTCAAAGAAATAGTGACTGTAGCAGGGGCTCCGGGTCTTTCCAATTCGGTCTTTAATTTAATCTGATGCTTACCTGCTGGGATTTTATCGGTAGTGACCGAGTAATTTTCAATCAAAAACATATTGTACTCGTAAGTCAGCTTGCCATTTTCCATAAAAACAGTCAATCCACCTCCTGAGCCTCCCAGGGCATACAAGACTCCGTTGGAATTGGCTGGTACCTCCAGATCTATCACCACAGTATTATTGGCTTTACCTAAACCTGGAGCCGAGAATTCAGGCATTCTTCTGGTACTCTGAGTAAAAGTCCATTCACGGTATGGAGACTTAATCACATCTTCCGGATGCAGACGCAGCCAGTTTCCGGCACCTATTGGAAGGTCTTTATTCTTTTTAGCTTCTTCCATGAATAAGGCTTTCAACTCAGCCAGCTTTTCGGGTTCCTGTGCAGCCAAATCATTCATCTGGCTGAAATCTTCTGCAATGTGATACAGTTCCCAAACATCATTCTTGGGATCCCAGGTCTTCAATCCTGGACCTCCACCAGGAACCCAAGGAAGAAAAGGTCCAAAGGTGCAAGCATACCATCCATCTTTGTAAATTCCTCTGCTCCCATTGTTGTCAAAGAATTGAACCTTTGGAGCTGGTGTAGCTTGCGGGTCATCGAAGGTATATTTCATGCTAATTCCATCCATAGGCATTTGGGCAAAACCATTGACTACTTTCGGCGGGGTAATCCCAAGAATATCGTAAAGGGTGGGTACGATATCATTCACATGGTGAAACTGTGATCTTGGCTTAGAGTCAGGTTTGATGTTATTGGGCCAGCTGATGACCATAGGATTTCGAGTTCCTCCAAAATGAGAGGCAACCAATTTGGTGTACTTGAATGGAGTGTTTCCTGCCCAAGCCCAACTTCCATGGTACATATTTTCTGTGATTCTTCCTCCCAGTGCATCTAAGCCGCCAATTTTCTCCAAGGCCGCCAATTGCTGCTCCACGGTATTGGGAATGAGGTTTTGGGCTAGCAATTCACTGATACTACCATTTTGCCCTTCTGCACTGCTCCCATTGTCTCCCCAGATGTAGATGAAGATCGTGTTGTCTTTTTCTCCCATCTCCTCGATGGCATCATAGACTCGTCCAACTTGGACATCTGCATGCTCTACAAATCCGGCAAAAACCTCCATCAGTCTTCTTTGAAAAGGACGTTCCGACTCAGGAATACTTTCCCAAGAAGGTTGAGTTTCAGATCGGGGAGTTAGTTGCGCATTGGCAGGGATCAAGCCTAATTCCTTTTGACGCTGGAAAACCCGCTCTCGATAGGCATCCCATCCATCATCGAATTTTCCTTTGTATTTATCTGCCCATTCCTTCCAAATATGATGTGGACCATGACCTGCACCAGGTGCGAAATAGAGCAGAAAAGGTTGATCATCGGCAAAAGCTTTTTGATTTTCCAGCCATTGAATGGCGTGATCAGCCAAATCCGTGCTTAGATGATAATCCTCAGTCCGAGGGGCAGAAACAGGTGTGAAATCATTGATCAATGCAGGTTCCCATTGGCTGGTCTCCCCACCCAAAAATCCATAGAAATGCTGGAATCCATAATTCACAGGCCAATAGTCAAACGGTCCTGCAGCTGAGGTTTGGTTAGCTGGAGTATTGTGCCATTTTCCCAAAGCAGCGGTTTTGTATCCGTAGTTTTTAAGCACTTCAGCTACAGTTGCTGCCTCTTTGGGAATAATTCCGGTATAGCCATCCCAATCCACGGCCCGTTCTGCTATTGTCCCACTTCCTACACGGGTATGATTTCGTCCGGTAAGTAAAGATGCCCGAGTTGGAGAACAGATTGCTGTGGTATGAAACTGATTATAAGCAATTCCATTAGCAAGCACTTTGCTTAAGGTCGGAGTATTGACCTCGCCCCCGAAGGTGGAAGAAACCCCAAATCCCACATCGTCCATTAATACGATAACTATATTCGGGGCATCCGCTGGCAATCGTCTGGGGTATTCCCTTCGTTTGTGCTCACTTTCGTATATGGTTTCTCCATAAGTACTTGCAGATGGTGGTTCCGGAAAAGGAAGAATGGAGCCATCTGTCGCATTTTTTGAATTTTCTGAATTAGATTCATTTGATTGGGAACAGGCACCCAAAATCAAAAAAAAGAGTAGGGAGAAAATTGAAGGAAAAAAAAGAGTTTTCCCTTTAGACTTTTTTATCATAAACAGAAGAATTGGATAAGAAGTAAATTACCCAATTACTAGTGCCTATGCGCTCCCATCAGGATTCAAAAAGTAATCATTTCAAAAATCCGAACAGAAATTCAAGATTTTTGACTTTTTAGACTTCTGAGGTAATTCCCCGGGGTATTCCCAGTTTGCTTTTTAAAAGAATTGATCAATGTCGTTCTAGAGCTAAACCCACATTGTTGGGAAAGAGAATCCAAGGTATATTTTTCACCTTCTCCACTTTCTATCAACTGAATGAAAAAATTTACTCGGTAAATATTTAGCCAAGAATTAAAATTCGTTTTGGCTATCCCATTGATGATGGTGGAAATTTTATAGGCAGGGATATCCGTTTCCTGCGCGAGCATATGAATCGTAAATCCAATCTGTTGGAAGGATTTATTTGATAAAATATGCTTCTCTAAGTTTTGGTAAATTTTTATTTCATCTTCTTGAATCCCTTCGGTGACATCATCCCTCTTTTTGTTGGAATCAATGGTATCATTTACAATTTTAATCTTCTCTAATTCTCCCTTATAATCCCAGATATAGCCGTACAAAAGAGAGGGATAAAAGAACAAGCTCAGGGAGATTAAAATGAGCACCATTGCTAAAGTGACTGTAATAAAATATACAGTATATACCTGTAATTTAACTACCAAATTAAATACAGCAGGAACCAAAAGAAGAATCACAAAAATCCCCCAGATCAGAACCAAAAACTGAAAGAAAGACTTTTCACGTCTTGAGCTCTTGAGGAATTCTGATTTATAATTCCAAAGAATTTTTCCGATCAAAATCAAAAAAGAAGTCCCCCATAAAGTCCTGAAGACAAAATGGAATTTTTCAATCCCAAAAAGGCCCTCATCTGCCTTAAATAAGGCTTCACTATTGCTCACTTTTCCTGAAAAGATTTGGATTTTCTCTTGGGAGTCTAAAACAAAAAAAGTTGAGAAATCTATTAGATAAACTAATGAGGGGAGAAAAAACAACCAATATTCAGGTTTCCATTTTTTTTCTCCGGTAATAGCTCCTTTGTAAAACAAATAGAGAAAAGGGAAAATCAAATAGGTAGGAATATGTCCTGTTCTGATGAGGTAAGGAAATTCTAAAATTTTCCCAGTCCCATTGAAATAGGATATCAATAAAACGTATCCGAGAAAGATTACCGTAATTCCCAGATACTTATTGAGGCTTTTTCTCGAAGCTGGAAAAAAGAGCAACAAGCAACTTGTCAGAACACCAAAGAATACCCCTGCGAATACTAAAAACTCCATTTTATCTCTAAAACCCTCAAGTTAGGAAAGGCTTTGGAAATTATACTAGAAAAAATTGGTCTTTACCCTATAACTAAAAAGAAAACCCGAAGTCTCCTCCGGGTTTACTTAGGTTGGCGGTAATATTCTTAATCCTCCTCCTCTACCTGCACAATCTCATACATATTCTTTCCATCTACTTCTACGGGCATATAATAGGTGTCTCCGTATTTCACAAAGGTTTGATCACCTACTTTTACTTCTTCAGCTCCTTCAGGAAGGGCTGAAACTACAGAACCTGCCGGAGGTGGCACCACGGTGTAGGTTCCATCTTTTTGTTCATAGAAGGTACCCCCATAGTAGTAATTATTGACTGTTGGACTCACTTCTACCACTTCCGATTCTTTTGGAATTACGGTAACATTCGCGCCCTGAGGGGCTTCTACCACCACATAGCCATCAGTTTCTTTGACATAAAAAACACCTTCATCGTAGTGATAATCCTGATTATCCACCGAAACCACAATGGCAGTCACTGCCAATGTCGCTACGAAAAAGCCCCATGGATGCCATACTGGTCCCCAATAGAAAGGAACAAATGGATGATAGTAATAGGGTCGATACCAAGAAAAACCAAATCCTCCCCACATGTATGGAGGTCTTGGATAAGGACGATAGGGAGGTCTGTAGGCAACGTTTCGATTGTTTCTGACATTGACATTGGTACGCCGGCTATTGTCTACATTAATATTGACGTCTCCTCTGCTTTTGTCAACATTGACCCGATTGTTTGATCCTCTATCACCGGTATTGATGTTGTTGGTTCTATTGCCTGAATTATTGCCTTTCAGTGTACCAACTTTACTTTCAGGCTTGGAAGGCCTAGTGACTCGATTGGATCCTCCATTCAAAGATTCCTTATTGGTAGGTCGAGAGGTAGGTCTTGCCTGACTTGTCGTCGGTCTGGATTGGGTAGGTCGGCTAGCCGGTCTGGCTTGAGTAGGACGTGAAGTCGTAGGTCTCGAGGCAGCAGGTCTTGCTCCTCCTCCACCTCTTCCGGCAAATCGCTGAGCGAGTCCCTGCTCTGCAATCGAAAAAACCATCAGAAATATTAAGCCAATGGCAAGTGAAAATTTTTTATTCAAGGTCTTCATAATCTTCAGTCTTTTTTAGTCCAAATAATTTGACGGGAATTCGGAGGAGGCATAAATTCAAAAATTGACTCGGGATAGCTTTGATTGATTTGCCATTCTTCAAATGTCACTTCCAATTGACGGGCATAAGGCTCCTCCAAATAGGTAATCACGACCCGCTTGGGTCTCATCACCAAATCCTGAGAAACCCAAATCTGAAAAGTCATGGAAGAATTGGCACCACCTATATGGAGGTATTTTTCCCCATTCACTTCAGTCTTTCCCAAAAACTCAATATAATCCATACTCTCCATCAGATTGGCTGTGAAATCAGGGTAAAGAAAATCAGCGACGACCAACTCAATCCCAAAATCTTCACTGACCTGATCCAGCATGTCCAAAGTATTGGCCGGGGCCTCTGCTGCTGCATACGTATTGTCTTCTAATGAGTAATAGACCATTTGTTTGCCATCATACAGATAGAATTGATCCTTGCCGTTATGAGAGACTTTTGCCAACAAGCGGTCAGGGCCCTGAAAAATGTATTCTCCGGATTTGTAGTCTTTGATTAAATAATCCTTGCTAAAGGCTACATCTTGGGAGGTTTGAGTTTTAAACTTGAGGGATTTCAATTCCCCGATAGTCTGACTCATCTTGTCCAAAATCGCAAGGGCAGTAGAGTCATGATAGGTTTCCTGAGCCTCAGCAAGGAGAAAACTCAGAAAAGCTAAAGTGAAAAGAAGTGTTTTTTTCATAGAACAAGGTTTTGGTAAAAATCAAAATTCGCTTGGAGATCAGATTAGCATTTAGATGTCAAGCTGTCTGAATTTACCAAATGTTGGCAAATGAAAAAAATGACTGGATTTTTTGCCTTAGGTATTAACCAATCTCTTTAAATGATTATCCACAGTGATACCACATGACAAATTAAATTAGTAGATAGGGATACCCATGTTTAGTAGCCTAAGATCCAAAGGATCGACACAATTCATAACCCCCAGTGTAGCCGGGGGCAAAGTCAGAATAGTAGAAAATGAACCCTGAAGGGGTGAATGGTCGAAGTTTCACCCCTCCAGGGCTCAACGAAGGGAAATTTTCAATGGCTGCCCTACACTTCGTACAGGGTCATGAATGGTTTGGCTCCTTCGGAGCTACTTAAAAATTCTGTGAAATTCTCAATCTCAAAATCTTAATCTGTAGTTACTTTAGTGCTGGTACAATTGCGGATATACATTCTCTTTTAATATCAAACTTTCCGACCTTCCACTTTTAAAACCACAAAAGGACTTGGAGAATTGCTCTAGGAAAAACCGAAATAAAATATCGAGAGTTTCGTCACTGCGAGCCTGTCTGCCAACGAGGCAGGGAGGAACGACAGCCTGTCCGCCTAGGTGGAAAGCAGTCTTTTAACTTCTAATGAGATTGCTTCGCGACTCGACTGATTTCATCTCACCTTTAGATTTTCAAGTGTCACTCGCAATGACGCAATATCGGTCATCGGTCATCCAACTTCCTAACTCACTCCAATGCTCCCAAACTGCCTACCGCCTACTAATCATCCTAACTCCCGGTCCAATTCCTCCAAGGATTTCCCCTTAGTCTCAGGGAGTACCTTCCAAAGTACCAGAAAACCCAAGGCACAAATCGCCCCATAGAGCCAGAAATTATTGGCCCAACCTAGGTTTTCTTTGATTGCAGGGAAGAAATAGGTCAGCGTGAAGTTGCCTACCCAATGGGCCAAAGCACCAATAGAGATAGCTGCTCCCCTAACCCGATTGGGAAAGATTTCCGACAGCAACACCCATAACAAGGGTGCTAAAGAAATGGAATAAAACATCACATTCGCCAAGACCAGGACCACAACTATTCCTCCTCCCAACTCTGCAAAAAAAGAGTACCCAATTCCCAAATAAAGCAAGCTCATCGCTCCTAAGCAGGTCAAAAGAATGGACTTTCTGCCGTACTTATCTACTGTCGCCAAAGTGACAAAAACCGAAAGAACCATTACACCTCCTATCACCACGATATTGAGCATCATCTGCTTTAGGGTAAAACCGGCTGCCTGAAAAATATCCGCGGCATAATAAATGACCACATTGATTCCACTCCACTGCTGAAGAAAGGCCAGAAAGATTCCTAATGCCAAAAGCTTTATAATCTTTGGCTGGAACAAAGCACGTAGATTGATTTGGGATTCATCGCCTCTAGAGAGGGTATCCAAAGTCTCCCGAATGGAATCCTCGGCATAAGTAGCTCCACCCAGCTTGGTCAATACGGTCCTAGCTCGCTCCACTTCACCATTTTTGATCAGCCATCGGGTACTCTCTGGGACAAAAAACATCAGAATGAAAAACAAAGCAGCGGGAATCACTTCCGCTCCAAACATCCATCGCCAGCCTTCCTGCCCGCTCCAGCTCGCCGCGATCTGATCAAAAGAAGCTCCCTCTACCAACCCGGTATCCAAAAGGGAAATCTGCCAATTGACTACTTGGGCGAGAAGCACCCCAAACATGATCAAAAGCTGATTGATGGTCACCATTCGGCCACGCTTCTCCGCAGGAGACATTTCCGAGATATAGAGCGGAGAAAGATTGAGTGCTATTCCCATAGCCGCTCCTCCCAAAATCCGATACAGGTTAAACCCAAAGAAACTTTCAGTCAGGGCTGTTCCGACGGCAGACAGAGAGAAAAGAAAACCAGCAGCGATCAATAATCTCTTTCTACCCAATCGGTCGCTCAGGAATATACATCCCGCTGCCCCGACCATACAGCCTACCAAAGCTGAACTCGTCGCCCAGCCTTGATCAGCCGCAGAAGTAATGTCAAAAAAAGGTTCATAAAAAGGCTTGGCACCCCCGATGACCACCCAATCGTATCCAAACAAAAAGCCTCCCAGGGCAGCAGTCAAAGTGATCAACCAAAGATAGGTCGGACGATAAGTAGAGGTTTGGTCCATGCGAATACAAGAAATAGAAAGTCAAAAAATAAGGGAAATTCTGAGCAATCCAATCCTGCTTTTATCCTTAGGAATTTTGGAAGGAATGTAATTTAAATCAAATCAATTAAATGAAGATCAAGTAAAATATCATGAATTAGGTGGGGAATTATCGCCCTTGGTATTCGGAATAACTGCTCGGTCTTTGGAAAAAAAATTAAAATAATATTTTAAGAATCGAAGTATAACACTTAATTTCTGGGCAAGTTTTGTCAATATCAGCGAAATAATGACAGGTAAAACGCTTGGATTACCGCTCATCAGTTGGTCTGGACTTTTAAAATTGTCAGTTTTAGTTTCTGAATATTTTCTTTAATCAATTTCAAGTACAACAGTAAAAACCCTTTCTATGAAAAAACCGATTTTTCTATTAACCCTTTTTTCTCTGGCGGTCCTGACTCTGCAGGCTCAAGAGAAGAAACCTAACATTCTGGTCATCTGGGGAGATGACATAGGCACTTGGAACATCAGCCACAACAATCGGGGCATGATGGGCTATATGACTCCGAATATCGATCGTATCGCAAAAGAAGGAGCCGGATTTACCGATTATTATGGTCAGCAGTCTTGTACTGCCGGAAGAGCCGCCTTTTTGGGAGGAAATGTTCCTGTCAGAACGGGCATGACCAAGGTAGGTATGCCTGGTGCTTTGGAAGGATGGCAAAAGTCTGATGTGACCATTGCCACTGTTATGAAAAGCTTGGGATATGCTACCGGACAATTTGGTAAAAACCACCAAGGAGACCGGGACGAGCACTTGCCTACCATGCACGGATTCGATGAGTTTTTTGGAAACCTATACCACCTCAATGCAGAAGAGGAGCCTGAAAACGAAGATTATCCTACAGGTATGATCTTGGCAGACGGCACCAAATTCGAGGACAGATATGGTCCAAGAGGAGTCATCCACAGCTGGGCTGATGGGAAAGGGGGACAAAAAATTGAAGATACCGGTGCTTTAACTAAAAAGCGTATGGAGACCATCGACGAAGAAACCCTCGCTGCTGCCAAAGAACACATCAAAAAACAAGTAGCGGATGGCAAGCCTTTCTTTACTTGGTGGAATGCCACCCGTATGCACTTCCGAACTCACGTAAAAGAAGAAAACCGGGGAATTTCCGGTCAGGATGAATACAGTGACGGGATGGTAGAGCATGACCGTATGGTAGGTGAATTACTGGATCTTTTGGACGAACTGGGAATCGCAGACAATACCATCGTATTTTACTCTACTGACAACGGTCCACACTACAATACCTGGCCGGATGCAGGAACAACACCATTCCATGGAGAGAAAAACTCCAGCTGGGAAGGTGCATTCCGTGTGCCGGCATTTGTAAGATGGCCCGGTAAAATCCCTGCGGGTGTAACTTACAACGGCATCGTATCTCATGAGGACTGGCTTCCGACTTTTGCAGCCGTGGGTGGTGATCCAGATATCAAATCAAAAATCATGAAGGGAGTTACACTCAACGGTAGATCCTATAAAAACTACATCGATGGGGTCAATCAATTGGATTACCTTACCGGGAAAGTAAAGGAATCTCCTCGAAGAGGATTTATCTATGTAAACGATGCAGGTTCTATAGCTGCCTTGAGATATGCAGATTGGAAAGCCATGTTTTTGGAAAACAGAGCTGACCAACTTCAGATTTGGCTGGAACCTTTTGTGGAATTGAGAGCCCCATACCTGATTCACCTCAGAAGAGACCCGTTTGAAAAAGCGCTCTATGGCTCCAATACCTACTATGACTGGTATATTGATCGAGCTTATATCTTGGTCTCTATTCAGGGCTATGCATTCAACTTCCTGTCTACCTTCAAAGACTATCCTCCTAGCCAAACTGCCGGAGATTGGAGTCTTGGTAAGGTGGAAAAACAAATTGAAAACATGGTCAAAGGCCAAAATCAATAAAAACCTAGAGAGCCATGGCAATTTTCCCATGGCTCTTTTTTTTACTCAGCTATGAAAAAGATTTCGCTTACAGCCCTTATCATTTCCTTCCTTTTCCTAACTCTTCACTCCTGTCAAACCTCGGTAAATACGGAATATACCGAAGAGGTCATCAGCCAAAAAATATATTTAGAATCATGGAATGAAGGCAGTTCTAAGTCTGCAATTGAAGACTTTGTAAGGAAAACCACCACAGAAAACAGTCCTGACTTTATCCCGGAAAAAGACAGAATTGCTGTTTTTGACAATGACGGCAATCTTTGGGGCGAACAGCCCTTTTATTTCCAATTGGCTTATGCTTTAGACTATGTAAAAAAGGAGGCTCCAAATCATCCAGATTGGGCAAAAGACCCCATACTCAAAGCAGCCATAGATGGGGATGTGATGGCAGTAATGGCCGGTGGTGAAAAAGCTTTGATAGATGTCGTCATGAAATCTCATGCTGGAATGACTGAGGATCAGTTTTCTGCTGCAGTAAAAGACTGGCTCAGTACATCCAAGCATCCGGACACAGGTAGGCCCTACAACCGGATGATTTACCAACCCATGCTGGAGCTTTTGGAATACCTCAGAGCCCATGGATACAAAACTTTCATTGTCTCAGGCGGAGGAATCGATTTTCTTCGAGTTTGGGCTGAGGAGGCTTATGGAATCCCTCCCTACCAAGTAGTGGGATCATCGATCAAAGCAAAGTATGAAGAAGTAGACGGGAAATTTCAAGTGTTGAAAATCCCGGAATTAAACTTTATCGATGACAAAG
Source organism: Algoriphagus sp. oki45 (assembly GCF_036245605.1). Classification (NCBI taxonomy): domain Bacteria; kingdom Pseudomonadati; phylum Bacteroidota; class Cytophagia; order Cytophagales; family Cyclobacteriaceae; genus Algoriphagus; species Algoriphagus sp. oki45. The sequence goes on from NZ_BTPC01000004.1 coordinate 253,732, forward strand.
CCGGAAAACCTATTGGAATACATCAGCATTTGGGAGTAAAACCGGTAATTGCAAGTGGAAATTCGGACGGTGACTTTCAGATGCTGGAATACACTACCAATCAACCAGGCGCCAGACTTGGTATTATTCTTCATCATACGGATTCAGTGAGAGAATATGCTTACGACAGCCTTTCTCATATCGGCAATCTCAAAAGAGGACTTTTGGAAGGGCCGGGAAGAGGTTGGGTCATAATCGACATGGCTAAGGACTGGTCAACAATTTATCCAAATTGAGATGAAGAATGTCTTGATTTTTATACTGGGCTTTTTGGTCTCTGCATCTGCTTTTGCCCAAGAAGAGGAAGAAGAAAAGGAAGAATTCGCTCCCCAAATCCGGGTGGCTTTAATCACTGCCAATTCTCATGTACCGAAAGCTTTTGAAGGGGATAAAAAAGTAGCCATCATCCCCGCTTGGGGGTTTGATGTGGATTACTATTTCCACTCTCGCTGGTCAGTGGCTTTGCAAGCTGACCTCAAGCTGCAAAGCTTTGAGGTGGAAGATGAAGGGGCATTTTTGGAAAGAAACTATCCATTTTCTTTGGCACCTGTGGTCCATTATCATTTAAAAAGGCATTGGTCATTCTATGCAGGTCCAGGTTGGGAATTCGAGAAAAATGAAAACCTTTACTTTTGGAAAATCGGCTCAGAATACAGCTTTGAGATGAGTGAGACTTTTGAAATTGCCCTCAGTATAGCCTACGAGAACAAGCAGGAAATCTATGATTCTTGGACTTTTGGAATAGCTTTCAATAAGCGGATTTGGAAAAAATCTGAATAAGTCGACTTCAAGAATTCAAAACTTTAAAGGATAAAATACTGCTTTTGACTGCATTTTATATTACTCCTTGATTTTCAGATCGCTAAATATTTTTTCTAAATAATATTCCCTCTTTAATCCCTTCCAAAAAAACATAATTCTTTTCTTTTTTGGAGTTCAATCCAAATCCTAAGTAATTTCAGTCCAAAGAGGAATGGAAGACTTATGGAATTTGTACTTAGCGTAAAGGATTTAGTCTACCTGAGCGCTATCCTTTTGGGTTTTGTGACGAGTATCATACTCATTTTATTTTCCCTTCGAAAAAGAAGAACCAACCTCCTAATAGGCCTCTCTTTCTTCACCCTTTCCTATGCAATCGCCTTGGCATTTCTGATTAGTTCGGGTTACCATGCCTTATTGCCTTCCCTTTACAGAACAGGGAATATTGCTGCTTTGAGCTCTATGCCTCTTTTTTATCTATACATATTTAAAGAGACCAAAAATGAAGGATTTAGGCTAATAGACCTGATTCACTTCCTGCCTATGATTATTTACCTGATTGATTTTTTTCCGATTTTGTTTTTTACTTCAATGGAAGAAAAAACCCGGCTGATCCTATCAGAAATTGATAATCCTGCGGTTTTCGTCTATTTCAATCAAAGCCGGATCTTCCCCCCCAATTTTTACACTTTGGGAAGGACCTTTCTGATTATGGTCTATTGGGTATTCTCCTTAAGGCTACTGCACAAAGAACAGAAACTGGTAAGCCTTGGAAAGTCTCACCTTAGTAAAGAGTGGGTAATTTGGGTTAAGACTTATGTATATGGGGTCACTATCCTATTTCTTCCCTTTTTTGCTTTGTATAGCATCTCCAATTCCCAACTTTCATATGATTTGATTCACTTTACAGGTGCATTATTTATCCTCGGCAATTCGATTATTATTTTATTTTTCCCAAAAGTTCTTTACGGAATCCAGGAAGAAAAAGCCTCTGAAAAAATCAAGGAAAATGGAAACTTGGAACCCCTATCCGGCTCCAAAGCGAAAGAAATAGAGGAAAAGATGAAGGAAGTAATGGAGGTGTCCAAAAAATTTCTCGAACAGGGATACAATATCAACGACATGGCAAGGGACGCGGGAATTCCTGCCTACTTGCTCACCCAATATATCAATAGAAATCTTGGAGTTAGCTTTTCCGAACTGATCAATCGGAAGAGAATCGAGGAATGTTGTGATAAAATTTCAAGAGGGGATCACAAACTGATGACTTTGGAGGGATTGGCCATGGAATGCGGATTTAACAATAGAAATTCCTTTATCACCTCCTTCAAAAAATATAAAGGCACTACTCCTTCGCAGTATTTGAAAGATCTTCAGGAAAATTAAAACCTCCTTCCTTCCTCATCGAAATAATGATTCTATGCGACCAAAAAAACCAGCTTTCAGTAAATGGGTGAATGCTGGGTATGAACTTTTTTGCAAAGAAGGGCAGGAAGGAATTCAGATAGAAAGACTTGCCAGGATTACTTCACTAAATAAATCCGGCTTTTATCATTATTTCTATGATCTGGATGGCTTTTTTGAAGCACTTATGTCAGAGCATGAAAACCGAATGGACCAAATTGCTGCACAACTTTTTCAACTGGAAAACTATGACCCTGATTTTCTAAAATTGATTGCGCAGAATAAGTCCGTCTTTTTCTTTCATATCCAACTGGTCAAAAACAAGCAAAATTCACTATTCAAAGCCACCCACACGAAGACCAATGCTAAACTTGACAAACAGGCCCAAATTCTTTTTGCCAAAGATTTAGGCTTGAATGAAGAAGCCTCCTCCAAATACCATGATATGGTCAGAGACTTGTTCTTTACCCGTGCGGAATTCTATAATCTTACTTATGAATTTCTCCACCAGCTCTTTCTTGAAATCAAAGAAACAGCGAGGCTTCTGCAAAGAGGAAAAAATTAAGCTCGACGTATTTTATTAGATTACTTTCACCAATTCAAGAAATATTGGCAGACTAAACGAGACCGTTTAATTGATCTCTGAAGAGAACTCTATTTTTGTGTAATTAATCTTCCACCATGATCGAATATAATATCTAACTTCAATCAGAATAAACAGAGAAATTCCAACAAATAAATAGAATACAAATTTTCGACGCTTAAGACTTTGATTTTTCTAGTTGTGAACGGTCATAAAAAATTAAAAATTCGAGGAAATGAGCTGATGATTGCAGACCTTATTCTCCGGATAAAAGGGAACTTTCAAGGTATGCAAAATGATAAGAACTAGTTTTATTCAGGGGATTTACATCAACACTATTTAAAATATCGACACATGAAACCGATTCCATGGATTAATTTTTTATTGATTTTTATTTTTTCCTCACTCCTATCAACACACTCAAAAGGACAGGGAGCCCAAAAGGTTTTCAATCCTATCTACGAGGACTATTTCGACAGTCTCCGGCAAATGGATTATCCTTACGTATTTCCGATCTTGGGAGCGAAAGCTGCCAAAGCCGGATATGATTTACCTTTTGCTTACGGGATCAGCGGTATCTATTTCACCCAAAGACAGGAAATTTCGATTGATCAAATCCTCATCGGATTTAATGACAGTGAAATGGCCGATCTTAGCAGCCTGATCAAATTTGGTCCCACCATAGCCACTACTAATGCATACACGGTCAGGCCGGACCTTTGGGTATTGCCCTTTTTGAATGTGTACGGTATCCTTGGCGGAGGTACGACCCAAACAGACGTCAATCTCGTTTCCCCGGTCAATTTTCAGACTTCCCAGAGATTTTCTGTGTCCAGCTTTGGACTTGGAGCTACACTCACCGGAGCCTTTGGCCCTGTATGGGTAGCCTGGGACAATAATTACAATTTTGCGGATGTGGAAGTAGTAGTTGAGCCTGTCCCGGCCTTCAACTCCAGTCTCAGATTAGGTCACACCGTTCCCTCATTTACAAAACCGGAAAGAAACCTGTCAGTATGGGTGGGTACTTTCTACCAGTCTATCCAAAATGATACAGAGGGCTCCATATCAGTAGAAGAAATTTTTCCGGGATTGGGAGACGGGAACGTGATTGAAAGACTCAATGATTGGGCAGAAACCTTGCCTCCTGCACAAAAAGTAATCGTCAAACAGATTATAGATAAGCTGGAAGACGTGGCCAATGGAATAGATCCAGGCGAGGCAATGATCAATTACAAGCTCGAAAAAAGAGTGTCCGCACCCTTTAACATGATTTTAGGAGCTCAATATCAATTTGACAAAAACTGGATGCTCCGAACAGAAATGGGGGTATTTGGGAAAAGAAGCCAATTTTTGCTCAACTTAAATTATCGCTTTCCAGGTTTCAAAAAAGTGAAAAATCCAGATAAATGACTCTTATGAAAAATTCAAAGTCCTCGATTCTTATCGGGTTTATTTTGTTGTGTTTGACCTTACCTTCGACGCCTGGAAGGGGCCAAGTGATTCTTAGCTTAATTTTTGGAGACGAATTGAATTCGGAAAAAAATCTATTTGGCATCCATTTAAGTGGTGCGACCAATCATTTTTCGAATTTTCAAGACACCCAAGATCTCAGAGCATTCAATTTAGGGCTGTTTTTCACGCACAAATTCAATGAGAAATACATGCTCAACTTTGATTTGCTCGCTAAATATCAAAGAGGAGTAAAAGGGATCCCGTTTTACGATTCCGGAAATGAGGACATTAATGGAATCTTTGAAGGGAAAACCGGTGCCCGAAGGATCAATTATCTGAGTATTCCGGTATCTTTTCGGTATTTGGCCTCGGAAAGGCTGTTTTTTGAGGCTGGCCCACAGATTTCAATGAGGACAAAGGCTTGGGATGTTTTTGAAACTGAAATAGCTGATGATCCTATCGAATACCGACATGACATCAGAGATCAGGTCAGTAGATTTGATTTGGGATATTTGGCAGGCATTGGCTTAATGATCGGGAAAGACAAAATCAACGCACTGGGAATCCGACATCAGAAGGGATTCACTGACGCACTGAATGAGCAGGAAGGAAGTCAAAAGCACAGTCAATGGTCTATTTATGCTAACTTACCCATTGGAAGAGGTAAAATGAAAACTAAATAAATACTACTATGAAAAAAATTACGATTCTCATTATCATGGTATTGACGTTTCAGTTGGGATTCGCCCAAGAAGTCAGACTCAACACCTATGCAGGCTATGTTTTTGATGACGGCGTAGACAGCTATTTTTCCTCAAGCAGCTACTATGAAGGCACCATTAAGGGAGGTTTTCAATGGGGTGCTGGATTGGAATACAAACTACCCAATGGCAAAGGAATTGAGCTTCAGTATTTGAGACAAGACACGCAGGCTCCGATGGTTTACCAAGATGGAGGCATTCTAGGTGGTCAATTACAGCGCACCACATTTGATTTGGCAAACAACTGGATTATGATTAATGGAAGCAACTACTTCCAAGTCAATGACAAAGTGGAGCCTTATTTCGGAGCTGGAATCGGGATGGTGATTTCAAATGTCGATAATCCAGATAATGGCAGATCTCAAAACTTCACCAAATTCGCTTGGGCTCTACGGGGAGGATCCAATTTCTGGCTAGCTGAAAAAATCGGAATCAAGCTACAAGCATCACTTATGTCTGCAGTACAAGGAGCGGGCGGAGGATTCTATTTCGGCACTGGTGGAGTTGGTACAGGAGTTTCCACCTACTCTACTATATTCCAATTTGGATTTCAAGGTGGATTGGTTTTCAGGTTTGCAAATTAACCCTAGAATCTGTTTTCTTGAAAAATCCCAAACATTACCAATGGTGTAGTAGAAAATCAAACATTTATCCTCCTCGGGTTTATTATCTTGAATAAGTGTTTACACCATTATCCCCAGCAATGAAGCGACTCTATCTCTTCCTGATTTCCTTTGTGATCATCTTTTGGGCAAAAGCCCAGAAAGCTGATTCTATTTCCTTTTATCAACCAAACAAAGTCTATCATTTCAGCTTTGTGCCACTCCCGGCAGTGGCATCCAATCCTGCCAACGGATGGATGTTTGGACTTGCCCCTTCTGCCTCTTGGTATATGGGTGATCCTGCTAACACGAAGATGTCCAATTTGGTTGGCAACCTGTTATACACTACCAAGAAACAGTGGATTTTCAGCAGTCGGCATAATCTGTTTCTCTCAGAAAACAAGCTTATCCTAATGGGAGATTGGAGATACTTTATCACTTCCCAGCCTACCTTTGGCCTCGGAAGCTCTACTCCAAACGAACCTGCCCAAAATCCAAATCAGCCTCTTGCCTATTGGGGAGAGCAACAAATGGATTTCAATCTGTTGAGATTTTACGAAGCGGTCTTGAAAAAAATCGGTGATTCTCCTTTCTATTTGGGATTGGGATATCATTTGGATGTACATAGCAAAATTGAAAACTTCTTGGATGAGGATGCAGATCAGGATCTAACCCTTCAGTTTGCTCATGATGCCTACAATATCTCAAAGGGATTTGATACGGATAAATATTCACTATCAGGAGTATCCTTCAATTTTATCTTGGAAAAGAGAGACATGGCCGTCTCCCCATATGAAAAGAATTTTGCCTGGATTCAATATAAAATCAATCCTGAATTTCTCGGTTCTTCCCAATCCTCAAGTACTTTACTCCTTGACTACAGGCATTACTTCAATTTGAATCCAAAGAGAAAGAGACACCTCATTGGAGTTTGGGGAATGGGAAACTTTCTTGTGTCTGGAAATCTTCCATACATGAACCTGCCCTCGATAGGCTGGGATATGTTTGGAAGAAGTGGTCGGGGATATGCTCAAGGCCGATTTAGAGGAGAGAACATGGTATACGGAGAAGCTGAATGGAGATTCCCATTACAAAAGGAAAAGGACACCTTTGGAGCTACGGTTTTTGTCAATGCAGCTTCTTTCAGCAGTTCGAAACCTGAATCTGCTGCGGGCCCTAGTCCGCAATACGAAAGACTGTTTGAAAAAATCAATCCGGGATATGGACTGGGGCTCCGTGTGATGATCAACAAAGAGAAAAGAACCACGATCACAGCAGACTATGCTTTTGGACAAAAAGGAAACAGCGGATTTTACCTGAATATCAATGAATCTTTCTAGACGGGAAAGTTTAAACCCAAGAAAGCATTTAATAATAACTTTATCTTAAATTATTGACGAATTGGAAGAATAGACATTGTTCTACCAGTCATTTACTAAAAACAAACGCTTTACCTTTTATGAAAAGAACACTACTATTTTCCCTTGCACTCTTCCTTTTTGGAATGAATTTGAGCTTCGCTCAAAGTATCGATGATGAAATTTCCTTGATCCAAGAAGCTTTCGGAATGGATAAAAAAATGATTGTCCAGGAAGTCCTCCAACTGCCTGAGGCAAAAGCTGCTGCTTTTTGGCCCATTTATGAAGCCTATGAGACAGAACGAAAAGCCTTGTCCAGAGAGCGGATCAAAATCATCAATGATTACATGGAGCAGTACACCAACATCGGTGAGGCTGAAGCTGACAATCTAGCTCTCCGAACCTTGAAAAATGATCAAGCTCTGTCCAAACTCCACATGACCTATTACAAAAAGTTTAAAAAAGGAGTCTCAGCCCTTGATGCAGCTAAATTTCTACAATTAGACACCTACATTCACAACACGATTCGGAATGCAATTCAACAAGAATTGCCCTTTATCGATGAGTTTAAATAATCCCACTTTCTTACAATTATGAAAAAGTTTTCCTTACTCGCCACTTTGGCATTTGTAGCACTTGTCTCCTGCTCACCCAGCACAAAAATATTAGGTTCTTGGGCCAGTCCTGAGAAAAAAGCAGGAGGCTACGATGATGTAGTCATCATCGGTATTTCTGAGAGTGTAATCAGCAGACAAACCTTTGAAGATCAAATCCAAAGTGTATTGACACAGGATGGGATCAAGGCTTCCAACTCTTCTGTAATCATTCCTCCGGGTACTAAACCCAGCCCAGAGGAAAAAGAAAAATTTGCCCAAGCGCTTAGAGACCAAGGACATGATGCTGTTTTGACTGTTGCCCTCTTGGATCAGACCCAAGAGTCCCGGTATGTACCCGGTACAACTACCTATTCTCCCATGATGTATGGAGGGTACTACAGATCCTATTGGGGATATTACAACTACTATAGCCCAATGATGTACGACCCAGGCTATTACACTACAGACAAAAACTACTTCCTCGAGGCCAACCTCTATGATGTAGAAACCGAACAATTGGTATGGTCTGCTCAATCGGAAACTACCAATCCGGCAAATCTTGAGGCTTTTGCCCGAACCTTTGCCATGGTAATTTCTGACCAAATGATCAAAGACGGAGTGATCGTCAAAAAATAAGCTTCTCTTTAATGTCAAAAGGCCCTTGAATTTTTAAAATCCAAGGGCCTTTTTTTTTATGCTGCATTTCTCATCGCATTGATAATCCCAAACATTGCCCGTAGAATAAGCTTATCCAGTGTATTCGTGGATTTTCCATCTTCCAAAATTTTCTGGATTGCGTATTGCTGAATGGTAATTAATGGAAGGACAATTTTTTCCCGGATTTCTATAGATTTTTTGGTCACCGGATTATCCTCCAGCAGTTCGTTCATTCCGGAGATATCCTTAATTTTTTCTACAGATCTTTGGTATTCCTCAAACAAGACATTCCAAAATTCTCCATACTCCTCATTTTTGGATAAGTAGGCAGTAGCCGGATAGAAGCACTTATTCAGAGACTGCATGGAGTTGCTCAGCAAGGTTCTAAAGAAAAGACTCTCTTGGTAGAGCTTTTTGATTTCTTTGAGATTCCCTTCTTTTTCGGCTTGCTCGATCGCTGCACCAACCCCAAAAAATCCCGGGATATTTTGCTTCATTTGAGCCCAAGACCCTACAAAAGGGATGGCCCTTAGGTCCTCAAATTTCAAGCCTGAACCTTTGCCTCTTTTCAAAGGTCGACTCCCAATATTGGTCATTCCAAAATATTTCAGGGGAGCCACATGCTCTAAGTATGGAACAAACTTGGGGTGATTTTTCAGTTTCTTATAAGATTCATATCCTGAATCAGCCAATGCCTGAATGATGGCTCTCTGCTTGGAATTCAGATTCTTTTCTCCATCCTGATAAAGATGATTTTCCAATCCTGCACTTAGTAATTGCTCAAGATTGTAGGTACAGGATACCTGCTTTCCGTAATTGGAGGAAATGGTCTGACCTTGAATAGTCACCTGGATTTCGGAGTTGTCCACTTTTTCTCCCAAGGAAGCATAGAAATTATGAAGGTTCCCTCCTCCTCTGGCTACAGGACCGCCTCGCCCATCAAAAAAGACCACTTTGATCCCATACTTTCTCGATACTTCGGACAGTTCCTCTTTGGCCACTAAAATCGACCAATTCGCCTTTAAATAGCCCCCGTCTTTGGTACCGTCTGAGAACCCAAGCATGATATTTTGCTTCATCCCACGGGACTTCAGGTGCTCTGCATACTCCGGTGTCTCATACAGCTTGGACATGATTTGGGGTGCCATCGCCAAATCATCTATGGTCTCGAATAAGGGGACAATGTCCAGAGGAAGGGGACTGGATTTGGCTCCTAACGTCAATCTTGCCAGCTGAAAAACTTCCAAAACATGAAGAACAGATTGACAATTGGAAATGATGTAGCGATGAAGTCCTTCTTCTCCATTGAGCGCTTGAATTTCCTTAACAGTGCCTAAGGATTGAAGCATTTCCTTATGAAAAGGCTCCTGAAAATCCTCCAATGAAGGAAGCCCTCGGGTTTTCATCACTTTTGAGATCAATTCATCCTCGGTTCCGGTAAACTCCTTCCCCTGAATGGAAAAAATCTCCTCCCAAAGCCCATCATGCTTTCTACTATCCTGCCGCAGGTCCATGTGGGCAAAATGGAATCCAAAAATCCTCACCTTCAGGATAAATTCATCCAGTAGATTCAGGAACAGCCCATCATGGTGCGTAATCAAAGCGTCCCGGGCTTCAAACAAAATGGCCAACAGGTCCTCCTTAGAGTTGTAGACCTGCTTATTCTCAAACAAGGTATAATATATCCCCCGCTCAGCCTTTGCGATGAGCTCTTCGACCTTTTTGAAAGTCAGTCTCTTTTTCAGCTTTCTTAGATCTCTATAGTAGCATCTCATCAGCCACTTTTTGAGGCGATCCGCTACCTGAAGGGTAGTCTCATGGGTCACGAATGGATTGCCATCCCGGTCGCCCCCTGGCCAAAACCCTACTTTTAAAATTCCCGGATTCTCCCAGGTATGGATTGGCTCACCAAGCCCCTTCAGCAGTCGAATCACGATATCGGGTATACTCTGGTAAAACACATTTTCCAGATACCAAATCAGGCTGATCGCCTCATCAAAAGGAGTGGGTTTTTCCCGGTTGATAAAGCCGGTCTTGCCCAGTTGCTGGAGAAGAAGGTTGATGCTTTCCAAATCATCCGTCCGGATCGCAGTTTCTAAATCGGTAATGATCCCAAGAACATTGCCGGGATAAAATTGAGTGGGATGGGCCGTCAGGGTCAGCCTTACCGAAAATGTCTTGAGCTTTTCTATCAGCTCCTTCTTCTTCTTATCGGTCTCAACTCTGGAAATCAAGGCTTTAATTGATCCCTTTCCGTTGATATCGTTGATTTTATCATATGCAGCATCTTCAATCGAATCAAAAAGGACCACTTGCCGCTCCACATATTGAATCATTCGGAAAAGAAAATCGCTCCTCTTTTTTTCGGATTCGCCGGGCATCATTTCTTCAAAAAAACCTTCAATAATTTCTACGGGAGTCTTTCCTTCCCTGTACCCTTTTTCACAGGCCTTACCCAAAAAGGGCAAAAGAGTCCCCGTGACATAGATATCATCAAAGGGGAGATCTAAAAATAAACTGTTGTAAATCGTAAACCTCTTGGCTACTTGGGTATCATAAATTTGTTGCATCTTTTTCCATTTAATAGGCTATGCCAAATTAACATTTTTAAAGCTTAATCGCACTATTTTTAACTTTTCAACAAAAAACATGGCTAATAAATTGATTTATCACACAGAATCATTCTACTTTTTAATTCCTTTGAAAAAAATAGGATTGTCAAAATTCACTACTTTTCAATCATGAAATCAACTCTTACACGAATTCTGTCTTTCTGTCTAATTTCCTTAGGCATCCTAACTTTTGCCTGTAATCCTTCCAGTCCCGAATCTCAAGAAGAACCTGTGCAAACCTTAAGTTACCAATTCTTAATCGGAACCTATACGGATTCCATTCATCATGGCATCAACTATCTAACTTTTTCTCCTGGCGAGAATCTGATGACCATTCAGACTATTGCCGCGGGCATCGCCAACCCCTCATTTGTATTGGCTTCCAGAGATGGAAAAACCGTCTACTCTCTGGAGGAAGAAGCTGGAATTCAAGGTGGAAATGTCCTGACCTTTTCCAGAAATGGAGAAGACAATTCCCTCACACTACTGGATCAGGATGCCTCGCAAGGTGATCATCCCTGCCATATTTCTTTGTCTCCAAATGAGGACTTCGTGATTTTGGGTAATTATACCGGTGGCAGCCTTTCTGTCTTCAAAGTAAATGAGGACAAAAAGCTGGATTTTGTCCAGCTGATCCAGCATAACAGCAAAAGCATTAATCCCGCCCGGCAAGAGAAGCCCCATGTCCATTCTACCACTTTTGATCCCGAAGGAAAAAGGGTGCTGGTAGCAGACTTGGGTACCGATAAGATTTATGTTTATGATTTCAACCCTAATCAAGCCGAACCATTGAGCCTATCGGGAGAATTCCCTGTCACTCCGGGAGATGGTCCCAGACATTTAGCCTTTTCGGCTGACGGCAAGGAAGTTTTGGTCGTAGAAGAAATGACCGCAGTATTGGATGTTTTTTCGTACGAAGCTGGTATACTGAGCCCTAGCCAGAGACTTTCCTTGTTGAATGAAGGTTTTTCAGGGGCAGTGGGAGCGGCTGAAATCCGGGTTTCCCCGGACGGAAAAAACATCTACGTTTCCAACCGGGGAGAGGCCAACACCCTTTCTGTTTTTGCCAAAAGCACCTCCGGTCAATACGAACGAATCCAAAACATTTCCTCAGGAGGAATTATGCCCCGCAATTTCAATTTGACCCCAGATGGAAAATACCTTCTCGCTGCCCATCAGGCCAGTAATGATATTGTGATCTTTGAGCGGGACTTGGATACGGGAATTTTAACCCAAACCCTATGGAAAGCTAAAGTGCATAAGCCGGTTTATTTACACCCTCTACCCAATTAGGCAGGATTCTCCCAAAGCCTATCTCCATAGCGGATTTGCCCCTTTTCAATCTCCAAAGGCGAGGCAAGATTATTATGGTAGAGCTTCCCGGTGCCCAGACCTTGGGGAATTTTGGGGTCATAGGAGGAAGCCAATTGGGAAATGGCATTGAGCCCGATATTACTTTCCAAGGCTGAGGTCATCCACCAGCCGATTCCCCGCTCTTCTGCCAAACTGATCCATTGCTGAGTTTCCAGAAAACCTCCCAAAAGTGTGGGCTTAAGAATGATGTGTTGCGGCTTTAGCGTATCCAGGAGAAGTTCTTTTTCTTTAGTCCCGATCAGCTCCTCATCCAAGGCGATCGGAAGTGGAGTTTCCCGACAGAGCTTTCGCATTTCAGCCCATTGTCCGGCCCGAATTGGCTGCTCAATGCTGTGAATATCCAATTCTGCGAGTTGACCGAGTTTGTTCATCGCTTCCATGGGTGAAAAAGCCCCATTGGCATCTACCCGTAGAATGATCTGATCTTTGGAAAACTGCTTTCGGATATAGCTCAAAAGGGCTAGTTCCTGCTCAAAATCAATGGCCCCGATCTTCATTTTGATGCAGTCAAATCCCTCTTTTAGCTTTTGGTCAATCTGCTCCAGCATAAACTCTCTATCTCCCATCCAAATCAGTCCATTAATCGGAATCGGTTTTTTCTCATCAAAAAAGGGATTCGGAAAAAAGCGCTTTTTCCCGCCCTGAATCCAATCAAGCAGGGCCATCTCTACACCAAATCGGAGCGAAGGCAACTCAAAAGGAACTCTGGCTTTGACTTGATCCAAAACCGAACTGGTATCCACTTCCCAAGTTTCCCTAGCCAACTTTTCGAGTTGAGCTGAAATGACTTGTTCAAAATCCTCCCTGTAGTCTGGACTCAGGCCTACCAAAGGAGCTGCCTCTCCCCAGCCCACTTTTTCCTGATCATCCGGGTGAGTCACTTTTATCCAAAAAACCTCCCGTGTTTTTAGCACACCACGGGATGTACCTGCATCAAATCTGAACTGAAGGACCCTTTTTATCAGGGAAAACTGAAACCGAAACGAATCTGCCATAAGGATAAAACCGATTTTGGACCAAATGGATGGCTATATTTGCAGGCAAATCATCCTATCAAATGGAAATTCCAACCATTGATCTCCAAGACTTCGAATATACGCTACCGGAAGACCGGATCGCCAAGTTTCCCCTCGAAAAAAGGGACCATTCCCAACTTCTGCATTATAAGCTAGGGCAAATCAGCCATTACCATTTCTATGACTTGCCCGAATTATTACCCGCAAATGCACTTTTGGTCTATAACGACACCAAGGTGATTCCAGCACGGTTGATCTTCCAAAGAGAAACTGGAGCCAAAATCGAAATCTTTCTTCTTGCACCAATTGCTCCGACCACGGTCATCGCTGAGATCATGCTGGCCAAGTTTCCAGTCACTTGGCAAACGCTGATCGGCAACGCCAAAAAATGGAAAAATGAAGAACTCTTGAAAGGAAGAATCCGAGTAGGTGAAAAGGAAGTCATTCTACAAGCCCGTCTGCATGATCGTGAAGCCATGTCTGTGGAGTTCTCTTGGGATGATCCAGAGGTAGCTTTTGTGGATTTGGTGGAGGCAAGCGGAGAAGTACCACTTCCCCCCTATTTGAATCGAAAGGCCGAAAAAGAGGACAAAGACCGATATCAGACCGTCTATTCCAAAAAAGAAGGTGCTGTGGCCGCCCCAACAGCAGGGCTTCACTTTACAGAAGAAGTATTTGAAAAACTCAGGAAAAAAGGAATCCAAGAAGCCCAAGTCACTCTGCACGTGAGTGCGGGTACCTTCCAACCTATCAAGGTGAAAGAGGTGACTGAACATCCCATGCATTCCGAGCAAATCCAAGTCACCCGGGAAACCCTCAAGCAACTGCTGGAAAACGCTGGAAAAACCATAGCCGTAGGGACTACCTCCGTGCGGACTTTGGAAAGTATCTACTGGTATGGGGTTCAGATTTTGGAAGGAAAAGGGGAAAAACTCGAAATTGAGAAGCTTTTTCCCTATCAGAGCCGAGCTGTTTTGCCTGGAAAAAAAGAAGCTCTTCAGGCAATTTTAGAAGTTATGAATCGGGAGGGGAAGGATACCTTATTGGGACATACCGAGATTTTTATATTTCCTGGATATCGCTATCAGATGATTGACGCGCTTATCACCAATTTTCATCAACCGGGTTCTACGCTGATTCTTTTGATCTCCACGATTTTGGGAAAGGATTGGAAAAAAGTCTATCAGGAAGCCTTGGACAAGAATTATCGCTTCCTCAGCTATGGGGACAGCAGCTTGCTTTGGCTCTGAAAAAGAAAAGGTCTCGCCTAACAAGCGAGACCTTTGATTTATATAAGATTTCAGTTCGATTAGTCTCCCTGACTCCCAATTCGCTGTATGCCTTTAAGCAGTTCTTGATAAAAAGTCCTTCCTACAGGTATCCAATCTTTACCCACCTGTACTTCTTTGTTATTGATGGCGGAGATTTCTCCGATCTGCACCATATAGCTTTTATGAATTCGAAGGAAATTTTCAGAAGGTAAAACAGACTCAAACTCCTTGAGAATATTCCTTACAGAAATCACGGCATTCTTGGTAACCAAGGTGGTGTAATTGCCATCTCCTTTGAGCCAGAGTATGTCATCAAACTTTACCTTGACCAAGCTTCCTTCATGGCGTACAAAAATGGCATCCTTGATCAGGAGTTTCGGCTCCTCGGATATATGGTGCTTTTTTCCATTTCCGTTTCCATTTTTACTGACTCTGATACCCTCTAATAGCTCTTTCATACCTCAGGATGTTATGGTTGTGCAACATGCTGTGGATTAATAATGTTTTGACTTTCGTTTTTATTCTTTGGGAAATAATGGAAACTTCATCCGTATTTTAGTTATTTGAAGAAGCGCCGAAACCGATTCCCTAATGCGACTTTTTTTAAAATGCTTTGTAACGATCCTTTCTCTTTTGCTTTTTTCCTGCAAAAAAGAAGATCCTCAGCCTAGTTTGGCTCGAATTACCTTGACGGGAATCCTGATCCAAAAATCCATACCCAGCGGAAGACTCAGTAACAGCCAAGTTTGGATTCATGAACTTTCACCCGGACTAAATGTGACTTTCACTTCTCAGGAAAACGGGGATGCTTTCTCTATCTCACTGCCTGCTGACCCTGAGGGCTTCACATTTGAACTTCCTTTTGGGACTTACCGGTATGAATCCAACCCTTCCACGGTGGAAATTTCCAACACTCTTCCTGTAAACCTATCAGGAACCTTGACCGCTTTGAATCCAGAAGTGACGACTCAGCTGGAAGGAAGCACCAATTATCATCTGCTGAGTATCCAAAAAACCAATCTGGAATCTCCACCGAGGCTGATTTCTCCCCAGACTGGCGTGATGGCTTCTCAGGGAGATTTTTATTATATCTATTCTTGGAAAACAATCGTGGCCGAAATCCAACTGACCCAAGGTCAGCGCTTTCGATTAGGTATAGATCCCATACCTTTTCAGCATCAATCCTTTTTTTATCCCAAGTCCAGCACCCCAGATGAACCCACAGGATTGAATGACCCGATTTTGGATTTTTCCCAGCGGACGATTTCCCTGACTGATGACAGATACCCTCAAGTATTTCAGCCTTTCAACCGAGTAGAATTAGGATTCCCGCTGGAAGAAACCTCAGGTCTGGAAGCCATCGGACAACGACTCTTCACTATGAATGACGGAGGAAATCTTCCTGAGTTGTTTGAAATCTCGCCCGATTCAGGCACACCCATTAGAATGATCAGAGTAAACAATGCCACCAATGTAGACTGGGAAGACTTGGCATCCAGCGATACTCACTTGTATGTGGGAGATTTTGGCAACAATCTAGGAAACAGAAAAGATCTGAAAATCCTGAAAATCCCTTTGATGAATTTATTGAATTCCACGACAGTCAATGCCGAAATTCTTGAATTTTCCTACCCGGATCAGACAGTTTTTGATGACCCAAACCATGCATTTGATTGTGAGGCTATGATTTTCTATCAGGGCAAACTCCATCTTTTCACCAAACCCGTCAGCAGCAACGAGACCACCCACTACACCCTGGATCCCAACTTACCCAACCAAGTAGCCGTCAAAGTAGAAACTTTCTCCACAGCAGGGAAAATAACTGCGGCCGATATCACCTCGGACGGAAAAAATTTGGTTCTCCTAGGCTATGAGCTTGCAGGAATCTCCTCTCGGGCCTTTGTCGAAGTCTTCTCCGGCTGGGATCCAGAGCAAATTCTAAATTCAAGTCAGAGGTACTCTCTCCTACTGGGAAGTGTGGCAGCCACAAGCCAGACTGAAGGAATTGGCATTTTACACGATGGATCCATCAAAATCTCAGGGGAAAAGATCTCTGTAGCCGGAGCATCCGTTCCCTCGAGACTTTTTGAAATCGATCTGACTGGCTTGCTGGAAGATTAGCCTTTTCGCATCTGCTTATAGGTATTGATCAGGCCATTGGTCGAGCAGTCGTGGGAATTGACTTCTTCCTCGCCCTGAAGCTCCGGCAGGATGCCATTGGCCAGAACCTTACCCAGTTCTACTCCCCACTGATCAAAGCTGAAAATATTCCAAACTACCCCCTGAACGAAGATTTTGTGCTCATACATAGCGATCAACTGACCTAAGGTGTAGGGAGTGATCTGCTTGACCAAGATAGAATTGGTCGGTCTGTTGCCTTCAAAAACACGGTGAGGGGCTATTTGATCGATTTCCTCTACGGATTTCCCTGCTTTGTTCATTTCTGCCTTCACCTCCTCGAGAGATTTCCCTTTCATGAGGGCTTCCGTTTGAGCAAAGAAGTTAGAAAGCAATTTCTGATGATGGTCTCCAAGCGGATTATGGGATATAGCCGGAGCAATGAAATCACAGGGAATAATATGAGTACCCTGATGAATCAACTGGTAAAATGCATGCTGCCCATTGGTTCCCGGTTCACCCCAAATGATTGGACCTGTTGGATAATTCACCTTTTGCCCGTCCCTGCTTACATATTTCCCATTGCTCTCCATATTGCCTTGCTGGAAATAGGCTGCAAACCGATGCAGGTATTGATCATATGGCAAAATAGCTTCAGAAGTAGCTCCCTGAAAATTGGTATTCCAAATACCGATCATAGCCAAAACCATTGGAATATTTCGCTCAAAAGCGGAATGCCGGAAATGCTCATCCATGGAATAGGCTCCGGAAAGCAATTGTTCAAAATTAGCAAAGCCAATGGCGCAAGCGATAGGCAGGCCGATAGCCGACCAAAGAGAATAGCGCCCCCCTACCCAATCCCAAAACTCGAACATATTGTCCAAATCAATCCCAAAAGCCTCCACAGCCTTCGCATTGGTGGACAAAGCCACGAAATGCTTGGCAATCGCAGATTCATCTTTGGCATAGTTGATAAACCAGTTTCTTGCCGAATGGGCATTGGTCATGGTCTCCTGAGTCGTAAATGTCTTGGAGGCGATAAAGAAAAGTGTGGTCTCAGGATCAACCTTTTTCAGGGTCTCGGAAAGATGAGTACCGTCGACATTGGACACGAAATCGATGGAAAGATTTGGGTTTTGATAAGGCTTGAGTGCCTCAGTTACCATCACAGGTCCCAAATCAGAGCCGCCGATTCCGATATTTACCAAATTGGTAATTGGTTTCCCAGTGTAGCCCAACCATCTTTCCTGATAAACCTGATCGGCAAACTTTTTCATTTGGGCCAATACCGCATTGATTTCCGGCATCACATCCTTTCCTTGCACATAGACCGGATGATTTTTTCTGTTTCTGAGTGCAGTATGAAGCACAGCTCGGTTTTCTGTTTTATTTATCGCCGCACCGATAAACATCTCCTCAATGGCCTCATGCACTCCGCACTCTCGTGCCAAATCCATCAAGGCAAGTAGGATCCCGTCAGAAATCCGGTTTTTGGAAAAATCTACCAAAATATCTTCAAAGCGGATACTGAATTGGTCAAACCGTCCAGCGTAGTCAAAATGGGAATAGATCGAGTGGTTTTTGTGCTTTTCTTTGAGCTGAAGCAGTCTTCCCCAAGCGGGGGTGATGGTAGGATTGATCGAATTCATGAATGAAAATGAATAAATAGGTCTCGGTAAAAATAAGGGATATCTTCAGAAT
Organism: Algoriphagus sp. oki45; assembly: GCF_036245605.1. Taxonomy (NCBI): domain Bacteria; kingdom Pseudomonadati; phylum Bacteroidota; class Cytophagia; order Cytophagales; family Cyclobacteriaceae; genus Algoriphagus; species Algoriphagus sp. oki45. The sequence goes on from NZ_BTPC01000004.1 coordinate 272,035, forward strand.
ATTTCTTAAGATTTCTTAGTTAAAGGTTTGGGGGTTAAATAAGATCACCTTAATTTTCAAAACAAATATTTCCATTTACTGCATCAATGGGATGTTGTCAACTTTTACCGCATTTAATTCTTTATTCATGAAAGTAGCGTACTCAAAGATCTACTCGTCAAATCAATACCCTGCTTTGTTTTAAATCTCCTGAATGAATGATTAGGCTATTTCAAACCACCTCATTTGTCCTGATTGCAGGATTGCTCATTTCCTGCGACCCCTGCAGGAATCTGGATTGCCTGGCTTCCAAATACGATTTTGAATTCAGAATCCTGGATGCAGAATCCGGTCTGGATTTGGTTTTTGGCCCCAATGCCCAATTTAAGGCCGAGGAATTCCGACTCTATTCGCTACAGGGTAACGAGCAGGTGGAATACGTCCTTCAACCCCTCTTTTCTCCCTATTATGAGGGAGATACTACCTTCTATGCGGAGGTTATCCCTCCTCTCGGACCGGTTTTCTTAAGCTACCCAAATGGCAAAATCGATACACTAGTCCTGTCCTACACCCAATACGACACCGAATGCTGCGGACGAATTACAGAAGTCCGAGAGCTTACCCGAAACAATTCTGAAAAATTCAACGATCTCTGGCAAATCCTGGAGTTCAGCTATTAATGCATCATTTCAAAATTCCACCAAATGCGCATTCTTTACACTTTCATTCTTTGCATTTGCGTCTGTTCAATGACTTGGAGTCAAAAGAAGGACGGTAAGCAAAATGAACCTTATCTCAATCGTCATTTTTTTGAAATAGGAAATAAAGACCTAGAGCGCCGAGCTTATCGGAAGGTCACAAACGAACTTGAAAATGGAGATCAAGTCTTCTGGATTTTTGATATGGAAAATCAAATGGTGGTCCAAGGGAAAGTGGAAATCAATCAAGAGGGACTCTTTAAGCAAGAAACCAGGGAGTATTTAAACGAGGAAGGGTCCATAAAAAGACAAACCATCAAAAATCTGGATAATGGAAAATATGTCACCAGTTTCTTTGAAAATGGGGAGAAAAAAGGCCAAGTCCTCAGGTTGGAAGATCAATCCTACTCTCTGTGGCGAATAAGCCCCGAAAGGGAACAAATCCGAGACCGTGATGATTTCAAACCTGGCTTGGATATGGATAGACTTCAGGAGCTTTTTGTCCAAAATCTTCAATATCCGATTGCGGCAAGGAGATTAGGACAAAGCGGTACAGTACAAATCGCCCTCCTGATATCAGAAACAGGAGAGCTCAAAGAACTCGAAGTTGCCAACGGGTATGGCCTCAATAAAGAACTGGTAAAGGAGGCATTAAGAGTAATCCGACTTTATGAAGGTCCATTTTACCCTGCCTTGGACCTTCAAGGCAATCCGGTGGAGGCTTGGATGTATCTGCCGGTCAGATTCTCTTTGGGTTGATTCCTAAAATCAAGTTAGGATACTCCTTGGATTGAGTCTATTTTTATTTTTCTCGATCAATTGAATTTTGATACTTTCCGGAATTACAGCTTTTTTTATCCTAGCCACCTTCATTCCACTGGTGAAATTGGACCATTGGTGGATTCGAGTTTTTGATTATCCCAGATTACAAAAGTTGATCATTTTGATCTTACTGGGCATATTTTGGATAGTTTCTGAAAAAATCGGGGTAGAAAAATGGATGGGTTTGGGATTGATATTTTTGTCAATCGTTTACCTTACTATTCAGGTATGGCCTTACACCCTCTTTGGTAAAAAAATGATTGCCCGAGTTCCATTTTCCAAAGAAAATGGGATTCATCTTATCGTAGGCAATGTCTATCAATTCAATACCCAGTATTCAAAAACTGTCCGACTGATCAAAAAAAGGAATCCCGATATGGTATTTCTGGTAGAAACCAATCAGACCTGGGTGGATGAATTAAAGGCGATTGAGGAGGCTTATCCCTATTGTATTCTTTTGCCCCAAGAGAATACCTATGGGCTGGTTTTCTATTCTAAACTTCCCTTTATCAGAAAAAAGATCAATTATTTACTCGACCCGGAGATTCCCTCGATCGAAGTAGATTTAAATCTGAAATCAGGAGAGACCATCACCCTGTATGGAATACACCCTACTCCACCCGTACCGGGAGAAAATGAAAAAAGCACAGAACGGGACGCAGAAATTCTGATCGTGGGAAAAAAGGCCCAAGAAAATTCAAATCCATCTCTAGTCATGGGTGACCTCAATGATGTGGCTTGGAGTTATACCACTTCCCTGTTTTTAAAAATATCAGAAATGGCAGATCCTAGGAGGGGAAGAGGGTTTTACAGTACCTTCCATGCCAAAGTCCCCTTTTTCCGTTGGCCCTTAGATCACGTTTTTTTGAGCAGGCACTTTGGCTTATCTGGTTTGAAAGTGCTCAGTGATATAGGCTCGGACCACTTTCCAATCGAGATTAAAGCAACGCTTACTTCTGAAAAAACCACAGACACCTTTCAAGCCAATGGGGATGAGAAGATCGAAGCCAGGGCTAAAATCATCAACGGGCATAAAGAATAAAGCCGGCTTTTGACCGGCTTTTAACTTAATTATCAGCAGCTTTTGCTTCCTCTTTGGCTTTTCGCTTAAATCCTTTTCGGAATGGCCAAGTGTACTCCAGTGCCTCCAAACCTTTGTTTAGGTTGTAAGTGGCTGAATCGGTATTGACCAAGGTACTTTTGAGAGATTCTGCAAAAGCAGGGTCGTTAAGCATAGTTCCGAGAGCATTATTGGGATCATCGAGCTTGGCGGAGATTTCTTCCAGCTTTTTGGTCAATTCTTGGGTGTTTTCAGCGCTTGCCTTAAAGCTGGCAATAGCGGCTCTCAATTCATCCGCTATCTCGGTATCCGTAGCCAAATCATTGAACAGGTTCCCTTCCTGATTCAGCTTACCTGCGAAAGTGTTCAGTTCGGCCAGCATTCTGTTACTGTTAGCAGAGGCTCTGTCCAGATTGGCGACAATCTCCTTGAATCGGACGGCCAATGTAGAATCGGTCATGACAGCTCCTACGATCCCTTCTCCTGCGGCAAGTTTCCCGGTAAGCAGCTTGAGGTCGGCGGTGATTTCCACCAGATTCTCATTGTTTACCTGCAGGGTTTCCATCATCTGATCGGTATCAAGCGGCATCACTGCCTCAAGCCGATCTCCCTCCTCTACCTGAGGAAAGTCCGTGCTGCCTCCATAGATGACAATAATCTTATTTCCGATCAATCCATCCGAGCTGATCGTGGCCTTGGAGTTTTTTCGGATAAATTCAGAAACACTTTCCTCCACATTCATTTCCACTTCTACTTGGGAATCTCCATAGAAATTGATTTTCCTTACCGTCCCGATTTTCACACCGGAAAACCAAATATTGTTCCCGGTCTGCAGTCCACCCACATCATCAAAAACAGCCTTGAGATGTATGGCCTTCACGAATTTTTTTTGCTGTCCACCCAGGGTCAATATCCCTGCCACCAAGATGGCTATTCCCAGGAAGACAAAAATTCCTACAATGACTGATCGTTTGTTTTCTCCTCTCATGAGTAAATGAAATTATAATCGTAGAATGATTTGATACGCTCGTCCTCAGCATGAGGAAATACTTCTTCGAAGGTACCCATTGCGTTAAATTGGCCATCCAAAAGGACAGCCATTCTGTCTCCAGTCATCTTGGCACAGGCCAAGTCGTGGGTAATCACGATGGAGGTGGTTTTGTAGCGCTCTCTCACTTCCATGATCAGATTATTGATATCCACGCAGGTGATGGGGTCAAGACCTGCTGTAGGCTCATCATAAAGCATGATTTCGGGATTGAGAACGAGTGTTCTGGCCACCCCAATCCGTTTCTTTTGACCTCCGGAAAGCTCAGAAGGCATTTGATTGATGGTTTGGGGAAGTCCGACTGCCTCGAGAAGCTCTTCGATACGCATGGTTATTTCTTTCTTGGTCAAATTCTTAACGTTTCTAACCAAAGGAAATTCCATATTTTCTCTCACTGTCATCGAATCGTATAGCGCTGAATTCTGAAAAGAAAAGCCGATTTTCAAGCGGAGAGCATTCAGGTCTTTGGTATTCAACTGAGAGACTTCTTTGCCCAATACTTCCATGGTCCCTTTGTCCTGATAGAGAAGCCCGACCATGATTTTGATCAATACAGACTTGCCTGTTCCGGACCTTCCTAAAACAACTAGATTTTCTTCTCTGAAAAGATCCAAATCCACCCCTTTGAGGACATCCAGATCCCCAAAGGATTTATACAGGTTTCTGATTTTGACGACGATTTCCCGATTTTCCATAGCCTTACATTCCCCGGATAGCATTGACAATCTGAAGAGCCAAAAGCTCTTCAATAAAGATCAAAAACATGGATATCACCACCGCTGAATTGGCAGCACGGCCCACTCCTTCTGTCCCTTTGGAAGAATTGTATCCCTTATAGCAACCTACAATCCCAATTGTAAATCCAAATACGAGAGATTTGATCACAGAGGAAAATACATCCAGAAATGTAATTGAATCAAATACCTGAACAAAAAAGGTGGATAAGCTCACCAATTCGTTTTTGTTCACATTGATGAAAGAGCCCATCAATGCCACAAAATCCGTATACATGACCAATAAAGGGATCATAAACGTAGTAGCCAAAACACGCGTAACCACCAAAAATTTGAAGGGATTGGTAGCCGAAACTTCCATGGCATCAATCTGCTCGGTGACTTTCATAGAGCCGATTTCGGCTCCGATACTGGATCCGACTTTACCAGCTGCAATCAGAGCAGTCACCAGAGGTCCCATGGCTCTCACCACCGCTATCGAAATCAGCGAGGGCAACCATGAAGATGCACCAAATTCTGACAGAGAAGGTCTCGACTGGTTGGTAAAGACAATACCTACAATGAACCCAGTGAGAGAGATAAGAGGAAGAGACTCTACCCCTATTCGATAACACTGGTGAATGACTTCTTTGAATTCGTAAGGAGGCAGAAACACTTCCCTGAAAAATCGTCGGACGAAGTTCCAGGCATCCGCCAATCCCGTAAAAAACTTATCTATTTTTTTCGAAAGCAAGGGCTTCCGATCATCTGCTTCTTCGGCCATAATATTTTTCGGATTTTCGAAAATAAGGAAATTTCAACAATGCCGGGCTTAATTTTCTTTAAGCATCCAGGATTTGAATGAGAACGTCTTCCGTAAGAGGTTTTTCAAAAAAACCAGAAACTCTAGAATCATCATTAGCCCGCACCAGATCCGAGTTAATTATCGAGGAAGTCATTAGGTAAAACTTACCTTGGAATCCTTGGCTAAACAGAGAATCCAGAAATTCCCATGCTTCCATATCTCCCAAATTCAAATCTGAAATCACAAGCGCTTTGGGAGTACCCGCAAGAAAATCTAAAGCCTCAGAAGCTTGATCGAAAAATTTTAGATTTGATTTTATCCCCAAAAGGTTTATTCTTTTCCTCAATAAAAGATGCATGATTTTATCGTCATCAAGCACGACTAGTGGGTTGTCAGACTGGTTCATTTTGGTTGGAAAAAATCAAGGTAAATTCAAAATTTTGGAGCTATGAGTTGTTTTTAAAATCTCCCAAAAATAAAGAATTCGATTTTAGAAAAAAGCAGAATACCTTTTCCTTTCAGACATTCAATTTTACAAATATCATTTTTTAAGGCTTGTCTAATTTTTTTAGCCTTATCAAATTAAGTTGAATCAAAATCAGACTTAATAAAATATAAATCAGTGTTTTAAACGCATTCAAATTAAGTTAAACTTATTGCCTAAATACGACTATAAGTTCTCCTACAAGCCCTCCCCTCCTCCAAACTTTTACTCAAGCCTCCTATCAAATATTTTTTCCTTTCCACTCGCCCAAATGAAAAAAGACCTATTTTCACCTAGCATTATCTATTATGGAAGACACCCAAAAACCAAGGAAAAACCGGAGCAGAATCATCCGGGTTTTGCTCTACCTGGCCCATCGCTTTGATCTCGAGGAAGGCAAGGAAGACGAACTGGAGACCATCGAATACATCTCCAAAAACGTAGAGTTTAAAGGTGCAAACCTCTGGATTCTGATCTTTGCCATTTTGGTGGCTTCGGTGGGATTAAATGTCAACTCCACAGCAGTCATCATCGGTGCCATGTTGATCTCTCCACTCATGGGTCCTATCATGGGGATCGGCCTGGCCGCAGGAATCAATGACTTTGATTTGCTGAAGCGATCTTTTAGAAATCTTGCCGTCGCTGTATTTATTTCCATCCTAACTTCCACGCTTTACTTCTTGGTCACTCCGATCAGTGATGCCCAATCTGAACTTTTAGCCAGAACAGAGCCCACAGTTTGGGATGTTTTGATTGCTCTTTTTGGAGGGCTTGCCGGGATTGTTGCCGGTTCGAGAAAGGAGAAAAGCAATGCAATTCCCGGAGTAGCCATTGCGACGGCTTTGATGCCTCCTCTTTGCACCGCAGGCTATGGAATAGCTACAGGCAATCTCTTTTATTTCTTTGGTGCCTTCTACCTATTTTTTATCAATTCTGTTTTCATCAGCTTATCCACTTACCTGATCGTCCGATTTATGGGATATCCCAAAAAGCATTTTTTGGATCCCAAAAGGGAAAAGCGGGTTCAGACTTATATCACACTGTTTACCTTGATGACCATTATTCCCAGTATCTACTTGGCTTATGGTATCGTCAAGCAATCTCTCTGGAATCAACAAGCCAGAAAGTTTGTACAAACTGAAATGAAGTTTCCTAAAACTCAAATTCTCAATGCCGACTATGTCTACAACAGCGATGAGCGAAAAATCGAAGTTAGTCTTATTGGGGAAACCATTTCTGACGAAGAAATCGAAATTCTAAGAACCAAAATAGTTGATTTCGGACTTACCGAAACCGAATTGACCCTCAATCAAAGCGGCAGCAGTACCGATATGCGAGTTTTGAGAAATGATATTCTGAAGGACCTATACGAGCGGAATGAGGTCCTGATTCAATCAAAAGACGAAAAGATAGCTTTGCTGGAAAAAGAGTTGGCCCAAGATGCCGAAATACGAATCTTAAGCACAGAGATGGCAGAAGAAGCCAAAATCAATCATCCCAATCTCAAAACCTTCAGTTTAGGAAGATCAATTTTCAGTGACTTGGAAAAGAAAAAGACAGATACGCTTTTGGCAGCTTATGCCTCCTTCAAATCCAGACCCAATACTTCCGAAATCAAGAAGCTGAACGATTGGTTAAAAATTCGCACAAAAGCGGATACAGTAGCTTTAATCCTTGATTAATTCCCCCATCTATGAAAAAAACGATTTTTACCCTCGCCTTCTTGGTTGGATTTCTGGGATTCAGCCTAGCCCAAGAAAGCTACGATGAAGCTTTGGCCAAAAAACTCGGAGCCGATGACTACGGCATGCGCAAGTACGTCATGGCCTTCCTTATTCGAGGAGATCGAGTCTCCGAATATACTTCCGAACAGCGCTCGGAAATCCAAGCTGGACACATGGCAAATATTGGAAGAATGGCTGAAATGGGTAAACTGATCGTAGCAGGGCCTTTTTTCGGGAATGATGACCTACGAGGTATTTACATCTTTGACGTGCAGACTTTAGAAGAAGCCAAAGCCCTCACCGAGACAGACCCCGCAATCCAAGCCGGAGTCCTCAAAATGGATCTCAAAGAATGGTATGGCTCTGCAGCCCTGATGATGCTACCGGAATTATACCCAAAAGTGACAAAAACAGCTATTCAGTGATCAGCCGCAGTTGGCAGTTGGCAGTAAACTAAATGACTGAATACTGTCTACAAAAAACGGCCTACTGCAATTACCTCCCGCAAATCTCCTTGTACGCACAGTATTCGCACTTTTTCTCGTCTTCGGTCTGATCAAAGGGAACTTCCAGATTGAAAATTTCTGCCAACAGCCCACTTAGTCCTTTTTCAAACTCCTCAGCAAAATCCCTGTAATCGCGGATTTCCTCCTTATTCATGACTAGGAAAGGATTGAATTTAGAGTCATAGATTTCCTTCATATTGAAAATCCCCGGTTTGATCGGAAGCTGGTTTTCGGCGTGACTGTGCTGGTAGAAGAAGGCATAGAGCAAAGTCTGCATGGCTGCCTTGTTTCGATGATCATCATTCCGATTAAAAAGAGAGTTGATTGTGCTTACCTTCTTGTTGTCTTTGCCGGTTTTGTAATCCAACAAGCGCACCACACCGTCTTTGATATCCATTCGGTCAATCACCCCTTGAAGTGACACCTCTACTCTCCCCAAAGCTGTTTCCACAGGGATTCCGGCCAGGTATTTCTTCTCCAGTCCGATTACTCGAAATGGTCCGTTTTTTTGATCGTAGGACAGGATTTCCTTAACGTACTTGATAAAAACCTCCCTGGCGATGAGTAATTGCCCACTGAGCTCAAATTCCTCTCCTTCTTCTTTCTTATAAAAAATCCTGATCGCCCGATCCACAGCTGCAGGAACCTGGTCCTTCAACCGATCAATCGTATGGGAATCTATGTCCCGGTGAGAATTCCCCTCCTCGATAGCATACAGGAGTTCGATAGCACTATGTAAGAGCGTCCCAAAGGTCATCGGATCAATCTCCGAGACCACCTCCTCTTTTTCTTTGAGCTCTGCCACATAGCGGAAATAAAACCTCAAGCGGCAATCCAGATACATGGAAAGTGCCGAAGCGGAAAAACTTTTGGCAAAGGGGTCCTCCCCCTCTTTTTTCAGGTAGAGAGCCAAGCGATCCATAATCTCCGGAGTCTTTTGTATCCGAATTTCCTGACTTGGGGTAAGCTCCACAGGAATCATCACCGGTTCTGGTTTGGAAATGTGCAATTCAGCCTGCATCTGCTGCACAAATCGGCTGACTTCATTGGCTTTTCCCTGATCTGCAGCTGTAGTATAGATCAGGTGAACTTCCTCTGCCCGATGCAAAAGACGGTAAAAGGTGTAGGCATAAATCGCATCGTTTTGCTCCTGAACAGGCAATCCAAAGGCTCGACGGAGGTTAAATGGAATCATGGAATTAATGCCACCTCCAGGAGGAAAACTACCCTCATTCACATCGCAGATGATTACGCGGCGAAAGTCGAGATTTCTCGATTCAAGCACACCCATAATCTGAAGTCCCTGCAACGGTTCACCTTCGAAAGGCAATTTCAATTCCCGGAAAATCTGCCGAAACAGCTTCAGCACAAAGTCTATTTTGCTCGCTTTCTCCAGATTACTTCGAAAGACTTCCTTTAATCGATTGAGCTGCTTAAAGGCCTGATAGAGGTAACTCCTTTGAATCACATCCTCTTTAAGTTCCTTGGCAAGGAATTGAATAATGGACCCGAGGTAATCAAACAGATCTTGGGCTTCGACCTTTTGGAAAACCAACTGAAAAAGTGTCCCTTCCTTCACCAAAGCCTCTAAAGGAACGTCTAGGAGATTTTCTACTTTGATCTTTTCGGAGATTTGCGAAGCAAAAAGCTCATCAGAAGCCTTCAGGTAGGAAAAGGAGAGCAGGTCAATCACCGGTTTGTGGTAAAAGAAGACATGACCTCCTTTCCACTTGGTGAATCGCTGCAAATCCAAAACTGCGTCCAAAAAGGCATAAATCGGCGCATTGCGGATCGGGTAGCCCATGGTCACATTCAGCTTGGAGATCGACTCAGGGAGGGTATGAAGGACTGGGAAAAGCAATTGCTCATCAGGAAGAATGATGACGGTCTCTTCCAAAGCTTCTTCTGTCCCTACTTTTTCCAAAAGCTTTCCGACCAAATTGGCTTGATTGGTCTTGAGTGGAATGGCATGGGTATGGATTTGGGCTGCTTTTTGGCTGATTTGGGCGGGTATCACCTCCGGAAAAGTTTTTCCCAAAACCGCATCTTTTTGATAATCCCTAAAAAACAAACCCGCTTCCTGCAATCGATCATCCAAGTAATAGGAATCTACATCCCAAAAGATCTCCGCTCCGAATTCTTTGACAAAATGCTTGATCAGCTTTTCCTCGGTCAGCGTAAAGGCATTGAAACCCACAAAGACGAAGTGCTTCTCAGGCTTTGTAATTTCTCCTGTATTTTCAGCAACCTGACGGTACAGCTGTCCGGAATAAGCCAAACCTGCCGTCCGAAGTCTCGCCTGAAAACTCTCGTACAATTGGGCCAAGACCTGCCAAAAACGAAGAAAGCGCTCCTGCTCGGATTCGTTTTGCCGCTCAAATGCCTTCCAAAACTGAGAAATCAGCTCTTTCTGCTCCTCTGTGAGGTAACTTAAATCGGATTCAAATTCCTTGATCTCCGCTAAATTGGTATAAACGGTCTTCGCCGGTGCCAGAAATTGATCCAGGTCATTGAAGTCCTTCAGGATCAATTCTCCCCAGAAATAAAACCGATCAAAATCCTCAGGATCAGTCTGGATCTGACGGTAAAGCTCATAAAGCTCAAAAATCAAAGTCAACTCATCTGCAGGCGTATTTCCTGCCAATCGGTAAAAAAGCTGCTCAATCGTGATCACTTCGGGCATCCAGACCGGCTCATCGATCAATTCCCCCAAGTACCGGGTAAAAAACAAGCCTGCACGTCGGTTGGGAAGAATGACGGTAATCTCCTTCAGGTCTCGGCCCGAATTGAGGATTTTTTGGGCGGTTTCTTTCAAAAATGGATTCATACTTCCAAAATTTCTGTGGGTTCGAGATAGCAGAGGTAGCCTTTCACCGGGAGTTGGCTCAGTTTGGAAACCAAGTCCATGTAATCTTTGACTTGCTCAAAATGGGACTCCCGCTTTTCTCCGGTTTTAAAATCGACAACCAAGGCCCTTTCCTTACCGATCAATATCCGATCCGGGCGTCTTTGGGCTCCTCCCGGCAGCAAAATACCCTGTTCGGAAAGGGATTGGAAAGCTGGACTAAACCACTCTTGAATTTGATTCAAGGAAAAAAGCATCTCCAGCTGGACCTTTACTTCGGCAGCGGTGTCCTCATCCCAACGGCCTTCGAAAGTAAACTCCCGTAGCAGCAATAGGGCATCTTCCAAACTTTGGGATTCTGCCAGCAACTCATGGATGATGACGCCCAATTTCCGCTGATTACGGGCATGGATACCCTCCTCGGAAAAATCCCAGGCGTAGTTTCGGGTTTTAAGCTTGTCTTTCCAGTCCGAAATTTCCCATCGCAAGCCAAGCGGGGCTTTGCTGATTTCCTCTTTCGGAGGGAGTTTCCTCCCCCATTCTCCCCAATCAAAAGTCAGTTTTTCTGAATCCCAACCTTGACCAGCAGGATCAGGGAGCTGAAATCCTGAAGAGAAAAGGGAAAAAAGAACATTCCCAGTTTGGTTGAGTTTGACCCCATCTTTAGTTCGGCTGAAGTCTGAGTAACCCCAAATCACCTCCTCTGCTCTGGTAAAAGCAACATAGAGCATATTGAGAGAATCCAGAAAGGCCAGCCGAATTTCGTCCTCGTAGTAGCTGCTAAAGTGTGAATTCCCCAGCGCGCTTTGATGGGTGAGCGGAACCACAGTGATGGGCTTATCTCCCGGATAAGGAGCCCATATCACGGGTGCCATTGGACCTGATGCCACGATTTTCCAATCCAAATACGGCATCACCACCACTTTGTACTGCAAGCCCTTGGACTTGTGAATGGTCAAAATCCGCATGGCATCGTGGTCTTCAGGAATCTTCACCGTTCGTTTACCCTTGTTTAGTTCCCACCAATCCAAGAAGCCCGAGAGGTCTGCCCGGTTCTTTTTCACAAAATCAAAAACTGCCTCCTTAAACCCGGAAATGTAGGCCAAGTCCTGCTGCTTTTCTGTTAGTCCCAAAAAAGCCAATCCCTCCTCCATCAACTCCACCAAAGGAAGCTTAAGCAGACTGTTTTCTTTAGCCAGAAGCTGGGCCTCCCTTTCCTTCAATATCTCTGGAAGGCTATTTTTATAAAAAAGGGAGTGGGTCAATTCCACCTCATGAAGCAAGGCATAGTAATGCCAAAGGGTCTTAAGGGCTACCTTGTCCGAGGGATTGTTGAGATAGGTAAAAAAGGCCAAAAGACACTTTACCGCGATGGATTTATCGATAAAGAGTGATTCTTCCGAAAGCACATCAAAACTGTATCCCGAGTCCGGGTTTTCTCTTTGATGCTTCATTAAGCGGTCTGCGATTTCAGCTCCTTGGGCATTTTTCCTGACCAAAAAGGCAATGTCTCTCGGTCTGTAACCTTGATTTTGAAGCTCCATCACCAAGCCTGGCAGTTTGTCCAAAACCGTTTCGTCCACCTCCTCTTCCACTGTGTCTTCATCCTCTGAGGAACTTCTAGAATTGCTCTTTTCGGTAAATTCCAGATGAATTTTACCTTGAAATTCCAGAACCTTTTTCTTTTCCGGTACTTCTTGTTTGACCTCCAAAAATGCATCTGTAAGGAGGTTTTGGGCATCCACCTTATAGGCATCTTGAATACCGGATTCCATCAAGCTGGGCAGTTTTTCGAAGACCAAGTTGTTGAAATCAATGATTCCCGGGAGACTTCGAAAATTGACAGACAGATTTTTCACCTCAATGAATTCCTCCCGAATCTGGCTTTGAACTTCACTCAATAACAACTCCAGCTTCCCTCCTCTCCATCGGTAAATGGATTGCTTCACATCTCCGACAAGCAAGTTGGTGTTTCCTGAGGCTAGAGAGTTTTCAAGCAAAGGCCGAAAGCTTGACCATTGAAAATCGGAGGTATCCTGAAACTCATCGATAAGGAAGTGACGGTATTGATTGCCGATTTTTTCATAAATAAAAGGCGCCTCGTTACCTTCCGTGATTTGCTTGAGAAAGTCATTGACATCCGAAATCAGCAGAATGCTTTCCTCATCTTTCAAATCCCGAAGTTCCAAAATCAAGTCTCGGAATACACCAAAAGCATTCAGGTTGCGCTGTAAGGCGGAGAGCGTATTCCAGTGGAGCACTTTTTCAGGTAAGGACAAAAGTAAATCCCTCAACCCAGCATCAGCAGCTGAGGTAATTGCATTTGCCAAAGGATTCTTTTTTCCCGTATACCAAGAATCAATTCCTTGAATTTTATCCCATTGCTTTTCTGTTGGCTGTGTAAAGGGCTCGTCTTTCTTTCCAAGGTTGGCCAAGCGAACCACAAAATTACCTGTCCCTCCACCACCTGAAAAATCCGTCCATTCCAATCCGAACTGTGCCCGAATCGTCTCTGCCTTTTCTCGCATTTCTTCTGCTTCAGCAATCAGCTTGCGACGCTCAGCATGCAGTTGCTTTCGAAATTCTCCCAAAAAACCTTCCTGCGCCACACTTTCCTGGAAAAGGGATCGGAATGCCTTGAACCGCTCCTGAAAAATCTCCTTTCCCAGTCCTTTGATGCCCATCCGTATATCCCAGGATTTTCCGTCCTCAATCTGCTCTTCTGCATAGCCAATCAGCCAAGCTCGGAGATTTTTATCCTGAGACACCTTCTCCACAATCCGATCCACCAATCGCTCCAAGACCGCATCGGTATCCATCTCTAAGTCAAACTTGGCCTGCAAATCCATTTCCCGGGCAAAGGAGCGGATGACTTTCTGGAAAAAAGAATCAATCGTACTTACCGAAAAATAGCCATAGCCATGAAGAATGCTCAGCAGTGTATTTCTAGCTCTAGTTTTCAGTTGCTCAGCGTCCAGATTCAGGTGCTTCATCAACTGTTGATCCAAATACTCCCCCTGCCTTACCTCATGACTCAGGCGCTCCAAGACCTCCAAAATTCGCTCCTTCATCTCTGCTGTGGCCTTATTGGTAAAGGTCACGGCAAGAATCTGCCGGAAAGCTCCAGGGTGGGCTAGAGCCAATTTGAGGTATTCCAACGTCAGCGTATAGGTCTTACCCGAGCCCGCTGAGGATTTGTAGATAATAAAAGGTCTGTTTTTCATTTCGAAAAAAGTATGGCTTGAAGATAGTTAAGGAGGCCCTTTAATTCCCAATCTAAAAGTTACTGCTGACGAATATTGTCACAAAACCATTTAACCTAGTCTAATTCCACCAAAAAAATCGGAATTGAGTTTACCCTGTTTTTTGGCCAACTTAACCATGCAAATGTTTGATCCCATGAAAACCCTATTCTCCCTTATTTGCCTAATCTTTTTTTCTATTCCGAGCTTCTCCAAGGACGGCTATGAGCTTTGGCTTGATTATTCCAAGATCGAAACTTCGCCTATGCGGGCTGAAATTGAGCCACTCTTTTCAGGAATTTATTTTTTCGGAACAGGCCCAACCCAGGAGGTAATTCGACAGGAACTTGAAATCGCCAGTGTCAAAATGCTAGGAAAAGAACCTCTTTATTCCACGGAAAGATTGAATCAAACCCGGCTTTGGTTGGGCACAAGGGAAGAATTAGCACAGGTGCTCGGGCTGGAAACTCAGATGAAGATCCGCAACCTAGGGCCTGAGGGGTATTGGAGAGGGTCAATCGATTTTCAGGGAAAAAGCTATTATGCCATCATCGGTAATCAACCTGTTGGGGTACTGTATGGAGTCTTTGATTGGCTCAAAAGCATTCAAACCGAAACTTTCGATGCCAAAACCGAAAAATCTGATGCTCCTAAAGTTAAGCTTCGCATGCTCAACCACTGGGACAATCTCGACCGAACCGTGGAAAGAGGTTATGCAGGCTTTTCGATCTGGGATTGGCATAAGCTTCCTGGCTATATCGATCCCCGATACATTGATTATGCCAGAGCCAATGCCAGCCTTGGGATCAATGCTGTTTCCCTGACCAATGTGAACGCAAACGCCCGAATCCTGACCACGGATTTCATGAAAAAAGCCAAGGTGTTGGCTGACCTTTTCCGGCCTTATGGGATCAAAGTATTTCTTACTGCCAGGTTTTCCGCTCCAATGGAAATCGGTGGATTGAAAACTGCCGACCCGCTAGATCCGGAAGTGATTGCATTCTGGAAAAAGAAGACGGAAGAGATGTATTCTTTCATTCCGGACTTTGGAGGTTTTCTGGTCAAAGCCAATTCAGAAGGACAGCCTGGCCCACATGAATATGGAAGAAACCATGCCGAAGGAGCTAATATGCTGGCCGAGGCCTTGGCCCCGAATGCGGGAATTGTGATCTGGAGAGCTTTTATCTATTCCCACGAGATTGACGAGGACCGGCATAAGCAGGCCAATCTTGAATTTGAACCTTTGGATGGAAAATTCAGGGATAATGTGATCATTCAAGTCAAAAACGGCGCGATCGATTTTATGCCAAGAGAGCCTTTCCATCCGCTTTTTGGAGCAGTGAAAAACACCAATCTAGGGATGGAGTTTCAGATTACTCAAGAGTATTTGGGACAAGCGACCCAGCTAGTTTATTTGGCTCCGATGTGGGAGGAAGTATTGCGAAGCAAAACCTACCGCCCCACTCCTACCTCTACAGTGGCGGGAATCATTGATGGAAGCGACTCGGGGCAAAAGCTCACTCTTATGGCCGGAGTTTCCAACATTGGTACAGACCGAAACTGGACAGGTCATCTATTTGGACAGGCGAATTGGTATTCATTTGGTCGGCAAGCTTGGAATCCCTACTTGACTTCAGAGGAAATTGCCAAAGAATGGATAAAAATGACTTTCGGTCAAAATCAAAATGCGCTCTCTAAAATCAGTGAAATCATGCTGAAATCCCGTGAAGCCGCCGTCAACTACATGAATCCACTCGGCCTGCATCATATCATGGGCAGAAGTCATCACTATGGCCCTGCCCCTTGGGTGGAAGGTGGTAGGGCCGATTGGACTTCTCTATATTATCATCGGGCGGATAGTTTGGGAATTGGGTTCGATCGAACTGCCACAGGCTCGAATGCCTTAGGGCAATATGCCCCTGAAATTTCGCAGGTTTGGTCTGACCCAACTCAAATTCCGGAAAAATACCTGCTTTGGTTTCATCATCTTCCTTGGGATTTTGAACTGAAGTCAGGCCGTTCACTTTGGGAGGAAATCGGCCTACACTACGATCAGGGGGTGAAAACCGCCCGGTCGATGAAATCTGAATGGGATTCACTTCAAGGCCAGATTGATCCCGAGCGTTTTTCTCACGTAAGCCAGTTATTGGCTATCCAAGTTCAGGAAGCCGAATGGTGGAGAAATGCCTGCCTGCTTTATTTCCAGACTTTCGCTCAGCGTCCTTTTCCTTCCGAAATCGAGCAACCGCAAGGCGATTGGGAGTATTACAAAAGTCTGGAATTTCCATTCGCACCCGGTATCCGTCCACGCTGGTAAATAATCTCCTTATGAAACCCTACTCCATTCCTTCGACTACACGAATCGGACACATTCACCTCAAAGTGAGTGATTTGGAAAGGTCTTTGGACTTTTATTGTGGTCTTCTCGGATTTGAACTGGTGATGAAGTACGGAAAAGAGGCCGCCTTTATCTCTGCCGGAGGATATCATCATCACATTGGACTGAATACTTGGCAAAGCAAAGGAGGAAAACCTGCCCCCAAAAATTCAGCAGGGCTTTTTCATACCGCTATTTTGTATCCCACACGAAAGGATTTAGCCCGGATTTTCCAACGCCTACTTAATGCCAACTATCCGCTTACAGGAGCTGCTGACCATGGAGTGTCTGAAGCGCTCTATCTGGATGATCCCGATGAAAATGGAGTGGAACTGTATTGGGATAGGCCTAAAGACCTTTGGCCAAAGGATGAGAATGGAGAATTAACCATGTATACCCGAAGGCTAGATTTTGAAGGTTTGTTGAAAGAAATTCGCTAAACAATTATGGAATAGCTACCCTGAAAAAAGGATCAATCCTCATTGATTAAATTCTTTCTTCCACCCAATCCACCATCACCTGCATGGCCTTTTCCCGATCCAGGTCATTGATCAGCTCATGATAGCCTCCAGGAAAAGTAAGGAAGGTTTTGTCCTTGGATTTTGCCTTTTGCGCCAGCAATTCGGAACCCTTGGGATTGGTCAATCGATCTGCATCTCCATGAATCAGCAGGAAGGGCAACTCGAATTCCTCCGCTTTTTTCTGGATAAACTGCATCATCTGATAGATTTCGTATCCGGTTCGGGCAGGGATACTTTCCTGATAGATTAGCGGGTCATTTTTGTATTTTTCCACTTCCTCGGGAATGCGAGACACCCCAGCGATGTCCAGTTTCAAAACCTTGAGCTTAGGGAGTAATCGGTTGATCAATCCGGATACAGCAATCAAAATCGGAGAAGTCCCTTCGGCCTCCTTGATGGCAGGGGAGCTGAGAATCACCCCTGTCGCCTCCGGTCCATACTTAAGCACATAGGCAGCTACCAAGCCTCCACCCATACTGTGCCCGTAAATGAAGGTTTTCAGACCGGGAAGATAGGTTTTGACTTTATCAAAAAGCGCATCGATGTCTTTCAGGTAATCCAAATAAGAATCGAAATAGGCACTGGGCTTCCCCTCCGCCGATTTGCCATGCCCTCTACCATCAAAGGTAAACACTGCCACCCCGATTTCATTCAGTTTTTGGGCGAAAGTGGCATATCTCCCGCTATGCTCACCCAGTCCATGTACCAGAAGCAGGCCTGCTTTTGGGGCTTCAGGCATCCACGCTTGCAAGTAAAGTTTTTGTCCGTCATGGGCGGTGTAGGAAGTTTCTAAATGTGGCATTAGTTGAATTGATTTTTTTAAATTTATGCTGATGCCGACCATATTCAAGCAAAATGGGTTTAGAATTTTCTTTAATAGCAACGATCACTTGACTAAGCATATTCACATTGACAAGTCCGGGAAGACGGCTAAGTTTTTTCTAGACCCTATTCAATTGGTCGTTTCAAAAAAGTTTTTCGCTTCCGAATTGCGAGAAATTCGTATTTTGATCCAAGATAATCTGAAACTAATTGAATCAAGTTGGGATGAGTACTTTAACAAATCTTAAATCAAATCAGGCAGTTGATCTTTCATTTTCCAATGGAAAAATGACCATTTTCATGGAGGATGGTCGGGAAATTGGAATTCCGATTGAATGGTTTCCAAGATTACGAGAAGCAACCAAGGAACAACTTGAAAAATGGAGATTCATTGGAAATGGAGAAGGTATCCACTGGGAAGACCTTGATGAAGATTTATTGGTAAGTGAATTAATTTCTTAAAACAATTTAAACCAAGGCTCGAAATCAAAATTCGAGTCTTTTTTATATCCAATCATATGATCCAAAAGACCCTTTCAACTCTCCTTTTAGCCCTGTTTATCAGCTATTTAGGACTTGCACAAACTAACCTTTCTCCAGAAAGACTGGCCCGCTACGACGCCTATTTTCAAAATGAAATTGATCAGGGAAAATTGCCGGGCGTGATCACTCTGGTCTACAAAAACGGAGAAAAAGTCCATGAATCGGCATTGGGCGTAAGTGATATCTCCACAAAAACCCCGATGAAGTCCGATCAAATCTTTTTCATCCAGTCCATGACCAAACCCATCATTACCACAGCTTTTATGATGCTCTATGAGGAAGGACATTTTTTTCTCAATGATCCTTTACATAAGTATTTACCCGAATTTAAGGATGCTCAAGTGGCCAAAGATCCCGAATTAGGCTCCGAGGGAGGGTTGGAACAATTGAAATCTCCAATCACACTAGCCCAGCTAATGAGCCATACCGCAGGCTTCTCTCATGGCTTGGGATCTTCTAAAGTTGACAAAGAGGTAATCGAAGGACTGTATTATACTGCCCATCCTGACATAGCCACCCGAGTCTCTGCTTACGCCAAATTACCTCTCTACGGCCAGCCTGGAGAACAATGGTACTATTCTGCAAGCCCGGATATCCTAGCCAGACTCATTGAAGTGATTTCCGGAAAAAATCCCGCTGAATTCCTACAGGAGAGGCTTTTTGGACCTTTGGGAATGAAAGACACCGGATACAATCTCACTGAGGAGCAAAACCAAAGAATGGTCACTCTTCATACTTACGATGAGCAGGGAAAACTCATTACAGCACCCAGACAAACTCCGACTTCAGGAAACACCGTCTTCGCCGGGGCCAATGCCCTGTTTTCCACTGCCCATGATTATTCCCTTTTTGCCCGGATGATGCTCAACGGCGGAGAATGGGAAGGAAAACGCTACCTCAGCTCGAAAACGGTGGAATTGATGACTTTGCCACACGATAATGGACTTTTCCTGGATCCCGGAAAAGGATTCGGTCTTGGTTTTGCAGTAATCGATGATTTGGCCGATACGAAGGCCTTGGGTTCGGAAGGCACATTTTATTGGAGTGGAGCTTATTGCACCTATTTCTTCATTGATCCCAAGGAGGATATGGTCGCAATTTTTATGACTCAAGTAAGCCCTTTTAGCTCTTTTTATGAAAATCGATTCCGCCAGATGATTTATCAGGCTGTTCAATAAAAGGAGGCAAAATGACATTTCTCAGGTTTTTCACAGCCTGTAACCTTTATGTTTGTCAAGTCAATCGATCCAGCATATGTCATGTTCCTCGCTGAGTAAATCCTTCATTTGGTTTGGATTACTTTTTTCTCTTCTCCTTTTCTCCTGCGGAAAAGAAGGTGAAGAAACTGTTTTTCCTGAGTACAAAGCCATTACAGAATCAGTTTATGCTTCCGGTTTGGTCAAAGCCAAAGATCAATACGAAGCATTTACCATGGCCTCTGGGCCTATTCAGGAGATTTTTGCCAAAGAAGGGGATACGGTAAAAGCAGGAGACCCCATCCTGCTTATCTACAATGAGGCCGAAAAGCTAAGGAAAGAAAATGCCCAACTTGCGCAGTCATTTGCAGACCAGCAAGCCAACCAAACCCGCCTTCGGGATCTGGAATTGGCTATCAGCTTTGCCAAAAACAAACTCTACAATGACTCCCTGCTTTGGGTACGTACCAAAAATCTTTGGGACAAGGGCATCGGTACGGCCGTGGAACTCGAACAGCGAGAGCTCAACTTCCGCAACTCAAAAACCAGCTACGAGTCTTCTCTTTTGAGGTATCGGGACTTAAAAAGAGAAATCGAATACAATTCAAAAAGTGCCGGAAAAAATCTCGCCATCATTCAGGTGGTAGAAAATGAATATACCCTCAGAAGCAAAATTGACGGAGTGGTTTTTTCATTACTGAAAGAAGTCGGAGAAATGGCCAATCCTCAAACTCCCCTTGCTATCATCGGCAGTCCGGGGGAATTCATTCTTGAGCTTCAAGTGGACGAGTACGACATCGCCAAAGTGGAGGTAGGACAGCCTGTTATTGTAAGCATGGATAGCTACAAAGGAGAGACTTTTGAAGCTGAGATAACCAAAGTCTACCCCATCATGGATTCCAAATCCAAGACTTTCACACTCGAAGCCGTCTTCACCAAAGCGCCTATCAAGCTTTTTCCCAATCTCAGCCTGGAAGCGAATGTGGTTACACAAGTGAGCCTCAAAACTCTGGTGATCCCCAGAAATTACCTTTTGGGCGAGAATCAGGTCATCACCACAGATGGAGATACCTTGACTGTAAAAGTGGGCATAAAGAATTTTCAGTATGCCCAAATCCTTGAAGGCCTCAGCAACACCACCGAACTAATCCTGCCAAATCAATGAAGTGGGGACTGATTTTGGGGATTGCCAAGGCGCTGATGCTCGCCCGGATGAAGCAAACGCTAGTGGCTGCGACCGGGGTGATGTTCAGTATCACCATGTTTGTAGCCTTGCTCGGTTTCATGAATGGGTTGAACACCTTGCTTGATGGTTTGGTGCTGAATCGGACTCCGCACATCCGTTTTTACAACGAAATCAAACCCAATCCCAATCAGCCCATCGATCTAAATCCGGATTTTCAGAATTCGATCAATGTCATCCGCTCGATCAAACCCAGCACCAGCCGTCTGACCATTCACAACAGTGAATCTATAATCCAGACCCTCCAAAATGATCACCGCGTGCTCGGGGTCAGTGCTAAGATCTCTGCGCAGGTTTTCTTCAATATCGGAACCATTGACCTGACTGGGGTAGTGAATGGAATCGATGTGGATCAGGAAGCTCGACTGTTTGCCTTCAAAGATTATGTGACGGTGGGAAACTATCAGGATTTGAACCAGATCAATACTATCATCCTCGGAAAAGGGGCCGCCGACCGGATGATGGCGGATATTGGCGATGTCATTCAAGTCACAACCGCTCAGGGCAACAGAGTTCAGCTGAAAGTAGTCGGCTACTACCAAAGTGGCTTGGGTGATTTTGACAATACAAACAGCTATGCCTCTATCTCCACGGTTCAAAAGATGCTCGGGGAGCCTACCTCCTATATCACGGACATTCAAGTCAAGCTGCACGATTTCAATCTAGCCCCTGCCATGGCCAAAGAGTTGGGGGGAATTTTCCAGATCGATGCGGATGATATTCAGACTGTTAATGCACAATTTGAGACAGGGACTCAAATCCGAACCCTAATCAGCTATGCGGTGGGTATCACGCTCTTGGTGGTTTCGGGTTTTGGGATCTACAATATCCTGAATATGATGATCTACGAAAAGCTGGACACTATTGCGATCCTGAAAGCGATCGGATTCAACAGTCAGGATGTCAACCGGATATTTATTGTGATCGCGCTGTCCATTGGTGTAGTTGGAGGGGTTTTAGGATTGATTTTCGGATATCTAGCTGGACTGGGAATCGATCAGGTTCCCTTTGAAACGGAAGCCTTACCGACAGTGAAGACCTTCCCTGTGGACTACAATCCCAAATACTACCTGATCGGGGGGATTTTCAGCCTGATCACCACCTACTTTGCAGGCTTTTTCCCTGCCAGAAAAGCCTCAGGAGTAGATCCGGTAGAAATCATACGAGGAAAATAGACTGACTCAAATGAAGGTATTGGAAGCCAAAAATATCGACAAGTTTTTCTACAACCCTACCGAAACTCAAGTGCTTAAAAAAGTGAGTTTTCAGGTGGACCGAGGGGAATTTATCTCCGTGGTGGGAAAATCCGGCTGCGGCAAGTCCACTTTGCTCTACATCTTGTCGACGATGGATACCGATTATCGGGGTGAGCTTTTTATGGATGGGGAATTGATCTCCGGCAAACCCAAAAACTACCTAGCCCACCTGAGAAATGAAAAAATTGGCTTCGTGTTCCAGTTTCACTACCTGCTCAATGAGTTCTCAGTCTTGGAAAATGTGATGATCCCGGGGTTGAAGTTGGAGAAGTATTCCCGGGAAGAACTGGAGCATCGGGCTATGGAAAAGCTGAAGATCTTTGACATGCAGGAGCATGCACTTAAAAAGGCCAATCAGCTCTCCGGAGGTCAAAAACAGCGGGTAGCCATTGCCCGTGCCTTGATAAATGATCCCCTGCTCATCATGGGAGACGAACCCACCGGCAATCTGGACAAGAAAAACTCGGACATTGTCTACAACAAATTCAAGGAATTAGCCCAGGAGTTCAAGCAAACCATGCTGATCGTGACCCACGACCCGGAATTTGCCGAAGGTACCGATCGGATTATTGAGATGGAAGATGGGAAGGTAATCCGGCACTGATCGAATCTATTAGCAAAGAGAAGCGTAAAACAAGAGAAGCCTTTCTGCCTTTTTATTTTTTACGAATTAAACCTCCACCTACCATGAAAAAATCACGAATAGACTTTATGAAAAAGGCCATTACCCTGGCCAAGGAAGGAATGGAAGCCGGAAATGGAGGCCCTTTTGGCTGTGTGATCGTCAAAGACGGAAAGATCATCGGGCAGGGTTCCAATATGGTTCTGAAAACCAAAGATCCCACGGCCCATGCCGAAGTAGTGGCAATCAGGGATGCCTGCCAAAATCTGAATCATTTTCAATTGGAAGGCTGCGAGGTGTACACTTCCTGCGAACCCTGCCCCATGTGTTTGGGGGCGATTTTTTGGGCGAGACCAGCCCAAGTCTTCTACGCATGCACCAAAGAAGATGCGGCAGATGCGGGATTTGATGATGAGTTTATCTACAAGGAAATAGAAATCAAGCCCTCCGAAAGAAAAATCCCTATGGAAAATTTGCTAAGGGAGGAAAGTTTAGAAGCCTTTGAAATCTGGAAGGAAAAGGGAGATAAGACGCTGTATTAGGGCAATGGGATTTGGAGTAAGGAGGTTTGGTAGTGGAGAAAAGAAGACATTATTGAAAGTCATAAAGCTGAATTCAGAAAGCTAAAATCAGCCCAAATAGGGCTGGTATAATCGAAACATTTTGAAATGGAAGCCAAAAACCCGATCCTTTCAGACCGGGTTTTCAGATTTCAGAATTTATCCTTCTGCCTTTTATCTTCTTCCTCCGGGAGGCATCATTCTGCCCAAAGCCTGCTTGGCACCGCCCATTTTGTTCATCTGCTTCATCAGCTTGCGCATGTCGTCAAACTGCTTCATCAGATTATTCACTTCAGTGATATTTCTTCCCGAGCCATCCGCGATCCGCTTTCTTCGGCTTCCGTTGATGATATCCGGCTGCTGACGCTCCTTGGGAGTCATGCTTCGGATAATTGCTTCAATCGGCTTGAATGAATCGTCATCGATATCCAAACCTTTCATGGCTTTGCCCATTCCGGGAATCATTCCCATCAGGTCCTTGATATTTCCCATCTTCTTTACCTGCTCTAGCTGAGAAAGGAAATCATCGAAATTGAAGTTGTTTTGCCGGATTTTGGCATTGATCCGCTTGGCTTCGTCTTCATCAAATGCCTGCTGTGCACGCTCTACTAAGGAAATCACGTCACCCATACCTAGGATCCGCTGAGCCATACGATCCGGATGAAAGACATCCAGATTTTCCATTTTCTCCCCGGTGGAGATAAACTTAATCGGCTTATTCACCACGTGACGGATGGAAATCGCGGCACCACCTCGGGTATCCCCGTCCAATTTGGTCAAAACTACCCCGTCAAAATCCAATCGCTCATCGAAGGTCTTGGCTGTATTCACGGCATCCTGACCAGTCATGGAGTCTACCACAAACAAAGTCTCGGATGGATTAAGCGCTTTTTTCAGCTGCTCAATCTCCTGCATCATCTGCTCATCCACTGCCAAGCGGCCCGCAGTATCGACGATTACCGTCTTCTTTCCTGTCTTTTTCGCGTGAGCAATCGCATTGTTCGCGATCTGTAGGGCGTTTTTGTTTTCAGGCTCGGCATACACCTCCACACCGATCTGCTCTCCTAATACCTTCAACTGATCAATCGCCGCAGGTCGGTAAATATCACAAGCTACCAAAAGTACCTGTCGGCCATTTTTCTTCAGAAATGCTCCCAACTTTCCGGTAAAAGTAGTCTTACCCGAACCCTGCAACCCGGAAATCAGGATCACTGCCGGATCTCCGCTGAGTTTGATGTCCACTTTGGAACCGCCCATGAGCTTGGTCAGCTCCTCTTGGGTAATTTTGACCAAGAGTTGGCCTGGAGAAACGGAGATCAGGACATCCCGGCCCATGGCCTCCTCCTTGATCTTGTCGGTGACTTCTTTGGCTACTTTATAGTTGACGTCGGCATCGATCAAGGCTCTTCTGATTTCCTTGACGGTGGTTGCGACGTTGATTTCGGTGATTTTTCCGGTTCCTTTCAGGGTTTTGAAGGCCCGGTCCAGCTTCAAACTTAAATTATCAAACATGTGGCTTTTCGGCTATTTGGTGCAAAAGTAATGATTTTGGGCTTTTGGGAAGGAAAATATGCGGTAAATAAGAAGGAAGACCGAAGGAGGGGTGTTGTAGGTAGGATGCCCCGTGAATGAAGAGATAAAGCAGGAAGACGGGAGACCGAAGACCGAAGGAGGGTCAACCTGAGCACCTTAAAAAAGGGACTGTCTAAGTCGAACCCCGTAGGAGTAAAAAATCTGTGCTCATCTGTGATTTTGATCTGTGAAAATCTGTGGGAACCTATTGAAATCATTTCCTCTCACTCTTTCCCACGAAATCCCTAATTTGCAAGCCGAACGTATCACAACACGGCCTGCATGAAACTTCAATTTCAGAAAGACATTCTTCCCCACCTGATCGGGGTACTTTTCTTTTATCTTATTGTCGTCCTCTATTTTTCTCCAATGGTCTTTGACGGCAAGATCATTTTCCAAGGCGATATCCTTCAGTGGGAAGGCTCTGCAAAAGAGATTTTGGATCACCGGGCGGAAACCGGTAAACAATTGCTCTGGACCAATTCGATGTTTGGAGGTATGCCGGCTTATTTCATTAGCATGGAGCTTCCCGGGGATATTACCAATCTGCTGATTTCCATCCTCACCCTTGGTCTCCCCCACCCGATCAATGGACTTTTTTTTGGAATGGTAGGCATGTATATTTTATTGCTCACCTTCCGGGTAAGACCCATCTTTTCCATTGCCGGAGCCATTGCTTTCTCATTCAATACCTATAATCTGCTCTCCTTGGAAGCAGGACACAATGCCAAAATTTGGGCAGTTTGCCTCATTCCGCTGATCTTGGCGGGTATTCATCTGGCATTTGAGAGAAAACACCTGCTCGGCGCGGCCCTTTTGGCTCTTGGCCTCGTACTCCAACTGAAATTCAATCACCTGCAGATCACCTACTACTCGCTAATCATTTCCGTGATCTACGTGGCGGTACGACTGATTTTTTCCTGGAAAAAAGAAGGGTTTGCCTCTTTGGCCAAAGCCTTGGGCTTCTTGGTGATCGGGGCTTTACTAGCTGTGGGAGGAAATCTCACCCGTCTGGCCACTGCCCTTGAATACAGCCCCTACTCTACCCGGGGAAATGCCACCTTGGAGAGTTCTTCTTCAGGTTTGGATAAGGATTATGCCTTTGGCTGGTCCAATGGAATCATGGAATCCCTCACTCTGATAGTTCCGGACTTTTATGGAGGAGGAAGCAATACGCCTCTTTCTAAGGATTCTGCTTCAGAAAAAGCGCTAAGAGCCCAAGGATTGGACCCGGCACAGATCAATGGCTTCATCAAAGGAGCACCGACTTATTGGGGGGATCAACCTTTTACAGGAGGACCGATTTACGGAAGTGTGATTTTAGTTTTCTTGGCCATTTTGGGGATTTGGGCTGCGCCAAAAGAGAGCCTGATCTCCTTTGGGACCATTATTATCCTTTCGCTAATGCTTAGCTGGGGCAAAAATCTGGCATGGTTCAATTACGCCTTATTTGACATATTGCCGGGATATAACAAGTTTAGGGCGGTTTCCATGGCCTTGGGTATGACACTATTTGCCATTCCGGTGTTGGGAATGATTGCCTTGGAGCGATTGTCCCAAACTAGGGAATTGAAGCCTCTGCTAATTTCCGGGGGAATAGTCGCTGGATTAACTTTGATTTTGGCAGTTGCCTCGGGAGCCTTTTTCAGATTTGAAGGGGCAGCGGATGCCAATTTTCCGGATTGGCTGATAACAGCTTTGAAAGCCGACCGAAAAGCCATGCTTTCAGCCTCGGCCTGGAAAAGCTTTGCCTTCGTTGCCCTTTCTATGGGTTTGATCTATTTTTACCTGAAAGGAAAAATACCCGAACTCATCCTCGGTGCAGGACTGATTGCCCTGATCACCATCGATGTCTGGACGATCAACAGAAGATACCTGAATGGGGAATCCTTTCAGGGAAATCCTTCCCGACAGTATTTTGCCGAAACTCCTGCTGAAAAAGAAATCGCCAAAGATTCAGACTATTTCCGGGTACTTTCTCTGACAGAAGGGCTGACCCAAGGAGCCAGAACAAGCTACCGATTCCAAAGCTTGGGCGGCTATCATGGCGCTAAGCTTAGAAGGTATCAGGATTTGGTGGACAATCAGCTTCAGTTTGAGATTCAGGATTTTGTCCAAAAAGCTCAGGAAGGCAACTTTGACTGGAATGGAATCGGAGTGATCAATATGCTCAACACCAAGTACCTGATGGCTGGCTCGGAGGCCAATTCAGTTTTTGAAAATCCGGAAGCCAACGGGGCGGCCTGGATTCCTCAGGAAGTAGTACCTGTGACTTCGAATCAGGAGGAAATCGACCTTTTGGGAGAAATCGACACGAAAGCTCAGGCCACGTTAAATACTGAAGAATACGGCTCCATCAATGCCGGAACTGGCCGGATCGCCTTAAATGAACACCTACCCAATCAGCTGAACTATTCCGCAGAAATGACTCAAGGCGGCTTGGCTGTATTTTCGGAGATTCACTATCCCAAAGGTTGGAAAGCCAGGATAGATGGTCAGGAAGCTGAGATTCTACGGGTGAACTACCTACTGAGAGGTTTGGAAATACCAGAGGGGAACCATGAGATTGTGTTTACCTTTGAGCCTTCAAGCTACTACAGTACCAAAACCCCAACTGTGATCTTCCAATATTTGATCCTGATCGCATTGCTTGGCGGTCTTTATTCTACTTTCCGAAAAAGTCATGTCCAATCCTGAAAATAAAGACCAAGTCGTCAGCTTCTATGACCAATTTGCTGAGAAGCAGGAAAAAACCGGGATCAACTCTCGGCACTTGAGCATTTTGGACAAAGTCAAGCTAGCCGGACTTCAATCCGACCACAAAATCCTGGAAGTCGGCTGTGGGATTGGTACAGTATCCCATCTGCTTGCCACGCAGGTGCCCAAAGGAAAAGTACTTGCGGTGGATATTTCACCGGAAAGTATCGAGAAAGCGAAACTGCTTTGGAAGGATCAAAAAAACCTCAGTTTTGAGGTCTCGGACATGTCTGACTTTGACAAAAAAGGAGAGACTTTCGATTTCTTTGTATTCCCAGATGTGCTTGAGCACATTCCTGTAGATCAGCATTTCCGTTTATTCCAGCATATTCAGAAGCATTCCCACTCGGAATCGGTGATTTTCATCCACATTCCTGCCCCGCGCTATCTACAATGGATGATCGTAAACGAGCCAGAAAAGCTTCAGGTTATTGACCAGCCTTTGGACTCAGGAGACCTGATCAAAAACATTACTGCAAATGGTTTTTTCCTCGATAAAATGGAAACCTATTCCCTTTTCTTTGAAGAGAAAGACTATCAGTACTTTGTCTTTCGCGCAGCAAAACCCCTGCACAAATCAACCCCAAAAAACAAATGGGCTGTACTAAAGGAGCGGATCCGAATTCGTCTCAAATACGGACTACCCAATAAATAAATAAATCATGAAAATCGAGGAGAAAAAAGTGGTAGGCTTGACCTACGAGCTAAAAGTCAGCAGAGACGAAGACGATATCGAGTCTGCGCCATTCAGTGTGGAAATCAGGGACGAGGAAGACCCATTTTATTTCCTGTTTGGTCAAAGTGGTCTACCGGAAAAATTTGAAGAGCTCCTTTCGGGAAAAAATGAGGGAGAAGACTTTTCCTTCGTGCTCAGTGCTCAGGAAGCCTATGGAGATGCAGATGATGAGTTGATTATTACCCTTCCCACGTCACAGTTTTCCGGCGAGCGGGGCTTTTCTCCCGAAATGCTCGATGAAGGGAATTTTCTACCCCTAATGGATGAAAACGGTTACAGCATGCAGGCTAAAATCCTGAAAAATCTGGGTGACCAGCTGATTTTGGATTTCAATCATCCTTTGGTAGGGTTCGACCTTCACTTTGATGGGAAAATCATAGAGGTAAGACCCGCCACAGAGGAGGAAATGCAACATGGTCATGTACACGGAGACCATGGAGCGCATGACTGAATGAAATGAAAAATCAAAAAGCCACCTGAATTCACTTTCAGGTGGCTTTTTGCTTTTAGCCCAGCAATAGGGTCAGGTTTCGATGATTGGATACTTTGCCTATGTAGCCATACCCATTGGTCGTCCGGGCGGTGGCTGATACGATAAAGCTATACGCACAGCTTTGTGGCGGTCTCCAATTTCCGCTGGCAGGAATGAGGAGGTTTGAAAAACCTTGCCAATTTCCTTTCGAAGAATCATATCCCTCGGAGTATATAGAGGTGGACTGACCTGCCCCGTAGGTAGCGTAAAAACTGACTCCACGCAAATTACCCTGAGGATCAAAGGCCGTAATCCTGAAATTGATTCCATCGGGAGGATTGCCAATGGTCTCAATCGCACAGGCTGACACTTCGGTTCTACCGTGTTTTATACTTTCTATATTTACTTCCGGAAGATGATTATCGATATACAGATCGATCGTTTGACTCGCAGTAGGATCAGGCAAATCAACAAATCCCACTCTTTTATAAAACACCACGCTAATTGAATAGAGGCCTGGAAGGAGTGCCGTCGTAGGGAACTGAATCAATAAATCGTCAATGGAATAATCCTTGGACGGATCCGCCAATTCGTAGAATCCGAGGCTGGACGGTCCAAAAGTTTCCAAGATGTATGTAGACCCATTCCAACGGTAATTTGACCAATTGGATATCAGCTTTTGGGCAGACCCTCCCGGAGGAGTGATGTGTACCTGATATTTTTTCTGACCCGAAGTCCAAAGATTCTGCATTTTCACTCGGTTGCCGATCAGGTTCAACGTCCCTCCAAAAGCTGCATTGTCCGCCGGCACGAAATATCCGGAGTCCGTTGTGGCTCTGCCCGAAGCGTTGATTTTGGTGCTGGGAATCAAGCCAACGCTGCCGATCAATGGTCCCAAATCTTTAGAGGGAATGGTCGGCTTCCGGGAAAGAACCAACTGC
The DNA here is from genome assembly GCF_036245605.1 of Algoriphagus sp. oki45. Taxonomy (NCBI): domain Bacteria; kingdom Pseudomonadati; phylum Bacteroidota; class Cytophagia; order Cytophagales; family Cyclobacteriaceae; genus Algoriphagus; species Algoriphagus sp. oki45. Next base: position 301,579 of record NZ_BTPC01000004.1, read on the forward strand.
CGGAGTTTGGCGAAGTCCTTATAGAAATTTCCGGGAAAATCTGTAGTAAAACCGGGATTGCTGGATTTGACCCGAAAACCAAAGTACGTGTAAGGCGTGCTCAACGGCCAGGAAATAGCCACATTGATCTCACTCAGGTCAATCTTGAACTTCCATATCCTGTGTGAATTGGGTGAATTCATACTGGAACCAAATTCCTGTCTGACCTCACTCAGAGAGGTATCCGGAAGCAACCCAGTCCATCTTCCCGGTCCTAGGTATTTTTGTTTACCCAGTTTATTGGGTTGTCCGGGGTAGAGAGCATAGTTCACGTCCGAATTGGAAGTGATCGCCCGGTCCCGGTTGACATCAAAAGTCAACCAGAAATAATCGTTGGTTCCGGTGTCATTTCCGGTGTCCTCGACTACATCCAGAGCCAAATAGAGAAATCTGGCATCATTCTTTGCCAAAACAACCCCCCGCGAAAACTTGAGGGTACCGGCATCATCCCAGGCACCTGAATTGACAGGAGCATCGAGATCAATAGGGACTTGTGCCCATTCGCTTTTGAAAGGAAGTGCAAAAACGATAGGAGACGTGATGGAAAGGCTTCTTAGCTTAGCCATAAGTTGAAGAGTTTTAGTTAAAAATAAATTAGGTATTCACTCCGGAAACCGGGTATTTGCTTGATAAATATCCCGAAAAGGAACGTTGACAAATTATTTTCGGGAACCTAATACGCTTGTTAAACTAGATTAACAAGTATCTGAAAATCAATTAGATATAAAGCTAGCTTTTTTTGGCAAAAAACAAAAAAACCTGCCTCTTCAGACAGGTTTCTTCACTGTTTTCAATCTGAAAATTCAAGTAAATTACTTGCTCGGGAGGATTTTCCCACTGACTTCTCCAAAACCAACCCGTATTCCATCCTTTTCTGCAAAGCCTTTCAGGATTACCGTATCGCCATCCTCGATAAATTTGCGCTCTTCTCCGTCCTCAAGTTTGACAGGCTTGGTCCCTTTCCAGCTGAGCTCTAGCATAGAACCATAGGAGTCTTCTGTCGCGCCGGATATAGTGCCAGAGGCCATCATATCCCCTACGTTGATATTGCATCCATTGACCGTGTGATGGGCTAGCTGCTGGGCAATATTCCAATACATGTAGCTAAAGTTGGACTGACATACTTTGGAAGCTTTTTTGCCTTCAGGCTGAATAAACACCTCCAAGTTGATATCAAAACTATGATTCTGCTCGCATTTGAGGTAATCCAGGACCTCTGGCTCCTGTACTGGTCCTGCCACACGAAATGGTTCCAAAGCCTCCATGGTGACTACCCAAGGTGAAATGGAAGAACCGAAGTTTTTTCCTAAAAAAGGACCTAAGGGCACATATTCCCAAGCTTGAATATCTCTGGCAGACCAGTCATTGAACAGAACCATTCCAAAAATATATTCTTCCGCATCCCCAGTACTGATTGTATCTCCCAGTTTAGTGGGGCGACCTGTTATGAAAGCCATCTCCAACTCAAAGTCCAGTCTTCTGCTGGGACCAAAGCCAGGCTTGTCCATATCCGGATCCTTGAATTGCCCCTTGGGACGATAAATGGGTGTACCTGAGACCACGATGGATGAAGCTCGGCCGTGATAGCCCACTGGTAAATGCTTCCAATTGGGCAAGAGGGCATTTTCCGGATCACGGAACATTTTACCTACATTGGTAGCATGCTCTATGCTGGAGTAAAAGTCCGTGTAGTCACCTATTTTTACAGGCAATAGCATTTCTGCCTCTTTGCGGTTGACCATCACTTTTCCTCGGGCAGAATGATCTCTCAACTCTTCGTTGTCTGCAAGTAAAAGCTGCTGTACCCGTTCTCTGATTTTGCGCGTTTGTGTTTTCCCCAAAGCGATCAATTCATTGAGCGAATCCTTGAGAAATATTCCCTCAGGCAGGAAAAAGGTGGAAAAAAAGCCCTCCTGATCCAAAACACTGAGGTCAACGATTTTATCCCCTATTGCTATCCCGATTCTTGGGCTGAGCTTTTTGTTTTTGAAAACTCCAAAGGGAAGATTATAAATGGTGAAATCGGAGTGATTCGGCATTTCTACCCAAGTACTCAGAGTATGGTTCGAACTGTCGGACATAAGTAAAAATTATTGAGCTGCAAATTTAGCCTTATCTGGGTAAATGAAAAATCAAACCACACCTCCGTGAGGATAATCCGTGAGACTCAGGCTAAAAAAAGCCATTTATCAAAAATCAGCGACGATTTGGAATTTGGTGCTTAACTTAAGTTTTCTAAACTCAACAAACTATGAGATCAAAACTGATACTGTTTTCTTTTTGGTTTTTTCTGGGACTGAGTCCACTGGTAATTGCCCAGGAAAAACCTGTTTTAGTCCAACTCGATGAGATCGCTATCATCGATCAGAAAGTAATGATGCCTATGCGGGATGGAACCCGGCTCGCGACGGACATCTATCGACCCAAGGGGGATGCCAAAGTACCTGTCGTTTTCTCCAGAACCCCCTATAATTTCAACACCTTCGGAAACGGAGAAATGAATGAAAGAACCCTTCAGACTGCGCTTTCTTGGGTGAAAAAAGGCTATGCCTACGTGGTACAAAACGAAAGAGGGCGATTCTTTTCCGAAGGAAACTGGGATATTCTCGGAACTCCCCTGACGGATAGCTACGATGCGTTTGAATGGATGTCCACACAGCAATGGAGCAATGGAAAAATCGGTCTTTTGGGCTGTTCGTCTACAGCCGAATGGCAAATGGCAGCTGCCTCACTTCAGCACCCTGCATTGGGTGCGATGGTTCCTCAGGGCTATGGTGCCGGTGTAGGCCGAATTGGAGATTACTTCGAGCAAGGCAACTGGTACCGAGGTGGTGCTGGACAGATGCTTTTCACAGCATGGCTTTACAGCACCCAGCATGACCCGATGGCTCCCAGATTGCAGCCGGGAATTGGACAGGAAGATTTATTGAGATTGCAGCGCTTCTATGACATGGCACCGGAATATCCACGAGTGGATTGGAAAGAAGGCTTAGCTCACCTTCCGGTACAGGATATTATCAAGAATGCCAAAGGCCCCATGGGAATTTACGAAGAAATGATCACCCGAACACCAAACAGTGCTCGCTGGTATCAGGGAGGACTTTATCATGACGATATGCCCTTCAATACCCCAAGCATGTGGTTTGTCTCTTGGTATGATGTTTCGTCATCACCCAATATTGCCCTATACAACCATGCCCGTCAGAACGCAATCAGTCAGATGGCTAGAGACAATCAATATTTGGTGATTGCTCCTGTTTTACACTGTGCATACACCCGGGCGACAGAAAATACGATAGTCGGTGAAAGAAGTGTGGGCGATGCCCGATGGAATTACGATGAGGTAATCACCGCTTGGTTTGACCTTTGGCTCAAAGGGAAGGACGAAAGTGGAACCATTGCCAAAATGCCCAAAGTGACCTACTACACCATGGGAATCAACAAATGGCAGTCTTCGGATGTATGGCCTCCCAAAGAAGCAGTAATGACCTCCTTCTTTTTGGATTCCGAAGGAAAAGCCAATACTCGGAATGGAGATGGAAAGCTAGTCTCCAAAGCTCCAAAGACTGAAGCAAAGGACACCTTCAAGTACGATCCCATGAATCCGGTTAATTCCTATGGAGGAAATGTCTGCTGTACCGGAAATGCCGTACAGGGAGGTTCTTTTGACCAAAGTGAAATGGAGCTGCGGGACGATATCTTGGTCTACACTTCCGAGCCTCTGGCCGAAGGAGTGGAAGTATCCGGCTTCATAGAGAGCTACCTGTACCTATCCTCTGACGTATTGGATACCGATGTGACCGTCAAGCTGATCGATGTATATCCTGACGGAAAGGCCTATAACCTGGATGAAACCATCCAACGGGTACGGTACCGCGAAGGGTATGACAAAGAAGTGATGATGGAAAACGGGAAAGTCTATGAAATCAAAATGACTCCTATGAGTACTTCCAATTATTTCGAAAAAGGGCACCGCATACGAATTGAAGTGAGCTCATCCAATTTTCCCCGTTTTGACAGAAACATGAATACCGGCGGAAATAATTACGATGAGTCCGAGGGAAAAGTCGCCACCAACAACATTCATCATGGAGGGAAATTCCAAAGTAGAATAGTCATACCTATGATAAAAAATTAAGACTTTTTATAAATAAAGAAAACCGGCAGTGATGTCGGTTTTTTTTTATACTGATTTCCTACCCGTGGGAATAGTTACAAGCATTTCAAGCCTCCTTTTGCCAAGCAATTGATTAATGAAAAATCGAAGCTCCTCGAATTATCTAAATAATTCTTTAAATTTTTCTTATCGAAGTAAATACTTTCCGTTTATCATTTTTTTTTCTGGAATTATTCTAAAACTCACGAGGATTAAAGAATTTTTAAGAAATTCGGATATAACCAACATAATCTTAACCATATGTTCAAATTTTACAAAACCTTACTCACCCTGGCCTTGCTCTGGGGTTCTGTGGGCTGGGCTTGGGCTCAGTACACCGTCACAGGCAAGGTCACGGACGAGCGTACCGGCGAGCCATTGATTGGCGCCAGTATTTTGCTTCAAGGAACCACCACAGGGACTATCACTGACCTGGACGGTGGTTTTTCGATCACGATCCCTACCAATGAGGGAACTCGCTTGATCTTTTCTTCCATTGGCTATCTGACTCAAAACGTGGATGTAGCCCCGGGAGTCAGCATTCTCAACATCCAGCTAAAACAGGATGCGACCAACCTGGAAGAAGTAGTAGTAACCGGCTTGGCTACTTCCGTGAAAAGAAGTAACCTCGCCAATGCTGTAACTTCAGTTTCCTCTAAAGAGCTCTTGGGAACAACTACAATTCAGACTACGGATGGGGCGCTTTACGGAAAGGTACCCGGAGCCACCATCCGATCCAATGGCGGTGCACCAGGTGGGGGCATCTCTATCCAGCTGAGAGGGATTTCCAGTTTGACCGGAGCTTCGCAGCCCCTGATCATCGTCGATGGTGTCTACATCAGCAATGCCTCTCAAAGAACTGGTAGAGCTAGCGTGACCGGAGCCGGCGGAAGCAATCAGGATGACGGCTCCAACCGACTTGCTGACATCAACCCTGCGGATATCGAAACTATCGAAATTCTGAAAGGCCCATCTGCTGCCGCCATCTATGGTACTCGCGCCAATGCTGGGGTAATCATCATCACTACCAAAAGAGGTCAAGAAGGAAGAACAACGGTCTCACTATCCCAGGATATCGGATTTGCACAGCCTCTTCGTCTGCTCGGAGTGGATGATTGGAGTGAAGAAAAAATCAACTTCTTCTTTCCTGAAGCCAGAAGACCTCTTGAATTGGAAAGATTCCGAGCGGCACAGGCAAGCGGGACTTTCGTGGATTATGAAGATTTCTTTTATAACAATCAAGCAACTCTTCTTAACACGCGTCTGAATGTCTCTGGAGGTAATGAAAAAACCAAGTTTTTTGTATCTGGTAACATCACCAACGAGGATGGAACGGTAAGAAACACAGGGTTTGACCGATACTCAATCCGGGCTAACATCGACCATAAAATCACCAATGGCATCCGATTGGGAGTTTCTTCAAACTACATCCGATCCAATACCGACCGAGGCTTTACCGGAAACCAAAACAATACCGGAGCTTCCATAGGCTATTCCATTGCTTATGTGCCAAATTATTTTGATTTGAGGAGAAATGCGGACGGAACCTATCCGGTAAATCCTTATTTCTCTGAAAATCCAGTTGCTGTAACCGATAATGCGGTAAACAACTCCTTGGTCAACCGATTTATCCAATCCTTTACTTTGGATGTGGACCTGTTGAAAACAAACAACAGCTTCCTGAAGGCTCAGATCTCCGGAGGTTTGGATTATCTCCAAAACAGCACCTTGATTTATCTTCCTGAATTCCTTCAATTCCAAAGAGGACAGGCTAATCCAGGTGATATCTTCAAAGGAAATCAGGAAAGCTTCAATACCAACTTCCAGGCTGCTTTGGTTTACAATTGGAATTTGGGTTCGGTAAACATGAATACTTCAGCAGGTTTGGTAAGACTGGACTTCGAAAACAGCTCCATTTTCAACCGAGGACGGGGTCTAGTTCCGGGCCAAACCAACCTTCAGCAAGCCGCAATTCAGGAAATCAATTCCGAATTCAACAGTAAAATTCAGGATGCTGGGATTTTTGCACAGCAGGAAGTAAACTGGGAAGATAAGATTATCGGTACGGTAGGTATTCGATGGGACAAATCCACACTGAACGGAGACCCAAATAAATTCTATTCTTTTCCAAGAGCATCCGTTGCCTTCAACTTGGCCAATTTTGACTTCTGGAATGTAGGCTTTATGAACCAACTCAAGCCCAGAGTAGCTTATGGGGAAACAGCCGGCCCGGTGAATTTTGGAGCTACATTTACTCCGCTGGGAGGAACAAATATCGGAGGCTTGTTGGGGTCTGTTGTAAGTACTCAAATCGGGAATACACTGATTTTGCCAGAGACTGCTCGTGAATTGGAATTTGGCGTGGATGCTGGTTTTTTCAACAACCGATTAAGTGTGGAAGCCACTTACTACATCAAGTCCACTCAGAACAATATCCAAAACCTCAATCTATCTCCTTCTACGGGGGTGAATACAACACCTAGCAACGAAGCTGAACTGGAAAATCGAGGGATAGAACTTTCTATCTCCGGTACTCCTATCGAATCAGCCAATTTCCGTTGGTTTAGCCGAGTGATGTTTTGGAAAAATGACCTCTTGATGACCCGTTTGGGAATTCCTACTTATATCGCTGGCGCATTTGGATCTGGGTTAGGGACCTTCCTTTATGCAGAAGGGTACTCTCCGACTACTATCGTAGGATCACCAGCCAATGCTGACAATCCTGGAGGATTCACCTTCTGGGGAGATGCCCAGCCGGATTTCAACATGTCCTTCTATAATACTTTGAGTTTGTTTAAAGGATTGGAACTTTCCTTCCTGATCGACTGGAAAAAAGGGGGCGACAACATCAACCTGACCTCTTTCCTTACAGACGGTGGAGGAACTACCAACGGATGGTTTGACGATGACAACGGAGACGGAATTCCAAACGGTAGACAAAGACCACCAGCGCCACACAACAATGCGGGCCGATGGGTACAGGACGCTTCTTTTGTCAAAATCAGAGAAATCGGTTTATACTACACCGTTCCAAGAACTACGCTAAACAGCTGGTTTAGCAATACAGTCCAAAATCTGAAAGTGGGCACCTCAGTCAACAATGCCTTCTTGTTCACAGACTACCAAGGATATGATCCTGAAACCTCCACTTTTGGTGCTCAGGCCATCGCAAACAACGTGGACATTGCTCCATACCCTACACCTCGTAGAGTATTCTTTCACTTAACTATTGACTTCTAAATCGGCATAATCATGAAAAATGTAAAAAAATACTTTGCTTCAGCATTGATTACGGCCGCAGTACTTGCAAGCTGTAATCCGCTGCAACTCGATGATGTCCAAGATCCAAACAACCCTTCTGTGGGTTCAGTAGCGAATGATGCTACCCCTCAGCAGATTCAGTTTTTGATCACTGGACTCGAATCCCGTCATAGAGGTTACGTAACCAATATCTCTCAGGCGTGGAATACCTTCGGAAGGGAAATTTGGTACCTCAATGCATCTGACCCGCGATTCCAAACGGATTGGCTGGGACAAAACGGAAGAGTACCTGACCGGTCTTATTTCGGATTTGGCAGTACAGGAGGCGGATCTTGGGCGTCCCCTTATCAGGCAATTAAGCAGGCCGACGTATTGATATTGGCTGCTCAAAACACCAATCTAATTCCCGAAACTTCCAAAAGTGCGGTGAATGGCTTCGCAAAAACCATCCAAGGATATCAGCTTATGATTCCTGCCAATTTCGTCTATGAAAACGGAATCCGGGTGGATGTAGCTGATCCATTGAATCCGGGACCATTTGTTCCATATGCTCAGGCATTGGATGTCATCAAGGGTATTTTGGATGCAGGGGATGCGGATTTGGCGGCTGCCGGTTCAGGAAATTTCCCTTTCACTTTGACCCGTGGATTTGCCGGATTCAATACGATTGCCGGATTACGACAAGTCAACCGAGCAATCACAGCCCGTCTCAATGCGTATAGAAAGGATTGGCAGGGTGTATTGTCGGCTTTGGATCAGTCCTTTATGAATTTGGGTGGTCCTTTGCAACTCGGTCCATCCCACCCATATGGTGCTGCTCCAGACATCTTCAATCCGCTGTTCTATATTCCAGACGCAGCAATCAACACCATCATCGTGGTTCATCCTTCCGTTTTGGATGATGCGACTCCGGGAGATTTGAGAGTTCAGAATAAGTTCTTTGAAAGAACCACTCCGGTGACAGTGACCACCGATGCAGGAGCTTTGGTAGGTACCCATCAGGATGCTCGCTGGGCTTCCAATACGGTGTCTATTCCATTCATCCGAAATGAAGAATTGATTCTGCTGAAGGCTGAAGCTCACGCCAACCTCAATCAACCTGCATTGGCTGTGGAAGCCATCAATATCATCAGAAATGCAGCCGGTATCGGCGATTATACTGGTGCCACCACGACCGAAGCGCTTATTGACGAGATCCTTTATCAAAGAAGATATTCGCTTTGGGCTGAACCTTGGGGCCACCGATGGATTGATGCCCGCCGCTATGGTAAGCTATCCGAAATTCCTACCAGCTATGATGGTGGAGCCATTTTCACCCAGTTCCCTCATCCACAGGCTGAACTAAACTGGGATGAATATTCAGGGAACTAATCCTCTATTCAATTAAATCAAATAGACCGGCAACATTGTCGGTCTTTTTTTGCTTTTCCAAAAATTTAAACCGGTTCTGCAAAAGGGGAAAGTTTAATTCCTAACTACTTTGCGCTTCTTTTCTAAAACCAAATCTCCCAATTCTACCAAGGCCTTTTGGGCTTTTTCCCCTATTTTTGCCCCTTCTAAAAAAACACATCCCAGAGTATGTCTATTGCCAGCAAATACGAACCGGCAGCCGCCGAGGCCAAATGGTACGCCTACTGGATGGAGCATAAGCTCTTTTCCTCCCAAATCGACCACAGCAAGGAACCGTACACTATCGTCATTCCTCCGCCAAACGTCACCGGCGTGCTCCACATGGGCCATATGCTGAACAATACCATCCAAGACGTACTCATTCGCCGTGCCCGAATGCAGGGCAAAAACGCCTGCTGGGTTCCGGGTACTGACCATGCATCTATTGCCACCGAAACCAAGGTGGTTCAACTGCTGAAAGAGCGTGGTATCGACAAAAAAGACATTTCCAGAAAGGAATTTCTAAAGCATGCCTGGGAATGGAAAGAAAAATATGGAGGAATCATCCTGGAGCAGCTAAAAAAGCTAGGAGCTTCCTGCGATTGGGACCGGACAGCTTTTACCATGGATTCGGGATTGAGCGATGCGGTGATTTCAGTTTTTGTGGATTTGTACAAAAAAGGGAAAATCTACCGTGGCATCCGAATGGTCAACTGGGATCCAAAGGGTCAAACTGCACTTTCCGATGATGAGGTGATCATGAAGGAAATTTCCTCCAAGCTCTACTACATCAAGTACCAAATCGAAGGAACAACTGATGAGTTTTTGACTATTGCAACCACACGTCCTGAGACCATCATGGCTGACGTGGCAATCTGCATCAATCCCAATGACCCTCGATTTACCCACCTAAAAGGTAAAAAAGCAATTATTCCTTTGATCAATCGGGCCATTCCGATCATCGAAGATGAATACGTGGATATGGAATTTGGAACAGGGTGCTTGAAAGTGACTCCTGCGCATGATATCAATGACTATGAGCTTGGAATCAAGCATAAGCTAGAGGTCATCGATATTCTAAATGACAATGGAACCTTGAATGAGAAGGCTCAAATTCTGGTAGGTGAAGACCGATTCATCGCACGCAAAAAAATCGGAAAACTCTTGGATGAAGCAGGTCAACTCGAAAAAATTGAAGATTACAAGTCTAATGTAGGTCACTCTGAGCGAACCGACGCGGTAATCGAACCCAAGCTTTCCCTGCAGTGGTTCCTGAAAATGGATGAAATCACCAAGCCAGCCTTTACCTCGGTAATGGAAGATGTGATCCAGCTTCATCCACCAAAGTTCAAAAACATGTACCGGGTATGGATGGAAAATGTACGCGATTGGTGTATTTCCCGCCAACTCTGGTGGGGACATCGGATTCCAGCCTTCTATTTGCCCAATGGGGAATTTGTCGTAGCAAAAACAGCAGAAGAAGCGTTGGCAGATGCCAATGCAAGATTCGGAGCAAGTTGGACACTGGCTGATATCAAGCAAGACGAAGACGTGTTGGATACTTGGTTTAGCTCTTGGCTGTGGCCGATATCGGTTTTTGATACCGATGTTTTCTCCACAGGCAAGCCCAATGAGGACCTGAAGTACTACTATCCAACCAATGATCTGGTGACTGCTCCTGAGATTTTGTTTTTCTGGGTAGCCAGAATGATCATTGCCGGCTACGAATACTTGGGAGAAAAACCCTTCAAAAATGTATACCTGACTGGAATTGTACGGGACAAGTTGGGTCGAAAGATGTCCAAGTCTCTGGGTAATTCGCCAGACCCGCTAGACCTGATCGCTCAATACGGAGCCGACGGGGTAAGGACAGGAATGCTCTTCTCCTCCCCTGCCGGAAATGATCTTCCCTTTGATGAAAAACTGGTTGAACAAGGCCGAAACTTTTCCAACAAAATCTGGAATGCCTTCCGATTGGTTCAAGGCTGGGAAATTGACCCTAATTTGGACGGTTCTGGAAATGCCGCAAGTTTGGAATGGTTTGAAAATCGATTCAATCAAGGCTTAACCGAAATCAATGATCATTTCGAAAAATTCAGGATATCGGATGCATTGATGTCTACCTACAAATTGGTGTGGGACGATTTCTGCTCCTGGTATCTAGAAATGATCAAGCCCGGGTATCAGCAGCCGATAGATCAGGCTACGTATGACAAGACTATAGAATTCTTCGAAGGTATTCTTAAGCTCTTGCATCCTTTTATGCCATTTATTTCCGAAGAAATCTGGCATTTGATCAAAGAAAGAAACGTGCAAGAGTCTTTGATTTTGGCCACTTGGCCAAAGCAAAAAGGCTTTGACCCCAAGATCATCGAAGAGGCGGCTCAGGTCTTTGAGGTGGTTTCCCAGGTGAGAAATCTCAGAGCATCAAAAGGGATGTCCCCAAAAGAAGCCCTCGACTTGACCATAAATACAAAAAATGAAGGGCTATACTCCCGCTTTGAAGACGTTTTGGTCAAGTTGGCAAACCTTTCCTCTTTATCATTTGCCGAGAACGTGGACAATGCCATGAGTTTTGTGGTCAAAGCGGACGAGTGCTTTGTTCCTATGGGAGAATCCATTGATATTGAAGAAGAAAAATCCAATCTCCAAAAGGAACTGGAGTACACCCGGGGCTTCTTGAATTCTGTCATGAAAAAATTGAGTAACGAGCGCTTTGTATCCGGTGCCCCAGCTCAGGTGGTGGAAATGGAAAAGAAAAAACAAGCCGACGCAGAAGCTAAAATCAAAGCATTGGAGGAAAGCCTGGCTAAGCTGGGATAAGTCCAATGAAGGCTACAGGTCTATTCAGGCTTTATAACTAAACTGACAAATCCGGAGTCAAAAGGCTCCGGATTTACTTTTTCCACTTGAATCCAAGGTAGATAGCCTTGAATTTTGAAAAACATATTGCTGTGAGTCATTTTTACCTTACCTTTGTGGCCTAGCGGCACGACCAGCTCCTGCTGAATCCCCCAGGTCCGGAAGGAAGCAAGGGTAGGCGGTTGTAGCGGTGCGATGCCGCTTCTTTTTTTGCCCTAATTTTCCCGAATAGCTTTTCCCGAAGATTCCGATTCCTGAATTATCTTCTAACTTTGTCCAGATCGAATTTTGATCTTTCGACCCTGAATTTTCTTACTATTAAATCCTATTTCCATGAAATTCTTTATTGACACAGCCAATCTGGCTGAAATCCGAGAAGCCTACGACATGGGCATTTTGGACGGAGTGACTACCAACCCTTCTCTCATGGCGAAAGAAGGCATTAGCGGTGATGCCAATGTAAGAGCCCACTATAAGGCCATCTGTGATATCGTAGATGACAAAGTAAGCGCTGAGGTCATTTCTACGGACTTTGATGGAATGATCAAGGAAGGAAAAGAACTGGCCAAGATCGATGACAAAATCGTGGTAAAAATCCCCATGATCAAAGATGGAATCAAAGCCATCAAATATTTCCACAGCGAGGGTATCCGTACCAACTGCACCTTGGTATTTTCTCCTGGACAAGCCATTTTGGCTGCCAAAGCAGGAGCAACCTATCTATCCCCTTTTATCGGAAGACTGGATGATATTTCTTACGATGGCTTGGAACTGATCGGTCAGATCGTTCATATCTATGGCAATTATGGATTCGAAACCGAGGTCTTGGCTGCCTCTATCCGTCACACCATGCATTTGATCAAGTGTGCAGAAATCGGTGCCGACGTGGTGACTTGCCCGCTGAAAGTGATTACCGGATTGCTTAAACACCCGCTTACCGATTCCGGACTGGCTCAGTTTTTGGCTGACCACGCCAAGGCAGCTTCCAAATAATTCCCGGAGGCCGATCGTTAATCCTCATACCGAAGTCTAATCATGTATATAATCAAAGTAAAAGGCAAGGCCAAAATCCCGGACTACATCCAAATCCGGGATGAAAACTTCGTATTGGTCGCCTATTTCCGTGCGGATAGACCCATGAAAAACATGGAAAAATTCGGTTTGGAAGGCAAGGAAGAGGAGCTGGAAGAATTGATCAGAGAATTGCCTTTCGGAAAACTTCAAAAACTGGAATTATAATATGGATTTTAGTACTCAGCCTGTATTGCAGATGACGGGAGCCACCATTTTCCAAGGTGAATCTCCGGTGCTGAATGAGGTGAATTTTGCTGTAGAAAAGCACGAATTTGTATTCTTGATCGGCAGGACAGGCAGCGGCAAGAGTTCCTTGCTGAAAACCCTCTATGCGGATTTGCCCCTTCGGGCCGGACTTGGTGAGGTGGTAGGATTTCACTTACAAAAAATCAAGAATTCGGAGATCCCTTTTCTCCGAAGGAAAATAGGGATCATCTTCCAGGATTTTCAGCTTTTCTATGACAGAAATGTGAGTGAAAACCTCTCATTTGTACTCCGGGCTACAGGCTGGACGGACAAGGTAAAGATCAAAGAGCGGATCAGCGAAGTCTTAATTCAGGTAGGTCTGATAGATTCTCTGATGAAAATGCCTCACCAACTTTCCGGAGGCGAGCAGCAAAGAGTGGTAATAGCACGAGCCCTACTCAATGAGCCATCCATCTTGTTGGCTGACGAACCTACAGGGAATCTAGATCCGGATGTGGCTGATGAAATTTTCAAGCTTTTTCAGGATATCAATAAAAAAGGCACCGCCATTCTAATGGCTACTCACAACCATGAATTGCTGCGGAAATTTCCATATCGAGTCCTTAAATGCGAAAAAGGCAAACTACTGGACAGTCAGCTCCACGACGTTTCTCTAGGTTCATCTTTTTGAGATCAGGCTTTTTTTTCAAAAAAGAAACAAGCCAGTACCTCAAGACGTTATCGAAATATTAATTAGTACTCTAATGAAAAGTAAACTTCTCCTCAAACTGCTACTTGTAGCACTAGTCGCATTCGGCGCTTCTTCTTGTAAAGACGAAGAGGATACTGAGCCGGTAATTGAAGAACCCGAAAATCCGAATATAGCCATCAATGGGTGGATTAAGGCTGTAATGGATGAAGTGTACTTATGGCTCGCAGAAATGAAAACTCCCGTAGCCAATACTTCTGCGCCAGAAGATTATTTCGAATCACTTCTTAATCGTCCAACAGATCGTTTTTCTGCGATTTATCCTGATTATCAGGAATTGATCAATTCTCTTGGTGGGGTTTCTTTGGAGGCTGGGTATGAATTTACTCTCTACAGAGAAAGCTCCAGCAACAACAACGTGATTGCAGAAATTTCCTACATCAAGAAAAACAGTCCCGCATCCAATGTCGGTCTTCTTCGAGGAGATATTATCACCCGCATCAATGGGACACAGATGACATTGGACAATTACCAGACGGTATTGGGAGATATTGACCAGCCACATTCACTGAATTTTATTCGATTCAGCGAGGCTGAGGGTGGATTTGTTCCACAAGCGGAAGTTTCTTTAGTGCCTGTTCAACTTGCAGAAAACCCCAATTTCCTGGATACAGTTTACACTATTGGGGATAAAAAGATCGGTTATGTGATTTACCATTTCTTCGCGCCGGGCCCAGGCAGCGGAAGCACGGAATACGACACTCAAATGGATCAGATTTTTGCGAAGTTAAAAAGTGAGGGAATCAACAATCTGATTGTGGATTTTAGATACAATGGAGGTGGTTTTGTATCCTCAGCCGTTAATCTGGCAAGTCTGATTGCACCTGGAGTCACAGACAAGGATGTATTTTCAAAAACCAAATACAACAGCTTCCTGATGCAGTTTGACGAGCTGAAAAACGTGCAAACTACCTTCAGAAACAAATCGCAAAACTTGGGACAGATCCTTGAAAACAACCGGGTTTATATTCTGACCTCACGAAGAACTGCATCTGCATCAGAGCTCATCATCAACGGCCTTAGACCGTACATGGATGTATTCTTGATCGGTGCTACGACGACTGGAAAAAATGTGGGGTCGATTCCCTTTGAAGATGAAGACAATCCCGAAAATAAATACGGAATGCTTCCCATTGTAACCAGAAGTTTCAACAGTCTAGATCAATCAGATTACATCAATGGATTTGGACCGAATGTGGAAGCCCTGGAATCTTCAGAAAGATTGAGACCACTTGGAGATATCAATGAATTGCTTTTGAGAACCGCAATAGAGCGTATTACAGGGGTGGCTTCAGGCGCGAGAGTCCAAAAGCTAGATCGAGTGGATGTAGGAAGCACACTGGAAGGCAAAGTTCGGTTTGGAAATCTGATAGAGGACGACCCTCAGATTCAAAAGCCTATTCGCGAATTGATCCAATCCCGAATTTCAGAGAAGTAAAACCGAAGCTAATAGGATGAAAAAAGCTGTTCACTTGTGGACAGCTTTTTTTGTTTGATTCATTTTTATTTTTAATTACATTCCAAAATTATATTTATAAATAAAACCACTCAACCAAATTATCTTTATGAAAAAATCTTCATTCCCAAATCAATTAAAACACTTAGCCTTTGCTTCACTTATTGGAGCTGCGCTTTTTTCCTGTCAGCAGGAAGAAAACCTCCCCGTTGATGCTAGCAGCGAATTGGCGGTGATCAAATTTACCAACGGAGACATCATTCCGGGTAAATACATCGTCGTGCTCAAGCCAACCGGATTGAGTTTAAGAAAATCCATGGGGTATGAGGAAATACAGTCCTCCATGAGAAAGGCTGCGGGGTCTCTCCTTGCTAAGTATAGAATAGCAGATGCCAATCTAGATCAGGTTTATGGAAATACTATCGAAGGATTTTCCATTTCCCTTTCGGATGAGCAGCTCAAAGCCTTAGCCAATGATCCGGCTGTAAGCTACATCGAGCCTGACCGAATCATGGGAATCGCCCAAAAAGGAAGGCCCGGGGGTGGGGGTGGTACAGTAGGACAAACCACTCCTTGGGGAATCACTCGAATTGGGGGTGCTGTAAATTACACGGGAAGCAAAAAAGCTTACATTTTGGATTCAGGAATTGACTTGGATCATCCTGATCTAAATGTCAATGCAGGTGCAGGATTTAATGCCTTTACCTCCGGAAAAGATAGCAGATCCCTGGATGATGGAAATGGTCATGGCACACATGTGGCCGGTACAATTGCTGCAAAAAATAACTCTGTTGGTGTAGTAGGAGTGGCAGCAGGAGCTCAGGTGGTTCCGATCAAAGTTTTGGGAGCTACAGGTTCTGGTTCCTACTCCGGAGTAATCGCAGGGATTAACTTCGTAGGAGCAACGGGCAATTCAGGTGATGTAGCCAATATGAGCCTTGGCGGACCTTTTTCCCAAGCTGTCAATGATGCAGTCGTGGCAGCTGCTTCCAATGGAATCAAGTTTGCCCTTGCCGCAGGAAATGAGTCTCAAAACACCAATAACGTTTCTCCAGGCAGTGCAAATGGAGCCAATGTATACACCATTTCTGCGATGAACAGCTCTGATTCTTGGGCCTCATTTTCCAACTTTGGAAATCCACCTGTCGACTATTGCGCACCTGGCGTAAGCATCCAATCCACTTGGAAAGGCGGAGGATACAACACCATCAGTGGCACCTCCATGGCCACTCCGCATATAGCTGGAATCCTTCTACTTGGCAATATCAACACTGATGGAACCGTAAATGGAGATCCGGATGGGAATCCTGACCCAATTGCTGTAAGATAAAGCTTGATAAAGAATAGAGGCGGCCGAAAAAGACCGCCTCTTTTTTGTTATCATTAGGTTAATTTTCAATGATTTATTATTGAAAACCTCGGTTAAGAATTATCTTCCCTCATGGAAAAAATAGCAACCTTCTCGCTACTGTTCATGGTTTACTTTCTAGGAAGTCTTGCCTTGGTTCAGCTTTCCATACGTCCCATGAGGAAACTCATCATTGAAGCAGGCGGAAACGGGAAGCATTGGCAAACAAATTATCTGAAAATTATGGGATTCAGTCTGCTACTTTCCTTAGTCACTACGCTTCTCGCCTTTTATTTATTCCCAGATCAGTCTTTGTAGGGAATGGTATTGGAATGTGTCTTTTCAGGCACTGCATTTACCCGGAGTTCGATAAATTGGTTGATCCCATTTTCGCCCTTAACCAGCTCGAATGCATCATAAAGCTCGCCAATAGCAGTGTAGGATTCGAATTTTAACCGTTCCCCTTCCACCGAAATGACTTGGAATAGCTGGGTATTTTCCCCTATTCGATCACGCTGTCCTCCTTTAGCACTCCAATCATCCCCGATATCATACATTTTTCCTCCACTTACACTCACCACGTATACCGTTCCTGTCTGATCCCTGAGGTTCATCCCATTCATCACATTTTCTCCGGGAGAAACTCTACCTCTTGCATAGGCATGGTCATGACCTTGGAGGGCAAGATCAACCCGATATTTATCAAAAATGGGCTTCCACAACATCCTCAATTCCTCATTGTCTCTCCCGTTGGAGGCTGAGAAAAGTGGATGGTGATAGGTAACTATCGTCCATTTTTTTGGATTATCCTTTAAAACTCCTTCAAGCCAGTCAGCTTGAATTACCTGGTCTCTGTTTGAATCCAAAAATATCATTCTCACATCCTGATAATCCATGAAATAGACTGTTTCCTCCAAGCCTTTGGGACCATTGAGCGGCAAAGTGAATTGAGGCCTCCACTGTACCGAGAGACTTCTCTCCTTTCGCGTCACTTCCTCTTGGTTTTTAGCCCGGTACTCATGATTTCCGGGAACAGGCATGGATGGAATCATACTGTGAATAAATCCGCCTGCTGTAAACCACTCATGCCACTCCTGCTCTCTATGGGCACTATTGATCAAGTCTCCTGCATGAATGAAAAAACGGGCATCCGGGGCTGTCCTAAATCCTTCCCGAATTAGCCTGGACCAAAGCTCAAGGACGTAATTTTGGGCATCTCCTACATAGAGAAAAGAGAATTTCTGATCCGCTTCTTCTGATGCTGTCCTGAACTGAAACCATTCACTCCATCGCTCCCCATCCCCTACCCGATAGGCATATACCTGATCCGGCAATAGATCTGTAAATGAAACAGAATGGTAATGCGCATATACGTTGGCTTCCGGAATCGAAAGCGCGTCCAAAACCTCTAACCTTGCTTCCAGATTTTTTCCGGTTTTCCAAAACTTGGGAGCTGCAGTTGCCAAAGCAATTTCTGCATACCCCTGAGAGACAGTGCTGTCTGTTCTCCAGGTCACGCTCGCCTCCTTGCTCGGGTTTTCACCAAAACTAACTACAATTCGATCCGGATAAGGAGAAGGTTTGGACCAGTCAAAATGAAATTGAGGAGCTCGGTAGGAAAGCCCTTCTTGGGCTATTCCCTTATGGAAAAAACAGCTCAGTAAGAAAATCAGAAGGAATTTCGATTTTGAATTCATGTGTGAAATAAAGAAAGGATGATCAAGGAAAACTAACCAATATTTGCAAAGCGAGCAACCTACCCATCAAACTTAATCAAAAGCCAACCTTAAGGAAAAACGGAATGGTTTTCCGGAAAAACAAAAAGGCTCAAGAGCCAATCTATGCCTCTTAAGCCTTTCTTGCCGTTTGGTAATCCGATTAGTTGACTTTCTTCAGGTTTTCTTGAGCCTGCTGAAAGTTAGGATCTAAAGAAATCGCCTCTTGAAAAGCTGCTTTAGCCTCTGCCATCGAGTTTTGATCTTGGAAGATCAATCCCTTCAGGTTTAATGCCGCAGCTTTGATCGCTACTTCCTGAGTTTCAGTTTCAGAAATCGGGAATCCGATTTTTTCATCGGCTTTGGCATTTTTTACAAGCATATTGACCGAATTGATAGCTTCCTCGTAACGCTTTAGGCTATATTGAAGGTATGCTGATTTGTATAGACTGAAATTATCTCCAGTAAGTAGGTATAGACTTTCGTATTGAGGCAATGCCCGATCCAAAGCGCCCAACTGCTCAAGAGAATAGGCGGCAATTTCCAATGCTCCGATACTTTTATCATTCAACTCCAAAATATCCAACGCTACCAAAGCAGCAGAAGCCGTCTGACCTGCTTCAAAGTATAGGCTGGTCAATGCCTCCATGTATCGTATATCATCAGGATTTCTGGACATCAGATCATATAATTTTGACTTTGCCATAGCTCGGTCATTATATCTCAAAGCCATCTGATAGGCAATTTGATCGATAGCATTCAGCGCATTTTTGGTTTTGGCATCCAATCTCGGAATGGAATCATTGGTCTGAGCAAACAGGCTGCCGCTGCAAAGGATGATCAGCAAGGCAAACAGAATTCTTTTCATAGGAAAGATTTACTTTTTGGTAGTTGAAATTTT
The DNA here is from genome assembly GCF_036245605.1 of Algoriphagus sp. oki45. Taxonomy (NCBI): domain Bacteria; kingdom Pseudomonadati; phylum Bacteroidota; class Cytophagia; order Cytophagales; family Cyclobacteriaceae; genus Algoriphagus; species Algoriphagus sp. oki45. The sequence continues at coordinate 320,735 of NZ_BTPC01000004.1, forward strand.
ATTAGTTTTTAGGGTATAAGCCTTTTTCACGGGCAATGTCATACATGAGTTTTCTGGCCTCATCGGGATGATTCCCGATTTTGCCTTCCAATATAGCCTCTTTAATCTCTTCTTTAATTTCACCGATTACTTTGGATGGAGGAATCCCAAAAATTTCCATGATTTCTTCCCCGCTGACAGGGGGTTGGAAGTTCCTGACCTGATCTTTTTCCTCCACTTCTTTTAATTTGATCTCTACCTTATCGAAATTCTCCAGGTAGCGCTTCACCTTTTTGTTGTTTTTGGAAGTAATATCTGCCCGGCAAAGCTTCATCAGGTCATCAATATCATCTCCAGCATCAAAGAGCAGCCTTCGCAGGGCAGAATCAGTCACTTCATCTTTTACCAAAGCAATTGGCCGAAGGTGAAGTCTGACCAATTTCTGAACATACTTCATCCGCTCATCCATCGGTAGTTTCAACCTTCTGAAAATCGAAGGAGTCATTCTGGCTCCTTTGTCTTCATGTCCATGAAAAGTCCAGCCCACTTTTGGGTTGAACCGCTTGGTGGCTGGCTTGGCTATATCATGAAGGATAGCAGCCCACCGGAGCCACAGGTCATCTGAGACCTGACAAACATTGTCCAAGACCTGTAGGGTATGGTAGAAATTATCCTTATGAGACTTATCATCTACCGAATCCACTCCCTGTAGCTCCACCATCTCTGGAAAAAACTCAGAAAGAAGTCCAGAGGCAAAAAGCAATTTAAATCCGTAAGAAGGTTTAGGGGTCTTGATGATTTTATTCAGCTCATCAATTATCCGCTCTGCAGAAATAATAGTAAGCCTTGGGGCGGATTCCTGAATAGCCAGAAATGTATCAGGGTCTATGTCAAAATTGAGTTGAGCGGCAAATCGCACGGCCCTCATCATTCGGAGAGGGTCATCTGAGAAAGTGATTGCTGGGTCTAGAGGGGTTCGGATATTCTTCTTTTTGATGTCATCCATTCCTCCCAATGGATCCACCAAATCTCCGTAATCTTGAGCATTGAGAGAAATTGCCATGGAATTGATGGTAAAATCTCTCCTCTCCAAATCCTCCATCAAGGTACCATCCTCGACAATGGGCTTTCTGGATTCCAGGCGATAAGATTCCTTTCTGGCACCGACAAACTCCAACTCCCAATCTTCAAGCTTGAGCATGGCAGTTCCAAAATTTTTAAATACAGAAAGAGGAACATGCTCATCAAAACCTTTGGCAACCTCCTGCGCGAGTGTAATTCCGCTTCCCACACAAGTGAAATCAATGTCCTTACTCTCTCTTCCCAAGATCAAATCCCTAACATATCCGCCTACAACATAGGTAGGTAGATTAAGCTTTTGGGCCGCTGCAGCTACTTTGCCGAAGACCTCATATTTATCCAGATGATTTTTGAAATTCATCCTTTAATAATTTTTACCTCCCCTTCTGGTCCTAGAAACATTTCTTTTACCCCTTTCATCAGCAGAGGGAAAAATACTGAAACCTGATGATCAGCTTGCCCCTGAGACAAAATCCGGACAACGACCGGTTGGGAAAGTTGAAATAACAATTTGTTCCAATGAGGCTCCCTAATCAGGGAAAATTTGACTTCACTATTTTGGATCGGGCCAAAAGACAGAGTGGGACTGACTGGGCTATGAAAAATGGTAGGCTTGCTGGTGAAATCAACGATATCCAAAGAAACCTCAGAAAAAGAGGCACAAATTGAACGAATCTGAAAAAGATCAAAAAGCAGAAATACTCCATCAGCCCCTTCTCCATTTCCCCATAATTCGGGCTTGATTAACTGGATGAGGTGTGAATTCCCTTCTTTAAGGGTGACTTTTCCTGAATCTCTGAAAGACTTAACAATAGCTGAATAATCCAAAACTTGATATTTTGGCACAAAAATAATCAGAATATCCAGCCCACCACTTTAAAATCCTGAAATCCCTCATAGGATTTATGTCCGAAATACTGAAAAAAGCTCAATCATTTTTTTTCTGGGCAAATACTCCCTTTGGAAAACCAATAGACGATAAAAACAAAAATCTTACAAGTATTTAAAAAATAGTCAGTATAAATCGGGATAGGAAGAATAAAACAAGGAACAATTTCTTACACTATTCGACCTTCTATTCCTTGGAATCCCTAGGATGAATTAATAAAACAGAAAAGAATAAGTAGAGAAAAATCAAAAGACTAAACAACTTCTGTTCTCTAGTTTCATAACCTGTGTTCAATAAAACTGGCCAAAATAAAAAATCGACTTTCCTTGAGATAATACTCCCAACCATACAACCGAAACATAAAAAAAAGGACAACACAAATGTTGTCCTTTTTTTTATGCGAATGTGAAAATTACCCTCTCAACCAATTGATAAAAGTCTGATATCCAACGCCAATCTCTCTAGCAAAAGCAGCCTTGGTTTTTTTCCCAGCAGCTTCTACTTTTTTCCATTCTTCAATGATTTTTGACTTTTCAGCATCAGAAAAACTTCTTCTTTTCCCGCTTGACTTAGATGCACCTTTGCCACTAAGTTCAGCAATAAGATCATTCAAATCATTCAAAAATTTGGAATCCGTAAGAAAAAGACCAGCAGCTTCCAGTTTCTTGATTACCTCATCCTTAGGATTTACCGGGGTCACGGCTATACCTCGGGCAGCTGCTTCATGTAAATCAATTTTTTTTCCTTCAGCAGTCACATAGATAAAACCATCCGTCTTCTTTAAGTCTATAATTGACTCTTTTATTAATTCTCTCATTGGGATAAAATTTATAGTTAACAAACCGATGCAATATACTAATATAAACCTGACAAGAAAAAGACAAGTTTTAAAATAAGTTAAAATTTAACAGTCATTCTTTCAGGAGAACAAACACGGCTTCTCAAGTATATAGTGAATGTAGGCGTCTCTGTTTTGTCCCAAACCAAAAGAAATAAACAGTATAGGCTTGTTCAGTACTCAAGTGAGAGAAATTTGATATGAATATTCTTTGAGAGCCCAATTGATTTACAATCCTATTTTTGAGGTTGGTCTTTACCAGAAAACAGACATTATTTCAGCTTGGATTTTCTTTTCAAGAGCTCTTCATAAAGGCCGGTGAAAAAATTGACTCTCGCCATCAACAAGGAAGAAGCCTGACACAAAAAACAGAAAGTCATCCCTATTCATCCAAGAAATTTCCCTAATTTTGAGCCCCATAAGAAACCAATCAAAATACATCCCGCCCAGCTTCTTATGGCCTCATCCACCAAGTACATCTTTATCACCGGAGGTGTGACCTCCTCTCTAGGAAAAGGAATTATCGCTGCTTCGCTTGGCAAACTCCTGCAAGCCAGAGGGTATAGTGTCACCATCCAAAAATTTGATCCCTACCTCAATATCGACCCCGGAACTCTCAATCCCTATGAGCATGGGGAGTGCTATGTTACTGAAGACGGGGCGGAGACGGATTTGGATTTGGGTCATTATGAGCGTTTTTTGAATGTTTCCACTGCCCAAAGCAACAACATCACTACGGGAAGGATCTATAACAACGTGATCACTAAAGAAAGAAAAGGTGAATTTTTGGGAAAGACTGTCCAAGTCATCCCCCATATCACTGATGAAATCAAGAGAAACTTTTACAAACTGGGTCAAGACGGGAAATTTGATGTAGTCATCACCGAAATAGGCGGATGTGTGGGTGACATCGAGTCTCTTCCTTTTATTGAAGCCGTCAGGCAAGCCAGATGGGATCTTGGTCCGGGAAATTTCCTGGTCATTCACTTGACTTTGATTCCTTATCTCAAAGCTGCAAAGGAGCTAAAAACCAAACCAACCCAACACTCCGTCAAGCAGCTGTTGGAAGCCGGTATTCAGCCGGACATTTTAGTATGCCGGACAGAGCATCATTTACCTATGGAGGTAAAGAAAAAGCTTGCCCTCTTCTGCAACGTCCAACTCAACAGCGTCATCGAAGCTATGGATGCAGAAACCATCTACGATGTGCCTCTTCTGATGAAAAAAGAAAAGCTGGATGAGCGTGTACTGAGTAAACTAAAACTATCTTCTAAATCTGAGATCGATTTGGAAAGCTGGAAGGATTTCTTGGGAAGACTCAAAAATCCTACTCAGGAGGTCACTATAGGTCTGATTGGAAAATATGTTTCCCTGCCGGATTCCTACAAGTCCATTATTGAATCCTTCACCCATGCAGGGGCTGCTGCCGAATGCGCAGTCAATCTTAAACTGATCTCTTCTGAGGAATTGAATCGGGATAACATCAAATCCAAACTATCTGAATTAGATGGGATTTTGGTCGCTCCTGGATTTGGAGAGAGGGGTTTTGAAGGAAAAGTAGAAACAGTCAAATATGCCCGCGAGAAGCAATTGCCCTTCTTCGGGATTTGTTTGGGTATGCAGGTTGCAGTCATTGAATTCGCCAGAAACGTCCTCAAACTACAAGGAGCAAATTCAACTGAAATGGACCCGAATACGCCTCATCCGGTGATTGCCCTTATGGAAGAGCAAAAGAAAATCGATCAATTAGGCGGAACAATGCGATTGGGTTCGTATGCTTGCGACCTCAAAAAATCAAGTAAGTCTTTTGCAGCCTACGGAAAAACAAAAATTCAGGAGCGGCATCGGCATAGATATGAGTTTAACAATGCCTATCTGGAGCAAATCGAATCCAAAGGGATGATTGCAACAGGAAAAAATCCGGAAACCGGATTGGTGGAAATAGTCGAGCTCAAAAACCATCCATGGTTTGTCGGCGTTCAATTCCATCCGGAGTACAAAAGTACCGTTTTGAATCCGCAGCCTTTGTTTGTCAAATTCATTCAGGCAGCCATCGACCAAAAGTTAAAATAAAAATTAGGCCTCGGCTAGTAGAGGTACAAAATCAAACATATGGATAGAAACCAAGCGACCGGCTTGATCTTATTTGCAGCGGTCATTCTTATTTATTCGATTTTTTTTGCAAGTGGACCAGAAATTCCGCCTGCCGATCAAGAGATAGCCTCGACTGAAGTGGCTTCAGCACTACCTGAGACACAAGAAATGGCAGCAGAATCCAACACCTCAGCTAAGGTGGATTCCCTTCGATTTTCCAGATTTGGAGTTTTGGCTACTCTTACCCAAGGCGAGGAACAGGAGGCTATTTTAGAAACAGCGGAATTAAAAATCACCTTTTCTACCAAAGGTGCACAAATCAAGCAAGTAGAGCTGAAAGAGTTCAAAGATTGGCAAATGAATCCACTTTTGCTTCTGGACCAAGAAAGCTCTCAGATGAGCTTGACGCTGAATAGCAGAATGGGCGAAATGAACCTGGCTGACTTCTATTTTCAGCCTAAATTGGAAAAGGAGGAGACGGAAGAAGGAATAATTAATCGGCTTACGTTTACGGCAGGCACAGAGTCAGGAACCATCCGGCAGATTTTCACCCTAAAAGAAGGAGAATACCTAGTAAACAAAACCTTTGAAGTACAGAACTTTCAAGGCGTATTCACAGGCAATTCTCTGAACTTTTCATGGGAAGATCAGGTGAAAGCACATGAAAAAGATCTTGCAGAATCCCGAAGAAAGTCTCAGGTAAATTATTATCTTAGCTCTGGATCCTATGAAAATCTGGGCTTAAGCGATGATCTGGAAGAAGCATCAGTGGCCGAACCAGTCAAATGGATTGGTTTTAGTCAGCGATTCTTTACAGCTGGTATCATTGCTGACAGTGAATTCAAAGAAGTAAATCTCAGTCAGAGCACACCTGCGGACAGTTCTATCGTCCGAACCATGAGTGCCTCTTTGGCGATTCCGTTTGAAAACGGAAAATCTTCTTTCTTCTTTTATTTTGGTCCGGACAAATACAAAACCTTGAAGCAAGTGACCGAAGGCTTTGAGGAAAATGTGGACATGGGTTACTTTTTCGTCAGCTGGGTCAACAAGTACATCGTAGTGCACTTGTTTGAGTTTATGGAGAAATACTTCAGCAATTATGGTATCATCATCATTCTGATCGTATTCATCATCAAACTTGCCCTTTCACCTCTGACTTACAAGTCCTACATAGGAATGGCCAAAATGAGGGTCATCAAGCCGGAAATCGATGAACTGAAGGAAAAATATGGGGAAGACCCCACGAAAATGCAGCAGGAACAGATGAAACTCTTCTCCCAGCTAGGAGTAAGTCCCATCTCGGGCTGTCTTCCGCTTTTGCTTCAGATGCCGTTTTTGTTTGCCATGTTCTTCTTTTTCCCCAATGCGATCGAGCTCCGCCAGGAATCCTTCCTATGGGCAAAAGACCTATCGACCTATGATGAGTTCATTAAGCTGCCATTTACCATACCGTTTTATGGCGCCCACGTCAGCTTGTTCACCTTGTTGATGACCGTATCCCAGATTATTTATACCCACTTCAACAATCAGCTGACCACGGCAACCGGTCCAATGAAAAACCTGGGATACATTATGCCAGTAATGTTTATGTTCATCCTAAACTCCTACCCTGCTGGATTGAGTTTCTATTATTTCGTTTCCAATGTTTTCACCTTTGGACAGCAGGCATTGATCAAATTATTTGTCGACGATGCTAAAATCCGGGAGAAAGTGGAACAGAACAAAGTGAAAAACGTCAACAAGAAAAAGTCCAAATTCCAGCAAAGACTGGAAGATGCGATGAAGGCAGCCGAGGCCAACAAAAAGAAATAATTAAAAAGGAGTCTGAAAAAGACTCCTTTTTTTGGCCCATTCTTTGGTAAAAATGGAGGAAAAACTTCAGGTGGACTAAGTACTGAGTGTTACCCATTTAAGAAAGTTTCACTTCTTCCGCTCCCCAAAAAAAGGGAGAAGATACCTAAGAAAAGACCTTATTTTGTTTAATATTGAAATCAAAATACCCTCTGACCAAACCATGGGAAAAATTATTGCCATCGCCAACCAAAAAGGCGGGGTAGGAAAAACTACCACTGCAATGAACCTTGCTGCCAGCTTGGCGATATTGGAGTACAAAACCCTGGTGATCGATGCAGATCCTCAGGCCAATACCACTTCCGGACTGGGACATAACCCAAAAGAAATCAACAGCAGCATCTATGAATGCATGGTAGATGGAATTGAAGTCAAGGACATCATACTTTCGACTGAAATCGAAAATCTGGATCTAGTCCCTTCTCATATTGACTTGGTAGGTGCCGAAGTGGAAATGATCAATATGGACAACAGAGAGGAAAAGATGAAGGAGGTCATTCAGCCCATAAAGGACAGCTATGACTTCATTGTCATAGATTGCTCTCCTTCTTTGGGACTGATTACGATCAATGCGCTCACTGCTGCCAATTCGGTAATTATTCCAGTTCAATGTGAATATTTTGCACTTGAAGGCTTAGGAAAGCTGTTGAATACCATAAAAATAATCCAAACCCGTCTCAATCCGTCTTTGGAAATAGAGGGGATCTTGCTGACTATGTATGATGTTAGATTGAGACTTTCAAATCAAGTGGTCGATGAGGTCAAAATTCATTTTAAAAACATGGTGTTTGAAACCATTATCCCGAGAAACGTTCGCCTTTCCGAAGCTCCAAGCTTTGGTATGCCGGCGATTGCATTTGACGCAGATGGAAAAGGCGCCATTGCCTATCTCAATCTAGCGGGGGAAATCGCCAAGAAAAACGGACTCCAGAAGGTGAGCAACTAATTATGTCCAATCAAAAACCAAATCGAAAAAACGCACTCGGAAGAGGTCTGGGAGCTCTCTTGGAGGATAGTCCTGCCAAAAACAAATCAGAGGAAATTCTTCCTGAGGTGGTAAAAACAGGGATTTTTGAAATTCCCCTAACTGAAATCCAAGTGAATCCTTTTCAACCCCGAACCCATTTCGACAAGGAAGCTTTAGAAGAATTAGCAGAATCCATTCGGGTTCAAGGGATCATTCAACCGATCACTGTGCGGAAATTAGCTCCCAATGAATACCAGCTGATCTCGGGAGAAAGGAGATTTCAAGCCTCAAAAATCGCAGGCCTAACCCAAATACCAGCCTATGTTCGCACCGCCAATGACCAGCAAATGCTGGAAATGGCATTGATCGAAAATATCCAAAGAGAGAATCTCAATGCTCTGGAAATTGCTCATTCTTACCAAAGACTTTTAGCAGAGTGCAATCTGAAGCAGGAAGAACTGGGAGATCGGGTGGGAAAAAACAGAACCACCGTAAACAACTACTTACGGTTGCTTAAGTTGCCGCCTACCATTCAGGCAGCTATTCGCGATCAGCAGCTCAGCATGGGCCATGCCCGGGCTTTGATCAATGTAGAAAGCGTGGATAGGCAACTTGCTATTTTCAAAAAGGCTGTAGAAGAAGAGCTAAGCGTAAGAAAGGTCGAAGCCTTGGTTAAGGCATTGAACAGCGGAGAATCTCCTAAATCCGAAAAATCTTCCTCCTTAGACCCTGTTCGAAAGTATGAAATGAACAAAATCCAGCAGCGATTGGCTTCTCACTTTGGTACCAAAGTGGCGTTGAAGGCCAACGAGAAAAACAAAGGGGAAATAAAAATACCCTTCAACTCGGCCTCAGACTTAAATCGGATTTTGGAAATTCTAGAAATCATCTAAGCTTGGCTTTTGCAAAAAAAGATAGTGTATTTACCCTAAAAACCCCGTGGATTTTCATGGGGCTTTTACTTTTGGGCATTTTCCTGAGCAGTACAGCTTATGGACAAAATGCCGACAGATCTTCAGCTGAAGAAAAAGCTGTATCAAACCCGGAAGAGGAAAAACCGGATTATTCGTCCTTGCCCAAAAACCCTAGAAAAGCAACCATCTTATCGGCAGTTTTGCCCGGTGCAGGTCAGGTCTACAACAACAAAGCTTGGAAAGTCCCTCTGCTTTATGCAGGATTTATGACAGACATCTATTTCATCGGCTACAACAACAAGCGCTATCAGACTTTCAGAGAAGCCTTATTTGCCTTTGACGAAGGAGATAATTCTCAATTTCCTTCCCTCAATAGGGATGGCCTGGTGAGAAATGTAGACTACTGGAGACAAAACAGGGATTTTACCATCCTACTCCTAGTGGCAATCTATGCGCTGAATATCATCGACGCTAATGTCGATGCCCATCTTTCGGGATTTGATATCAGCGATGAACTTGCCTTGAAAATCGAGCCCAAAGTGGAAACTTTTGCAGCTTCCAATACCCAAATGGGACTAACACTAAAATTAAAATTTAAGTAATGAATATTTTACTTCTAGGCTACGGGAAAATGGGGAAAATCATCGGCGAAATCGCCGAATCCCGAGGTCACCAACTAGTAGGCAGAATCAATCTGGAAAATAGAGATGAGCTGGAAACTATCAACCCAAAAGAGGTAGATGCCATCATCGAATTTAGCCAGCCAGAATCTGCAGTAGAGAATATCAAATGGGGTTTGGACAGGGGATTACCGGTGGTCTCCGGCACCACAGGTTGGCTCTCGCGAAAGGCAGAAGTGGAAGCAATGGCCAATACCTCCGTTGGGGCGTTTTTCTACGCATCCAACTTCAGTATCGGAGTCAATATCTTTTTCAAAGTCAATGCCTATTTGGCTAAGCTGATGAATGAAGCCAACGAGTACAAAATTGGCATTGAGGAGATTCATCACACAGAGAAAAAAGACGCCCCATCCGGCACTGCCATTACCTTGGCTGAAGGAATCATTGAAAACATAAGCAGCAAGAGTTCTTGGAATCTAACCGGACAGTCGCCCGATTCCGAACGGTCTATCCCGATCACCTCCAAACGGATCGATCCTGCCCCTGGTACCCATATTATTCAGTATTCATCTGATATTGACACCATTGAGCTGATTCACACTGCCCACAGCCGAAAAGGATTTGCCCTTGGCGCAGTTTTGGTGGCTGAGTGGATCAAAGACAAAAAAGGTGTGCTTTCCATGGATGATTTTCTGTCCTTTTGAACTAAATTTGAAATATGAGCAAGACTAAAAATAAAAAATCCCCTGCAAGAGAGTGGTTTGATGCACTGGTTTTTGCGGTGGTGGCTGCCAGTTTGATCCGTTGGCTATTGCTGGAGCCTTTTACCATCCCTACTGCCTCCATGGAGAAATCCCTTCTAGTGGGTGATTTTCTGTTTGTGAGCAAAATGCATTATGGGACACGCATCCCTAAAACTCCACTTCAAGTTCCTCTGACTCACCAGAAAATCTGGGGGACTGAGATCCCGTCCTATTCTGATGCTATCCAGCTCCCCTACTATAGACTTCCTGGGTTTTCTGATGTGGAAAGAAATGATGTTGTCGTATTCAACTATCCCGTTGAATTTCAATATCCCAACGACCTTAAAACCAACTACATCAAGAGGGCAGTAGCAATACCGGGTGATATTTTGGAACTCAGGCAGGGAAATCTTTATGTCAATGACACCGAGGCCATGCAGCCAGAGGAAATGCAATACTCCTATGATCTGATCACCAACAGACCTCTGACTGTCGATTTCTTCAAGGACTATGGAATCAATCCCGAAAGCTTCATGGCATTCTCTAATGGAGCAGGATATCTTATTTGGTGTACAGACCAAACCGTGGAACGATTGAAATCCTCTCCCGTGGTAGTATCCATCACCAAACGGATTATGCCAGCTGGCGAAAGGGAAGAGGGGATTTTTCCTGCCGATACCGACTTTTCTTGGAACAGAGATAATTTCGGTCCTCTCCTAGTTCCAGGAGAAGGGCAAACCTTCGAAATGAACCCAGACAATGTTGCCAAGTATTTCATGACCATTGAAAAATACGAAGGGCATGAATCCGTCGAAGTCAAAAACGGAGAGCTTTTCATCGATGGCCAAAAGGTAGATCAATATACCTTTAAGCAAAACTACTACTTCATGATGGGGGACAACCGACACGATTCTCTGGATTCCCGGTATTGGGGATTTGTGCCGGAGGATCACATTGTGGGCAAAGCATGGTTCCTGTGGCTTTCCTTGGACAAATATGAGTCCATGTTTGGCAAAATTCGCTGGAGCAGATTCTTCAAAGGCATCAATTAATCCACTAAAAAGTCCCTGTCACCAATTGATGACAGGGATTTTTTTTGAATCCAAATAGGCATTCGCCTTCGAAAAATGACCACATCCCAAGAATCCGCGATGGGCAGACAGGGGACTGGGATGAGGCGCTTTTAAGATCAAGTGCTTATTGGAATCAATCAATTGACTTTTTTTCTGAGCATAGGCTCCCCACAGCATAAATACCACGTTTTCCCGCTGCTCACTGATCACACGAATTACCCCGTCTGTGAAGGTTTCCCAGCCTTTATTTTGATGAGAACCGGCCTCGTGAGCTCTCACGGTCAGCGTTGCATTAAGCAAAAACACACCTTGGTCTGCCCATCTAGTCAAATCCCCATTGGGAGGAAGATCCTTACCCAAATCCTGCTTGATTTCCTTTAGGATATTTAACAAACTGGGAGGAAAAGGCACTCCCGGTTTAACTGAAAAAGAAAGCCCATGGGCCTGACCGGGTCCGTGGTAGGGATCCTGACCCAGGATCACCACTTTTACAGACTCCAAAGGACAATGCCAAAACGCATTAAAAATTTCTTTTCCCGGTGGAAAAACCTTGCCCCCTTTGTATTCGTCTTTGACAAAAGCCACCAAATCAAAGAAGTAATCTTGCTGAAACTCTTTACTTAATGCTTTTTTCCAACTATCTTCAATTTTTATTTCCATCATTAGTTTTTGTGGATGAAATGTCTGAATCTTGTACTCAATTTGTTTAATATAAATAGGTAATGCCATGGTAACAGCTTTAACAGAAGGTATTCAGGTTAGCGTTGAAATCACCTATCAAGCTGAATTTTCAAATCCGAAACAGCATCATTATGTTTTCACCTACAAGGTAGAAATCGCCAACAAAAGCCAACATACCTATCAGCTTATTTCAAGAAAGTGGGAAATTTTTGATGCTGCCGAAAATCCCAAGACCGTGGAAGGAATGGGAGTAGTGGGACAACAACCCATTTTGGAACCTGGTGATACCCATTCCTATGTGTCGGGATGCAATCTTAAATCTGGATTGGGAAAAATGAAAGGAATTTATGTTATGGAAAAACTTTTTGATGGAAAAAGAATAGAAGTTTCCATTCCCGAATTTCAGTTGATTGCCAATATTTTCCATAATTGATTTGAGGTCATTTCTTTTTTCTCTGCTGTCCTACCTCAGGTATTGGCTGAGAAAAGAAGATCAGTATAGTCAACAGTCCCCTTTTATTTTTGTAATCTATCGGGGCTTATTGAATTACCTTAAAGAAAATCAGGATGGAAACCTCCCGATTGAGAAAATTAGGTCTACCCTATTGAACAACACCAATCAAATCCAAGTCCTGGACTTGGGGGCAGGTTCGAAAAAAGTCCCTAATCCCTCGAGAGAAATCCGAAAAATAACCCAATACTCCACGAGCAGCACCAAGTTTTGTCTGGTCTATCAGTACTTCTGTAATTTGACTTCGTCGCAAACTGTCATCGAATTGGGCACTTGTATGGGGATCAGTACACGCTACTTAGCCGAAGTGACCAAAGGCAGACTATTTACCTTTGAGGGATCTCCAGAAATCTTGAATGCAGCCCGATTTCAACCTTTTCCCCAGCAAGTTCAGGCCATTTTGGGACCTATCGAATCCAATTTAGAGCCCCTACTTTCTCAACTCGAAGCGGTAGACTTCGCCTTGATTGATGCCAATCATACCTATTCCGGTACGATAACCTATTTTAATTGGCTTTTGCCCAAATTTAAAAAAGAGAGTATTTGTATCCTTGGAGATATTCATTGGAGCTCAGAAATGGAGGCAGTTTGGGAGGAAATCAAATCTCATCCCAAAGTCAAACTCAGCTTGGATTTCTATGAATGCGGAATCCTTTTTTTTGATTATCCCGGGGAAAAAACTCACCGGATATTATCCTTGTGACTTTTGAAGGTTAATCCATAATTCCGATCCTGCCCTTTGAGGGATGGAATTGAAGCAAGGTTCAATGGTATTTATTTTGAACCACTCCTGAAATAGCTCCTTGTATTCCTCCTCTTCCCCTCCAAAAGGAGGACCGGGAAAAGGAAAATGTCGATTAAACAAAACCCCAACAAGCTTACCCCCAGGAACTAATAACTTGTACATTTTCTCCAAATAAGCCTTTCTAAAGGCTGGATTCAGGGCACAAAAGAAAGTTTGCTCCAGAATCAGATCATAGCTTCCATGATGGGCGAAAAAGTCTTCCTGAAAGACTTGTGAGGCGGGAAAATCAGGATGATTTTTTAGAAAATTTTGAATTGGATTAGGAGAAATATCCAGAAGAAAAACATTCTGAAAGCCCAAATCCCATGCTGCAGCCACTTCATAGGCATTTCCAGCACCTGCAACGAGAACCCGCAAATTTTTATTTTCAATTTGGCAAAGATATTGATAAATGGGAGGAGAGACGGAACCTATGTCCCATCCGGTAGTCCCCTGTAGATACCGATGCGTCCAGAAATTTTCGTCTAATTCCAACATATCATAAGCCCCTTAAAATTAAATTAAAATGGACACCAATTTTCAAAAGGATTCCAATTCAAAGAAAGATCAAAGCAAAAATGTTATCATCATTGTTTTGGTGCTTTTAGTGATCATCAGTGGGATCAAACTCTACACAGACTATGTAGACAGATCCAAGAAAACCGAGGAAATTCTTCTTTTGTCAACTGAAAACAACGAACTCAACCAAAGGTTGGATTCGGTCACTTATCAGCTCAACCTCAGAATCCAGGAAATTGAAAAACTTGGAGGAGACGTCAAAGCATTGGAAGCGGTCAGAGACCAACTGATAGCTGAGAGAAACAGCGCCAGACAAAGAAGCTCATCCGAAATAGCAGCTCTGAACAGCAGAATCAATAACCTTAATGGCCTGATTGCCCAAAAAGATCAGGAAATCCTGGAGCTTCGGGCTGCCAACCAGCAATTGTTTGCTGAAAATCAGGACCTCAAAACTACTCAGGCTGAAATCGAAGAAGAGGTAGCTCAGCTCAATATCCAAAAGCAAGACTTGCAGGCTAAAGTGGATGTAGCATCTATGCTAAAGGTGGAAAATATATCCATCTCCGCGATCAACTCACGAGGAAAAGAACGAGTGGAAACCACAAAAGACTTCAGAAACAGACAAATCGAGCGAATAAAAGTGAGCTTTACCATGGCTGACAACAAAGTCGCCGAAAAAGGACCAAGAAATGTCTATGTACAGCTTCTAGATCCAAATGAACAAGCGATCTTCGATGTAGCCAAAGGCTCAGGAACTTTCATGATCAATGGTCAAGAGTTGTTTTATACCCTACACCAAGACATGATATTTGACAACACCAATCAGGAATTGGTCTTTTATTATGAAAAGGGCTCAGATTACCTAAGTGGCGACCATCAAGTACGAATCTTCGTAGACAATTACCTTGCAGGCTCCAAGACATTCTCCGTGAAATAAATCATACCAACCACAACAATCAGTAGAAGACCTCTTTTTGAGGTCTTTTTTCATTTCCCCATCTGGAGATTTTGATAAATGTTTGGAATAAAGGCGCTTTTGATCTACTTTTGCGTCCTGTTTATTCAAATTCCTAAACACATTAAAAAAATGTTCCAAAGAAATTACGAGACGGTATTCATTTTAACTCCCGTTTTGTCTGATGTTCAGATGAAGGATACCGTCGACAAGTTTGTGAACTTGTTAAAAGAAGAGGGGGCAGACGTGATCAATGTGGAAAATTGGGGTCTGAAAAAGATGGCTTACCCTATCGAAAAGAAGACTACCGGTTTTTATGTACTAGTTGAGTTCAAAGCCGATCCAACTGTAATCCGCAAGTTTGAACTGGAGTTCAGACGTGATGAAAAAGTAATGAGATTCCTTACTACTGTCTTAGACAAGCACGCAATCGTGTATTCTGAGAGAAGAAGAAAAGGAGAATTTAACAAAAAAGTTGAAGCTAAGGAGGAGCAAGCCTAATGACACTAGTAAACGAACCCATCAACAGAGGCGAAAACAGAAAGAAATACTGCCGCTTCAAGAAGCACGGTATCAAGTATATCGACTACAAGGATCCTAACTTCCTTTTGAAGTTTGTGAACGAACAGGGCAAAATTCTTCCTAGAAGATTGACCGGAAACTCTGCAAAGTATCAGAGAAAAGTAGCTCAGGCTATCAAAAAAGCAAGACACTTGGCTTTGTTGCCATTCGTTACGGATGGTTTGAAATAATTCAGTCTTGTATCGCTCAATCAAAAAAGAACATTACAAATGGATATTATTCTAAAAACAGACATCAAAGGTCTTGGATATAAAAACGACCTGGTCAGTGTAAAGCCTGGCTACGGAAGAAACTACCTCATTCCTCAGGGATTTGCAGTGCTAGCCACAGACTCCAACAAGAAGATTCTTGCTGAAAACATCAAGCAGGCTGCTCACAAAGCTGAAAAAATCAAAACTGAAGCTGAAAATATTGCAGCTAAGTTGGAAAATGTAACCTTGGAGATCAAAGCTAAAATCGGCGACTCCGGAAAAATCTTCGGTAAGGTGACTACGCTACAGATTTCTGATGCCTTGGCATCTCAAGGGTTTGACATTGACCGTAAGAAAATCGCAATTTCAGTACCTGTTGAAGGTGCAGGTGACTTCACTGCAGACGTTGATTTGCATAGAGAAGTAAAAACTAAAGTGAAATTCGTAGTAGTAGCCGAATAATTCACTGAAAAAAGAAAGGCTCTTCCAATGGAAGAGCCTCTTTTTTTGTCCAATTTGGATCAAGCGAGTGCTTTCTGCAGGTCATCCACCATTTTCTTGGCAACAGCCTTAGCATTTTTCTCTCTCGCATCCGCAAATGCAGTAAGCGCTTCCTGAGCCTTAGCAATCACTCCCACCGGATTCTGATCATTTTGAAAGCTTACCCAGCACCAGCTCAATTCAGAAGCCAATTGAGTATTCTTGATTTTTTCCAGCTTTTCGATAACCGCAGGGATTACCTTTTCCATTTTTTCAGTGTTCATAGCACTATCGTTTTGTTGATTAGTTTTCAATTTATGGAACAAAACAATAGAAATATTTTCATTATATCAATACAACCATCTGAAAATTAACAGAAAAGCAATTTTCAATCGATTTCGAAAGAAAAAATTCTTCAATTAAACCCTTAATATCTAGTTTCCCATCCAAAATTTTTATCTATTGACAGCAAGTGAATTAGCCAAAAATTAAAAA
Organism: Algoriphagus sp. oki45; assembly: GCF_036245605.1. Lineage (NCBI taxonomy): Bacteria > Pseudomonadati > Bacteroidota > Cytophagia > Cytophagales > Cyclobacteriaceae > Algoriphagus > Algoriphagus sp. oki45. The sequence continues at coordinate 336,981 of NZ_BTPC01000004.1, forward strand.
AATGTTGAGTTGATGGCTTGGAAAAAAAAATACATAACTCTACCTTTGTGACACTTTAAGAGAAGCACACGAGCTTCAAAAAAATTGATCCATGGTGTAACTGGCAACACGTCTGATTTTGGTTCAGAAGAGTCTAGGTTCGAGCCCTAGTGGATCAACAGAAACCCTGAAGATTTCAGGGTTTTTTTATTTTATAGCGATTCCTGAGGTTTTCTAGTCATTTTCTCCTGCTTCTTGGGCTATAAGTTCGGCTTTATACCTAAGCCTGTATCCATTCATGGCGAATCTCCCCAAGTGTTCGGTTAATCGATAATTGACCACCGCTCCAATCGGAGCTCCAATTAAAGGAACCATTTGGGCTAATTTGGCTAAATCCAAGTAGTCACGATAATCCAATTGAAAAGTCTTCCAATCAAAGTCGTTAAGATTATTGGGTAAATCTTTCCTATAGGTATCCCAATTTTCAATCAGGCCTATGATATCATTTCTCCGTTGTTGACTGGAAAAAGCTAATTGAAACAAATAGAGTATAAAGAACCTCTCCTGAAGATCTGAGGTAGACTTCCCATAAAGTGATGCGACATCAAACAGCATTTTCATTTTGATAGTCAAAAATGCAGGAAAGTCAGCCAATCCAAGCAGTATTCCACCTGCACCTGTGACAGCGCCCTCCACCGAAGCCGAGTTTCGGTACCATTTGATCCTTTCTCTGATTCTTTTCTCTCTTTCCTGAATAGTGAGTGCAGCATTGTATTTTGGAACCACCCACCCTGAACCGGTTATTACTGCTTTGACCATATTTTCAATAGCAAGTGTAATGGCCCGATGTACTTTTTCGGGGATAATTTCATTGATTTTCCCCTGTACTGCGTGGGTAAGGCGATTAAAAAGAGCAGGAGGCTTTTTCATCTCATAAAGCCAAAGACCCAATTCCGCTTCCAAATAATGCTGATAATTATCCATATTGATTTTAGCTAGCCGAAATAAACCTAATGTTCCTGAATAAGTTGTTTGAGTAAATCTAATCAACCTTATATCATGTATAAATCATTCTTATCTCTTATTCTTCTTCTGGGGGCTTGGCTTTTTCAGCCAAAGCCATCTCCAGAGAACAAAAACCCTTTTGAGAACATCACGATATGCCATTCCTATTCAGATGATATGGCCCAGTTTGTCAATGCCCCAGGGTTTGCTTCTTTTCATCCTTCACCAATTCAGATTGACTTTGATGGACAGGGAGAGATGATCAATTTTCCTACTGCAGATGGCAATACTGCCCAAGGATACCTAATCAAAGCCAACGGAAACTCAGATCAATGGTTATTTGTCTATCAGGAGTGGTGGGGCCTCAATGATCAAATCAAGCAACAGGCAGAGAAGTTTCATGAGGACTTGGATGGAAAGGTGAATGTTATCGCTTTGGATATGTATGACGGAAAAGTAACCAGCAATCCCCAGGAAGCAGGTCAGTATATGCAATCTGCGAAGGAGGAAAGACTGGAATTAATTGTTCAGGGAGCAAGAAATCTAGCCGGCACTAATGCAAAAATCGCCAATGTAGGCTGGTGCTTTGGAGGAGCATGGTCTTTGAAATCTGCCTTGCTCAATGGAGAACAGAATATTGCGTCGGTAATGTATTACGGCATGCCGGTAAGAGATGTAGAAAAACTTAAAACCCTTAATTCCGATGTATTGGGCCTTTTTGCAACTGAACAATACATCTCCAAAGAGATCATTGAAGAATTTGCCGCAAATATGGATAAGGCAGGAAAAAAGCTTACCTACAAAATATTCCCCGCAGTACATGGCTTTGCCAATCCAAGCAACCCGAAGTATGATCCAGAAGCAACTAAAGAGGCTTATTCTATGGCTTTAGGCTATTTAAAAGAAAAGTTTGGTGTATAAAATAAAAAGACCTTCGATGGCTTCCCATCGGAGGTCTTTTTGTTGGCTTTGACCAATTATTTGTAAAGCCCGTTGAAGAGCATTTTGAAAGTCCCATAAGATTGGCCTCGAAAAGTAATCTCAGGTCCGAAAGCGTAAAACTTCCCTTTCCCGAAGTCCGCCTCAAAGGCAGCCACTCCATTTTTCAGGTATTCCTGACCCCAGGCCCAACCGCTTTTCAAAGGAGGCTCTGTACCAAACCAAGCCAGAGGCTTAATTCCTTTCAAGGCTGCATCTGGAGCAAGTTTAAATACCGGGCTGTTGTTGAAAAGCACATTTGCAGTTGTCCCCATTCCGGAGGTAATAGCTTTGGAATTGTCAACCTGGATTTCCAGAATACTCCCCGGAATGTAATACTTCTCCCCGCTCAGGCTCTTCTCTTTTCCTCCTTCTACCTCCAATAAGGCATTCGAAACAGGCAAATCAAGATGATAGGCCAAAGCTGTTGCTGCACCTACAGTAAGAATTTGACCTCCTTTTTCAAGAAAATCCTTCAATTGAGGAACAGACTTTTCCAAGGACAGTCTTCCGATCATGGAACGATATTCCTCAGGAATATCCTGTGGATTAGGCTGACCTCCGGATCCGTAGCGGCCTCCAGAACCCGGAATACCAGGTCCGATGAAGAGGATTACGTCATATTTTTCATTGAGGTTTCCAGCATCTATTTCCTGAGGAAAGACCAAAGAATAATCAAAATTAAATTGCTCCAGAATCCATCTAGTCCAGCCTGAAGGCATAGAACCTCCATAATAGTCGTAAAGAGCTATTCTTGAAGGCTTGATTTCTTTAGCACCGGCAGGCTGAGAAGAGGCCGATTTGACTTTTACTCCCTGTGATTTAACTAGACCCTCAAGGACTTTTCTACCGGCCGAAGGGACATAAAATGAACCTGCAGGAAGTCCGTTGATAGCCGAGGAAGTTCTATATACTTTGACTTTGGCTTTAAGAAGCTCATTTACAGCGATAAACGAATCGTTAGCCCTGGCATCCAAAAGAAATCCGGAACCCGAAGGCAATGTACTCGGCTCGGGACTCACTAGCTGACCGTAGGCAATTCTTTCAAAAGGTCCTTCAAATCCTTCCATAATCCGGTCGTACTCGATTCCCATCTGGAAAGCCAGAGTCCATCCTGCCGCATCATAAGGTCGGATCGGAGGCCCTCCGGGATAGAGGAAGTCATTGGGATGATCCTGCGGCTCAAACATATCCAAAACATGCGGGCGAAAAGCCTGAGCAGTCTTTACAATCAGTGAACCTTTGGGATAGGACTTACCCTGAACCGTAAAATCCGATTGAGCTTGATGAACCAATACACCGGATTTGATCAGCGCATTGACAAACTTGGTGGCTGAATAGAAATCCGGCTGATCTGAAGGGATGATGTATCCTCTGGGATCTCTTTTTGAAGGATCCTGGTATACTGAGTCATAAAATTGGATTGGTAAACCCGATCTGAATCCATAGTAAGCTGCATCTTCATCCTCTGCATCTGCCTTTTTTCTTGAAGACTCAAAGGATTCCTGAATAGCCTGAGCGAATTTGGGATAGCGAGTCCAGGTGTCGGTATTCCCTCGATCGATAGAGTTTTTCCCCATCAAATAAAAGTTGAATAAAAGTTCATCCCCATGCCTCACGGCATGATTGAGAATAGCGTAATTCAAAGAAACGGAATAATCGATGGATCTTCGGAAAGGCCATGGTCCCGGAGTCACAGGGTATGGAGTGCCATTGTTCGGAATCAATCGATCCGGAACCAATGGAATGGAATAGGGAGAAGGATCCCCTACAATTTCCGTGAGGACACCAATCATGTTGTGGTAATAAGGAGTGGTTCTGAGCCCTCCATTCCACCAGGTAGAGAAAACAGACCCATCCAACCGGGTATAACCGGGCTTATCCTCTACATGCAGGCGATTGATCATGGCAGCACCCACGGCATCCAAGCTGGTAATAATCAGAGGATCGAATACGTGATTAAAAGGATCTCTATAAGGAGGGCCTGCCACCACAGTACCCGCAGGGCCAGACTGATGGTGATTATACACAATCTGGGGAAGCCACTCTACATATTGCTGAAGGGAGATATTGGTGGCTTCCTTCATGTTATTCATGTAAAAATCCCGGTTGTTATCATGGCCGACATATTTTTGATACAAGACCGGAATGTTTTTATTTCGTTTGGCAGGATCTTCATTCATCATGTACCAGTTGGACATGATTTCCATCCCATCCGGATTGGCATGGACCAGAAGAATAATTACTTCATCGAGAATCCTGAGGGTCTCCTCATCGTTTCTTGAGGCCAATTGATACAGCGTTTCGATCAATTGCTGGGCTCCGACGACTTCATTGGCGTGAAGTCCACCATCAATCCAAACCACTGGTTTGCCCTCCTTAGAGAGTTTCTTGGCTTCTTCCAACGAAATTTCCGCTCTTCCAAGCTTTTGGGAGATCTCCTTGTATTTTTGAAGTTCGGGCAAATTGGATGGGGCCGTGATAATCAACATCGGTTGGTCTTTCCCGAATTCGGTCTTTCCTATGCTGGTATAGGTAACCCGGTCACTCGCCTCAGCCACTTTTTTGAAATACGCTTCAGTCTGACTGAAATTGGCCAGCATGTAGGGCTCTCCGATATTGAACCCTAAATGATCCTTGGGAGTGGGAATAGTTTGGCCAAAGGAGTGAATACTCCCCAAGACAATAAATAGAATCAGATGTAATCTTTTCATCATAACGGCAACAGATTGATTGAGTAAGGCAAAGCTTTTCGAACTTCTAAAATATCCAATTCAATCGGTGCTTTTCTGATTTCCTTTGATGAATCCAAAAAAATTACAGGATCGGTGGTAAGGGGAGCAATTCTTGGCTTTGCCCCTATTTAAACTATATTACCAAAATTAAGATCGATGCAAAATGGAAACTAAATCAATCCAAATTTTTTAATGGATCAATCAGGATAGAAAGAAGAATTTGTTTCTCTGAGATCAAGCCATTTTTTGATTTTCCACCCAGCCTTCTCCCCTGTCCTTTAAAAATCATTACTTTTGTCTACCAATCAACTCCTCCACCAACCCGATTTCCCTTATGTCAGAGGTCAAAATATTTGCCGGATCAAGCAGCGAAAAACTAGCAGAAAAAATTGCCAAGAGTTATGGAAAAAAGCTCGGTGATCTCACCCTCTCCAAATTCAGCGATGGAGAAATGTCTCCAAGTTTTGACGAATCTATTCGTGGATGTACCGTTTTCATCATTCAAAGTACCAATGCTCCAAGTGACAATATTCTTGAGCTATGTCTTTTGATCGATGCAGCCAAAAGAGCTAGTGCTTACAAAGTCTGCGCGGTTATCCCCTACTTCGGATATGCCCGTCAAGATAGAAAAGACCGCCCGAGAGTTTCCATTGCATCTAAATTGATCGCCAACATGCTCACATCAGCCGGTGCAGACCGGATCATGACTTGCGACCTCCACGCTGGACAAATTCAGGGATTTTTTGACATCCCATTGGATCATTTGAATGGATCAGCTATATTTGCGCCCTATTTGAGCACGCTTAGGCTCAACGATATGATTTTTGCAGCTCCCGATGTGGGAGGGGTAGCAAGGGCCAGATCATACGCCAAGCACTTTGAAGTAGAAATGGTCGTCTGTGATAAGCACAGAAAAAGAGCCAACGAGATTGCCTCAATGCAGGTGATCGGGGATGTAGAAGGGAAAGATGTAATCCTTGTTGATGATTTGGTAGATACGGCAGGAACTCTATGCAAGGCCGCCCAAATCATCAAAGAAAAAGGGGCTAACTCTGTAAGAGCCATCGTAACCCATGGGGTCCTTTCAGGAAAAGCTTATGAAAACATTGAAAGCTCTGTTTTGGAAGAGTTGGTTATCACCGATACCATAGCACTAAAGCGACCATCTCCCAAAATCAGGGTCCTCACTGTGGCCGAGCTGTTTGGAAAAGCCATTCATGCCGTCACCGGACATACTTCAATCAGCTCTCTGTTTATTTGAGAAACCAATTTTAAATACAAATACATATGAAAACACTAGAGATTATAGGGTTTAAAAGAGCAAATCTCGACAGTGCCTCTTTGAATGAGATCAGAGATACCGGCAGTGTACCCTGCGTGGTTTACGGTCCAGGTATTCCTGAACAAATTCATTTCCATTCCCCTGCCATCCTGTTCAGGGACTTGATCTATACTCCGGACGTTCACTTAGTGGAATTGAACATCGAAGGAACTATCGTGAAGGCGGTTTTGAAAGAAGCTCAATTCCATCCGGTAAGTGAAGTATTGCTTCATGCAGACTTCATGGCTTTCACCAATGACAAGCCGATCAAGTTTGAGATTCCTGTTAAAATTACAGGAAGCTCCCCAGGTATTGCAAAAGGGGGTAAGCTGGAATTCAAAACCAGAAAATTGAAAGTAAAAGGATTGGCTCAAAACCTTCCTGACTTTATCGAAGCTGATATTTCCAACCTCGACTTGGGTAAATCTTTCAAAGTAGGTGAATTGAAGCCTGAAGGATATGAAATCCTTACCTCTCCTAATGTCTCCATCGTGACCATCGGTATTCCGAGAGCACTTAGAGGAAAAAAGGCTGAGTAATTCAATTACCAACAGTTTATTAAGATCCTGCCCTTTATCGGGCAGGATTTTTTATTTTCAAAAGCTTGAACCGGATAGAATATGAAATATTTGATTGTGGGCTTAGGAAACATTGGCCCAGAATACGAACTCACCCGACATAACATCGGCTTCTTGACCTTGGATAGATTGGCTGACAAGGAAGGGGCCGCGTGGAAAAGTGACCGACTGGCCTTCAAAACCGAGATCAAACACAAAGGAAGAACCCTACATCTCATCAAGCCTACTACATACATGAACCTAAGTGGCAAAGCAGTCAACTATTGGATGAAAGAACTCAATGTGCCCAAGGAAAACATCCTGGTCTTAGTAGATGATGTAGCCATTCCCTTTGGAAAACTTCGCATGAGGGGAAAAGGCAGCTCAGCAGGACACAATGGGCTAAAAAATATTGAAGCGCTTTTGGGTGGACAGGATTATCCCCGATTACGGATGGGGATTGGCGACGACTTCCCAAAAGGAAGACAAGTAGAATATGTTTTGGGAAGATTTATGCCCCGAGAGTTTGAGGAGCTACCTGAGATGATGAATCGGGCGATATCCATGATTCAAGGGTTTTGCACCGTCGGCATCGCCCAAACTATGACCCAATTCAACGACTGATTGCAAGGGAGATTTGGAAATACCCAATTCTCCCTTTTTCTTTGCATCACTTCAGGTGACTGATTTATAAAGAAGAGGCGAGAGACTAGGCTCGATGACCCTCTGGCAACCATCTTCAGCCAAGGAGAAAGGTGCCAAGTCCTACCCTCAGCGGGAACTATAAATTGGCGGATTAATCTACCCCTCTTTCTGGTTCAGGTTCTGCTTAGGGAAATTCTTTTTTCACCCCTGAAGCCCATACTTATCCATACCTAAAGCCATGAGCCATTTTGAAACAGATTCTATTCGAATCCAAAGCAGAACCAACGAAAAGGAACACTCCTCGCCCATCTTTCTTACCTCCAGCTTCACCTTTGACTCAGCTGAGGAGGCTCGGGCCATGTTTGCAGACGAGATTCTGGGGAATATTTATTCGCGCTATGCCAATCCCAACTCCGCAGATCTGATCCAAAAGGTCTGTGCGGCAGAAGGAACGGATGATGGAATCGCCACAGCCTCTGGTATGGCGGCCATGTTCGGGAGCATTGCTTCTCTTTTGGAGCAGGGTGACCATGTTTTGGCTTCTCGCTCCCTTTTCGGATCCACCCATCAGCTATTAACCCGGGTTTTCCCCAAATGGGGAATCACCTCCACCTATGGAGATATTTCAGATTGCCAAAATTGGGAAAAACTGGTCCAGCCCAACACCAAAATGCTCTTTATCGAAACTCCGTCCAATCCAGGCTTGGAAATCATCGACTTGGAATGGGCGGGAAAATTTGCTCAGGCCCATGGGTTGATTTTGGTAGTGGACAACTGCTTTGCCACTCCTTATCTACAGCAGCCGGCCAAGTGGGGAGCTCATATCGTCACCCATAGTGCTACCAAATACATCGACGGACAGGGAAGGGTTTTGGGAGGTTTGATTCTGGGGAAAAAGGACCTCATTAAAGAGGTACAGTTTTTCACCCGGCATACAGGGCCGTCCATATCCCCTTTCAATGCTTGGATTTTGGCTAAAAGTATGGAGACACTCGCAGTAAGAATGGACCGCCATTGCGCCAACGCCCTTCGAATTGCAGAATATTTTGAAGGAAATAGCCACTTGGAAGCAGTCAAATACCCCTTTCTCCCCTCCCATCCTCAACACGACCTGGCAATCAAACAAATGAAAGCGGGAGGCGGAATCATCACCCTTTCTCTCAAAGGAGGAGTGGCCAGAGCACAGCGATTTATTGACCAGCTGAAAATGATCTCGGTGACAGCCAACCTTGGAGACAGCCGTAGCATCATCACTCATCCCGCTTCTACTACCCACAGCAAACTTTCCGCAGAGGAGCGTGCCAAAGTGGGAATTTCAGATGGATTGATCCGACTTTCGGTAGGATTGGAACATTCTGACGACATCATCCAAGACGTTGAACAAGCTTTGGAAAGATCAAAATAAGGAATTGGCTAGATCAAAAGCCGGCTGGACATCTGCTCAGCCGGCTTTCTATTTTCAACTTTTCCACTGGAGGGGATGCTTTTCCCTGATTTTTCTTTAATTTTTTGGATTCACTTTTTCCAACTCTGGAAAAAGCAGACTCCAACCTTTGAACCCAAGATGCTCACACTCCTGATTATTCTGGTCTCCCTGACCCTCATTTTAGTTGCTATCATCAAGTTTGACATTCATCCTTTTTTGGCACTGTTTGTAGGAGCCATCATTTATGGATTGATGATGGGCATGGAGCCGGAGTTGATCATCAAGTCGATCTCTGAAGGATTTGGCGGAGTTTTGGGTAGTGTGGGATTATTGATTTTGCTAGGCGTAATTTTGGGTACTTTTTTGGAAAAAACCGGAGGAGCCATGGTGATTGCCGAAAAAGTACTCCGCTGGGTGGGAGAAAAATCCGTGAATTTATCCCTGATGCTTAGCAGTTGGATTCTTTCTATCCCTGTGTTTGGAGACAGTACCATTATCATGATGAATCCCATTGCCAAATCCCTTTCCGCAAAAAGTACTCTTTCCTATGCGGCGACGATTGTAGCCGTTTCCCTTGGTGCCATGGCCAGTCACTCATTGGTTCCACCCACACCAGGCCCTATAGCCACTGCAGGGATTTTGGGAGCTGATTTGGGACAGGTCATTTTCTACGGAGGATTGGTTTCATTGATTACACTCATTCCGCTCCTATTCTTTGTTCAGAAATGGGTCTCAAAAATCCCATTGAGACCTGTCATTGCTGCCAATGAAAAGACCATTGCCAAATCTGACCGCCCCAGCTTCTTTTCCTCTCTTCTACCGGTACTGATCCCTCTCACCCTGATTATTCTTGCCTCTATCGCCAATTATCCTTCCAAACCACTGGGAGAAGGTGCCTTTATCAAGGCTATTCAGTTTTTGGGAACACCAGTGATAGCTCTCCTCATCGGAGCGGTTCTTTCTTTTACCCTACCCAAAAAATTTAACAGAAAGCTACTCTCAGCCTCCGGATGGGTAGGAGAGGCGATTTTACTCTCAGCACCAGTCATCTTGATTACCGGTGCAGGGGCTGTATTCGGAAAAATGCTTCAGAACTCCGGAGTGGGTGATTTGGTCACTTCCACGATGAGTGATGCCAACTGGGGAATCTTCCTTCCTTTTCTGATTGCTTTTGGATTGAAAACAGCACAAGGCTCCACCACTGTTGCCATGATTACCACGGCTTCTATTGTAGCTCCCATTTTAGGGCCTTTAGGTCTAGATAGTGAAATCATGAAGGTTTTCACTTGTGTGGCTATCGGTGCTGGGGCTTTGGGTATTTCCCATGCCAATGATAGCGGTTTTTGGGTAGTCACTCAGCTCTCGGGCATGACCACGAAGCAAGGAAATCTTTCTCACAGCCTGGGAACCCTAATCGCTGGAATTACTGCGATAATGACCGTTTATTTCCTGACTTTGATTGTGGGGTAAGTTGCGGATATCATCTCGCAGTCCAACCACCGTCCACAGTCACCATGGACCCCACCATGTAGGTAGCGGCGTCAGAGGCCAAAAAAATCGCTGCCCCTTGGATCTCCTGAAGCCTTCCCCAGCGTCCTAAAGCCGTAGCTCCTACGACAAACTTTTTCCCTTCCTCGGTATCGGCAATAGGCAGATTCATTTCCGTAAGGAATGGCCCTGGACAAATCGCATTCACGGTAATATTCCAAGGAGCCAACTCCAAACCCAAGCCTCTTGTCATCTGCACCACCGCGCCTTTACTTGCCGTATAGGGGGTTCTATTTGCCAAGCCTACCAAGCCCAAGGTACTGGCTAGGTTAATAATGGATCCTTTCCCCTGCTTTTTCATTTGGGGAATTACCGCCTTGCAGGCAAGCCAAGTCCCTGTGACATTGACCTTCATTACCTGATCAAAATCCTCCTGACTAAGCTCGTCTATGGCTCCCCGGATATTGATGCCTGCTGAATTGATGAGCACATCGATTTTTCCAAAAGATTCCATGGCAAAAGCTGCCATAGCCTCCATTGCCTTTTGGTCGGTGACATCCGCGGCAAAGGTCAGGGCTTTTACCCCATACTTTTCGGAGAGCTCAGCGGCAGCATCTTGTCCTTCCTCCGCCTTTCTACTGACTAGAAGCACATCAGCACCGGCAGATGCCAACCCTGCGGCCATCGCCAATCCAAGTCCCTTAGTGCCTCCGGTTAGAATAGCTGACTTGCCTTGAAGAGAAAAAAGTGAAAGACCCGGAAGTTGTGAGAAATCTAGAGTTGCCATGATGGTGGATTTATAGAATGAATAAGTTTCTGTTTTTTTAATTGATCAATCGTTGTTTGAAGAGAAAAGGAGATCACGAAAGCTCTTTTCCGGCATAATTCAAGCAGGAAACTACATGCTTTTCTTCTAGGGCCAGTCGCTCTTCACCAGAAAGTCCACTGACTCCCAGCAAAGCCCCCTCAAAGGACCGATCTCTGACCATGGTGAGAATTTTGGCAAGCTGCTTGGCTTTTTCATCCGGAAAAGTGATCCAAAATTCCTCTTCAAGACAGGGGATTTCCAGAGGATCCCGAGTGATCATTTCCAAGCTGAAAGTGACTTGAGTATTGTATCTTTTACAAAGATCAACTCCTTCCTTAAGGTCAATTATTCCTTTGCCCAACTCCACTTCCGAGAGCAGAAAACCTTTTTCATAGCTTTTTACTCCCATATCCTTTACATGAGTTGAAAAAGCAAAGGGTGCCAATGTTCGAATCACCTCCATGGGATCTTCAACCAAAGAAATGTTGTTTCCAAAATCAAGGGTAACTCCCACCCACTCACTTCCTGTCTGTTGAATCAGCTGAGCCAACTCGGCAGCCTGCCAGTCTTTGTGATTTTCTATGGCCAATTTGACTTGGTGCTTTTTCACCATCGGTTCAGCCCGTTGAATCGACTGGACAGATCTTTCTTTGAATGCCTCCCATTCTTCTTCTGACTTGAAGTTTTCGTACCTCCTACCGCTTAGACAGACCGTTCTCAATACCTGAGCACCGGCTTCTTTGGCTAAGACTATTTCTTTTTCAAACCGAACCAAGTCCGCTTCATCTTTGGGAAGGCTGATGCTCCCCTCGAGATACATCCCCAACTTTTCTCTTTCTTCTCTTACTTTCTTGGCAAAATCTTCCGCCCATCCCCCTACCGTAGTTTGAATGCCGGCTGCACCCAAAGAATGACAATGCCTCATCAAATCCAAAGCATCCTTAAAACCCGGATATCGTTCACTGGGGATTTTTCCTCCATACCTCATTCCATAGGAATGAACCACCACACCCATGGATACACCTTTCAGACTTTCCGGGATAGCGGGAAATGGCCAAACCAATAAAGCACCTGCCATTGCGGATTTTTGTAAAAATTCTCTTCGGCTAGAGGTTGAATGAAATGTGATGGGCGTTTTCTTCATTGAGAAGGGTTAAGGTTTGGATGCAGAACTCAACTTTTCCATGTGGGCATTGAGCTCGGATGCGGACCAAGGATAAACTCTTCCCTGATTCAATACTCGAGTACTGCCCACAGTCCTGCCACTCACTGCGGGGGCTTGATTGCCCCATTCATTCCGAATATAAGTAAGAATTGCCGCTATGCTTCTATCATCCATAGTAGAATGTGAAGGCATCACCGGCAATATCTCCGGAGCATCGTATTTTTTGCCAGCTACTTCTATCGGACCTTCGATACCATGAAGCATAATTAAGCTAAGTCGTACTTCATCCCCCAAAACCCACTCAGAACCGGCCAATGGAGGCCCCATTCGGGAAGCTCCACGCCCGTTGTTGCCATGACAACCCGAGCAAGTTGCCAAGTATTTTTGACGGCCTTCGGCAAACAGCTTCATGCCCGCCTCATCCAGAGTAGTTTGAGAAGCCAATCTTTCAGAAGGTTTATATCCCGGCCAACTAAACACCCGATTGAGCATTGATTTTCTAATTTCATCCAAAGGCAAATCTTCTCGAGATAAGAGAGCAGGTTTTCCAGAAAGTTTGATTTGTCCGAGGGTCTCTATCTGACTGGCTTTGATTGCCAAGCCATTTAGAATAATCTCTCCATTCTTATCGATTTGAGGCTGATTGATTTCAGCAAAAAGCATTTCTATTTCCTTGGAATCCCCTTTTTCAAGAATAGCCGAAGCCAGTAACTCCATGAAAATGTCGCGATCCGCATTGGCTTTTTCTCCTTTCAAAAAGGATTGCAAGAAAGTCCATTCCATTCCTCCCAGACTACTCATGGAAGCATCGCGTATCAGCGGCAAATTTCCATAAGCTTCCAAAACAGACTGAATTACCTCCATACGGCTTTCTGGGGAAATTACATAGGCGCTGAGGGCAAGCTGCAAAGCAAGTTCTTCGGAAGCATTTTGGGAAAGTCGGACCATCTCCTTTTCCAATTGCTCCATAATAGCTTCATCGCTTTGAGACACTACTTCCAGTTGTCTTAAGGCAGAATTTTTGACCCAAGGTTCGCTTTCCCTTAAAGCCTGAAAAAGCAATTCTGGCTTTAAAGAGTCCAAGCCCTCTAAGGTCCAAATTGCATGGAAACTACCCATGGCTGACTTATTGCTTTTGACCAGTTTTTCCAACAAAGGAAGGGACTGAGGATCCGCCCGCTCTATCAAAAGCCGTTGGGCCATATCCCGATGCCAGCCATCAGAGTGAGCCAGCATTTCTACCAATTCCGCTGTAGTTGCCTCTGATAATTTGGGTGAAGGCTTCGCTTTGTATCCTTTAGGAACGACTCTCCAGATCCTTCCCATGTGTCCGGGGGACTCCAATCCCCTCTCCAGTGTCATTTCTCTCAGGTAGTCAGTCATGTAAGCTGTATGCTGAACGATGCCCTGGTACATATCCACAATGTAGAGAGCTCCATCAGGACCCACTGTACCATGCACCGGACGGAATCGCTCGTCTGTTGAGGCCATAAATTCCCGACCCGGATTGGGATCATAGGCTTCCAGCAAAATCCCATTTTCCTTGACTACGTTGCGCTTGACCAAATTGCCGGCATTCTCCATCACAAATACATTTCCAAAGAAAGATTCTGGAAAAAGATGGCTTCTGTAAACAGTAGGAGAGCAAGCAGAGGTAAATTCCTGTAATCGATTGGCAGAATCCAAAGTACCCGGAATATAACCCCGGTTTACCGCCAAATTAGACCGAATCGGAAAAACCCTGCGATCTATCGTCAATCCATGATCAATCCCCGAGGTGGGCTTGTGATTCTTGTTTCTGGAAAGATAATTGGGTGGGACCAAATCTCCGTGTAGCTGAGACCAATTGTAATTGTAAATCAGACGCCCTTTGTCATCCTGAGCGATTCCCCATTGTCCCCTAAACTCAGTGGAATCTCTCACCCATTGACCGGATATATTTCTGTATCTCAATCGGGACTTGGCACTGTAATACCAATTATCCACATTCCTTACAAATCCATTGTCGGTGTGTTCGGGGAGCCCATTGGCTGAATAAGTGGGATCTACCAAAGTTTTGAAATCTGATTTTCCGTCTCCGTCTTGGTCTTCCGTCCACCACAAGGCATTGTTTTCGGCGATCAAGGCTCCATTTTTATACAAGCCTAAGGATCTAGGCATGACCAAAGAATCCAAATAAACGGTCCGCTTATCCATCAGTCCGTCCCCATCGGTATCCTCCAAAACAGCCACCGAGCCCACAGGAAGCTTCTCTTCGGAGCCTTCCATATCATTCATATATCCTCTCATCTCCAATACCCAAAGACGGCCATCCTGATCAAACTGCACCTGTACAGGAGCCTCCACCATGGGCTCTGAAGCGACCAACTGAACCTCAAAGCCAGGTTCGATTTGAAAGGATTTCATTTCCTCCTCAGGGGATCTGGGAGGACTATCGGGAGTTTCGGGGGTGGGACCCGGTTTTTGGCAGGAAAAGAAAAAACTCAATCCAACAGCACAAATCAACAACGCACTTCTATGCATATTCTATAGGTTTTTTGGGGTAAGCGGGACAAATCTCGACTAAGTCCTAATTTAACAGGCGATTTCCAATTTGGTTTTAATTCCCAAAAATTACAAGATCAAAACAGGAAAGGGTTCTAATTCAGGGAAAAGCGGTCACAATCCCAAAGGGACGGATCTTCAATAAGCAGACGGATTCAAATCAATCTTGGAAAGAATGGATCAGCTCAAACCTTTTCCTTTTACATCAATTCCCAGACACTCCGATATGCATTTTTCTCTTCAAAATACCGTAGCAACTCATCAAAGAAAGGATGCTGGGCCAAAGTGCTGCTATCCCCAATCAGGATTAGTTTTCTCTTAGCCCGTGTAATGGCTACATTCATTCGCCTTTCTTCTGCCAAAAAGCCAATTTCTCCGGCATCATTGGACCGGGTAAGTGAAATCAGCATCAAATCCCTCTCCTGTCCTTGAAAACCATCTACCGTATCGATTGTGATCAAATCCGCGAAAGCCCGAAGATTGGGAAACTCGTAGGTTTCAAAAATAAGGTATCTGAGTCTCCTTACTTGAGCAGAGTATGGGGCAATCAATCCAATCGTCCAGTTATTCTTCCTGAAATGATTGATCCCAATACGCTTGATCGTGTCATTGAGATAAGTACAGGCCAAATGGGCTTCTTCCGGATTGAACGTACTGAGACTCTCCGCCTCTGTCTGATCGGAATAGCCTGCTCCTGCCGTATCGATCCATTCTAAGGTGGATTCTTCTGATCCAAAAGCATGAGTTTGAGTATTTTCTGCAGCCTGAAGTTTCCCATCATAAAACCACCGATTGGAAAATCCCATGATATCTTCCGGCATTCGATATTGGACCTGCAAAAGCGTGGCTGTTTCCGGCTGCCTTTGGATCAATTTTTCAAATAAAGTCACGGATAGCCCTTGTCTGGAGGCTTCATAGGACTTGATAGTTGGAGAAAGCTGAAAATGATCCCCGGCAAAGACCACTTTTTTGGCTTTCAAAATTGGAATCCAGGATGCAGCCTCCAAGGCTTGGGCGGCCTCATCGATAAATACCACATCAAAAACCATCCCTTTCAGATGATGTGAGGCGGCACCTACTAAGGTACTTGCAAATACCTGTGTCCGCTGATAAATATCCGTGCGGATATAGTCTTCCAAGAGACCCGCTGCTTCTCGGATTCGGGATACTTCCTGGTACATGAGCTTTCGTTGCGCTCGTTCTTCCGGTCCAAAGTTTCGCTTGTATTGCTTGGCTAATCTGAGATAGGACTCTCCTTCTTTTCTCACCTTCTTCAAATCCCGATAGCTGTCATGGAAAGCAATTTTGGCATCCAAAGTCTGATTCAAGATTTTTTCCTCCACTCGGGCAGGATGTCCCAACCGAAGGGTAGATATCCCTCGGTCCACCAGTTTTTCGACCAGTAAATCCACTGCAGCATTGCTTGGCGCACAGACTAGAATTCGCTGTTTATCTTGTACAGCAGAGTCAATAGCTGAAATGAGCGTGGTCGTCTTTCCTGTACCAGGAGGGCCGTGGACTATTGCAAAATCCTCCGCCGCAGCAATTTTTTGGCACGCCGAAGCCTGAGAAAAATTCAATCCAGAGATCTGTGAAGGAGAAAAAGGATAAAAACTCGGGCTTCTTTGGCCAAAAGCAATATCCCGGAGGGCTGCAAGACGTGCATTGTCCGATGTCATTACTTTTTTCAGGGCAGATTCCATTTCCCTATAGCTTGCTTCATCAAAGAGCAAATCCACACCCAATCTTCCCGACTCCATCCATTCGGGAACCTCATCTGCCTGCAAAGTTACGATCAACGTATCCTTTTTTGCCTGATTGACTACTCCGGAGACCCGGAATTCAGAACCGTGATATCCGTCTTGAGTACTGAAAAATGAAACCGATTTGCCCGAGGAAAACGCAGAAGGATAGCTCGAATCCGTGCGCTCTACCTCGATGATCAATCGCTCCCCCATGCCAATCTGCGATTTTTTAAGGACGATGGGATGCCAGGTGATTCCTTCTTTTTTCTTACCAGCGACTGAGCTATTGAGAAACTTTTTCTTGTACTGAGCCAAGTCCTCTTCCCATTCCATTTTAAGAAGTTTGAGTCCCAGCTTTAATTCTTCGAGGTAATTCGGCATCAAGTGGTATTTTAGGGTACAAACTAAGCAAAAGTCCAAGGGTTTTCCCTTTTTCGATCCATCATGAATTTTCTGGCCCACGCATATTTATCATTTGACCGAGAGGAAATCCTGGTGGGGAACTTTGTCGCAGATTTCATCAAAGGAAAAGAAATCCAGAAATACCATGACGAGATATTGCATGGCATTTTGCTTCATCGGGAGATAGACACCTTTACCGATTCTCATCCTCTTGTCAAAGCCGGTCAGAGCTACCTCAGGCGAAAGTTCCGTCACTACTCTCCAGTGATCACGGATATATTCTTCGATTATTTTTTAGCCAAAAACTGGGAAAAATATAGCTCAATACCACTGGCCATATTTGTAGAAAAGACTTACGGATCCCTCGAAAAACATTTGGATATACTTCCTGAGAGCTTTGGGAGGATGTTTTTTTGGATGAGAAAGCAAAATTGGCTGCTCAACTATGGGACTTTAGAGGGAATTCAGCAGTCGCTTAATGGACTGACAAGAAGGTCAAGTTTTGATTCAAAAATGAATGAAGCCACTTCAGTATTGGTGGAAAAAGAAATGGAATTTGAATTGATTTTCTTCGCTTTTTTCAGGGATTTGGAGACTTTTGCCCGGACAAAACTTCAGGAAATAGAAAATCACCATGGTCTACATTAAACCAAAAATATCCACCTACTTTTCCTTAAGTCTGATCTTACTGGTGCTTACTGGAGGTCTTGTACTGATTTTGAGGGATTTTTCATACAAAGGCAGCTTTCCGCTTTGGTTTTACCTTGTAGCCAGCTCCCTCATTACACTGGTTCTTCTCATGCTTTTGGTCAAAATGATGGCAGGGTGGAGATTCATCACAGCCGGAAAAGATCAAATCGTCATCCGCCTTCCACTTCGAAGAAGCACAAAGGCCTATCCTGTATCAGAAATTCTCGCTTGGGAAGAGGAGACAATCATCGCCAATAAGCGTGAATTTAAGCAGGTGACTATTGCCTTTCAGGACCATCAGTCCATTTCGGTTTCCAATCATGAGCATGAGGCTTACACTGATTTGATCAATTACCTGAAGAAAAAGGCCCAAAAGCAAATGATCAAAAACAAAAAAGCCTGATTGCTCAGGCTTCTCTCTATCGTGCGGTTCGGAAATTCTTGTCGTAGAGTTCAATACTCTCGTTGATGATTCGCATGGCATCTTCTTTTCCAAGGAAGTCTTCCACTTTCACCTCTTTGTTTTCCAGCTTTTTGTAGTCCTCAAAAAACCGATGAACCTCCTTCATCAGGTGCGGAGGAAGCTCATCAATATCGTTGATGTAGTTTACCGATTGGTCTTCTGCAGCCACGGCAATGATTTTGTCATCTGCCTCTCCTCCATCAACCATTCGCATCACGCCAATGACCTTGGCCTTGACCAAAGTCATGGATGGGATATCAATCTGAGAGATAATCAGAATATCCAAAGGGTCATGGTCCTCACAGAAGGTCTGAGGGATAAACCCATAATTTGCCGGATAGTGTACCGCTGAAAAAAGAACCCGGTCCAAAAGGAGCATCCCGGTTTTTTTATCCAATTCGTACTTTCCTTTACTTCCTTTGGGGATTTCGATGACTCCCATGACGTACTCGGGAGCTTGTTTTCCAATATTGACGTCGTGCCATGGATTGATCATAGTCTTTTGTTTTGGTGAAAAAAGTATTTCTCAGTGCAAAGATAAGGCTGAGGGGGACACAGACCCAGATTTTAGTCAATATTCATACTTGGAAGAGTGACGGTCACTGCAGTACCCTTATTCAATTCAGTATCCAAATAAATCTCTCCACCCATCTGCTCCACCGCTTCTTTGACCATATAGAGTCCAAGGCCGGTTCCCACATTTTTCTGAGTTGCCCTTGAAAAGAGGTTGAAAACCTCATTTTTGAATCGCTCTTCTATTCCGATCCCATTGTCCTCCAAAACCAACACAGCTTTGCCATCTGTGACATCCACGGTTAATGAAATTCTTTTTTCGCCCGGTTGATGTTTTTGAAACTGAACCGCATTGCTGAAAAGATTATTGAGAATTACGCGAATCTTGGAATCATCAGAAAAGAAGGGGGTCTCTTGATTGACCTGAACATCAATATGAAAGTGGTTTAGATCAAACTTTTCCCGATAGGCATTCATTTGCTGGTCTACCACATCTCTAAAATGAATTTCGGTAATCTTATGATCGATTTTTGTAGACCGATAAAAGTCAAGCATTTTATAAATGAAGTCGTCCAATTTACCAGTAGCCGTATCAATCATATTGAAGTACTCTAAGGTATTGGGATCATTCAACTCCATTTTGGCCAATTTGGAAACACCGGAAATACTCATCAATGGACCTCTTAATTCATGAGAGAGGCTGTAGACAAACTGATTCATTTCAGAATGAAGTTTTTCTAGTTTGATAGTTTTGTCCCTCAATTCCCTTCGCATAAAGAAGATATCTGCGGCATTTTTGATTGAGTTTTTGATCTGCTCTATATTCCAAGGCTTATCAATAAATCGATACACCTCACCCTTGTTGATCGCGTCAATTACACTGGCGATATCTGAATATCCCGTCAATAGAATCCTGACTGGATCAGGATTGATTTTGACCATCCGCTCAAAAAACTCCGTACCGGTCATACCTGGCATCCGTTGATCGGCGATGACTACGTGAATTTCTTCTTCTTGGGCTATTCTTAACCCTTCCTCACCATCAATGGCTGTAAAAATCTTAAAATCCTTTCTTAAAGTAGCCCGAAACGATTTTAGGTTATTGTCTTCATCATCAATGTAAAGAACATGTATTTTTTCACTCATACTTTGGGGCATTTTGATAAATAGGAAGAGTTATTTTAAAAGTTGTGCCTTGGCCCTCCTCGGTATCCACTTCCAGGGTTCCTTTGTGATTTTCAATAATAGAATAAACTATGGAAAGACCCAAACCTGTTCCTTTCCCAACGGCTTTGGTAGTAAAAAAAGGTTCAAAAATCCTTTGCTTTACATGCTCTGGCATTCCGGGACCATTGTCGGTTATTTCTATAGTTACCGTCTCCTGACTCGCAATTGTTTTGATGGTAATCTTAGGATCGGAAATGGTATTTAGATGATCAGAAAGGGCATGAACGGCATTGTTGATGATGTTCATGAATACCTGATTAATCTTTCCTGCCAAACATTCCACCATAGGCAGCTCGCCAAATTCGCGGATGATACGGATTTTGCCCGGAATCGATGAATTCAATAGAATAAGCGTGCTGTTAATCCCATCATGTAAATCCACCTTTTTGACATCCTGCTCATCTACTCGGGAAAATAATCTTAGTCCTTTGACAATCTCTACGGTTCGCTTGGCTCCATCTTCCATGCCTCTGAGTAGCTGATCTACTTCATCTAGCACATAATCCAACTCCAATTCTTCCTCTAGCTTCTTCGCACTTTTTATGGTCTCCGGCTTAAATTCTTTTTCTGCCGAACTTCTGTAAAATTCAATGACCTCCATTATATCCTTGATATCCCTTTTCAGCGGGGTGATATTGGAGCTTACAAAATTGATCGGATTATTAATCTCGTGAGCAATTCCGGCGGTTAACTGGCCCAAGGAAGCCATTTTCTCCTGATTGACCAATTGACTTTGGGTATTCTGAAGATTTCTCAGGGCTTGTTCCAATTCCACGGTTCTGATTTTGACCTTTTCTTCAAGCATGGAATTCTGCTCCCGGATCAGATTTTCATTTTCTCTTAATACGCGTAGGCGCTCGGATTGCTCCAATTCTTTTTCCTTTTTGAGTATGTTGATTTTATCAGCTAGAGCAAAAGAGAGAAGTACTACTTCCAAAGCTGAACCAAAAGGCATGATATAAATTGTCAAGTTATTGGTAGGTATGATCCCCATCTCGCTGAGAACAAACAAGAATATTCCTACCATAAAAACACTCCAGGCCAACAGATAATATCTAGCAGGCCGGAAACCTCTCTTCAGTACTGAATAAGCAACATACAAGACATAAAGAACTACAATAGACTGAGTGACCAATAAGACCTGATAGCTCAAGGTTATGGAGAAGATAAGTGCATTAGCCAGAATGAATGCATATACCCCGAAAATGTAGATAAACCCCTTATCCAACTTCGGTACATAGCGGTTGGTAGATAAGAACACTCTTAAAAACCAAATTCCAACTATACTCACCAAAGACGAAAACAGGACAATAGAACGGGAATTCATCCAATCCCATTCTGGCCAAATTAATAACTGGGTGAAACCCAAGATGGAGGCTTGAGCAAACCAAACCAAGATCGTGTGAAGAACATAAACCAAGTATATCTTATCCCTAACAGAGAGATAGATGAAGAAATTGTAGAAGAATAATCCAACAAACACTCCGGTCAATACGGCGAAAAAGATGTATTCAAAAATCAGCAACGAATCAAATTCCTTGCTTTCAATGAGGAAAGAAATGAAAATCTTTTTGTCGGAATTTTCTAGTCTGATCAAATAGAAATCGGCGTTTTTTTCATTTTCTCCCAGTTCAAAAGCCAGCTTGTGAGAGGTAACATATTCATCTTTTTCTGCGACTAGCCGGCCATTGATTAAGTCACCGATTATTTCATTATCCTTTACAGAATACAATTTGACATTATCAACGGAAGGTGAGTTAAATACTAAAAGAGGTGAGTCATATTGCTTGACCAAATCTGCCTCTAATTTGACCCAAAGTATTTCACTGTTGATCCCAAAATTAAACTGTTTGCAATTGTTGGTCTGAAATGAAGAAGCTTGTAAGAGGACATCTTCGACCGTGCTATTATTCTTTTCGAGCAAATACATAAAACAATCCAGTTTTTCCACTGTCGTGTTTTGCGAAAAGGCGACCCTGCTAAAAAACAAGAGTCCGATTAGTAAGAAATAAAATCTAAACATCTTTTCTCCAATCCGTATTTTGAATAACTAAATCATACTCTACCAGAAAATCACCCTTTGGACCCGTTTCTGTCCTTGTAGTTTGGAGATTTTTGCGCAGCATATGAATAAAATCTCTTTCATCTTTATCTGCCAAAGGGAGATTTATCGGGTCTTTCATCACAATTGAAGTAGCAACCAAATCCAATTTGGGGTAGAAAAATGTCCCAGAATTCCCCACTCCTTCCTCTATTTCAAATCCCTTTTTAAGAGATGGCATAAGCGTATATTCAGCTACCAAGGCTAAAAGTGACCCCAACTTTAATTGCTCGGCGATGGCAATTCCAGCTCTGATTAAAAGTACGGCACCTACACCGTATCCCGATATGGACTTGGAGTTCCACAATCCTGAAACCTCCCCTGTTCCATGCACCCCATACTCCCTCACCAAGCCAAAAATCTTATGATCTACCTGAGATACTGCCAACTCCATGGGAAGGGGATAATCGGGATGGGCAATATGTATGCGAAGTCCACTGACAATTTCTCCTGTCTCCTGTAGTTCCACTGTTATGACATAAACAAAAGGATTTTTCATCCAATCATTGTTGGATGAGGTCACCTTAGTCACGCCATATTGCCTCAGGACATCTGCATGGCCTTGGACGAAGTTTTGGCACCTTTCGGGGTCATCAATAGCTCTGAAAGCCTTGAATTTAAACATTTCTATAGCCGAATTAGGGTTTCGTCAACGGATCGCCTATATGCTCGGATACTTGGCTCACCAGCTTGATTTAGCCTAAACATAAATAAAGGGCAAACTTCTGAATCATTCTCGAATAGTAGATCAAATTCTGCCTTTAATTTGAGAATTTCGGCTTCTTCTTTATTGGAAAATCCATGATTAGCATCTCTAAGTACACGGTGAAAAATAAATAGCATAGCGGTAACCGGCTGGAAACTGATCCCCATCATATTTGCCTTGATCCAAATTCGCTGCAAAACTGCGCCAGCATTCAGATATTCTTTGGCAGAAAAGTCCCTCCCCTGCAATACCATGACCACGGAGGCCGTAGTCATTGTGTCTTTGGATATTTTGGTCAATCCATAGCCCATCAAAAATTTCCGGAAAAACTTCACTGTCCTTGGATCTTTCAAGAGGCCCATTGCAGCTTTTTCGGTCCCGGAAAGTTCCAAAGTAGCGATATCGATGCCGTCCTTGGTTCGTCTGGCATCCTCCTCTGTCCACCGGACCTCTTTGATAAAGTCAACTAAACCTTCTTGGTGAAAAAGTCTCATCCGGTCCATACCCCCTACGACTCCTGCGAGTTTCTCCAAATCCTTTTCTGATTCGGTAAACTTAATTTCCAGACCTCCCTCTTTTGCAATATTCTGAAGGTTCTCTATGGCATCACTTTGAAGCAGCTCTCTTTTGGTATTCTTCCTGTTCGTGCACCTAAGCGAAATCCCTTCAACCAACTCAGAATAGGGTACTTTCAATGGACTTTTCAGCTTGGACAGAAATCTAACAGAAGCTATACACTTCTGCTCAAATTCAGAAATATGATTAAGTATCTCGACCTCAATACCAAGTTTGGCTGAGATCAATCTGACATTCTCCAAGACTGCTCCAAATGCGATAAGTGAGCCTGTCCCTTTGTAATCCAGCATGGACCGGCTTCTCTCTTCATCATGGATGAGATGCAGCAGGCCTTTTTTGTCATAAATCCATATCCAAGGCTGAACATTCCCTCCGGAAGGCGCCTGATTCGCATTATTGATGATTTCATTTAACTCCTCAGTCGTCAATAAGTAGGCTGACTGGGTGATATCCTTTGGAATTTGCTGAATAATTTCCTGCTGAAAATCTGAAATAGGCCGGTAATTGGGCTCAACAGGCGCCAATTCATCAGAATCGATCTGTAGAATTTGATCAAAATCCACATAGAATCTTCCTGACTTTACTTCATCGCCAAGTAATAACCTCCTGCCTACATGGGCGACTGAAGCTCCTCCCAAAAAAACACCTGATGCCAATTGAGGCCAACTCGTGATCGTCTGACCGATTTCCAGCAAGGAGGCTTTCATTCTCAACGAGAGTGTATCCAAGCCTGTAATTTTCAGCACAATAGATACGCGCTCTTTATTGGAAAGCCCCTTCAAATCTTCTCCCTTAATACCTTGGAGCATTCCGTGAAAAATCGGACGATCGGGTTCCTGATCAAATCGTTCAATATCCAGCATACCCCTATCCGAGGTCTCCATTATCACCGGGAGGTGATAGCTCTTGGCTTTCTCTCTCAGGAGAACCTTGATATCAAGACTGTCACATTCATCAATTAATAGGTCCAGCTGGCCTCCACCAGTGATGAATTCATCGACATTGGATTCGGTAATCCCTTCTCTGAAGACTTTCAGCTTTAAATAAGGGTCTATTTCACTAATCTCCCGTGCTGCAATAATTACTTTCTCCAACCCTAAGCTTGTCACCCCTGCTTTGAGACGATTGAGATTACTGAGTTCCAGCGTATCAAAATCAGCAAGTCGAAGTTCTCCACATCCACGCTCCAAAGCAATAGCCAAAGCCACACTTTGACCAACAGAAAGACCGACAATTCCGACTTTCTTTTGACCTAAATCATTTTGCTCCTGAGGAGTTATTTTAAAATTATTTCTAACTGTTCTGATTCGTATAAAATCCTTCTCCGATAGAATATGGACGAGGGTATTTTTCCAAGAATAATATACCCAGTTGCCAAAAAAATCTTTTTGGTCAGGGGCTACATATTGATCAATTCTAGCTTGTAGTTCTTGCTTTGAAAATGATACGTCAGGATGATTAGCCTTGATCAAATCCGCGATCTGACTGTCTATCTCATTAATGACATAAACAGACGTATTATTTCTTAACTCCTCAATTTTTACCCAATCCTCTTGTTTATTAGGTATAAATATTTCTGGAGTAAACCGATCTTTAAGATCAATTTCTTCAATAGATATCATTTACTTAGGGGTGATAAGCTGAGTAAAGATAAGTTATTCGTCAAAAAGACAAATATCTTAATCATAAATTTTGGTTAGAAATCATATAATTCAAGCTTTACAAACAAAAAGAGATTTTGTTTTTAGAAGAAAAAGGAATTATTTGGTATTGGCAAGCCAATTTCAGCCAAAAACTCGATGGAAAGTCAGACAGAAGAAAAGATCAAAGTTCTTTATGTAGATGATGAGGAAAACAATCTTCAAGCGTTTAAAGCCACTTTTCGAAGAGACTACAAGGTCTTTTTAGCGATTTCCGCAGAAGAAGGAGAAAAAATCCTCAATGAGGAGGAGATCGACATCATCATTACAGACCAAAGAATGCCGGAGAAAACCGGAGTTGAATTTTTGGAAAGCATTATCCCGATTCACCCTAGGCCCATTCGTTTACTTTTGACGGGTTATACCGACATACAGGCTGTTATTGACGCTATCAACAAGGGGCAAGTCTACCACTACTTGACTAAGCCTTGGGAGGAAGAATATTTAAGAACCGTGATCAAAAACGCCTTCGAAGTTTATTCTTTGAGAAGAGAAAATGAAAGGCTTACTGCAGCTTTATTGAAAGCTAATGAACAACTAGAATTCCTCTTGAGACAAAACCTGCTTTCTTGATTAATACCTGGCTGCTAATAGCAATTGGAGCTCTTTGTGGTTGAGCCCAAATTTTCTGGCGATTACCGCATGGGTCAAGCTACCACGGTAGGTATACACACCTCTTAAAAACCATTTATAATTAAAAATCATTTCTTCAGCGCCTCCTAAATCCGCCATTTGAAGGATGATTGGAGTAAAAATATTGCTGAGTGAGTAAGATGCTGTCCGAGCCACACGTGAAGCAATATTTGGCACGCAGTAGTGAATCACATCATGAATCTGAAAGACAGGATCCTCATGAGAGGTCATTCTGGCGGTTTCGATACAGCCTCCCTGATCAATCCCCACGTCTATGATAATACTTCCGTGCATCATATTGGCCACCATTTCCTCGGTTACCACAATTTTATTTCTTCCTTTTTCGGCGCGAAGAGCTCCAATGACCACATCCGCTTCTGCCAGTGCCTGACTCAAGGTATAGTTGTCAATAGTTGAGGTGTAAATTTGCTGACCAATCAGCTGCTTGATTCTCCGGAGTTTATAAATATGATTGTCAAAGACTTTGATGTTAGCACCAAGGCCTAAGGCGGTGCGAGCAGCATATTCCGCTACTGTTCCAGCCCCGATGATTACCACCTGAGTAGGAGGTACCCCGGCCACTCCACCAAGGATGAGTCCTTTCCCTTCATTGACACTGGATAGGTACTCTGAGGCAATCAGCATGACTGTACTGCCAGCTATCTCAGACATTGCCCTAACCACGGGCATGCCTCCTACTTTATCCTCGAGATATTCAAAAGCCACAGCCGTGATTTTCTTTTCATTAAGGGCATGAATAAACTCTGCGCTTTGGTTTTCCAATTGCAAAGCAGAAATGAGGCAAGCCCCGGGAGACATTTCCTTTATTTCTTCCAGAGTGGGAGGAGCAATTTTCAAGAGAACATCTGCAGCAAGCACCTCACTCCTTGAATACGAAATTTTAGCACCTGCATCTGAATAGTCCTGGTCTTTGAATTTTGCCTGAAGCCCGGACCCGGATTCGACCATGACTTGGATTCCATTGTTGCTGAGCAAGCCTACGGCCTCTGGGGTGAGCACAATCCTTCTTTCCTGATTGGAAATTTCCTTGGGTAATCCAATTACCAAAGGTTGACTTCCCTTTTTAGTAGGGAGGGGAGACTCTTTGGTCATCAGACCCATGGAGGTTAAGGGAGAAAGTTCAGTAGGCATCTTGGGTTTTTTGAATGTGGATCTTTCTTCTGTCCTCAGCTATGATTTCTATTTTGATCAATACAAATTCTTCAGGGATATAAGGGGAGATTTTCTCCGCCCATTCAATCCAGCAATGATTTCCACTATAAAAATACTCTTCTATTCCAATATCCAATGCTTCATCGGGATCATCCAATCTATAAAAGTCAAAATGGTAGATTTTACCGACTACAGAAGAGTGATACTCATTGACAATTCCAAAAGTAGGGCTGCTTATCTCATCCTCTACATTAAAGGCTTTAGACAGTGCCCGAATGAGAGTGGTTTTTCCTGCCCCCATCTGCCCTTGGAAAATCCAAATCCGATCTTCTCCGGCGTATTTGATCAGGTCCTTGGCAGCTGAATCGATTTCCGAAAGGCTGTATTCTATCGTGGTCAATCTTTATCCTTCTTTTGCCTTCAAATGTACGAAAGGCACGATCATTTCCTCTAGTGAAATACCTCCGTGCTGGAAAGTGTCCTTGTAGTAGTTGACGTAGTAGTTGTAATTGTTTGGATAGGCAAAGAAATAGTCCTCCACAGCAAAAACATAAGTCGTGGAAACATTCAGTCTTGGAAGCTTGGCATCTTCTGGGCGCTTGACTTCAAAGACTTTTCCCGGCTCATAATTGAGGTTTTTTCCTTGCTTATACCTAAGATTGGTCGTTACATTTTTATCTCCGATGATTCGATAGGGCTTATTCACTTTTTTTGTCCCATGGTCAGTAGTGACCATTACTTCAAGACCTGCCTGATGTATTTTCTTAAAAAGCTCAAATAGGGAAGAATGCTCAAACCAGCTACGGGTCAGGGATCGATAGGCAGATTCATCTGGAGCAAGTTCCCGGATCATCTTCATGTCTGTCCGTGCATGGGATACCATATCTACAAAGTTGTATACCAAGACATTCAGATCATTTTGTACTAGAGAATGAAATTGGTCCAAAACCGTTTTACCCTGCTGGGTCTGTAAGATTTTGTGATAGGTAAACTTGATGTTGAGCCTGTTTTTTTCCAGATTGATCCGAAGCCAATCCTCCTCAAAATTATTTTTCCCCTCATCGGAATCTTCATCTTCCCAAAGATTAGGATAGAATCTTGCCATATCCAATGGCATCATCCCGCTGAAAAGGGCATTTCTGGCAAAGGCTGTCGTCGTCGGCAAAATACTGAAATACGTATCCTTCTCCTCAGTGACAAAATACTGTGAAATCAAGGATTCGATCTCTTCCCATTGATCCAATCGGAGATTGTCAATTACGATAAAAAACAAAGGTTTACCTGGCTTTATCTTAGGAAACACCTTCTCTTTCATGACCCGGTTAGAGAGGAGAGGCTTATCTTGATTTTTCTCCTCCATCCAATCCAGATAATTGTCCTTCACAAATCGGGCAAAAGAAGAATTGGCCTCGGATTTTTGGGTCTCCAGCACTTCCAGCATGCTTTTGTTTTGGGTCTCGTCGATCTCCAACTCCCAAAACGTGAGCTTTTTATATATATCCTCCCATTCTTGTGGACTGTGTGCATCTCCCAAAGCCATGCTAATCTGCATGAAATCCTGCTGATAGCTCTGTGTGGTTTTGGTATCGATCAGCTGCTTGTTTTGAAGGATCTTTTTAACCGAAAGCCAGATTTGACTTGGATTGAGCGGCTTGATCAGATAGTCTGCAATCTTTCCGCCGATAGCATCATCCATGATGTGCTCTTCTTCACTTTTGGTGATCATGACCACAGGAATCTGAGGTTTCATCTGCTTGATCTGCTGAAGCGTCTCCAGACCGGTCATGCCTGGCATCATTTCGTCAAGAAATATCACGTCAAAATTATCCGACTCGACTTCGTCGATAGCATCGACCCCTGAGTTGACGGTGACTATTTCGTAGCCTTTTTGCTCTAAAAAAAGAATATGGGGTTTGAGCAGATCGATTTCATCATCCGCCCATAGGATCCGGAACTTTTGAGCCATTGGGTTTTCCCTTTAATTTTAAAATTATAATTACTTTTGGACCAAACAAATGGACCCTGATTGAAAAGCCAGAAAATACTCAATGATCCAGTTTATGGTTTTATCACTATTCCCAGTGAGTTGATTTTTGCGATCATTGATCATCCTTACTTTCAGAGATTACGCCGGATCAGGCAGTTGGGTTTGACAGATTTTGTTTATCCCGGCGCCCTTCACACCCGATTTCATCATGCCTTAGGGGCTATGCACCTGATGAGCATCACGTTAGACAATCTGCGACTGAAAGGAACTGAAATATCGGATGAGGAGTACGAGGCAGCTCTGATTGCTATTTTGCTTCACGATATCGGACATGGGCCATTTTCCCATGCATTGGAGTTCAGTCTTCTGGAGGGAATTCCGCATGAGGAGCTATCCATACTCACCATAGAGGCTCTCAACAGGGAATTTGGAGGACAGCTGAACTTGGCCATCTCCATTTTCAAAAACAAATACCCCCGAAAATTCCTCAATCAACTGGTCTCCAGCCAACTGGATATTGACAGACTGGACTACCTTCAGCGGGATTGTTTTTTCACAGGTGTCTCAGAGGGGACCATTGGAGCAGATCGAATCATCAAAATGATGGCTGTGCACAAGGATCAATTGGTCATCGAGGAAAAAGGGATTTATTCCATCGAAAACTTCCTGAGCGCACGAAGACTGATGTATTGGCAGGTATATCTTCACAAGACCACCGTCAGCGCAGAAAAGATGCTGATCAATCTGATCACCCGCGCGAAGGTGCTTGCCAGACAAGGTCATTCCTTTCAGGTGTCCGAGGAATTTGATTTTTTCTTAAAAAACCCTTTACATCTGAAAGATTTCCAGTCAAATCCGCAAATTTTGGAACAGTTTCTCCAATTGGATGATTTTGATATTTGGGGAGCGATCAAGCTATGGAAGTCACATCCCGATTATGTTTTGAAAAACATATCCCGGATGTTTTTGACCCGAAATTTGTTCAAAATCAATTTGGTAAATGATCCATTCACTCCGGAGGAAATTCAGGAACAATTAGAAAAAACCAGGCAAAAGCTGTCGATCCCTCCGGAAGATTTGGATTACTTCTTTTCTCACGGCAAGGTGAGTAACTATGGCTACTTAGCTTCTGATCGGATCAATATTCTAACCAAAAAAGGAAAGGTATTAGACGTAGCCACGGCAGCTGATTTGCCAAACATCAAGGTGATGAGCAAGATCGTGGAGAAATATTATGTATGTAAAGCGAAAAGTTTAATTTTAACCTAGAAAAAAGTTTTCAGTCCGAATATGGAATTTACTTTAGGCCAATTAGCCGCTCTTTTGGGTGGAAAGGTAGAAGGAGATGAAAATCAGATAGTGAACCGGCTAGATAAAATCCAGGAAGGCTTGCCGGGTGGAATCAGTTTTCTATCCAACACGAAGTATGAACCTTTCCTCTACGAGACCAAGGCAACGGCAGTGATTGTTTCCGAAGATTTCAAAGCAAACAAATCATTTACTACCACACTCATTCGGGTAAAAGATGCCTACTCCGGATTCACTACCCTATTGGAGGCCTATGCTCAGTTTTCAAAAATGGCCCTGGTGGGAGTGGAAGAGCCTTCCTTCAAGCACGAAAGCAGCACTATGGGTGATGAGGGGTTTCGGGGAGCTTTTTCTTACATCGGGAAAAGTTGCCAAATAGGTGTTCAGGTAAAAATTCACGCCCATGCTTACATTGGAGACAGGGTTAAAATCGGAGACCATACCATTATCCATCCGGGAGCAAGAATCTGTTCGGACACGATCATCGGAGCCAATTGTGAAATACATCCGGGAGCTGTAATCGGGGCAGACGGATTTGGATTTGCTCCTCAGGAGGATGGCACCTACAGAGGTATTCCCCAGATAGGGAATGTAGTTTTGGAAGATTATGTGAGCATCGGTGCAAATACTACAGTAGATCGTGCCACGATGGGCTCTACAGTGATCAAAAGAGGAGCTAAAATAGATAATCAGGTCCAGATCGCACACAATGTGATCATAGGTGAAAACACCGTAATCGCTGCTCAGGCCGGGATATCAGGGTCAACCGTAATCGGAAAAAACTGTGTTATCGCAGGCAAAGCAGGGATAGTAGGACATCTCAAAATCGCTGACAACACCACCATAGGAGCCAATACAGGAATTAGTAAGTCGATCAAAGATCCCGGACAGACCCTATTTGGATACATGGGATTTGAATTAAAAAACTTTCTCAAATCCTACTCGATTTTCAAAAATCTGGAGGCCCTCGAAAAGCGAATCAAAGAACTCGAAAAAAAGGGCTAATTTTGCAGCCCTAACCTTTCCAAAGGTAAAAGATGAAAGTAAAACAGCATACCATAAAGAAACAGGTAGAACTCTCCGGAGTAGGACTTCACACCGGTGTGGTTTCCAATATGGCATTTCTACCCGCCCCACCCAATCACGGAATCAAATTTCAAAGAGTTGACCTTGAAGGTAGACCTACCGTAGATGCGGACTGCGACTTGGTAGTAGAAGTATCCCGTGGAACTACTCTTGAGCAAAACGGTGCAAGAATTTATACTGTAGAGCATGTACTTGCAGCGCTGGTAGGGTTGGAAATCGACAATGTTTTGATTCAATTGGATGGACCCGAGCCTCCAATCATGGATGGATCTTCTATCCAGTTCATTGAAGTATTGGAAGACGCCGGTCTTGAAGAGCAAAATGCCCTTAGGAGATTTTTTGAAGTACAGGAAAGTATCCAATATAAGGATAGCTCAAGGGAAGTGGAGATGGTCGCTTTACCTACCGACAATTATCGCGTGACGGTCATGGTTGATTACAACTCACCGGTATTGGGTAGCCAACATGCTTCGATCACAGACATAAGCCAGTTTAAACCGGAAATCGCCTCTTGCCGAACTTTCTGCTTTTTGCATGAGCTGGAGATGCTATACAATTCCAACCTGATTAAAGGAGGAGATCTCAACAACGCCATTGTGGTGGTAGATCGGGTTGTGGAAAAAGACGAATTAGCCCATTTGGCCAAGATGTTTAACAAGCAGACTGTCGAGGTCAAAAAAGAAGGGATCCTAAACAACGTAGATCTCAGATATAAAAACGAGCCTGCAAGGCATAAGCTTCTTGATGTAGTCGGTGATTTGGCCTTGGTAGGCCGACCTCTGAAAGCTCAGATCCTGGCAGCCAGACCGGGTCATGCCGCCAATGTGGCTTTTGCAAAGAAGTTAAAGCGGGCAATGGAGAAAGCGGGAGCATCGCATATCCCCTACTATGATCCGAAACTCCCACCGGTAATGGATATCAATCAGATATCCAACATCCTTCCTCACCGCTATCCATTCCAGCTGTTAGACAAGATTATTTATTTAGATGAAACAGTCGTAGCTGGTGTGAAAAATGTCACCATGAATGAACCTTTCTTTATGGGGCATTTTCCCGGAAACCCAGTAATGCCTGGAGTACTTCAGGTAGAAGCCATGGCTCAGACTGGAGGGATTTTAGTACTTAGTACGGTGGATGATCCAGAAAACTATTGGACCTATTTTTTGGGAATAGAGAGTTGTAAATTCAGAAAGATGGTTCTCCCTGGAGACACCCTTGTTTTTAAATGTGAACTGCTAGCCCCAATTAGAAGGGGAATTGCAAAGATGAGAGGAGAGGCCTATGTAGGTAACACTCTGGTCTGTGAAGCTGTAATGACCGCTAGCATAACTCGAAAAGAATCATGATTAGTCCCCTTTCCTCGGTATCCGAAGGCGCAAAATTGGGTCAGAATGTTCATGTAGATCCTTTTACCATGATTCACGAAGATGTGGTGATCGGAGACAATTCCTGGATTGGATCCAATGTGACCATTTTTCCTGGTGCTCGAATCGGTAAAAACTGCAAGATTTTCCCTGGTGCTGTGATTGCCGGTATTCCCCAAGACCTTAAGTTTCAAGGAGAGGAATCTACAGTCGTGATCGGTGACAACACCACCATCCGGGAATGTGTCACCATATCAAGAGGAACAGTAGACAAGCAGACGACAGTCGTAGGAAGCAATTGTCTACTTATGGCTTATGTCCACGTAGCACACGACTGTGTAATTGGCAGTAATGTAATCATCGCAAACTCTGTCCAGATCGCAGGTCACGTATCCATCGACGATTGGGCAATAGTGGGAGGCTCCAGTGCTGTACATCAGTTTGTAAAAATCGGCATGCATGCTATGATCTCCGGTGGATCTTTGGTTAGAAAAGACGTTCCTCCATTTACCAAAGCAGCAAGAGAACCTCTTTCCTATGCTGGTGTAAACTCTCTTGGTCTTCGAAGAAGAGGATTTTCCAGTGAGACCATCGCTCACATTCAAGAAGTCTATCGCTATCTGTTTTTGAATAGCATGAACAACAGTCGGGCCCTTGAAGAAATAGAAATTAACCTTCCTGCTACCAAAGAGAGGGATGAAATCCTGAATTTCATCCGGTCTTCCGAAAGAGGAGTAATGAAAGGATATATCAACTAACATGCTTGAAATCCAGCTACAGGAAGTCTCCAAGCGCTTTCAATACGAATGGATTTTTAAAAAACTCAGCTTAACGATTGCTCCAGGAGAGGCTATCGCCATCACCGGAGGAAATGGATCAGGTAAATCCACCCTTTTAAAATGCTTGGCAGGGGTAATTCCCATTACCTCAGGAAAAATCAGATTCGGAAAAGATGGAAAAGAGATAGAAGACGGGGATAAATATAAATTCTTGTCGATTTCTGCCCCTTATTTAGAAGTCCCTGAGGAGTTCACGCTTTCCGAGTTGATTCAGTTTCATTTTCAATTTAAAAGGCCATTGGAAGGAATATCCACAAATGATTTACTGGATATTATATATCTCAAAGAGCACCATTCAAAGCAGATTTCTCAATTTTCTTCAGGAATGAAACAAAGGCTTAAGCTTGGGTTAGCTCTTTTTTCAGAGGTTCCACTGATTTTACTGGATGAACCTACCTCCAATCTTGATCTAAAAGGGATAAAATGGTATCAGGACTTGATAAAAAATTATCAAAAAGGAAGAACCCTTCTGGTTTGTTCAAATGATACCCGTGAATATGAGTTTTGTTCCCAAAAAATATCCCTAGAAGATTATAAGTAGTCTGAGGGTTTTGAACTTTAGCTGATATCTCTAATTTTACATTTCTTAGTTTGTTTTTATGAAAGTTAACCTATCCTATTTATTCCTTGCGGCAATTTTGATTTTTGCTCTTCCCTCTTGTGGAGGTGATGACCCTACGCCTGAACCGCCAAAATCAGCCGAACAATTAGCCACTGAGGCGCTCACAGGATCCGGAACCCAATCTTGGGTGGTATCGGGAGGTGGATCAGTGACTCGTGACAATCGGGACGTTACAGATATTTATACAGGATTTGAATTGATTCTCAATGCAGGCTCCTCCAAAACCTACACTTCCAGAAACAGCAACGAACTTTTTGATCAGTCTGGAAATTGGGCTTTTGCGGGGACGAATTTTGATAAGTTTACCTTAACAGGATCTAAACCTGCAGCAGGTAGGGAGATTTCATTTACACAGGAGGGAAATACACTACGTTTGCAACTGACCATTCCAGCCCCGGGCGCCCGAATCAACGGTACCTTTGCCATTGCAGGCAATTACACTTTCACCTTGTTGAAAAAATAGGATTCATATCAAAAAAGGGCGTCAGAATTTTAATTCTGGCGCCCTTTTTTGATCTGCTTCATTTTTCCCCGCAGAAGGTTTAGGCCCTCATGAAAAATAATATTCAAGGAATTACTTTAAGGTAACCAGAGTCACTCCCGCTCCACCCCGATCTGCATGTTCGTCCTCAAGTTTTCCTACCTGAGGCATCGTGCGAAGAAGATTCCTTGTGATTTCACG
The DNA here is from genome assembly GCF_036245605.1 of Algoriphagus sp. oki45. Lineage (NCBI taxonomy): Bacteria > Pseudomonadati > Bacteroidota > Cytophagia > Cytophagales > Cyclobacteriaceae > Algoriphagus > Algoriphagus sp. oki45. The sequence continues at coordinate 371,449 of NZ_BTPC01000004.1, forward strand.
AAGAATTCCATCCCCTTTTCCATGGACAATACGTAGGTCTTTTATTCCCAGCATAAACCCTTCGTCTATAAAAGTCTGAATCATTGGAAGAACCTCTTCCCCCCTTTTCCCACGCAGATCAAGATTGGTTGAAAAATCCATCATTTTCTCGTTGGTATTGTAATTCCCTCTACGCTCTGCTGCTTTAAATTCCTTTTTTACTTCTGTTTTAGAGATTTTCTCCAGACGTGACAGCTTCACATTAGACTTCAAATCTCCAATAGACAGCTCCACATCCTTGTTTTTAATCCCAATCACCTCTGCGATAGCACCATTGTCCTTGACCCTCACCCAATCTCCAACAGCAATCTTGCCTCCGATCACCTGAACCTCAGGTTCCGGTAATACGATTTTTTCAGGCTGAACCTCCAGTTTAAATTCCTCGAGGTCTTTTCGGACTTGCTTGGTTATTTCCTTCTCTGCCTTTCCTTCTTTGATTTCCCGGATCACAGCCTCAATCTTTTTATTGGTCTGATCAAGCAGGGATTTAGCTTCTTTTTTGGCTTCCTGAATGAGTCTTTTCTTGGTAAGCTCCACCGTCTCTTTGAGCTGATTGTACTCTTTGAGCCTGGTTTGCAAAAGTTTGTCTTTTTTCTTTACCTCCTCCAAAAGGGACGAGTATTGATTTTTCTCATTCTCCAACTGCGTCAAGAGCCGATCGTAGCGGACTCGCTCCTCCCCGATATGGGACTTGGCGTAGTTAAGAATATCTTTTGACAATCCGATCTTGGAGGCGATTTCCAAGGCAAAGGAAGACCCGGGCTTGCCAATTTCCAGCTGGTACATGGGTTCAAGGCGATCTACGTCATACCGCATGGCTCCATTAACCAAGCCTTGGTTCTTTTCTGCCAGCCGCTTCAGATTTCCGTAGTGGGTAGTGACCACCCCAAAAGCTCCCAATCGATTCAATTCCAATAAAATCGACTCGGCTATTGCCCCGCCAAATTGTGGCTCAGTCCCAGTACCGAATTCATCAATAAAAAGAATGGTCCGCTTGTTTGCAAATTGGGTGAAGTACTTCATGCTCATCAGGTGAGAGGAGTAGGTACTCAGGTCGTTTTCCAGATTCTGCTCATCTCCGATGTCGATGAAAAGATTGTCAAAAAGGGAGCTCTTAGAGTCCAGGTGAACCGGAATCAACAAGCCACACTGAAGCATGTATTGCAAAAGTGCAACGGTCTTTAATGTGACAGACTTCCCTCCTGCATTGGGCCCTGAGATGACCAGCAATCTATGCTGACCAGACAGCCGTAGATCGAGCGGAACGATGGATTTCCCCTGGCTTTTCAGGGCCTTTTCCAACAGGGGATGCCTCGCCTTAGTCCATTCAAGAACCCGCTCTTTAACCAAGACAGGTTTTGTACTTTCCGATTTCTGGGCAAAACGGGCCTTGGCCCGGATAAAATCAATCAAACCCAAATAATTGGTTGCCTTTCTAAGAGCAGGGATAGAAGGGCGAATGCGGTCAGTCAGCTGAGTCAAAATCCGGATAATCTCCCGCTTCTCCATATACTCCAGATCCCGGATTTCATTGTTGATATCCAAGGCTTCTTCTGGTTCCATGAAGACGGTTTGTCCTGTCGCGGATTCGTCATGGATAAAGCCCCGAAGCTTTCTCTTGTTTTCAGCGGCCACAGGGATCACCATTCGGCCTCCCCGAATTGTCATGGCCGCATCTTCTGGCGTCAATCCTTTGGCTCGGGCATCTTTGAATATCCGCTCCATGACCTTTCGAAGGCGGGATTCTTCATAGATCAACTGGTTTCTGATCAGCTGCAGTTCTTTGCTGGCATTGCTTCGAACCTTGCCTTTTTCATCAATGATCTGATCAATCGCCCTCAAGAGTCCCAAATCCAATTCCAGCACCAAACCCAAAAGCTGACTCAGGGCCGGGTATAATTCTCCGTTTTTCTGGAAAAACACAATGCAGCTCTTAAGTGTCTGCAGAGCGAGCTTGACTTCGTAAAACTCGTCCTGCTCCAAAAATGCTCCTTCCAACTTGGCCTTTTCAAGGTATGGCGTCAAATTGGTGAAATTCGAAGATGGGAAAACTTCCCCCGAAACCAGAATTGACAAAAACTCCTCTGTCTGATCCAAAAGCTTACTGACCAGCTTAAAATCGGAAGAAAAGGCAATTTTATCTACATATTCCTGCCCAAGAGCTGAAGTACACTCCTCCTTCAGCTGGTCCTTGATTTTTACGAAATTGATTTTTTGCTCGAGATTGGAAGGGTATAGCATCAGAAATTTTGCTCTTTTCCAGGGATGGTTTCCAGGACAGTCAGGGAGTCAATGACACGGGCGTAGATCTGCTCCATGGCTTTCGCATCTTCCAGGTAATACAACATACTTTGAGTGAAAAGCGAATCGGAAACCGAATGTTTCAAAAAAACCTCTTTTTCCAACAAAGAATAAAGTACCTGGGAGGAATCATAGGAGACGGGTAGCGCACTGACTTTTCCCTCGGTCAATTGGATATCCGTAAGCACCATGACCATTTGATCTTCAGAAAGTATTCCAGCAGGAGGATTTTTCTTTCCTGTACAGGAAAAGACCAAGACCAATGCGAGTAAAAGGATAAGAATTCGATTCACCCTTCAAAATTAGGGTATTTTAACGGATTATCCCCAGACCATTGCCGGAAGTCCGATTTTATAATTCGGCACAAGGCTTTAACTTAGGCCTCTCAATTTTCCCTGAATGAATCAGCTTTTCAGCAAACTCAGAAAGTACGAAATCATGATCAGGAAGGTGGCCAACAATCACCTTCAGGGAGAATATCAATCCCTATTTAAAGGTTCCGGGCTGGAATTTGATGATCTCCGACCCTACCAATACGGGGATGATGTGCGGACTATCGAATGGAAAGTATCTGCCAAAGGTCACGGGACATTTGTCAAAACCTTTCGGGAAGACAAAGAGCAGTCCGTCTACTTTCTTTTGGATATCTCCGGGAGTCAGGATATCGGACAGCTGGGCAATAAAAAAATTGATCAAGGAAAATTGATTGCCGGGGTCTTGACCCTGGCAGCGGTGTACGAGGGAAGTCAGGTAGGATTGATTTCCTACTCAGATCAGAAAGAACAACTCATCCTTCCCAACAAGGGAAGCAAACAGGGAGTAAAAGTGATCCGAGGAATTTTTGATCATGCCAATAAAAGTCAAAAAACGGATCTAAATGGGTTATTTACCTTTGCTCTCAATCTGATCAAAAAGAGAAGCATTATCATAGTCATTTCAGACTTTATCGACGAAAACTACGACCGTTCCTTCCGATCGCTTGCTGAACGCCACGATTTGGTAGCCATCCAGCTCACCGATCCAAGAGAATCAGCCCTTCCTTCTTTGGGTATAGTCCCTATCTACGACAAGGAATCGGGTAAAACCACTTGGGTCAACACCGTGTTTGGAAGCTTTTCCAAGAAAATCGCCGACACCTTTACTACAGAAAGAGATCACCTTAAAGATCTCTGTAAAAAAAATCAGATCAACTACCTCGCCATCGATACCACGCAGGATATCGTGGCTCCGCTGATTGATCTGTTTAAGTACCGAAACAAACGGATGAAACGTGGGTAGAATTTTAGCCTTTATTTTCTTTTTGGGATTCGCTCACATGACCTGGAGTCAACAGGTAGAGGTGGAAGGATATTTTACACAGGATTCTGCCCGTTTGGGCGAGCGGGTTGGCTTTGTACTCAAGGCCAAATATCCGGCTAACAGCCAGGTTTTCTTTCCGGATTCGACCTATGACTTTTCTCCCCTGGTCCTTTTGGAGAAGAAAACCTACATCTCCTCTACCACAGAGGAGACTACCTTGGACAGTGCAGTGTACTACTTATCCAATTTCTCTTTGGACCCCAGCGTCTACCTATCCCTTCCTGTTTATGAAGTCAATAGATACGATAGTTTGACCTACTATTCAAACGAAGCGGAACTGAAGCTTAAACTCATGCTGGATTCCATTCCGGAAGAATTGGCATTTAAGGAAAATAACGTCTACCAACCATTAGAGAAGTCTTTTAACTGGCTGATGATTGGCTTGGTTGCCGGGGCAGTGATTTTGCTTCTGGGAGCATTTTTCCTTCTGTTTTTCAAAAGAATCAAGGACTTTATCCAAGTCCGCTCAGAGAAGGCAAGATGGAAACGGTTCCAGAAAAAATGGTCAAAACAAACCGAACTGCTCAATTCCAAACCTACCATTGAAACTGCCGATGAACTTACCGGTCTTTGGAAAGGGTATATGGAACACCTCACCGGACAGCCCTATCAGGAATGGACGTCTAAAGAAATCGCTGAAGCCCTTCAGGATGTAGAAATACTCAAAGTCCTCAGAGCGTTGGATAAAATCATCTATGCAGGCGACACTTCCGGTTCTCAATTAGCCACTGACTACCTGTTGGATTTGGCCCGTAAGACCTTTCAGGAAAAGCTAACCCGAATCAATCATGAGAGAGCTTCTGCTTGAGTTTTTTAGCTGGTCCTTGTTTCTCCCGGAGACCTTCAAAAGCTACGAATGGGAAAAACCCATTCTGCTGAACCTCCTGTGGATCATTCCCGTGCTGATCTTAATCCGGAAATTCGTCAAAGCACTCAAAAATCCCGTGCTTGAGCTTTCCCTCCCAAAAAGAATAGCAAAAGGCAATCCTTGGACCTACCTGAGGCTAATCCCAACGGTATTTTTTCTCCTGGCCATTTCCCTCATTGTGATTGCGCTGGCAAGACCGCAGCGGAGCAATGAGCGCGTGGAGCAGTTTACCGAAGGGATTGACATCCTTTTGGTCATGGATATTTCCGAATCCATGGATTTGCAGGACTTTTCACCCAATCGCCTGGAAGCCGCAAAAAATACAGCAATTGACTTCATCAATGGGCGGTTTGGAGACCGAATCGGCATGGTGATTTTCGCAGGAGAAGCCTACTCTCTTTCCCCGCTCACCAACGACTACGAACTGCTCACGGACCTGATCAGCGAGATCAGCTTTGATATGATTGAGGCCAAAGGTACCGCCATTGGATCTGCTTTAGCAGCAGGGACCAACCGACTGAAGGAAAGCGAAATTCCTTCCAAAGTGATGATCTTACTTTCTGATGGGGAAAGCAATGCAGGAAATGTAGACCCTCTATTTGCTGCCCAACTGGCCACTGCCTTCGACATAAAAATCTACTCCATAGCCGTAGGCAAAGATGGAATGGTCCCCTATGGCACGGACTTTTTTGGAAGACCACAAATGGTGGAAAGCTACCTGGACGAGACTAACCTTCGGGAAATTGCCCGCATTGGAGGAGGGGAGTTTTACCGTGCCTCTGATGACAATTCACTCAAGCAGATTTTTGAGCGGATTGATACTCTGGAAAAGGCTGAAATCCTGGAAAACCGGTACAAAGAAACCACCGACTATTACAGAATCTACCTCTTTTGGGCCATTGTTTCGTTCCTGGCTTGGCTGAGCCTGAAAAGCTCCTTTCTCAACAATTTCCTTTTGGATTGATTGGATGACAAAAGTCATGAGTTGGGGTTATTCTTATCACTGAAATCTTTGAGATTAGAGGAGATTTTTGGGCAAACGAATTCCTATGGCCCTTTCTCCCGACCTGATCCAAAAGTACAACCGCCCGGTACCAAGATATACCTCCTATCCTACTGTGCCTTTTTGGGAAAATGACCTAGACCCCAATTCTTGGGAAAATCTGGTTCAGATAGCCTATAATGATTTTGGAAAAGAAGAAGGGATCTGCCTTTACATTCATTTGCCCTTTTGCGAAAGCCTATGCACTTATTGCGGCTGCACCAAGCGGATCACTAAAAATCATCAGGTAGAAAACCCCTATCTCGAAGCAGTATTGAGGGAGTGGAGAAGCTACCGGATTCTTTTTTCAGAATCCCCAAAAATCGCAGCCATTCACTTGGGAGGAGGCACTCCTACTTTCTTTTCTCCTGAACACTTGAAGTTTTTAATTTCGGAGATTCTCAACACGGCTAAACCCAGCACAAATCGGGAGTTTAGCTTCGAAGGACACCCCAATAACACCACGCGAGAACATCTTCAGGTATTGGCCGAGTTGGGCTTTGACCGGGTAAGCTATGGAATTCAGGATTTTGACCCGGCTGTCCAAAAGGCTATTCACCGGATTCAACCCTTTGAAATAGTTAAAGAAGCGACAGAGCTTGCTCGGAATTTGGGATATAAATCCGTCAATTTTGACTTGATCTATGGGCTTCCCAATCAGACTTTGGATACCCTGGAGGATACCTTTCTGAAGGTAGGTGAATTAATACCCGACCGGATTGCCTTTTACAGTTATGCCCATTTGCCCTCGGCATTTCCGGCACAGAAGAGCTTTGAAGCCCACCTTCCAAAGGAGGAGGAAAAGAGAGCACTTTACGAATTTGGAAAAGAAAAACTCCTCGAAATGGGCTACCATGAAATCGGCATGGACCACTTTGCTCTTCCCGACGATCCCCTTTTCATAGCCAAAAGGGCAGGCAAGCTGCACCGAAACTTCATGGGGTATACCACATTGGCCTCCCGAATGCTCTTGGGACTGGGAGCAAGTAGCATCAGTGATGTGGGAATCGGCTTTGCCCAGAATGAGAAAAACCACTCCGATTACCAAGAGAATACGCTCAATTCCAGATTTTTCCCGGTAAAAGGGCATGCCCTTACCCAAGAAGACCGGGAAATTCGTCCGTTGATATTGGATATTATCTGTAAGGGAGAGGCTGAAATCCCATTTAGTATCTGGGAAAAACTGCCTGAAAGTAGCCACGAGGGACTGGTGGAATTTCAAAAGGACAAGCTAATCACGCTCGAAGGATTTCATCTTAAAGTTACCGAAGATGGAATGGCCCTAGTGAGAAATATCTGCGCACTTTTTGACCTAAGGATGATCGAATCCAAAGAAGCTAAAAAAGAATTCAGCAGGGCAATTTAACTCAATGACAGACGGTAATTTCTACTTGCTGATTCCCATAATCAAAAACGGCCAATTCTGGACTCAATCCAGGAATACCCAATCCCAAACCTCTGAAAACCATCAAAATACCGATTATCAATCCGAGGTAGGGAATGGCTTTTTGGAATTGCTGTCGGCGAATCGCCGGCAAGAAACTGCCTGAAACCATCAGCCCCAAAAGCATGGGAATGGTCCCTAAACCAAAAAACAGCATGTAGCTCGCTCCCAGCCATGGACTTTGCATTCCCATGGCGACCACCAAGGCCATATACACCATCCCGCATGGAAGCAGGCCATTGACTAAACCTGTGGAAAAGAAAGCCATTTTGCTTCCGGATTTGAGGTAGTGATTCAGTTTGGATTTGATCCAGGATACTGCTCCCGAAAGTGCGGGAATTGCCAAAAACTGATCGGCTTTTTTATAACTGATGGACATTAAGACTACCATCAATCCCATGGCGACAGACACTCCCTGCTGAATTCCGGCAAGAGAAAGAGAAAAGCCAAGTCCTCCGATCAAAAGACCCAAAAAGGCATAAGTCAGACTTCTCCCCAGATTGTAGATGATCTTGTTGAAAAGAAAACGATTGCCGGACCTGCCTCCTACTGCCAAGGCAATGGGGCCGCACATTCCCACACAGTGGAATGATCCCAAAAACCCAAGTAAAAAGGCTGTCCAGAGCATCAGATGTGGATTTTCTTTTCCTGATAATAATCCACTCCCCCTTCAGACCAGGTCAATTGAACCCTCCAGTAGCCGGGCTTGAGCTTTTCTAATGGAACGAGGGTTTTGCCCTCTTCAGTGATTTCCAAAAGTAACTCCTGATCCAACCTGGCATCAGAAGGCCTGAAAAGCTGCAGGCTTCCCTTGGCACCTACCGGAAGGTCCAAGACCATGCTTTGCGAAGCTCCGTCATAAACCAAAACTTCTCTCTCCAGTGTAGATGCAGATTTTTCTCTTTCGATTTGCTCCTGATACTTGATTTCCTTTTCGTAGTAATTCTCTGTGACCAAATGGATGTCATCCTGCTTCACAGAGATCACTACCAATACCATGATGAAACCCACAAAAGCAAAAATGGTCAGCAAAATTCCTTTTCCCCAATCCATAGTTAATTGTTTTGTGCTCCGACTGGAGCCATGAAATTCGTTTCTATTTCTTCAAATTCTTCTCCTTCTGCCGCTAAGCGCAGAAGTACTTTTTCCTGAGGGACTTTAACTCCGGCTTGTTCTCTTACCAAGAAAAACCTTCCTTCAAACTTACTCTGAGGCTCCAGGACCCAATTCATATCTCCGACGATTTCCACTTTCATTCCTTCTGCCAAAGACTCAATAGTCACGCTTTGGGGTTCAAAAGTCTTGTTGATCAAAGTGATATTGTAAAGGTTGGACACCATCCCTCCTTCTCTAGCCTGATAGGTCATCCCCGGAAAGCGGGTTACTGTTCCTTCTAAATCTGATCTAGTGGCAATCAAAGCCACAAAGGCAGCCATTAGGATGACGAGAACAATTACATATCCTTTGACCCTACCAGTGATCAACTTCTGGAAACCTTGCTTGATGCTATTCTCGGAAGCATAGCGAATCAAACCCTTTGGACGCTCCACTTTGACCATCACCTCATCACAGGCATCAATACAAGCAGTACAATTGACACATTCCATCTGAGTGCCGTTACGGATATCAATTCCGGTTGGGCAGACTTGTACACATAGTCCACAGTCGATGCAGTCGCCTTTTGGGGTAGCTTCGACTTCATTTTTCCTAATGGGTGAACGAGGCTCTCCACGGACATAGTCATACATGACATTGATGGAATTGTCATCCAAAAGAACGCCCTGCAATCGACCATAAGGGCAAACAACCAAACAGGCCTGCTCTCTAAACCAGGAAAAGACAAACATGAAAATCCCAGAAAAAGCAATCAGCCCGATAAACCCCGCCAAATGAGCAGAAGGAGGCTGAGTTACAATTTCTTTGACCTGATCAATCCCGATCAGATAAGCCATCACCAAATGACCGATCAGAAGGGAGATAAGGGCAAAAATGGAAATCTTGAGCCCTTTCTTCCAGATTTTCTCCGAATTCCAAGGCCCTTGGTTAAGAGTTCTCTGTTGATTGGCATCCCCTTCGATGGCATATTCGATTTTTCGGAAAACCATCTCCATGAAGAGGGTTTGCGGACAGGCCCAGCCGCACCAAACTCTCCCGAATACTACCGTAAAGAGAATGATAAAGACAAAGAAGATCAGCAAGAGGAAGATCAGCAAATGCGTGTCCTGAGGCCAAAATGCCGCTCCAAAGATGATAAACTTCCTTTCAAAAATATTAAAGAGCATATAGGGCCTGCCATCCACTTGGATAAATGGGCCTGCGAAGAGAATAGCCAAAAGAAGCCAAGAAAGATAGCTCCTGTACTTATAGAAGAATCCGGAGACTTTCTTGGGATAGACCCAGTTTCTCTTTCCATCCTCACGCACGGTAGCCAGCGCATCCCGGAATTTCTCCGGATCCAAATGTGGGTTTTGATTCTTTTTTGCCATAACTCGGGAAATTTGCTGCCGGGGGGAAATTTCCCGGCAGCAATAAATTTATTCTATCGAAGCAACTACCGTGGTGCTATCAGTCACAGTGGGTTCAGGTGCTGCTGGACTGAAAAGTTCCCCCTGCGGTTCTTTTGGATTAGCCGGTGTCGTACCTACCAATGTCAGAATGAAGGAAGAAACCTGCTGCATCTCCTCAGGGCTCAACTGATCCTGCCAAGGGATCATCCCCTTTTCTACCACACCGTATTTCACGACTTTAAAGACCTCTTGAATAGAACCTCCATGGAGCCAATACTCATCAGTCAGGTTAGGACCGACCCCACCGCCTCCATCAGCAGCGTGACATGCTGCGCAGTTATTCTGAAAGATAGTCTTTCCTGCATTGAGCGCTCCAGCTGATTCGTCAAAAACCACGGAAGATTCATCAATACTGGCAAGCATATTGGCCTTTCTGTATTCGGCTGCTATAGCCTCCAATCTCAATTCCTCTTCGTATTCTTCCACACCTGTAGGACCATTTCCCAGTACGGTATAGTTCACAAAGTAGATGACAGCAAAAACCATAGTTCCGACGAACACCCACTGAAGCCAAGGAGGCATGAAGTTGTCCAGCTCGGTGATTCCGTCATAGGAGTGATCCTGCATCATTTTGGCTTTCTCAGCCTTTCCTCCGACGTCATCCATTTTGCCTGTGACAAATCTCTCCTTGAAGGACTCCCACCATGAAGGTTCGTTGACCAATTCAGGATTTTCTTTCTTCAGAATAGCACTCATGAAATTCATTAGATAAATCATGAGTATGAGCAATAGCACAATTACAAACAGAACTACACCCAAGATAGCCAAGATGGTAATCTGACTTGAATCCATGGCTTGCAGCTGAGTGTACCAATTGGATTCCTCAGCGGACTGAGCCCATACCGGCGAGGCGAAAAGGCTCAAAAAGGAAAATATTGCAAATAGCTTTTTCATGATTGGTGGGGTTTGGCATCATCCTCATCCATGGGAAGAGAACTCATGTGATCTACATAGCTTTTGGGTACTCGGAGTACCCATAAGAATACTCCGAGGAAAAACAGAACGAATATGAGCAAGGAGATAATTGGGAAAATCTCAATGTTCTCGATGGATCTTAATACTTCTTTATACATGGCTCGACGAATTAAGGGTTAGAAGCAGTAGGCTGCTTGATATCAGTACCCAATCGCTGCAGGTAAGCTATCAATGCCACGATTTCCGTATTAGAAGCGACTTCTACTCCTGCTTCTTTCAGATTGGCTACAATTTGAGCCGCCTGCTTGTCGTATTCTGCAATCGCCTGCTCATCAAATCCCTCAGGATAAGGCACTCCCAATTGCTGGAGGGTGCGGATTTTTGCAGGCAGGTCTGAATTGTCCAGCTCATTGGTGGTCATCCATGGATAAGGAGGCATCAAAGATCCGGGAGACATGGATCTTGGGTCGACCATATGGTGGTAGTGCCAGCTGTCTGGATATTTTTTCCCTACCCGGTGCAAATCCGGTCCGGTTCGCTTCGAGCCCCAAAGGAATGGTCGGTCATAAACGAATTCTCCTGCTTTGGAATACTCCCCGTAGCGTTCGGTTTCAGAACGGAAAGGACGAATCATCTGAGAGTGACAGCCCACACAGCCATTGGCGATGTAAAGATCCCTTCCTTCCAGTTCAAGTGGGGTGTAAGGTTTGACAGAGCTGATGGTTGGTACATTGGATTTGACCAGAATGGTCGGGATGATCTCTACAACCCCACCGATGGCAATGGCAATGGTGGCCAAAATGGTGAAGAAAACAGGCTTTCTTTCCCATGCTCTGTGCCAGAATTCACCAGCAGGATTATAAGCTTTTGCCAAAGCCGGTGCCTGATCTTCTTCAGTCTCCTGGAAGGTTCCCTGCTTGGCAGTCATCCACATATTGTAGATCATGATGATGGCTCCAGCTAGATAGAGTAAACCTCCCAAAGCTCTCAACATGTACATAGGAACAATCTGAATGACAGTCTCCAGGAAGTTAGGATAAGCCAAACGTCCAGCGTCATTGAATTCCTTCAACATCAAGAATTGAGTCAAGGCCGCTACATACATCGGTAGCGCATAGAAAATGATCCCCAAAGTCCCGATCCAGAAATGGGTATTGGCAAGCTTGGTGGAATAAATATTTGTCTTGAACAGTCTAGGCCACATCCAATAAAGGACCCCGAAGGTCAAAAAGCCGTTCCATCCCAAACCACCGATGTGAACGTGAGCTACGATCCAGTCAGTATAGTGGGCAATTGCGTTGACATTTTTGAGGGAAAGCATGGGACCTTCAAAAGTGGACATCCCATAGGCAGTCACCGCTACGACCATGAATTTCAAAACAGGATCCTGTCTAACTTTATCCCAGGCACCTCTCAAAGTCAACAATCCGTTGACCATACCGCCCCAAGAAGGAGCAATCAGCATGACCGAGAAGATCGTACCCAGTACTTGCGCCCATTCAGGAAGAGCGGTGTAAAGCAGGTGGTGAGGACCTGCCCACATGTAGATGAAAATCAAAGACCAAAAGTGGACAATAGAAAGCTTGTAGGAGTACACCGGCCGGTTGGCTGCTTTGGGAAGGAAATAATACATCAAACCCAAGAAAGGAGTAGTAAGGAAAAATGCTACCGCATTATGTCCGTACCACCACTGAACCAAGGCATCCTGAACCCCTGCATAAGCTGAATAACTTTTCCAAAACGTAACAGGGAGCTCCAGAGAATTGAAAATATGAAGGACAGCCACCGTCACGAAAGAGGCCAAATAAAACCAGATTGCCACATACATATGCCGCTCTCTTCGCTTGATCAGGGTACCGATCATATTGGCTCCAAAAGCCACCCAAACTAGGGCAATTGCAATATCAATCGGCCATTCCAGCTCTGCATATTCCTTGGAAGTCGTCAGCCCCAAGGGAAGGGTAATTGCTGCTGACAAAATAATCAGCTGCCAACCCCAAAAATGGAACCAGCCGAGGGCCTTATTCCACATAGGGGTCTTGAGTAGACGGGGCATCGAATAATAGATCCCTGCAAAGATGGCATTGCCCACAAAGGCAAAAATCACCGCGTTGGTATGCAAAGGTCTAATCCGGCCAAAGGTGGTGTAGGGATTGCCCAAATTGGCTTCGGGCCAGAAAAGCTGGGTAGCGGCGATCACCCCCACCAGCATCCCTACGACACCCCAGATAATCGTAGCGGCTCCAAAGTACTTGACAATTTTATTGTCATAGTGGAACCTTTCCAAAGTAGCATCATTCATAGGACTTGGTTTTTTTTGGTTGACTTTTTATTGATTTTTTGGGTTGGTTTTCGAATAAAATCCGCACGGAAGGAGTATATCCATCATCAAACTGCCCGTCTTTCATCGCTTTGAAAAAGAGAATCAAGAAGGTTACAGCGAGTATGAGACTGACTCCGATTAAGACAAAGATTACTTCCATATCAAGACTTGTTTAGATGGATAAGGCCCTTTTTCATTCCCATCAGATTGGTGGCAAGCGTAGTGAAAAGGACAACTGAAATACTGCTGGCAGGCATCAAAATGGCACATAACACGGGGCTAAGAAGTCCCTGAACGGCTAGACTGAGACCGACGATATTGTAGAGAAAACTGAGTCCAAAGCTCAGTTTGATGATGGTTCTGCTGGATTGGGCGAAGGATAGGAAGTTTGGAATTCGAGAAAATGAGGAAGCGTCCAAGATGGCATCGCTTGCCGGGGAAAAATGGCTGACCTGATCTGTCACAGCGATTCCTACCTGGCTTTCCTGAAGAGCGCCGGCATCATTGAGTCCGTCACCTACCATTAAGGTGGTTTTTCCTTCGGTATTGAGCTGATGAACGTAGTCCAGCTTATCCTTTGGACTCTGATTGAAATTAAAATTCACATCCTTCTCCAAACGCTTCTTAAGAGAAGCTTGCTCATGACAATGATCTCCGGACAAAATATGAAGTCCATAATTCCCAGAAAGATCCCTAACCATCTCCGGCGCACTGGATCGAAGTCCGGATTGGATGTGGAAATAGCCAATCAAAACCCCTTCTACGGAGAAATAAACCAGATTTCCCACTTCAGGAGTATCCTGATTTTCCATTTGCACCAGCTCTCCAGATCCCAGTTTGAATTCCTGGAATTGGTATTCTCCTATTAGCCCTTTTCCTTTGATTTCTCTGACATTCTTTAGGGATGCGGATGAAATAGAACCCAGCCAATGGTTGATTCGGTTGCTAAGCGGGTGAGTTGACCGCTCGACCAATGCCTTGAGAATGGATTTGGATTCCTCTGAAAGTGGCTCTCCTGAGTAAGTAATTTGTGCATTAGCCGGGTCGGTAAGCGTTCCTGTTTTGTCAAAAACTACCGTATCCACTAAGGCCAAGCGCTCAATGACGGAAGCATTTTTGAGATAAAACTTACTCTTTCCAAAAATCCGAAGCGTATTCCCCAAGGTAAATGGGGTAGACATGGAGAGCGCGCAAGGACAGGCGACGATCAATACTGTGGTAAATGCCTTAACAGCGATGGAAAGGTCTTTCCCAAACCAATAAAAAAATGCTAACACGGCAATGGTCAGAACGGTCCAGGTAAATACTCCACTGATTCGATTGGCCAAAGGCTCCAAAAGTTTTTTATTGGGTTTTTCGAAGGTCTCATTGTTCCAGAGATCAGTCAGATAGCTTTGGGAAGGTGATTTTTGCACAGTTAAAAGAATAGCATCCCCCTTTTGACGACCGCCAGCATAGATCAGTTCTCCCTTCTGCTTCGGAACGGGAATTTCCTCTCCGGTCACAAAGCTGTAATCAATGCTGGCTTGTCCGCTGAGCAAAAGTGCATCCGCTGGGATGAGTTCTTCATCCCGGACAAGAATCACATCACCCACTTCAAGCTTGCTCAGAGGAATCACTTCTTCCCGATTCTGACGCTGTCTGGTCACTGCAATGGGGAAGTAAGCTTTATAATCCCGATCAAACTCCAGGCTGGAGAAGGTCTTTTGTTGATAGACTTTTCCCAAAAGCAAAAAGAAAATCAGTCCCCCGAGACTGTCCATGTATCCGGCATTTCCCTGAAGGAAAATTTCCCATAAAGAATAGAGAAAAAAGGCAAAAATCCCCAACACGATGGGAACGTCCATGTTGATTTTACGCTGCTTAACGGCATTCCATGCGGAGATGTAATAGTCACTTGCTGCATAAAATACCACAGGCAGGGAAAGTAGCACATTGAGATAGTCAAATAGGCCCTTGAATCCTTCGCCCAACAGCTTGGCTTCCGAAAAGTATTCAGGCATGCTGAATAGCATCATATTGCCGAAGGCGAAACCTGCTACTCCCAACTTGGTCAAGGTCTTTCGATCAACCGAATTTTTAGGCTTTTGGCCCAAGTCTGAAAGGTGAATTCTGGGTTCGTAGCCTAAAGTAGAAAGCAGCGTCACCACTTCCTTTAGGCTGATTTTTTGATGGAGAAACTTGACCTGAACCTTCTTTTTCAAAAAGTCTACCCGACTGGAAACGATGGCCGAATTGATCTGAAAAAGGTTTTCCAACAGCCAAATGCAAGAAGCACAGTGGATAAGTGGAATGTGAAATGTGATGTGGCTTTCCTGCTCATTTCTGAAATCAATGAGCTGATTGACCACTTCGGGGTCGTCCAGATAATCAAATCGGTTTTTTAAGCGGGATTGATTTTTTTGAGTTTTTCCGGGAGTCGGTTCCAGTGCATAATATTCACAAAGGTCATTTTGAGAAAGGACTTCATAAACCAACCTGCATCCCTGGCAGCAGAAGTTTTTGTCATCAAAAGCAACTACACCCTCCTGGCAGTCCTCACCGCAGTGATAGCATTTGCTTAAAAGGGTAGATGGTTTGGATTGACTCATGGTAGCTGTTTGAAATAAAATTAGTAGGGGAAAACTGGGAAAAACATGATTTTGATCACCTTATTCTATGACTTACAGCGAGAGGTAAAAGGAAAGCTTGTCGCTCCAGATCTTTCCCTTATAGAAGTGGAAAAGAACTTTGGCGAGATCTGCCTGATAATTTTTTGTCGTCACCAAGAGCGTGCAGTTATGCTTCACCGCATAAGACCAGAAGTCTCCGATCCGGGAAAAATTGAATTTGATGAAGCTGGTTTCTTGGGTATGGCTACCCACCAGCTGAATGATTTCCTGCTCCTCTTTGATTTTGGATTTGGGAATAAAACTTGGGGAAATGATCGTCGCCTTACTATTAGCGATCAAATCTTGAAAAAGAAATACAAATTTCCGGATAAGCTCAGCCGATTGTGGGGTGCCATCGTAATGAAACAATAGCCTTTCGGTTGAGAATTTTGGAACAAAAAGTAAAATAGGAATACTACATACCTCTTTTTCCAAAGGCTTAGGAATAGGATGGGAATGAAGCCAATCGAGGGTTTTGTAAAGATTGAGGGTCAATAAACTCAGGTTTTCCCCTTCGATACAGGGTGCCTGTACGGTCGCCAAGGGTGAAAAAGCAGCAGGAAGCTGACGGCAAAACACCTCGTGGATGAGCTCCTCGGGCATTTCGAATTTGGAAGTGAATATTTGTGACCTTAGCTCCATAACCATTTATTGGTTCAAAGCTAATGGGACTAAGGGACAGGGAACCTGACGATAAGGGGTAAGAGATATGATAAAAATCAGTTTCTCTTTTTTTTGACAAAAGGCTATGGTATTCTAAAAACCGATTTCCACTCAATAAATGGGATTTAGGTATTAGAAGATTAAATATTAACAAGCATCCAGTTCACTATTCTCTAAAACGCCAAAAGCCCTTCGAATTATCGAAGGGCTTTTTGAATAATGTGGCGGCGACCTACTCTCCCGGGTGTAACCCCAGTACCATCGGCGCTGCAGGGCTTAACTTCTCTGTTCGGGATGGGAAGAGGTGGGACCCCTGC
>NZ_BTPC01000005.1:0-378286 GCF_036245605.1 Algoriphagus sp. oki45
TCCCATTACGGGAAAGTTTTGGTATAAACACAAACTGTTGAGACGTTCCTTCTCGGTTTTGAAAAGCGCCTTGCCCAACCTTTTTGCCTACCTGGATAATCCAAGGATTCCAAAATCCACCAACGGGCTGGAGTCATTTTTCGGACATTTAAAAACCAATTTGAATATCCACCGAGGTCTGTCGACTGGAAACAGAAAAAGCTTTCTGAGGTGGTATCTATACTTCAAAAACTCCGGAAGAAAAAGGTTTTCTTAGCCATAGAACAAGAAGAATGAAGCATGAAAAAAGGGCTCCGAAAAACGAAGCCCCTTCATTCCACTTGGCAGATTCTATTGCTGGTAAGTTGCTCCTCAGCAGAGCTTACGTCCTCTTCAAACCTGCGCGGCATGTTATGAAATTTTTCGATCAAAGTCACCAACTATTTTTGACCACATTACCACATTTACCTAAGAGCTTGAAAGGTCGTCCTTCCTAATGATTGGAATCCGCAATACAGGTTCAAAAATCAAAAACTTGCTCTTTCTATATGGAAGAGCAAGTTTTTTTTATGGGCTAAAATGGAGAATCAGCTTTCTCCGGACAGTAATTGACTTTTGATTTGCTGAAGTTCGGCTACTTTTTCCTCACTTACTGAAGGATACTGAAGGTCAAGCCCATCCAAGGCCGAAATGATGGCTGATGCCACGGCAATTCTCGCATAAGACTTATTATCTGCAGGAATCACGTACCAAGGGGAGTCTTTGGTAGAGGTTTCTCGGATTGCTTTTTCGTAAGCTTTCATGTAGTCATCCTAATGTCCTCTTTCCTTGATGTCACTTGTGCTGAATTTCCAGTTTTTGTTTTTGTCCTCAATTCTGTCCAAAAACCGCTGTTTTTGCTCCTCTGGAGAGACATGAAGGAAGATTTTAATGACTTTAGTACCGTTACGGTTCAGGTATTTTTCAAAATTCCGGATGTCTTCCAGTCTTTGATCCCAGATTTTTTTGGTGATGAGTTTTTGTGGGAGTTTCTGACTTTTCAAAATGGCCTCGTGCACCCGTACCACAAGCACTTCTTCGTAGTAAGAGCGATTGAAAATACCGATGCGGCCTCGTTCGGGGAGTTCCTTGAGGCATCTCCAGAGGAAATCATGATCCAGTTCTTCCGCACTTGGAGCTTTGAAAGAAGTCACTTGGCATCCTTGTGGGTTCACGCCAGAAAGGACATGCTTGATCGCTCCGTCTTTTCCTGCAGCGTCCATAGCCTGGAAAATCACTAACAAGGACCATCTGTCTTGCGCATAGAGGACTTCTTGTAATCGGGTCAATTCCTGGATTCCTTGGTCGAGAGCTTCTTTGACCAAGGGTTTATCCTCGGGTCCAAGTTCCATTTTGGGCTGGGTAGAAAAACCCTTCAGCTTGAAGTCTTTTCCATTTCCAACACAATATCTTTTAGCCAACTTTTTGGCTCTACGGATAATTTCCTCATCACTCATTTTTTTGAGTGCCTCTGCGGTTAGTTTTTCCTCTTTTATCATAGTTTCTTAAAAAAGAAGGATTCCCCATTTATATTCTGAGTTTTCAAAGCCAAGGTTTGTCCTTCAATGATTTTTATCTTTTTGGAATAAGGATAAATTACATCAAGAAAAGCCGATATCCAATATTCGGTGAGGATTGTAACCCTTTCTCTTTCTTATCGATTAGATTTTTGAAGGTAAAACAAACAAAAATGAAAAAGATTTTAGTTGCCACAGGAGGTGGAGATTGTCCGGGGCTGAATGCAGTAATCCGGGGTATTGTGAAAAGAGCATCTCAGGAGAAAGACTGGGAGGTCTGGGGAAGCTATGAAGCTCTCAATGGCCTGATGGAGGAGCCTACCCGGTTGATCCGGCTGGATGAAAAGACTGTTTCTGGAATTCATGTCACCGGGGGGACCATCTTGGGGACTACCAACAAGGGCAATCCCATGAGCTTTCCTGAGAAACAGCCGGACGGATCCATCCGAACGGTCAACAGAATCCCCTGGCTGGTGGATCGACTCAAATCCAAAGGCTTCGATGTGGTAATCAATATCGGGGGAGATGGCTCGCAGGCGATTTCTCAGGCGATGTTTGAGCAGGGAATGCCGGTGGTAGGAGTTCCCAAAACCATTGATAATGACCTGTCCAGTACAGATTTTACCTTTGGTTTTCAGACGGCGGTACAGACAGCCACGGATTCCTTTGACCGACTGGTCACCACGGCCAACAGCCATCACCGGGTGATGATCATGGAGGTGATGGGCAGAAATGCCGGTTGGATCGCTCTTTACACGGCCATTGCCGGTGGGGCGGAAATCTGTTTGATTCCCGAAATCCCCTATGATCTCAATAAAGTCTTGGAAAAAATCCGAAGTCGCTACAACAACGGTCGGGGCTTTGTCAACATCGTGATTGCAGAAGGTGCCACCGCCAAAGACGGAACTGTCACTGCTACTCTAGGGGAATTGGGGAGGCATGCTGTACGCCTCGGTGGGGTTTGCTTTACTTTGAGCGAGCAATTGAAAGAGGCAGGATTGGAAGCCGATGTGCGAGAGACTGTTTTAGGACATACTCAAAGAGGTGGGACGCCGGTAGCTTTTGACCGGGTCATCGCTTCTGTCTTTGGAGTGAAAGCGATGGAATTGGCTTTGGAAGGGAAATTTGGCCACTTGGTGGTCCTCCAAAACAATGATTTCACTTCGGTTCCGATCAAGGAAGCCATCAGCGATTACAATTTTGTCAACCCAAAAGGTACCCTTGTTCAAGCCGCCAAAGGGCTCGGTATTTCCTTTGGAGACTAAATTTCTATATTCCTAAAAATCAAAATTCTTCCCCATGAATCAATTTCCTCCCTTTCGGACCAGACACCAGTTCAACTGGGTTCCGTTTCTCCTGCTTTTTTTTCTTTTAGCTCCTGAAGGAATTGCCCAAATAGCCCGGCAATATTTGGACATATCCGTCTCTCCAAGTCGGGAAAACTGGCAATACCAAGTCGGGGAAAAAGTGGATTTTGCGGTCAGTGTCACCCAATCAGGTAGACCTGTACCGGTAGAGAATGTCCGTTTTTTTGTCAAAGAGGAAAAGATGGACCCAATTCTGGAAGGCAGCCTGAGACTGGAGGATGGACAGGCTTTGATTTCTGTAGAAGGGATGAATAAACCGGGATTTTTGCGCTGTGAAGTCTTTGCCACACTGGATGGAAAAGAATACCGAGGGCTGGGAACTGCCGCATTTGAACCGGAAAAAATCCAGCCTACCGTAGCGATGCCGGATGATTTTGAAGTTTTTTGGGCGGCCGGGAAAGAGGAATTGGCCAAAGTCCCCATGGATCCTAAAATGATCCACATCCCCGAAAGAAGTACAGAAACAGTGGATGTCTATCACGTCAATTTCCAAAATGTAAGAAACAGTAGAATCTATGGGGTTTTGACCATTCCAAAGGGAGAGGGCAAGTTTCCAGCAATCTTGCAGGTGCCTGGAGCTGGAATCAGGCCCTATTCTGGGGATATTGCCAAAGCCGCCCGTGGAGCCATCGTTTTGCAGATTGGAATTCACGGAATACCCATAGATATGGCTCCAGAAGTATATGGCAATCTGGGAAGCGGGGCTTTGAATGGTTATTGGAATTTAAATGTGCAGGACAAGGATATCTACTACTATCGAAGAGTGTATTTAGGAGCTGTTCAGGCTGTGGATTTTCTGGCTTCATTACCCCAGTACGATGGCGAAAATCTTGCCGTACAGGGTGGAAGTCAGGGAGGAGCATTGGCTATTATCACTGCTGCTTTGGATTCGCGGATCAAATACCTAGTGTCCTATTATCCTGCCTTGAGTGATATGACAGGATACTTGGAGGGAAGGGCAGGAGGATGGCCGCATATTTTGGCACCGGCCAATCAGAAGTACTATAATTTCCCAAAAGCCATTGAAACTTTGGCTTACTATGATGTAGTCAATTTTGCCCGGATTTTAAAAACTCCCGGATTTTACTCCTGGGGATACAATGACGATACCTGTCCGCCCACATCCTACTATTCCGCATACAATCAAATCAAAGCTCCCAAAGAGGTCTTTGTGATTCCTGAAACCGGCCATTGGACCTTTCCTGAGCAGGGAATCAAGGCGGATAATTGGCTTTTTGAAAAGCTAAAAAATCGATAATCGGTAGTTGGGAAAAAGGAATCCATTCGATTCCTTTTTCTTGAATTCGAATGATTTATCTTGAAAAAATACAGAATCGGATAAAATCGGAGAATTTTAGGCCAAAAAAAATGAAAATCCTGCTATTTTATTTTTTAAATTAAAAGGTTCAATAAACCCTACAACTTTTTCTTATATGCCTGCACAACCCTTAGAATTGATATTGGCTCGGCAATTTGCAGATAGCTTGAGTATGCCTGTATTTATTGTCGATACAGAAGGTAATCTTCTCTTTTACAATGAGCCTGCCGAGGAAATTTTCGGATTACGATTCAGCGAGACAGGGGGCATGAGACTGGAAGAATGGGCGACTATATTCCGGCCTATTGATGAGGAAGGAAATCCGCTTCCACCTGAAGGATTGCCTTTGGTAAAGACCCTTACCAATCAAATTCCTGCAAGTGGATCTTTCTATATCAATAATCTCAAAGGTGAGCGGATTTTGATCTCCGTGACAGCCGTCCCCGTGATCGGTCGATCCAATCGATATTCCGGTGCTATGGCCATCTTTTGGAAAACCCAACTGCAATGAAAGTAAAAATCTGGGGATGCCGAGGTTCACTTCCTGCTCCGGGGCCGGAAACTATGGTCTACGGTGGAAACACCTCCTGCGTGCAAATCACCCATGGGGATACTTTTATCATCCTGGACGCAGGATCTGGAATTCAGCGGTTGGGAAAATATCTGAATCCTCAAGTAAAGGAAATCCACATTTTGCTGACCCATCTACATATCGATCACATGATGGGTTTGGGTTTTTTCCAACCGCTCTACAACCCGGATGTCACGGTGCACATTTGGGGGCCCAGCTCGGGAAAAGAATCCTTGCTCAATCGCCTGAGGAGATACTTTTCTCCTCCGCTATTTCCGGTGATGTTCAGTGAGCTACCCAACCATCCCATTATTCATGAATTGGGCTACGACAATTTTGAGTTTGGGGCTCTAAAAATCCACAGTGAATATGTCTGTCATCCCGGACCTACTCTTGGGTATCGGATATCTGATGGAAAGGGGGTATTGGCTTATATGCCAGACCATGAGTTGAGCTTGGGCTCAGCCAATTTTCCCAATGATCCGGAATGGACCAGTGGATTTGAAATAGCCAATTCTGCTGATCTTCTTCTTCATGATGGCTCTTACAATGCCAAAGAATATGCGACTAAAATCGGTTGGGGGCATAGTTCGGTGAGAGATGCGGTGGCTTTTGGAAAAATGTGCAAAGTCAAAAAACTAGCCATTTTTCACCATGAACCGATGCATTCAGATCATCAGCTGGAGCATATTCTCCATACTTCATTGAGAAATCAAAAACTGGATTTTGAAGTCTTCCTATGCACAGAGGGTGATGAATTTGAAATTTAGAAAAGGGCCTATTTTTTAATCATTCGCTCGGTTTTGTGACAATTTCTTTTCGCAAGTCCCCAAGAGTCTAAATTCCATTGAGCAGAAAAGGAGCCCAATATTTTGGGTGCTTAAAGACCTCCCCGCCTTCTCCCTTGGCCAAGGCTCTTTTGATCAAATTGAGAGAAATAAAGGGATCTTCCCCATCTACTATCACCCTTTTGAACAAGTTTTTCATGGTGAGGGAGGTACTGAAGTCATTTACCGGCCAAAGAGACAGCAGGGTTCGGTTTGCACCAGCAAGCAGAAAAGATGAATTGAGTCCGTTAATTCCTTCCCCACCTACGAGTGCTCCAAGACCGGTATCACAGGCACTGAGAATGGCCAAATCTGCCTGAAGTTGAAGCCGGGCGATCTCTGGAGATAGGAGAAAGGTATCCTCATTGCCGTCTCCTTCATTGGGTTGACTCATCATCACCCCGCTCAATTCCGGGATAATGTCCACTGTAAACCCATGGGTGGACAACATCACCATTTTATAGTTTTTCAGTTCTCCGCTATTGCTGAGCTGCTTGAGGTAGCTTTCCTTCATGTTCATGCCCGTTACCACCTTTACGTCCGGGCTGAGTGTACCCACAAAAGTGACCTCATCGAGAGTTCCCTGCAGGTAATCCGCTCCACCAAAGCCCATGGATTGCAGTTCCTTTTTGAAATTGAAGTCACTCCTTGAAATTTTCTCGCTGAGAGACTCCGAGATGGCGTAGAAATCATTGATCCCTCTCGCTGTGCCTTTGACATTGCCGCTCGGTTGATAGATTGCTCCACCCATAACCAAGGCTGGTTTTCTATTGGATGAGTAGGTACGGTTTTTCAGGATTTTCCAGACACTCACCGAGGGGATATACCGGACATTGTGCGTCTCGATCAGATATTGGTTTTGCCGATTGATAAAAGCTTCAAATGGCAGGTAGTTCAACTCATTGCTGGCTCCAATGATCAGATTAGGGTAGGTGGCAAGCAGCTGGGCCACAGGCTCCAAGGTAAATCGATACCAATGCTTCAAAAAGGCATTGCGCACCGGGTCCAGCTTGGGGTCCTCTTCTTTGAACAGCTCCCGGGTCCACTCTACGATGGTCTTGAAATCATCCTCCCTGAAACTTTGCTCCTTGCTGGCATAGGTGATAAAATTCCCATCTACAATGTCATTGGAATAGTCCTGCATGAAGCTATTGTAGGAAGGAGGAATTCGCTTGGCTCGGTCAGTAAAGTTTTTTTTCAGCCCGATCCAGTCATCAATAGGGTAATTGTAAAAAGCCTGAGCTGAATTTTTGGTGATCGCATTGATGATGATTTCTCCCGGACCTGTAAGGGTGTAGTAAAGCAAAAGATCCTGTGGACCCAACAGAGCTTGTGCTTCCTCAATCGTTGCCGGCTGGGCATTGGGACTCAATCTGTCCCGAAGAAATCTGCCCCGATTGTCATCTTGCGCCGCAAAAAGCGCCTTGCTATCCCCCAACTTCTGATACGCCATGACCAGTCCGATATAGGCCTCGCTACGCTGATTCATTAGGGTAAGCCTCTGCTCCGGACTGAGGTTTTTCCTTACGCTTTCGGTTAGGTCCACAGCTTTTTTGAAGTAATTGGCTGCAGAGCGGTAGTCTTGGTCATAGTAGTAAAAAAAGCCCAGATTGCTCGCCGTGATTTCGGCCATATTGTACTGGCCGGACTTCATGTAGCTTGAGTAGAGCCGATCGGAATTTTCCTTGGCCTCGGCTTTTTTGCCCTGCTGCCATAGTACAATGACATAATTTCCTCTGACGGTATTTTCCAAGTCGGTAAAGCCACCCCTTTCAGACAGACGCAAAGCAGAAAGAATAAACTCTGCAGCCCGCGCTCTTTCGGCAGGAACGGCACTGTACAAAAAGTATTTCCCTATATTGTTTTGGGCATGGGCCCGATAGAGATCATTATCGATTTTATCAGCTAGCGCGAGGAGATTATAGGAACTCTGCAAACTTTCTTCCTCCAGCTTGAGCTGAGTTTCATACATGATCTGATAGTAGAGATAGGTGGCTTCCGAGGAGGTGGGGACAGACAGATTTCTAATTTCGGCTACTGCACGTCGAATATTCAGTAAGGCGGACTGATAGTCGTAGTTGACAAAAAGGAGATTGCCTTTGTACTGGAAAGCCAAAGATCTGAAAAAGGCCTGTTCTTGTTTATTTGCCTCTGACTTTTGCAGATACCGATCCAATCCCTCTCTGGCTTGGATATAGTTGGCTTGCTGATAGGCATTGACTGATTTGAGGAAAGTAGCCATCAATTCGATATTGGGATTGAATGGCTTTTTCAGATTCAGTCGACCGACAGCCTGATCGAGTTGTGGACAGGATTGTCCCTGCATCATGGGGCCAATACAGGCAGAAAAAGCCTGGGCTGTCTGGATATCCAATGGGGTCTCTGCAGCTACTTGATTTACCAAAGAAATATAATTGGGAAGCTCAGCTCGGGAAGCCATTTCCATAGCGACTTCTGCGTCATGGATGACTTCTTGCTTGTATTCAGGAAATGTGGCCAACTGAAAGCCCCAAGAAAGATGCTTTTTGGCTTCGGCTGTATTCCCGGCCAAAAAATAATAGAGCGAAAGGAGACTGTTTGAGGCAGCATCGGTAGGATTGAGCTGGTACATGACGTCCAGTTGTTTCTTTGCCTCCAGGTTTTGACCTCGGCAGAGCAAGAAGTAGCCGTTGAGTGCATAGCCTGCATAATCATCGTTGAAATACTTGATCAGCTGCTCTGAATTGGTCTTCATGGTCAGCGCATTTCTGGCTTCCATTCCGGATTTGAAGTTTTGGATCAGGGATAAATAATCGGGCCCTCCCTGTGCCTTGGTCTGACCTAGTCCAAAGGCCGAAAAAAGAAGTAGAAATAACAGTTTTTTCATCTTTTCAGGATTTACTGGCAATTGCCGCTAAACCATTCCTTTTTCTCTCGGCCATTGGGATACTTTACTGTCACATCTGCCGTCCAGCTATCGCCCTGACTTTGGATCGTGAAAAAGGAAAGGACAGGGAAATTGCCATTGTACTTTTGGGTTTCGGCGATCTTCTGTAGGCTTAGCTCATTTCCTGAAGGATCATAAGTGAAAACAAAAAAAGCCTGTCTGTCCATGCCGTTGGACTGATAGCGGGATACACGAAGGACTGTCTTGTTGCCATTGGAGCAGTTGCAGATTCGTCCGATGGCCATTTCCTGAGGATTACCGATTCTGAACTGTTCCGTACGTACAAAGTCCAGATTGGTCACGTCCACACCGGCGATGGTCTCGTAGTTGAGCTGATAGGTGGGGGGAAGGTTGACAAACTTGGAGATGTATTCAGCATACCAAGAGGGTTTCAGAGCTTTTTCCTGCTCTTTTCTGGCCTTTTCTTCCTCGAGATAATTATTCCGTTTTTCATCCTTTTTAGCCAGATAGGCGGACTTGGATTCGGAGAAGGAAATGGTTCCTGTTTTTTCGCAGGAAGTCCTTGTCTTTTTTGCTAAATAATGCTGGAATACAGGCTTTGCCCGGTCTGCGTCTTTTTCAGCAAAATATAGAATCCACACCTGGTCCTTCGTAGCTCCATACGTAGAGAAAGGAAAATTTCCGCAAAAGCTTTCCTCCGGGAAATAAGACTGGGCTGCGTTGCCTTTCAGACGTTTGCCTTCTCCTTTTCCCGGCTCGATGAAGTATCTCCATTCGACTTGTTTTCCATCAGGGGCCTTGCTATCCCATGCATACAGGGTCACCATTCCCGGGGGAAGGTGTTCATCTTTCCAGAAGGCATTTCCCGGAAGCTCGGTATCTACGGCCGGTTTAGGGATCATTTCCCCGATATCCAGATACCTGAAGGTCTGATCCCGGGTGAAATAGATATAGCGGTGGTCGTTGCTGATGGAAGCTTTGTTAATATACTCCTTGGACAAAAACTGAATATTGGAGACGTTCCCTTCCTGCTTCACCCGAAAAAATCCCTGGTACTGTCCCTCCGAAAAAAAGACCATCCAACCCCGGGTATCGTATCCGAGGATTTGCTTGACTTGGTGGTTTTGGAAGTCGGGAAAGAGCTCTTTGTCTCCAATTTCCATCACAAATCTTCGATAGGAGTTTTTCACCTGAAACACAAACTCACTCAGGTCCGGAGCAGCATCGATAAATTTGAAGTCGCTGAATGCAATCGGCTGTCCGTCAAAAGTCAAGGGGAAATTTTGCACTACCTGTTCGGTGGAGGTATCCCAAAGGGTCACCCGGTCATGGCCTACGACAAGGACTTGGCTTTGATCGGAGTTGAACTCTATCCCCAAATTATTTCTTTCATACCATTGGTGGAGATCCTGAGCCTGAAGAGAGCATGCCACCAGACCAAGGGCGAAAAATAGAATCGCTCTCATGGGCTTACATGTTACGGATTACCTCATCCTTTTTGAAGTAGCCCTTTTTTCGGATGGACCCGTCCTTGTTGAACCAAAAGCCCAAGCCCTCCCGCATGTTCTTTTTCCACATACCGATATAGACAGAACCATCGTTGGCGTAGCTGTATTTCCCAAAACCTTCGCGGTCCCAGCCGTCCATAGAGCCTAAATACATGCTGCCGCTTGGGAAGGTGTGGATGATGGGAGTACTTGGACTTTCTTTTTTGAAAAAGCCCATAGCCAGCTGCTTTCCGGAAGTCTGATAGATTCCAAAAGCGTCGATGCAGTTTCCGACGCAGTTAGGTCGATTGGAAAGTTTACCAAGGTATTCGGTATCTGCATTCTTCCGGGGTTCACCGTCTTTGTACACTCTGGCCCAATCCAGATTTTTCCCCACCATCTGAAAGGCGTTTCCGTTCAGATTACCATTGACCATTTCAGCGAGAAAAAGCTGTCCGGAGTACGGTACTTCCATGATTTGAACCAGCTCAGCTTTTCCTTCGAGGTTGAAATAAGTATAGAATTTTGTTCCGTCAGGATGGACATGGTAATTGGGGCCGATCATTTTATCCCCGAGGGTAAATCCATAAATAGTCCCACCTTTTCCGTCATCCATTTGGAGAAATTCCACTCCCGAAAGTTCTTTTTCGGAGACTTGGGCTTGGAGAGAAATGAAGGAAAAAAGACAGATGAGAATCAGTGCAAGTCGTTTCATGGCGATGGTTTTTATTGAGACTTAAAAATCCATCACGGGTAAAAAAAATGCTATACGACAAATGCCCTATTCCTTAGAATAAATGGACGTCATTCCGGCTAAGACGAAAAGTATCTTTTAAAAAGCAGCATGTAAAAGAAGCTAAAACTGCTTCAGGTAAGTGATTTTTGAAATCAAAGACTGGTTGTTGACCGGGCTTTCCTGGAAGCTACTTTCATTGAATACCAAGAAAAGGAAGCTGAGAGGTGCGAACTCCCAGCTTCCTCGAACATTGATCCTGGCGCTTTTAGTTAGGGAATTGTATTGGTAAAAGCCCGAAAGCTGAAGACGGGGATTGGCGGCCAAACGAATTCCGGCAGTCCAAAGGTCGGCAGTGAAATCTGCTCTATTTTCCCCAAAATCTCTGAAATCATTGTGCTCCACACTAAAATCCAAAGCAAAATAGGGACTGGGAGCGACTCGGCCACCCAGTGTCAAAGAATTGAGACTGCCGTCGTAGTAGCTTCCTGTTGTGAACTCAGAGTTAAGGGATAGTTTTTTAGATTGGTCTGTTCGGTACACAAATTTATGCCTGACAAATTCGTATTGACCCTCCAGAATAGTTTGACCTAGGATATCAAAGGAAAAATCAAAGTTTTGCCAAGTAGGAGTGACGGTGTAGGTAATCAGGCCATTGGTTTTGGTAAAAATGTAAATTGGAAAAATGTCCACGCTGAATTCTTGAGTGGCTAGTGTGGAGGCTGTTTGGTACCAGTTTACAAAAAAACCGGGGTCAGCCCTTCGCACCCATTTGGATAGCCAACCCGTGGCAGGCCTCCAAATGTAATAGCCTCCGGGATTGTGATAGATGACATTTTGGGCAAAGACAAAGCCCATTCCAGGATGATATTTTTGATCCACATATCGGGTAAGCCATCCGGCGTAAAGATTATTGGGCGTATATCCTGCAAAAAAAGAGGCGGCTACACCCATGCTGTCTGAGTTGTTCTGGCGGGAACCTGAGACCAAATAGCTGATTGTCAATTCATCTTTGGGACGGATAAATCCATCTACGGTGACGGTGGTATTGGACTGTTGGAGTCGTCCATTCTCCGGATCAGCTTCGTCGATTCTTTGAGTCAGCATCACGCCGATGTTGTTTTGCTCTCCGTAGTTTTTGAGATAGCGGGCCACCCCAAAATTGACCGCTGACTGAAAGGGGGTAGCTCGTTGATGAACATAGAGTCCGGCGAGGCTTCGTTCCTGATTTCTGTCTGTGAATCGTACCCCTGCATCAATGGGCACTGGATCAGCATTGAATTGGGAGTTGGATAATCCAATAGTTCGGCTGAAAAAGGGCCGGATGTCTTCATTATCCGCTCCGGCATAGACTCCGTTATTTTCCAGGAAAAACTGTCTCCTTTCCGGGAAAAAGACATTGAATCGGGTCAGGTTGTTGACTGCCCGGTCCACATCTGCCTGCGCAAAGTCTGTATTGAAGGTCAAATCGAGAACCGAACTCGGGGACATGGCCCACTTAACTTCACCACCGGCTTTCCATTCCGTAGATTGGGTAGATACTCCCTGATTATCTACTGGCCTATTGACCTGAGCCAAACCGTAGGGTTGGATGCGGATGTTGACGGAAGGGGGAGGGAGTTCCAATCCTTTCAAATCGGCAGCATAGGTCATTCGATACGGAGTAAATGCCTGCGGAATGGCAGGAGTAACAGAAAACTCGTATTTCCTTCGCGCCAATCTTGCCAAAGTAATTCCCCAGGTAGGATCATCGGACTCTGTGTAGCGTAGACTTTTGAATGGAATCGCCATTTCGACATAGTAGCCTGAGTCCGCTAAGGAGGTTCGGACTCTCCACAAAGCATCCCAATCGTTGTCGATAAGACTATCGTCAAAAATTTGTGCATCCCGTTGATTCCCCAAGGGGGTCGACTGAAAGCTCACTGCAAAGCGCTTCAGTTGCTGAGGGTCGAGCTGCACCAGAAAAATGTCATTTTCTCCAAACCGGAAATCCCTCCGAAGATCCTGAACTCGAATGCCTTTTTTTCCCAAGGAATCGGCACAGAATGCCCCGATATATAGGTTATTTTCGTCAAAAAGAATTCGTACTTGTGTGGGAAATTCTACTTTCCCTCCCTGTCGAGGTTCCAGCATGAAAAAGTCCCCATATTCAGATGCCTGCTTCCAATCCTCCTCATCCAGTTTGCCGTCCAGAGTAATTTTTCCCTTTGCCTTAGACGCTTGCATGACAGGTGCTACTTCTGGCGGAGGAAAGTTTTCAGCGTTTTGCGCCAGGAGATTGGAAAAAGGAAATGTCAATCCTATGAGGATTGCTGCCAAATGTTTACTCAATTTTTTCATTCCAGAGCTTTTCTGGTCTCAAGAAATATCTCCTCGTCTACAATGACTCCCTCCCACTCTTGGGAGAAAATCCTGTGTTGAAGCTGTTCGGCTTTTTGAGTGATTTTTTCCTTGAATTGCTGGTAAGCATCATAGTCCGTACGGGATAGGTGACTCATCCGGTGATGGAAAAAAGACACGGGATTCAAAGGAAACCACGCTCGGGAAAGGGAAATTTTTTCGGATTGGATAGAATCGAGGTTTTGAGTTACTTCCGAAAGATATTCCCGGTAAGCTGTCATATAGATCCCTTCCAGGGCACTTGCGGTCCTCAAACTATCCGGAAGGTCCCTGTCCAATTCCGGATAATTTTCAAGAACTTTTATTTTGGTCGTTTCAAATTCCTGTTCATAGATTTCTGTTCTCCCGGTTCGTTTGGCATCAATCATGTCCAGAGACAATGAATTGGGAAACTGCAAAGCCACCGCCTGCTGGATAGCTCCAGGGATGATCAGGGCAAAAAGAATCCAAGCCAAAAAGAAGACCAAAGCCTGCCCGGTCTGATAAAGACGTAATTCGGATAAGAAATACAACAATACCAGCCAAAAGAGAAGATAAAGGCTTGTCCAAAATCCCATGGTCCCGATTTCTGCCACAGTAGCATTCAATTCGCCCAAGCCCCAGCCGATCAAAAGAAGAAGGCCAAGTAGGATCAAAAAGAAAATAGCCAATGCTATAAATCGCTGAATTTTCCAATTTTTTCCATTCTCCAGCGTCTCGATCAGCTTGTGGAGCTGTACTTCCCGCTCAAAACTTCCTATCCTCATCGTGCAGGCAATAAGAACCAGAGGGAGTAAGTAAATCCACATCAGTCCAAAGTCCAGACTGCCCAAGGAAATCCGTTCTGGATTGCTGATCTCAGGTGCCAAGTCATGGTCGTAAGGAGAACTGTTAATCCAGACACGCTTGAAAAATGGAAAAGATTCGGCTTGCCCTACCGAGAAAACCATTAAAGGACTTGGGTTCAATCCTACTAAAGGCTTCAGGTAACCCCAATAAGCATAGAATGGGTTTTGGATATCTAGCCAAGGCCGATCTTCCGGACTAGTTTTGCCGGATTGATATAACTTCAGCGCCGCTTCTATTTCTTTTTCTGATTCCGATTGAAGTTGGGCCAAGACCTCATTTTGGTGCAAATAAACTTGTCGTCCCTTGTACATGCCATAGACAGAGGCCAATAGAAATACGACAAGGATGCTTTTCAGGAATGGGGAGGAAAGAATACTTTTCCATTCCCAATGAATCGCTTGATTCAGCTTCATAGGGCAGAGATTTTAGGTTGAACTCGGACGATTCCTACTGCCAATAGGCCGATCCAGGCAAAAAGCAATAACAAAGAAGGAATCTGTTGACGGATCAGGTCAGAGAATGAGGGTTCCGTATACTGAAAGTCCGCGATGGAATTGAAAAACGCCTGATCTTCTTTGTATCCCCAATCTCCTGTACGCGAACCTCCGTAGGCATGCCGCTCGTTGAGCGTGCGGATGAAAACCCGGCGGTAATCCTCGGCCTCCTGCAGAAAATCCACCTGATGAAAATTGTCGGTGCCGGCAGCCCCCATGCTCAGACTCTGAAGATTTCCAAAAGGATTGGGAAGGGAGGCCCATTGTACCCAGCTTTTTTGCTTTTGCATCTGCTCGTAGAGTTCTCCGAAATGCTTATCCCAGACCTGGTTGCCAAATTCTTCGTCTGCTTGCATCAGCAATCCGTCGAAATTGATCGGAAGGTCTTCCTTGGAAGTAACTCCGTAGGCCTGAAGCACACTGTCTTCGAGGGATTTTAGGGCTTCCTCTTCGGGATTGTGCCCGTCAAGCAGTGCACTGCGGTCGGCTTTCATGCTTTCTGCAAATCCAACACGATCCGGCAAAGGATATAGAATCCCTGCCACGGAATAGGTGACTTTGGGATAGAAAATGACCCATACAATCCAGATTCCGAGAAGCCAAGAAAGTGCGGTGTAGGATTTGGTCGTTTTCGAACTCAGCCAAAGTGCCAGGCCAATCACTATCCAATAAAAAAGTCCATAACCCAGAATCAAAAGAAAAGCCCTTGCCAGAAGGGGGGTAGAGAAACCCAATAACCCCATCTGAATTCCCAATGTGAGCAAAACATAGCCCATTCCCGGAATCCAAAGACTCCAAAGTTTGCCATAGAGAATCTGAGAATAGGGCACTCCCTGTACCAGCAACAGCCGTAATCGGTCGGCATCCCGCTCGCCCCGCACGGATTGGAAGGCAAAAAGCAGCAGCAAAAGAGGGAGGATGATTTGAAGGATCAAAGCAGGCCGTAGCTTCCCAAAACGGGAAAGAAGGTCTCCCTGAGCTGCATCGCTTTGCACCAGTTCGTTTTGCCGGTGGCCTTCCAGGTAGAGGGTTCTTCCCACATAGCCATTCACTCCTTCATCAAAAGCCGTGAGCGCATGATTTTTCTTGAAAACATAGGTTCCGTAGTGTGCAGCAGAGTGCGGATTGCTCGGACCCATGGATTCCCATTGCTGACGGAGATGGGTCTTGGCTTCTGACTCCATCCGGGCTACTACCCGATACTCCTCCAGACCAGCCCAAGCAGTGAATCCAAGGGCCGCCGCAAGTACGAGTAAGACAAAAACCATCCCCGGCGTTCGGAGGAGGTTTTTCCATTCGGTAGATAGGATTGATTTCATGTGATTATAATTTGATTTTCATTTGCCACATGGAATGCCCTTTATAATTATTCATCTGTGTGAGAATCATTTTCTCATGGGCATTTCATGTGATTATAATTTGATTTTTAAAGGCCACATGGAATCTCGCAAGTCTTATAATCATTCCAGTGTGTGACTTTTTAGTCATGCTCGATTTCATCTGTTTATAATTTGTTTTTCCTTGGTCAGATAGCTTGTCCCGAACTCGATTCGGGAGAATCTCGCATGGATTATAATCCTCCCTCTGTGTGTCGCTTTCGTCTGGCTCTCTGCCTCAGGCAGGCTCGATTTCATCTGAGTAGGATTTTTCTTAAGGCAAAATGGAATCTCTACCTGTTGCTGACAGGCTCGGTTTCATGGTTATTCGACGATACCTTGATAGATAAGCTCGAGGTCATTGGCAGTGACCTCGCTGGCTTTGACAATTTTTTTCAGTTCTCCATTCTTGAAAATCCCCACCCGGTCGGCCGTCTCTTTTACCCGAAAAAGATCATGGGATACCATCAAAACAGTGGCACCTTGCGAGGCCACTTTCCGAACCAATTGGGATAATTCTGCACTGGAAAGCGGGTCCAATCCACTAGCCGGTTCATCCAAAAGCAGGAGTTTTGCCTTCTTGGAATAGGCAATAGCCACCCCTACCTTTTGGCGCATACCTTTGGAGTAAGTTGATATGGGCGAGTCATGGGCTTTCTCCTGAAGGCCTGCTTCGAGCAAAAGGCTCTTGAGCTGATCTTGAGAGTAATTGATCCCTGCCAACTGAGAGAAATAAGCCAGGTTTTCTTTCCCAGAGAGATGAGGATAGAGTTGGACGTTTTCGGGAATAAAAGCCAGCCTTTTGCGAACTTCTTTTAAGTTTTCTGTGACGGTGTATCCATCCACAGAAATGCTTCCTTCATCCGGTTTTTCGAATCCCAAGATCATATTTAGAGTAGTGGTTTTGCCAGCACCATTGGGACCCAATAGGGCGAAAACTTCCCCTTCTGGTACAGTGAGAGAAAGCTGATGGACAGCCGTATGCTGTTTGAATTTTTTGGTTACTCCCTGAATTTCAAGCATGAATGACTAGTTGTGAAGTGAAAACGCAATAAAGTTGCAAAAAAATCTGAATCGGAATGAGATTTGATCACATTTTTCGCAACTTTGTTGCAAAATTTACACAAATGCAACTTTTCCAGCGCTTTTTCTTGGTTTTCTTCTTGCTGTCGGTGGGAGCTGCCCAAAGCCAAACCTTGCCCAAGAAAGATTTATGGGCACTGTTTCAGCAGGTGCCTTTCAAAGAAAAGCTTAACCGGGATTTCGGGCTTTATTTTTTCTACCCGGAGTTTACCGAGGAGCTGAAAGTCCTGAAAGGGAAAGAGGTCGTTTTGAAGGGCTTTTACATTCCCTTGGATCTTCAATCCAATCAAACCCTCATCCTATCCAAGTATCCCATGGCCGAATGCTTCTTTTGCGGAGCTGCAGGACCTGAATCTGTCGCAGTGGTCTACCTCAAAGCCAAACCTCCCCGAATGAAAGTCGATCAAATCGTGGAGGTCAGAGGAATTCTTGATCTAAATGCCACAGATGTAGAAGAAATGACCTTCATCATCCGAAATGCCACTATTATCTGAGCGATTATGAAAAAACTACCTGTAACTGTATTGAGCGGCTTTTTGGGAGCCGGAAAAACCACTCTGCTCAACCATGTCCTGCATAATAAAGAGGGTATGAAAGTAGCCGTCATCGTCAATGACATGGGCGAAATCAATGTGGATGCACAAGTCATTCAGCAGGGAAATACCCTATCCCGAACTGAGGAAAAACTGGTAGAAATGAGCAATGGCTGTATCTGCTGCACCTTGAGGGAAGACCTTATGGAGGAAGTAGGCAAGCTGGCCAGAGAGGGAAGGTTTGACTACCTGCTGATCGAAAGCTCAGGGATATCAGAACCCTTGCCCGTGGCACAAACTTTCACTTTCGTGGACGAGCACGGTAAGGCCATTCTGGGTGATGTGAGTCAGCTGGATACCTTAGTGACTGTGGTGGATGCGTTTAACTTTCCGAAGGACTTTGGGAGTGGGGATACCGTATGGACCCGAAAGATGAATGACGATCCCGAGGATACCCGTTCCATTGTCAATCTACTCACGGATCAAATTGAGTTTGCCAATGTGATTTTACTGAATAAATGTGACTTGGTAGCGGCCGAACAAGCCGAGGAACTGGAGGCGATTCTCCGTAAGCTCAATCCCCGTGCACAGGTCATTCGTACCGAAAAGGGGAAGGCTCCTTTGGATAAAATCCTAAACACGGGGCTTTATGATGAGGCCTTGGAGTCCGCATCAGCTGCATGGATGGAAGAGTTGGAAAAAGAGCATACTCCGGAAACTGAGGAATACGGGATCAGCAGCTTTGTGTTTCGGGACAAAAGACCCTTCCACCCTCAGCGCTTTTGGAATTATATTCAGTCAGAATGGCCGGCTTCGATTATCCGGAGTAAGGGGCTATTTTATATCGGTTCACGAATGGATGAAGCCATTTCTTGGTCCCAGGCTGGAGGGAGTCTCAAGGCCGAACCTACGGGCGCGTGGTGGGCTTCCATGCCTTTCCAACAGCGGATTCGCTATGCTTCCTACTTGGACAACCAAAAGTGGATTGAATCCCGATGGGACAAGCGCTTTGGGGATCGGTTGAATGAGCTGGTTCTCATCGGGCAATACCCCGAAGTAGGTAAAATCACATTTGAATTGACAGCCTGTCTGATGACTGACCGGGAGTTGGATCTTCTGGCAAAAGGTGCCAAAATCCAGGATCCCTGGCCTTTTTGATTTGAAAAAAGAAAAATGGCTGACCCTTAAAAGTCAGCCATTTGGGTATTTTTCTCCAAAATCAATTCATGGATGGCATCCCAAAGCCCAATTCTTTTCTCAAGAGCCTCTTTAGCCACTTCGAGGACTTGGTCCCATTTGCCTTGGTCTGACCCACAAAGCTCTGCAATCAATTTCAGAGACAGCGGTCCATGCTCATCTCCATCCAGCTCGATGTGTCGCTGCAGATAGTAGTTTAGCTTGGTGTAGCGGGTATTTTCCGCATCCGATTTTTTCAAAATCTCTAAAAACATATCCGGAATCAAGTCCTCTCTGCCAAAAGTGAAGGCGGAGGCTATTTTATGTGTCTGGCCAGTTTCGATGACGGAAAAGGTGTAATTGACAAAGTCTTTGACCTTGGAGTCAATCCCTAATTCATCCAAAGCATTGGATACAGGTTGGCCTGACTGAATTTGCTTTATCAGATGTCGGATATCTTCAGTATTAGCTTCTAGCTGATCCATCGCCTCGAGGTACATTTCAAAGTGGCTTTTTGCCTCTCCCAGTTCATTGAGGTCACTTTCTTCTCCGTGAACGATCTCATTGATGAATCTAGCCAAACTGGCATTTGGAGCTGGTATCCATGGGGTTTGCACGGTCGTAATTTTTAGCTGAAGAGCCTTAAGGAGAGACATGAAATCCCAAACCGCATAGACGTGATTTTCCATGAAAGTCCGCACATCTGCAATTTGACGGAGCTGTTCGAACATGGGGTGGTTTTTGAGTTGATTTCTTAGGTCTAGAATTTCATTTTCTATGAACTCAATCTGATTCATGGGTTATTATGCTTTTTTACGGGTGATTTACGATAAAGAATCGAGTTTGGATTGGCCTTTAGAGCCGATATGGGTTGGTTTATTGCCAACTTTACGTGCAATGAGTTTGTTTTTCGATTGCGATTGCATCCTAAACCCGGACAGTATTTTCCCCTCGGTATTATTTTTTGAGGGTTTTTGGAGATCATTTCAGTTCAAGACTTAATCAGACTTTTCTATCTTGACACAAAACCTACCTCATGGTGCTTTCCATCGTCTTCGCAGATTTTCAGCTCTACCTGGCCGATTGGCTCTTTTTGGTTTTTCATTCTGCCCTCATCCTTTTTAATCTATTTGGATGGATTTGGAGAAAAACACGAAAAGCACATTTGATCACCATAAGTCTGACTCTACTCTCTTGGGGATTTTTGGGCATTTGGTATGGTTGGGGATATTGCCCTTTGACGGATTGGCACTGGCAAGTCTTGGAGAAACTCGGCACTCCAAACCTGCCCAACTCCTATATCAGCTACCTGCTCGACCGGATCTTTGGCTGGAAGCCTGATCAAAAATGGGTAGATGGCGGGACACTGGGCTTAACACTTTTGGCCTTTGGGATGTCGATTTGGGTGAATTGGAAAAAAACCTTGAGAAAAATGAATTGAAGTAAGGATTCAGATAATCGGCAAAGAAAATCAAATATTCTCATTAGCTCTTTTCTTGATCCACTGCCAGGATGGTGTGGAGGAGCACATTTGCCCCATTTTCCATGTCCTCGGCTTTGGTAAATTCATTATAAGAATGACTGATGCCTCCCACACTTGGGACAAAGATCATCCCCACGGGAGCAATCAGGGCCATTTGCTGAGAATCATGACCCGCTCCACTTTGCATTTGTTTGGTAGAAAGTCCAAGAGCAAGGGCTGCCGCATTGATTTTTTGCTGCAAAGAAGAGTCTGTCAGAGCGGGAAGATTGAAGCTGGGTTCCCGACGAAAGGAGATGCTGGTTTGGGTTTCTGCGGCGATTTCTTTGGCTTTCCTTTCGATTTGTCCAAGAATGTCTTCGATTTTGTCAAAGGACAAATCCCGAATTTCCAATCCTAGAATCACTTTTCCCGGAACGACATTGTAGGCTCCGGGATGGGCTTCGACTTTTCCGACCGTTCCCACCTGATTGCCGGGGATGGACGTGACGATTTCATTCACTGCAACGGTAAGTTTGGAAGCGGCAAGCATGGCATCTTTTCTTAGTTTCATGGGGGTGGTCCCGGCATGGTTGGCAAAACCTTCCACTAGGACTTCCACATCCAATATCCCCACAATTCCCTCTACCACTCCGATTTGCAGGCCTTCGGCGTCCAAGATTCCTCCCTGCTCGATATGCAATTCCAGCCAGGCATGGACCTCGCCTTTTTTCCGCTCGGCGCTTTTGATGTCCTCGGGATTTCCGCCTATGGTGCGGATTCCTTCTGCCATCTCGAGGCCACTTTGGCTGATTTGCTTTAGACCTTCGGGAGTGAGTTTTCCGACCATAGCCTTACTGCCGATCAGGCCTCCTTCCTCATTGGCAAAGATGATTACCTCAAGTGGATGCTCGGTTGTGATCTTATTTTCATTCAGGATTTCAATCACTTCCAGAGCCGCCAAACTTCCCAAAGTCCCGTCATAATTACCCCCATCCGGGACCATATCGATATGCGAACCGAAGCCGATGGGTTTCAAGCTGGGATTTTTCCCTTTCCTTCTCCCGATGATATTTCCTCCGGCATCGATGCTTGGATTCAAACCAGCTTTTTCCATCAAGCCCATAAACCATTTTCTCCCCTCCACATCTCCAGTAGTGTAAGCCACACGGAATCCATGCCCTCGCTCATCCTGACCAAATTTGGCCAGTTCTGCGATGCGGTCCACGATGCGTTGTCGATTGACTTTTGGGAGATTGGCGAAAAAGGGATTTGCTTCGAGGACCGGCAAGCCAAGGGCTGTGAAGCCTAAACTCGCCAAAGCGGTTTTCTTTAAAAATGATCTACGACTCATGGGGTAAGAATTGGTGGCGCAAGAAGTTAGGGATTTTTGGGGAGAAAAGTGATTTGTGTAAAAAAGAGGATTTACTCGGTAGGGGAGTTCGCTGGTGAAATTGGCTC
This sequence comes from Algoriphagus sp. oki45, assembly GCF_036245605.1. Taxonomy (NCBI): domain Bacteria; kingdom Pseudomonadati; phylum Bacteroidota; class Cytophagia; order Cytophagales; family Cyclobacteriaceae; genus Algoriphagus; species Algoriphagus sp. oki45. Next base: position 21,536 of record NZ_BTPC01000005.1, read on the forward strand.
CTCCTAAAATCTATGAAAGGGTAATTTTGAATCAAAGTATTCTGGAATTAAAAAAGCGTAGAAGCAAGCAACGCTTAGGTGGGGATTATTTTCTTTTCACATAATTCAAAACCACAGGAGCTAAAGTCGAATTGCTTATTCCCTTTTTTTGGCAAAAGCTGCTCAATAGCCAAACCTCTAATTCTTTAGCTCCCTTGCTAGCATTGCAGGAGCGACAAAACAAAGCAATATTCTCTGGGCCATTAATCCGAATATCATTGATTATATGCTCCCAAGAGGGTTTTGATCTGGGAGAACCATCGGAATCCTGAAAAGAAACTCCGCAATAAACGCAGGCTAAATCCCTTGCCTTCACTAATTCTTCTACCTCTTTTGGAATTCCCCAGCGGTTAGGCATTTGATAGACCCTTATTTTTTCAACATTCTATTCCTTGAATTTTTCGAAATAATTCAGATCAATCTCATATACAGTTTTGGGTTTTAAACCCAATTGTACCTTTTCAAACATTTGAACGAGTTTATTTCCGTCAACAAGTTCAATAGGTGGTGCCCCTTCCCTGTTTGCCTCTTTTTCAGCTTCTTTTGTGAAAGTACCAGTGGTCAGAATTATCCCTTTTTCGGCTCTTCCTAACATTGAATTTCTAAAATCTCCCACTTGTGACCTAGAAACTGAGCCCTCGTAACGTTTACATTGGAAGATGACTTTAAAACTTACAAATGGATTGATTTCCAAAACCCCGTAGCCATCGATTCCTCCATCATGTGACTTACCAGTTACCTCCACTTTTTCAAAATTGTGTTCTCTCAATAGCTCTTTACAAATATTTTCAAATCCCTTAGGGGATAAAGATTTTAATACTGAAAGCAGGTTGGCCTCGGCAGGAATTTCAATAGTTTCTGGTGAATCCTCTTCTTGGTCCTCAATTATTTCTTCCTTGGTTTTCGTTTTTCTGGCCTTTTGATTGATTTCAACCCATTTCAAAAATAGTTTATGGGCAGCAGCATAATCCAAATTGGTATTTCTTCCTCTTTCAGTCAGTTTCCAAGTTCCCCTAACACTTGAGTCAAGGAGTCCTTCCCAAATCAAATATTGTCTTGCCCAAGCGACTTGATTTTCAAATCTATTTGTCCCTGATTTTAAAGTCTGATCCAAAAAATCCTCTGTCAAGTTCTCTTTTTCAGCTATCTTTTCACATACCTCTTTTGGCTTTCCAGTATTCCCTAGTTCACGAAGGGCGTCCAAGACAGGACCAAACCATTTTACAAACTCAGCTTGACTTTTTCTTTTTCTCATTATTCAATTTTAAATTTTTAATTCCTAATTATTCTTCCCGTCCATCCTTTTCGATTGAATTTCCAACTAGAAAAGAATTCCAAATTACATTCAGCCCCACTACTTAGGTTTTCATTAGTCCCTTTAGGGACAGAATATTGGTAGTATGTAAGATACCGCCTCCCTTCTTCCGTCCCATTCGGGACGGGATATTTTGGCTTGAATCTTTTCTACCCACCTCCAGTGCCTAGCGGCACTTGCTATTTGAATTATCACTCATTCGCCCATTTGGATCCCCATCTATTAGGAAAATTTTTATCGGTTTACCGAATTTCATTTTTGATCAGTTTTAAATCTTGGCCATTGGTTATATCCGATTTCGGGGTTATTAGACTGGTATTTTCGAATGAATTCAATCTCTTTTTCTGCCAATTCTCTTTCTGTCGCGGTTTCAGATTCCCACAATATTTCTTTACGTACGGTATAATCCATTCGAACTTCTTTTGGTAGGTTTTCGAAATCTTTATTGATTAAATACAAATCAGGACTGCCAAAATATCTATGGCTTCCCACACTGTCTTTTCCGATATAGATTTTATTGGTAGGGTAGGTTATCTTGTAGATTTGTTTCATCCCTTAATTTTAAGTTTTATTCCTGATTAATCACCCCGTCCACCCTTCTTGATAGAATTTCAAGGCAGAAAAAAATTCAAATTACATTCAGCTCCACTGCTTAGGTTTTCATTAGTCCCTTTAGGGACAGAATATTGGTAGAATATGAGCGGACCTCTTCTTCCGTCCCATCCGGGACGGGATATTTTTGGTTTGAGCCTATTCTACCCACATCCTGTGCCTAACGGCACTTACTGCTGTTGGAATATATCGTTGCCATAATCCACTTCCCGAAAAATATAACGCTGGTCAAATTCTACTTCGAATTTCTCTAACAGGGTCCTATATTCTTCCAAAAAGCTCCATTTTTTGTGATGCTCCTCCTGATTTTTGATATAATCAATAACTTGATTTATATGAGATTTGCTGTAGCTGAAGGCCCCAAATCCTTCCTGCCATGAAAACTTCCCTTTAGTAAACTTCTTTTGGTTGATCCATTTTGAGCTGTCTCCTTTTACATCTTGCATCAATTCCGAAAGCGATTGAGTTGGCCTCATCCCGATAAGAATGTGGACATGATCAGGCATTCCATTTATCGCAAGGACTTTATGGTTGTGGTTATTTATAATCCCTGAGATATATTTATATAGCTCATTTTTCCAAGTTTCTTGAATGATGCAATCGCGATTTTGAACAGTAAAAACCACTTGAATGTGAATTTGAGTATATGTGTTTGCCATAATTCAAAAAGTTGTTTTTCCACTTTCACTTTTTTTATAATCATTCATTCCATACTCCTCACCCCGCCCAACCTTCTCTGTCCAAACTTCTATACTGAATTGCTTCGGCTAGGTGCTCGACTTTGATGGCCTCACTTCCGGCAATATCGGCGATGGTGCGGGCGACTTTGAGGATGCGGTCGTAGGCTCGGGCGGAGAGGCCGAGTCGTTCCATGGCGGTTTTTAGCAGGGCTTTTCCAGCCTCATTGATTTGACAGACTTCTTTGACCATGTGCGAAGGCATCATCGCATTGCAGTAGACTTCGGGATTGTTTTGGAAGCGATCTTTCTGCTTTTCTCTCCCCTGAATCACCCGCTCCCGGATAGCTTTGCTGGATTCTGCCTTGCGGGTGGAGGTCATTTCGTCAAACTTCACCGGAGTCACTTCCACATGCAGGTCAATCCGGTCGAGTAGGGGACCGCTCACCTTGTTGAGGTAGCGCTGCACGATTCCAGGTCCACAGACACATTCCTTTTCCGGGTGATTGTAGTAGCCACAAGGGCATGGATTCATGCTGGCGATCAGCATAAAGTTGGCCGGATAGTCCACCGAGACCTTCGCCCGGGAGATGGTGACCTTTCGCTCTTCGAGGGGTTGACGCATGACTTCGAGGACTGTGCGTTTGAATTCTGGGAGTTCGTCCAGAAACAAGACCCCATTGTGGGCAAGGGAGATTTCCCCGGGTTGGGGATTACCTCCTCCGCCCACCAAGGCTACGTCAGAGATGGTATGGTGAGGGCTACGGAAAGGTCTTTGGGCTAGGAGAGAGGCATTGCGTCCCAGTTTACCCGCTACGGAATGGATCTTTGTCGTCTCCAAAGCTTCCTGTAGGGAAAGCGGAGGCAAGATGGAAGGCAGGCGCTTGGCGAGCATAGTTTTCCCCGCTCCGGGAGGGCCGATCATGATCACGTTATGTCCTCCCGCTGCGGCGATTTCCATGGCCCGCTTGATATTTTCCTGACCTTGCACATCGGCAAAGTCAAATTCGTTTTCGTCCAGAGAATGATAAAAAATCTCCCGGGTATCGGTGACCAAGGGCTCGATGTCCAAATTGCCCTGAAGGAAATCCACAGCCTGATCCAAAGTCTCCACACCGATGATGTCGATGTTATTCACGATAGAGGCTTCTTTGGCATTTTCCAAGGGAAGAATAAAGCCTTTGAATCCTCTCTTCCTCGCCTCGATGGCAATGGGAAGGACTCCTTTGATCGGGCGGAGATTACCATCCAGTGAAAGCTCGCCCATAATCACATAGCGCTCCAGTTCCGGAAAACTCACCTGCTCTGAAGCCTGCAAGATCCCCATGGCGATGGGTAGATCGTAGGCTGATCCCTCTTTTCGGATATCTGCAGGAGCGAGATTGATCACCACCTTTTGCCGGGGCATGCGGTAGTTGAAATACTTCAGGGCAGATTCTACCCGCTGCTGGGATTCCTTTACGGCTGAGTCGGGAAGACCTACCATAAAGAAACTGGTGCCCTGTCCTACATTGACTTCGATGGTGATCAGATTTGCGTCTACTCCTGAGACGGCGCTTCCAAAAGTTTTTGCAACCATAGCTTTTTCAAATAAAAAAGGAAACCGATTTGGCTTCCTTAATATAAAACTTTGCGAAAATTAAATCTTTATTGATCCGTAAAATTTTGGCGGGGCTTGATGGTCCCGCTAGGGTCTTCCTGGTTTTTTTGAGGGATGGTTTTCTTGGGTTCCTCAGACTTGGGATGCTCAAAATCGTAGATTTTTGCCTTCAATCCATTCATTTCATTCTGCATCTTTTTGATGGTAGAGTCTTGACTGCTGGTATGCATGGCAGTAGCTCCCCACACAGCCAAGAATACAATCAATCCGGTCAAAAACACCTTGACCATAGATTCGGGAGTGATCGGGTCCATATTGAAGGTAGCTCCCAGCGTATCAAAGAAGATGAAGAAGAGCAAGAAAACCAGAAAGAATACCAGCAGAGCCAGTTGGAGATATAATGAAAGCTTTTTCATAGGTCAAAATTAAATTTTTCCAATTTACTCAAACGGATTGAATACTGGAAAGCTTTTGGTAAAGCCCTTCTCTCTGCATCAGTTCTATGTGGGTGCCTTGCTGGACGATTTTGCCTTTTTCGATGACCAAAATCTCATCCGCATGCTGGATAGTACTCAGACGGTGAGCGATGACCAAGGTGGTACGGTTGGTCATCAGTTTGGTCAAAGCCTCTTGTACCAACTGCTCTGATTCGGAATCCAATGCCGAAGTAGCTTCGTCCAGGATCAGAATAGGTGGGTTTTTCAATACTGCCCGGGCAATGCTCAATCGTTGCCTTTGTCCTCCGGATAGCTTGGAACCCCGGTCTCCGATATTGGTTTGGTAGCCGTTTTCGAGCTGGGAAATAAAGGAATGCGCATTGGCAATTTGGGCGGCTGCGATCACCTGCTCCTCAGTGGCCTCTTCGATTCCAAAGGCTATGTTGTTGTAAACCGTATCATTAAACAGGATGGATTCCTGAGTGACGATGCCCATCAGGTTTCTCAGTTCGGAAGTGGAATACTCCCGGATGTCAGTTCCGTCCAAGGTGATCTGCCCAGAGGTGGGATCATAAAATCGGGGAACCAGATCCGCCAAGGTGGACTTGCCTCCACCTGAAGGCCCCACCAAGGCAATAGTTTTTCCTTTTTCCAAGCGAAAACTGATCTTTTCCAAAACCAACTGATCCTGATAGGCAAAGCTGACCTCGTGGAATTCAATTTCTTTTTCAAAGGTCTTTAGCTTTTTAGGGTTGGCCGGGGAGTTGATCAGCTCAGGAGTGTCCACCACTTCAAAGATTCGCTCGGCTGAGGCTATCCCTCTTTGAATGCTGCTCACGGCACGGGAGATTTCCTTGGCCGGATTGAGGACTTGGGTGAAAATGATGATGTAGGTGATAAAGTCCGATGCGCTCAGGCTAGATTCTCCGCTCAGGACAAGACTGCCTCCATAGACCAGAATTCCTGCTACCACGCTGACTCCGAGAAATTGGGAAATGGGAGAGGCCAGCTCGTTTTTTCGGGCCATACTCACATTGACCCGGGAGTAATAGTCGTTTTCTCCGTCAAATTTATCCTCCGTAAACCGCTCGGCATTGAAGGCCTTGATGACCCGCATGCCCCCTAGGGTTTCATCCAGAATATTCACAATTCTCCCAAGAGATTGCTGGCTTTGAATGGCCCTTTTTTTCAGGCGTTTGGTGATTCCACCTATAATGGCTCCGGAAATAGGGATAATCAGAATGGTGAAAAGGGTCAGCTTGACCGACATGAAAAATAGCACTGCAAAATACAGAATGATGGTGGCAGGTTCCCGGAATACCACCCTCAGGGACTGGACAATGGTGTTTTCTACCTCCTGCACATCATTGGTCATTTTGGACATCAGGTCTCCTTTGCGCTCATTGGAAAAGTAGCCCAAGTGGAGGCGATTGACTTTTTGGAAGATGTCCATGCGCATGCCTCGAATCACTGTGGCTCTTACTTTGGCCAAAACCACTCCGGATAAGTAGGTGAAGAGATTGGAAAGGAAGACGGAAATGACAATGATGATGCAGACAAAGACCAAGGTGCCGAATTTGCCGTAGGCGTCCTGAACCAGCAGAAATCGGTGATAAAACAGGGAAGTGAAGTAGTCTACCGAAAGGCTGAAAGGGCCCAGACTGCGGTATTTTTCCAAAGATGCCGGCTCTACCTGCTCAAAGATGACATCGAAGAGCGGCTTGAGCAGGGTGAAATTGAGCAGGCCAAAGACAATCGCCAAAAAGGCGTAGAAAATATAGATCGGAACAAACCTGCCAAAGGGCCGGGCATAGGAAAGGATCCGAAAGTAGGTGTTCATCTAAAAGGACGAAATTATTTGGGCCGCAAGTTACGGAAAATTAGCGGAGGGAAGACTTCTCAGACCCTTCCAGCCTCAAGATGACCTTAAATGCAGATCTTGGATCGACCATCAGTAATTGAAATCCGGTCTGGTGAAATTCCACCGGAAGGCAAACTGCAGGAAATTACTGGCCTGAGGTGCGTTGAGGTCTTGAGCCGTCCTTCTTCTATAGGTGTGGGAAAAGTCCACAAAGAAGTTGTGCTTCAACATATAGGAAGCGTTAAAATTGGTCTGGACAACCTGATTTTCCACTCCCTGACCGATAAAATTACCAAAGAGGCCGGTTGGGCTGCCTTCCAGTCTGTTTTTCAGCACATCTCCGCCCCAGTTGGTTTCTGGGTTTTCATCCGCTCCGAAAAGCTGATACATGCCTGTGAGATTCAAATCCAGCCGGGGAAGAGGCTGATAGCGGAGGATTCCAACAAATTCTCTGAAATTGGCACCCCGAGGATGAGTAAGTGGCGTGCGCCAGTTGGAATAGGATTGATAGTCCACCTTCTCCTGAAAAGTATAGGGCCTGGCCTGATTCCATTCCAGCTGAAAATCCAGGTTGCTGATGTTCAGTGCATTGATGTATTTCAATCCAGCCTGGGCGCCGTATTTGTTTCGCTTTGATCCGTCTCCGTCAATCTCGAAAAACTCCGTGAAGACAAATTCATCCAAAGCAAACTGCCCATACAGCTGCAATCCGGGAGTGACCATCCACTTTCCGTCTATTCCCAGCATGACTTTGTCCGGTGTACCTAGCTGCTGCTCCACCCATCGCACCATCACTAGGGGATTGAAGTAGTTGAAATTGATCTTGTCTGTCATTACAGAGGCAAACCAGCCCAGATTGATTTTTTTGCCCACATTGAATCCCATGCGGTTGTAGGAAAAATACTTTTGGGGATATCTTCCATCCGTGGGTCGGCCTCTGTCATAAAATACATCTGCGGTCATTTGGGACCAGATATTGGTCAGCTGAAACTTCCAGACTTTTGTATTGAATTTGACAAACATATAGGGGTTGGAGAAATCCGAAATCTGGAAAGAGCGATATCCCTCCCCGGCAAAATTCCGATCGTGTCCCACCTGTACTTCAATATGCTTGGTGATCTGAAAGGATACATGGCCCAAGGCAGAAAAATAGCTGTAGCCATTATCCTGATATTCTTTCCAAAAACCCTCTCCGGGAACAGCCCCGTTGTATTCCGTGTAGTCTTTGACCCAAGAGGGAAAAAATACTTCCGAAGTGGTGAAATAGGTAAAAAAGCCCACCTTTTGATCTACCGAACCCCTCAAAACCACCCCTCTGGCTAGTCGGGCAGGATTTTGATTGTTGTCTGTCTCTGTGCCTCCGCTGAGATAGATGACTGGGCTGAGATGAATATCAAACTCCTCTGAGTTGTAATGGGCAAAATCTCCTGGTCTTTGATACAATTTCTTCAGGAAAGGTTTTTTGGATTCTGGAATATTCCGATCAGAGAATTCCCAGTTGTCCTGACTCAGGTAGTCCAAATTGAATTGATCTGCTTTGGAACGGATCACTTCAGGATTTGAAGCCAAACTGTCCAAAAACCCGGCAATGATATCTCTTCGGTAGGGTTTGAATCCCGTGTTGAAAAAGGGATTATTTTGACCCTGAAGGATTTCGTATCGTTCGATTTTGTGGTAATAATCTCTGTCGTAAGGCACATAGGAGCCCTGAGAAAAAGCCTGAAAGGAAACCAGTAAAATGCCCAAAGCCAAAATAGACGGGGTCAGAAAGCGAAGAGTTACTTTTTTTTGCATGGCCTTAAAGCTAAAAAAGAATCCGAAGATTTTTCATCAGGCCTTGGCTTTGTCCTTTTCCTCCTACTAAAATGACCTTAACAAAGTTTTAACCTGCCTAAAAGGAGATATCTTTATCTTTGGCAAAAAACAACAAGAAATGGTAAGAAAGATCTTGGCAGTATTTTTTGCAGTGAGTCTATTTACACTTTCTGCTTCAGCCCAACAACCTGACAATCAACCCAAATTAGTGGTAGGAATCATTGTAGACCAAATGAGACAAGAGTACCTGTATCGCTTTGGAGACAGATTTGGTGAGGGAGGTTTTAAGCGATTTACCGAGCAGGGATTTATGATGACCAACGGGCATTACAATTACATCCCTACCTACACCGGGCCGGGACATGCCTCTGTCTACACCGGTACCACCCCTGCTACCCATGGAATTATCGCCAATAACTGGTATGTGCGGCAGCTGAACAGGGCGATATATTGTGCAGAGGACAGTACGGTTACCCATGTAGGCGGTACTCCGGGAAATGGGCAAATCAGCCCCAGAAACCTACTTTCTACCACCATTTCGGACGAACTTCGTTTTTCTACTGCCAAAAGATCCAAAGTCGTAGGAATAGCCATCAAAGACCGTGGGGCAAGCCTGCCTGCAGGACATACCGGAGATGCCTATTGGTACGACAGCGACAATGGGGAGTGGATGACCTCAACTTATTACCATCAGTCTTTACCACAATGGGCGGCTGATTTCAATGCGAAGAAAAGACCCGATTACTACTTAGGACAGACTTGGAATACCTTGTATCCGATTGAGTCCTACGTCAATTCTCTTCCTGACAACAATGATTTTGAGGCTCCTTTTATTGGAAAAAATACTCCCACATTCCCTTACGCTCTGGATTCTTTGAGAAAGAATAATGGGGACTACGGCCTCATCGCCTCCACTCCTTATGGAAATAGTCTGACTTTGGATTTTGCCTATGCGGCGATAGAAGGAGAAAAGCTGGGGCAAAGAGGAGTGACTGATTTGCTGGCAGTGAGCTTTTCCAGTCCGGATTACATCGGTCATCGATTTGGTCCTTCTTCTGTAGAAGTGGAAGACAATTACCTCAGACTGGACAAGGATTTGGCAGCATTTTTTGACTACTTGGATCAGAAAATCGGCAAAGGGCAATATCTGGTCTTTATCTCCGCAGATCATGCTGTGGCCGAAGTGCCGAGCTACATGGTCAGCGAAAAAGTTCCTGCTGGCAACTTCAATACCGGACTTATTTTGGGACAGCTCCGAGGCTTTGCTCAGGCCAAATATGGAGATGGTAACTGGATCCTGAATTTTTCCAACGAACAGGTTTTTCTTAATAAGGACTTGGCAAGAGAAAAAAACATGGATTTTGAGCTCATGCAGCGGGAAATCGCCGACTATTCTCTGAGATTCAAGGGAGTGAAGGAAGCATACACTGCTGCTGATCTCAAGACAATGGAGTATAATTTCGGAAGCAAGCACTTGCTTCAGATGGGATTCAATCACAAAGCCTCTGGGGATGTCCTTTTAGTCTTGGAGCCGGCTTGGCTTGCCGGTGGTCAAAGGGGAACTACACATGGCTCAGGGTATACTTACGATACCCACGTGCCCATTGCCTTCTATGGCTGGGGAATCAAGCCGGGTACAAGTTCCACCTATACCACAGTCACGGATATAGCACCTACCTTGTCGGTATTGTTGAAAATCAAATTTCCGAATGGAGCCACAGGGCAGCCGATCAAGGAGATTGTCGATGGAAAATAACTGAAGAGAAGCATTTGATCCCGGGTACAAAACCCGGGATTTTTTTGGCGATCGTTCAACAAGCCTTCAAATCATCTTGAATTGGTATTGATTCCTGAACTTGTCTTAAGACTCGATTTCTATTGAATAAAACTTAGGTTTTCTCTGCATTCGCTGGTTTTTGTGCTTGGATTTTTTTCAGGAAGTTGATTAATTTGAGCTATTCATTTTTAAATATGAGCTATTCATCCTCAAAAATCTGGATTCATCTTGTTTTTTATACCCGCCAAAGAGAACCGCTTTTGGTGGGTAAATTGAAGAAAGGAATCAAGGAAGGACTGGAGGGGTTTTTATCAGAAAATTGCGATCAGCCCTGTGCTTACCATATTTTGCCTGAGCACATCCATCTTTTGATCAATTTATCAGATTCTCTATCTGCCAAGGAGGTTTTAAAGAAGATTCAATCCAAAATTCAGGACTCTTTGAAAGAAAGCAAAATGGATGTGAATCTGGATTGGGAGGAAGAGTTTCATGTGCATTCTGTGAGTGCTACTCGTCTTTCTACCGAGAAAAGTGGAATTATGCGCCAAGAACTCATCCATCAGGAAGTGTCACTGGAAGAAGAGATGAAATTTTTGGGGATGTAAAAAAAGCCCCTGGAGGCTGTTCCAGAGGCTTCAATTACTTATTCAGTCCAGCTCATCGGGTAATTTTCATCCACAAAACTCAGTGCATCTTTGGTCAGCATCAGAGGCTTGAAGGTATCAAGCATGACTGCATACTCTTTGGTTTCTTTAGCTCCGATGGATTTCTCGACTGTTCCGGGATGGGGTCCGTGAGGAAGTCCTCCCATGTGTATGGTGAATGATCCTCGGTCTATGCCTTTTCGGCTCATAAATTCACCTTCTGCATAATAGAGCACCTCATCCGAGTCAATATTGCTGTGGTTGTAAGGGGCAGGTATAGCCAAAGGATGATAATCAAACAAGCGAGGAACAAAGGAGCAAATTACAAATCCCCAAGCCTGAAAAGTCTGATGCACCGGAGGCGGCTGATGAATTCGTCCGGTGATCGGCTCGAAATCATGAATGGAAAGCGCATAAGGGTAAAGGTAACCATCCCAGCCCACGATATCCAAGGGGCTGTGCCCATAGTGATATTGGTGAAGCATGCCCTGTTTTTTAATTTGGACTAAGTAATCGCCCTTTTGATCTTCGATATGGAGCTCATGAGGAGGTCTTATATCTCTTTCGCAATAGGGGGAGTGCTCCAATAATTGTCCCACCTCGTTTCGGTAACGCTTTACCGTTTCGATTGGGCCATGGGATTCGATGACCAATAGGCGGAGAGGTCCTTCTTCTGCAAATTCAAATCGATAAATCGTGGTTCTTGGAATGACCACATAGTCCCCTTTTTTCACTTCCAGCTTTCCAAATTGAGAGTACAATACTCCCTCTCCGTCGTGGATGTAAATCAACTCGTCCCCATCGGCATTTTTGAAGTAGTATTCCATTTTCCGCTGCTTGGGCGAGCAGATTCCCATCATGACGTCATTGTTCATCATCAGCATCCTTCGGGCACTCAGGTAGTCCTCTCCGGTGATCTCTACACCTGAAGTCTTGAGATGGGTCTGATTGAGTCCGTAGGCCTCTGCAGGTTCCCATTTATAGGGTTTGGGAGTGCCAATGGATTTGACTTCGTTGGGATTGTATATATGATACAGGTTGGAATAGATACCGGAAAAGCCTTTTGAACTCACCAATTCTTCTTTGTAAAGACTGCCGTCAGGCTGCCTGAATTGGGTATGTCGCTTGGGGGGAATTTTTCCTAATCTGAAGTAGTATGCCATGATTTTGGGTTTATATTCGCTTTTGCATGCTAATTTAGCACTTATCTCAAAGACCTATTCATCTTCTCATGTACTCTTTTGATCAACTGGGCTACAGCTTAGAAAGTTTTGCTGGAACTATCCCGACCATCCAAAAAACTTGGGTTCTGATCCTCATTCCATTATTCTCAGTAATCTTTTTTCCGACAATAGCTCAGACAGGAGCTACTCTGCTTTGGTCAGATGAATTTGATCAAAATGGACTTCCAGATCCTGAAAAGTGGGGCTACAATGTAGGAGACCATGGATGGGGAAATAATGAGTTGCAATTTTACACCGAAGCCAACCCTTCCAACGCCCGAGTGGAAAACGGGGTATTGATCATCGAGGCCAAGCAGGATTCTTCCTTTGCCAAAGGATACAGCTCGGCCCGCTTAGTCACCAAAGGCAAGGCCGCCTGGCAATATGGATACATTGAAGTCAGGGCCAAGCTTCCTGAAGGTGTAGGTACCTGGCCCGCGATCTGGATGCTGGCTGAGGAAAATCGCCATGGAGGATGGCCAAAAAACGGAGAAATTGACATTATGGAACACGTAGGCTATGATCCAGGTACAGTTCATGGCACGGTTCATACTGCAGCTTTCAACCATACCAAAAACACCCATAAAGGAGCTCAGGTGAATGTGCCTGATTTTAATTCGGAGTTTCACGTGTATGCCATCGATTGGACTGCCGAAAAAATTGATTTCTACAAAGACGGAGAGCGGTATTTTACTTTTGAAAACACAGGTGGAGACTATCAGGAGTGGCCCTTTGATCAGCCTTTTCATCTGATTCTGAATATTGCAGTGGGAGGAAACTGGGGTGGACAGAAAGGTGTGGATCCTGATATTTGGCCTCAGCGAATGGAAATCGATTATGTGCGAGTCTATGATCAAATGCCGAAAGGGCAATAAACTTGGCGCACTTGGAGGTATTTGTCCGAAATTTTTTGGAATGTTTCCTTTTGTCCGTTAATTAGACCAAGTTTCATTGTTAGCATTACTTACCTCATGCAAGATTCCTATACCAAAAGAAGGAAGATCAGAGCCTTCATTATCATCAGTGTTCTGCTTTTGATGCTCTATGCTAAAAATCTTCTGGAAAGACAATCATTCAAAAATATAAGCACAACCTTTACAGAAGTTTACAATGACCGCCTAGTCGTGGAAAGTTACATTTTTGGAATTTCTGAAAAACTTTTCCAAATCCAGAAACTGATCGATCACTGCGATGTGGAATATGACTATTCCAAAGTCATCAATGAGATTTCAACCTATGAGGCTCAGATTCTGGAAGTGGTTACAGAATTTGAGCAAACCAAATTGACCCCTGAAGAGGCAACGTATTTAAATGATTTCAAAAAAATCATCACTCAAGACCTTAATATCAAAAGCTATGAACTGCTCTATTCCGATTCCTCAGGGGTAAACAGAGCTCAGGTCAGAATCTATGACAAAAAAATCAGCGATGCTCGGAAGGATTTGGACAACCTCAGCAATATTCAGCTTCAAGAAGGGGAAAGGATCATTACCAAAGCCAAGACTTTGATCAACCGATCTCAAATATGGGCCCAATTTGAGGTGGCCATTTTGATTATTTTGGTGGTGGTGATGTTTTTGTTCCTTTTCCGCCCGGTCAGGAGAAATGAAGGAATGATTTAACCTTAATACAGTCAAAAGGTTATTCTTGCTTTTTCCTAAAAAATTGAGTTACCATAAAAAGAGGTTGCCTCAAAAATCGTTTCGTTGTCAGCCTGACCCTTCGACTTCGCTCAGGGTGACAGGAGTCGAAGGCCATTACCAGCTTTCTGGACGACATTTCGACTTCGCTCAATGTGACAAACTTTACTTTTGAGACATCCTCGTTTTGTTTTTGGGATTAAATCGCCCAGGCTTTGTCACCTTTTTGGTAATCAATGCAGCCGTCATACCGGCCGGGAACTTCCACATATCGCAGAGCTTGGGATGCCCCGATTTCTGAGGTGAAATATCCCAGGACAGTCAGGTCGCGAAGCATATTGATAATGATCGGCTTGCGCTCTTCCCCACTGTTTTTGAATTGTTCCTGAAGACCATTTAAGTAAGCTAGGCGATCTTCTGCACTGGCCTGAATAAAGTCACTGCCTTTTTCTGCTTTGAATTCCTTACGTATGGTGTTCAGTCCATCGATGAAGGCTTGCTGCTGCTCGGCATCATAGGTATCCTTAACCATCATCTGCATGAATTCACCGATTTTGGTAGCCTTGGCGCCGGGAGTATCTGTAGTAGGAATAATGGTTTCTCCGATTTCATCCAGAAAGGCTAAATCTTCAGGGCTGAAGTTCAGATCTTTGATTTGATTTTCGGGAGCGCATCCTGTCAGGATTGCGGTGGCACCGATCATCGTACCCCCCATCATCAGTGCGACGCTTTTTAGTGCATCTCTTCTGTTCATTACTGTCATAGCTTTTATCGATTAGAGGTTTTGTCTTTTCAATTCTTCCACAGCAAAATTCGCAGCTCTTGCAGTCAGTGCCATGTAGGTGAGGGAGGGGTTTTGGGCTGCGGCAGAAGTCATGCAAGCGCCATCTGTGACGAATACGTTTTTGGCTTCCCAAACCTGATTGTTCCCATTGAGTACAGAGGTTTTTGGATCTCTTCCCATCCGGGCCGTGCCCATCTCGTGGATGCCTTGGCCGAAGGTATATCCCGCATCAAAGGTTCTTACATTTTTGAATCCGGCTACTTCCAGCATCTCAGCCATGTCATTCATCATGTCCTGACGCATTTTCAGCTCGTTGTCCTTGATCTCTGCGTTCATGACCAGGGCTTCCATTCCCCACTTGTCTTTCACCGTATCGCTTAATCGGATTTGATTTTCATGATAAGGAAGAATTTCACCGAAGGCTGTAAATCCGGCACTCCAAGGTCCCGGTTCGGTCAAGGCTTCTTTCATCGGAGCTCCAAAGCCTAATTCAGCCACATCTCTGGACCAGCCACTACGGCTGGCACCTCCCTGATAGCCAAATCCTCTCAGATAATCTCTCTTGTCTCCATTGATGTTTCTGAATCGGGGGATATAAAGTCCGGTAGGTCTTCTGCCAAAGTAATACTTGTCCTCATAGCCTTCCATTTGTCCGTTGGCACCGCAGCGGAAGTGGTGGTCCATGACGTTATGCCCCAATTCTCCGGAACTTGAACCCAATCCTCCTGGCCAGATATCGGTAGCGGAACGCATCAAAATTGCTGTGGAGTTGAAGGCAGAAGCGCAGAGGAAGATGATTTTTGCATCAAATTCATAAGTCTGATTGGTTTCCGCATCCAAGACCTCTACTCCAGTAGCCTTTTGGGTGTCTTTGTCATAGATCAGTCTTCTTACAATAGACCAAGGTCTCAGGGTAAGGTTTCCTGTAGCCAAAGCGGCAGGATAAGTGGACGACTGAGTACTGAAATATCCTCCAAAAGGACAACCTAAGGAGCACTTGTTTCGATATTGACAGCCCGATCTGCCAGGCAAGGGATCGGTATTGTTGGCTGGACGACCTATGGTCCAAGTTCTTGCACCGGCATAGTGGGCTTTGATTTTTTCTGCGGCATCTTTTTCCACACAGTTCATAGGAACAGGGGTTTGAAACTCTCCATCGGGAAGAATCTCCAATCCGTCTTTGGATCCGGATACGCCTATGAATTTTTCCACATAGCTATACCAAGGAGCCAAATCATTGTATCGGATAGGCCAGTCCACAGCTATACCTTCTTTGGCATTTGCTTCAAAATCCACATTAGCCCATCGATAGGACTGACGGCCCCAAAGCAAAGATCGGCCACCTACCTGATAGCCTCTAAACCAGGTGAAGGGCTTCTCTTCCACATAGGGAGAGTCGCTTTCGTGAGCCCACCAATCCAGATTAAGTTCATTGAGTACGTAGTCTCTTCTCAGGTTGGGATGGTTTTCCAACATTTCCTGAGTTCGGCGTCCTCTATGCGGGATTTCCCATGGGGGTAGTGTGGCTGTTTTATAATCCTTCACATGCTCAACCATCGGGCCTCTCTCCAGGAGCAATACTTTCAGCCCCTTCTCCGTCAGCTCTTTTGCGGCCCAACCGCCGCTAATCCCTGACCCAACTACGATTGCGTCATATTTCTCATTTGCCATAAGTATGGTATTTGGTTAATTAATTTTCTTAAACGTCACAAACCTGCACGGCATGTCCCAGTGCAGCGATTTTATCTTGTCCTTTGGGGATGAATTCATGAGAAACATACCCCTTAAACCCAGAATCCACAATGGCTTGCATGATGGGCGGATAATATATTTCCTGAGATTCATCCAGATCATTTCTTCCGGGATTGCCGGCAGTATGGTAATGACCGAAGTACTGATGGTTATTGCGGATAGTCCGGATGATGTCACCCTCGTCTATCTGCATATGGTAGATGTCAAAAAGAAGCTTAAAGTTGTCACTCGAAATCCGCTTGCATAGCTCTACTCCCCATGCGGACTTATCGCACATGTAGTCTTTATGATCCACGCGGCTGTTGAGTAGTTCCATTTGAATGATGACTCCGTGTTTTTCGGCATCGGCCAATATTCTCTTTATTCCTGCTTCGCAATTTTTCAAACCGGTTTCATCATCCATTCCCCTCCGGTTGCCGGAAAAGGCAATCAGGTTTTTGTACCCGTTTTTTGCTACCAGAGGGATGACTTCCTTGTAGTTTTTTTCCAACTGATCGTGGAATTTCGGATCATTGAAGCCGTCTGGTATACCTAGCTCCGCGCCGTTGCACATGGAGCAGTGGATGCCGTGCTTCTGAAGGGTAGCCCAGTTATTCGGGCCAACTAGGTCGATAGCCTGTACGCCGACAGTTTTGATCCCTACACAGAGCTCTTCGAGAGACAGGGGTCTCATGGACCAGGCGCATACGCCATGATTGATATTTCCTTTCAAGGTGGGGAGTTTTTCCTCTTTCCATTCAAAAGAGGAGAGTGACCCCAGCGCGGCACCGCCAAAAGCCAGTTTTTTCACGAGAGATCGTCTTCCGGAATCAAAATCCATGGTTAGTTTGGGTTAGTAATAGGTTTGATTTTTTCCTTTTTGAAAAAAGAAATGAAAAATAGTAAAACCAAAACGGAAATACCAGCAGGAATCAACCAAATCGATGTCCAGTCATGTTTTCCTGAGCCATCGAGGAAATGATTAGAGATTTGACCGGCTGCCCAAAAACCGATCAGCATGCCCACTCCATACGTGGCCAAGGTGATGAGGCCCTGCGCGGAGGATTTAAATCGATGTCCGGCGTGAGCATCGGTATAAATCTGTCCGCTTACGAAAAAGAAATCATAACAAACTCCATGCAGGGCTATCCCTACCAAAAGCATCCACACGCCAGAGTCAGCATCCCCAAAAGCGAAAAACAAATAGCGGATCGCCCAAGCCAGCATGGCCACGATCAGGGTCTTTTTAATGCCAAATCTGGAGAAAAACAAAGGCAAGGCTAGCATAAACAAAACTTCCGAAACCTGGCCAATGGTCATTTTTCCAGTGGAATTCTCTACCCCGATCTCTGTCAAGAAGGGACTGGCATTCTGATAATAGAACGCAAGCGGAATACAGATCAAAATCGAAGACAAGAAGAAAATGGCAAAGTTTCGATGTTTGAGAAGGGCCAAGGCATCCAATCCCAAAGCTTCTGAAAGCTTAAACTCACCCTGGGCCTGAGCCCTAGGCGGGGTAGCAGGAAGGGTAAAGCTGTAAATGCCCAATGCCAAAGAAACCAAGCTTGCCATCAACCAGGTGTTTTTGAGCATCCCATCAGCTAATCCGGCAACACTATCCCATCCTAAAGTAGAAATCAAAAGACCGGAAGCTATCCATCCTATGGTCCCCCAAACCCGGACTATGGAAAACTCCTTGGCCGGATCTTTCATCTGATTGAAGGAAATGGAATTGACTAAGGCAAGGGTAGGCATAAACAAAATCATGTAAGCCAAAAGAACCGGGAAAAAGCCGGAAAAATCCGTGGAGCTGTAGAGCGAGTACATCAAGCCAGCCCCTAAAAGATGAATTGCGCCTAAAATTCTTTGAGCATGAAAATACCGGTCAGCAATCAGTCCGACGATAAAGGGAGCGATGATGGCACCGAATGATTGGGTGGAAAAAGCCAAGGAAATCTCCTGATCGGCTGATTTTAAATTATTTCCCAAAAATGTACCCATGGTGACATACCAAGAACCCCAGACAAAAAACTCCAAAAACATCATAAGTGACAGGCGAAATTTGGTCATTGGGTTCATAGGCGATGAGAGGGGATTTTTTCGAAGAAAAAGTGGTTTTCTGCTTTCAGATTTAAATTTTGGGCTTTTTGCTGTATTTTAAGCATCTGTTTCCAGATTCTGAAGAAAAGGATCGGAAAGTTTTGTCAAGCCATTCATAAACCCATGAAGCTATTGATCAGAAATTAGCCAAACAGGGCTGAGAATACCCGAAATTCCAGTTTTAAATAACACAACTCAAAATAACCTTTAAACTAAACTATTGACTATGTCAACGGCAAGAAAACTCAAACTAGGTCTAGTGGGAGGCGGCCCAGGATCATTCATTGGAGCCATTCATCTCAACGGAGCCCTGATGGATGGGATGTTTGAAATGGTATGTGGAGCTTTTAGCTCCAATCCTGAAAAATCCAGACAAAGAGGAGAGGAACTAATGATAGACCCTTCCCGAGTCTATGGAAGCTACGGTGAAATGTTTCAAAAAGAGGCAGAGCTTCCCGAGGATCAGCGAATGGATGTGGTAGCCATTGTGACTCCGAACAATGTTCATTTTGACCCAACTGTCAAAGCTCTGGAGCATGGATTTCATGTGGCTTTGGATAAGCCGTTGACGCTCAATTATGCCGAAGCCAAAGCGCTTTATCCCATAGTGAAAAATTCTGACCGGAGATTTCTTCTCACCCATACCTATACGGGATACCCTATGATCAAGCAGGCCAAGCAGATGGTCATGAACGGGGAGATTGGAGAGGTCCGAAAAGTCTATGTAGAATATCCCCAAGGTTGGTTGTACAAGCTTTTGGAAACTGAAAACAACAAACAAGCCGAGTGGAGGACAGACCCGGCCCGAAATGGACAAGCGGGCTGTATGGGAGATATCGGTACCCATGCCTTCAATATGGCAGAATACATCACGGGCCTCAAGGTGACTAAAATTTGCGCAGACCTGTATATTAAGATCCCAGGAAGGCCGATTGATGACGACGGAGTGGTTTTGCTTGGCTTTGAAAATGGTGCATCTGGGGTGTTGATGGCTTCTCAGACGGATACAGGCTGTGAAAACAACCTCAAAGTCCGGGTTTACGGACAAAAAGGAGGCTTGGAGTGGGAGCAGGAGCTCAATAATTCATTGACCGTACGATTTCCAAATGAGCCTGCCAGAATTTTCCGTGCTGGAACAGGTTACCTGGGCTCTTTGGCTCAGGAAAATACCCGAACTCCGGCAGGGCATCCTGAAGGATACATTGAGGCCTTTGCTAATCATTACCGAAATTTTGCCCGCTGCATTTACGCAGACCGTGCAGGGCAAAAGCCGAATTGGGAATGGGAAGACTATCCGGGTATCGAGGATGGCATTCGAGGAATGGCCTTTATCGATTTGGTACTGAAAAGCAACGAATCTGATCAAAAATGGACT
Organism: Algoriphagus sp. oki45; assembly: GCF_036245605.1. Classification (NCBI taxonomy): domain Bacteria; kingdom Pseudomonadati; phylum Bacteroidota; class Cytophagia; order Cytophagales; family Cyclobacteriaceae; genus Algoriphagus; species Algoriphagus sp. oki45. Next base: position 41,166 of record NZ_BTPC01000005.1, read on the forward strand.
CCATTTGTGGTAGAGAAATAGGCCACCGTTTAGTATTTTGTCACCAGACAGGCTAAGACCTTTTCTGCCTAATCATAAAAATCAATAAACAGAACTCAAAAAAATAAAGTGAACCTGATATGAAAACGATCAAAGGACCGGCTATATTCTTGGCACAGTTTGCCGATGACAAAGCCCCTTTCAACAACCTAAAAAATATTTGTGAATACATGGCCGACCTCGGCTATAAAGGGGTGCAGATCCCTTCTTGGGACGGGAGAATGATAGATTTGCAAAAAGCAGCAGAAAGCAAAACGTATGCAGATGAAATCGCCGGAATCGTGGAAGACAGCGGCATGGTTATCACTGAGCTTTCTACCCACCTTCAGGGGCAATTGGTAGCCGTTCACCCTGCTTATAATGAACTATTTGACGGCTTTGCTCCGGCAAATTTGAAGGGAGACTTGAAAGGAAAGTCTGAGTGGGCTACCCAGCAGCTCAAATATGCGGCGAAAGCCTCTGCTAACCTAGGTCTCAATGCCCATGCTACTTTCAGCGGAGCCTTGATGTGGCACACAGTGTATCCTTGGCCTCAGCGTCCGGCAGGATTGGTAGATACCGGCTTTACCGAATTGGCAAAGCGTTGGAAGCCTATTTTGGATGCTTTCGATGAGGTGGGAGTGGATGTATGCTATGAGCTGCACCCGGGAGAGGATCTCCATGACGGGATCACTTTTGAGATGTTTTTGGAAAAATTAGGCGGTCACAAGCGGGCCAATATTCTATATGATCCTTCCCACTTTGTGCTTCAATGCCTAGATTACCTACAGTTTATTGATTTCTATCATGAGCGAATCAAAATGTTCCATGTAAAGGATGCAGAATTCAATCCGACAGGAAAGCAGGGAGTCTATGGAGGTTTTCAGGGCTGGGTAGAAAGAGCCGGAAGATTTAGATCCCTAGGGGATGGGCAGGTTGATTTTGCGGGAATATTTAGCAAACTTTCGCAGTACGATTACAGCGGATGGGCCGTTTTGGAATGGGAGTGTGCCATCAAGCATCCTGAGCAGGGTGCAGCAGAAGGTGCTCCGTTTATTCAAGGACATATCATCCGGGTGACCGAAAAAGCCTTTGATGATTTTGCCGGGACCGGTGCTGACGAGGTCTTCAACAGAAAAGTTTTAGGAATTTAATTCACTTTATTTATACACGTAACAAAATGAAAATTGCAAAAAAAGTAAATCTAGGTCTGCTGGCATTAGCCGCGATTACCTTTGCATGTGGGGGAGGAGAGAAAGCATCATCAAGCAGTGAGACAGCGGAGGTAGCAGCCCCAGCTCCTGCCAAAGAGGTGAGCTTGGAAGAGAAGTACGCCAATGACCCGATTTACATCAAGGGCTTGGAAAAAGTAAAAGGGTCCGATTGTACCTCATGCCATATGGTGGAAAGAAAAATCGTAGGCCCTTCTTACGCAGAGGTAGCTGCCAAATATGAAAGCACCGAAGAGAACGTAACTATGCTTGCTCAAAAAGTAATTCAGGGTGGCGTAGGCGTTTGGGGAGAGGTGCCTATGCCTGCACATCCGGGACTTAGTGAAGAAGATGCCAAGGATATGGTGCGATACGTATTGTTGTTAAAAAAATAAGAAAATGAAGAAAAGTTATTGGGCAGGATTGGCTTTGGTAGGGATGCTAGCATCTTGTGCGTCACCCAAATCCGATGAAGCAGAAAGTACCACAAGCGAAGAGACTGCAGCAGCACCTGCTGAGGAATGGATACCTCTTTTTGACGGTCAGACCTTCAATGGCTGGTCCAAATACGGCGGAGGAGAAGTGGGGAAAGCCTGGAAGATTGAAAATGGAGAACTTTTTCTGGATGCCGCCAACAAAGATGGCTGGCAAACTGGAGACGGTGGTGATATTATTACTACCGAGGAGTTTGAAAACTTCCATTTCAAATGCGATTGGAAAATTGCTCCCAATGGGAACAGTGGTATTATTTTCCTGGTCCATGAATCACCTGAATACGACTACCCTTGGCAGACCGGGCCTGAAATGCAGGTTTTGGATAATGAAGGCCACCCCGACGCCAAGATCATCAGTCATAGAGCAGGAGATCTTTACGATCTGATCGTTAGCAGCGAAGAGACAGTGAAGCCAGCCGGAGAGTGGAATACAGCGGAGATCATTGTCGATCAGGGAAATCTCGAACTTCGCCTCAATGGAGTAGCTGTAGTTAAAACCACCCTTTGGACACCTGAATGGGAGGAATTGATTGCCAAAAGCAAATTCAAGGACATGCCCGGATTCGGAAAATACAAGAAGGGCAAAATTGCACTTCAAGACCACGGAGATGTAGTGCACTACCGAAACATCCTGATCAAAAAGTTGTAAACCAAATGCCCGGAGAACCCGGGCATTTTTTTTTGATATTTTATCAAGCGTTGACTAAATGCTTTATTTCTTTCCCGTGCTCATCGGTTGTTTTTTCCAAATAAGATTTGGAAGCAATTCAATACCGGGTGACATTCTCCTTTTTGATGTAGGCTGTTTGCTCTTTCCATTCCACCTCGTACCAAACGTCCTTTGAGGATTTGATTTTGACTCGGTGACCAGGTTCTACCCGCTCGATGAGTTCTCCTCCCGCACTGGGCTTAGTGACAATGTAGGTAGGACTTCCTGTGACTAGGCCGGTTTTTGGTGCTTTGAAAAAATTGTTGAAGAGGAAAAGTAAAATGATCAGTGTAATAGATGGCCAGAAAAACCTGGCTTCTGTCAGATTGCTTCGATTGGACCATAGGAGAATGAATGAGACAAGCAAGGCCAAAGCCAAAAGTCCTACAATAATCTCCTGATAGCCCACGAGAAAAACCAGAAACCTCATCCCGTCACTTACTTCATACCCTTCGATTACGGTCTGCCCTGTGAGATCCTTGATTTTGGATATGGTCTGTGGGTTGGGGTTAAGGTCGTAATATTTACTCAGGTAAAGAGCGGCGTTTTCCTTGTCGCCAATTCCTTCCGAAATAAAGGCCATTTTGAGCAACATGGAGGGAGAATAGATGCCATTTTGGAAATTACTCCTGTAAATTTCCATGGCTTCCTTGTAGCTTTTGTTTTCAAACAAAGAATCTGCTACCAAAAGCTGGGGGGTATCGGCCTGACAATGAATTGTTTGCAAAAGCAATAAAAAAAATATAGAAAGTTTTGCTAGAAAGATTGAATTGGTACTTGGCATTTAAAGATCAGAGTCATAAATTTGCAGTCCAATTACGGCAATGATCTAGCAAAAAGCAAGGCCAAACCCCGGATTTGGAAGATTTAAGATTCCGTAGCTCAGCTGGTAGAGCATAACACTTTTAATGTTAGGGTCCTGGGTTCGAGCCCCAGCGGGATCACAAATGATCACAACAGGGTCAACGGGTGAGAAGCCTGTCCCGATGAGAGGCGAGAGCCTCGATTTCGGGAAGCCCCAGCGGGATCACAGAAGAGTACCAAGACTCACAAGGAGTTAGAAAGTTTCGGGGTGTAGCGTAGCCCGGTATCGCGCCACATTTGGGATGTGGAGGTCGTAGGTTCGAATCCTGCCACCCCGACTTAATTTATACTAGAAATAGTATCCAGGTCCTGTAGCTCAACTGGATAGAGCAACTGCCTTCTAAGCAGTAGGTTTCAGGTTCGAGTCCTGACAGGATCACTTTAAAGAAAATAGAAGCGGAAGATCTCCGCTTTTTATTTTGATTCCGTAGCTCAGCTGGTAGAGCATAACACTTTTAATGTTAGGGTCCTGGGTTCGAGCCCCAGCGGGATCACAGAAGATCAAAAAAAAGCCAATCGGATAGATTGGCTTTTTTTTTAGAAGTTGAGTGGGTCCAGATGTTTGAAATGGCCATTCTGTTTGATTTTTTCCTTGGCTTGCTCTACTGCCTTGATTACCGGAATCATCCTCTTGAAATGATGAATGAGATATTCAGCTCTTTCGTTTTCGGATGACATCTTAAAAAGCTCCAGCTCTTCTTCCAGCTTTAAGCCTACTTTATGAGCAAAAGTAAAAGATGTGACTGTTTTGGGGTCAAAGACATTTGGGTAATTTAAAAGATGAAGGATTTCTTTGAGATAAAAAATAAACTCATGATGCGTCACTTGGCTGATTCTGGGGTCATTGGGCAAAAACTCAATCTCTCCTCCAGAATAAAGTTTACCGGGCATAGGATTGTCAAAGGACAAAATCCTAAATGGGCGTAGGCCTAGAGTCTGAATATCCATTCTTCCATCCTCATACCTTTTATGAACTCGGATCAACTTTACTTCTGTGCCGTATCCGGAAAGCTGATTGGTGTATGTGCAAATACCAAAGTTAATTTTTTGAGACTCTACGTCCCCCATGAGCTGCCTGTACCTAGGTTCGAAGATGTGCAAATTCACTTCCTCATCAGGAAAGGCAACTAGCTTGAGTGGGAAGAATGGGAGATACATGCTCTATAGCGGATTTTCTTTGTAACTCTAAAATAATGCTTTGGTTGCCTTTTTAGAAGTAGTCAAAAAAAAGCCCCGGGATATTTTCCGGGGCTTTACTATTATTTTTTAGCGATGTAAGCGAGCAAGTCAATTACCTTGTTGGAATATCCCCACTCGTTGTCATACCAAGAAACCACCTTCACAAAGGTGTCCGAAAGCTGAATTCCTGCCTCAGCATCAAAGATGGAGGTTCTAGGATCGCCGATGAAGTCATTGGATACTACGGCATCTTCAGTGTAGCCCAAAACTCCCTTCATGGATGTCTCAGACACTTCCTTCATTTTAGCGCAGATTTCAGCGTATTTGGCTGGCTTTTTAAGTCTTACTGTCAAATCCACAACAGACACATCCGGTGTAGGTACACGGAATGCCATACCTGTAAGCTTACCATTCAATTCAGGGATTACTTTTCCTACGGCTTTGGCGGCACCCGTAGAGGACGGGATGATATTCTGTCCAGCGCCACGTCCACCTCTCCAATCCTTGGCAGAAGGTCCATCTACGGTCTTCTGGGTAGCGGTTGTCGCATGCACAGTAGTCATCAATCCTTCTTCAATACCCCAGTTGTCGTGGAGTACTTTGGCAATTGGAGCCAGGCAGTTGGTCGTACAAGAAGCATTGGACACAAAAGTCATGTCTGGGGTATAGGTATGCTCATTCACTCCCATGACAAACATTGGTGTGTCGTCCTTGGAAGGCGCAGACATAATCACTTTTTTCGCTCCGGCATCGATATGGGCCTGAGCAGTCTCTTTGGTCAAGAAGATACCAGTAGATTCGATAATATAATCTGCCCCGATGTCTCCCCACTTTAGGTTGGCAGGGTTTTTCTCAGAAGTCACTCGGATGCTGTTTCCGTTGACTACCAGATTTCCATCCTTTACTTCTACTGTACCCTTGAATTGACCATGGGTAGAGTCATATTTTAGCATATACGCCATGTAGTCTACATCAATCAAGTCATTGATGCCTACTACCTGAATGTCTTCTCTTTCTGTGGCCACACGGAATGCCAAGCGGCCGATTCTTCCGAATCCGTTGATTCCTACTTTAATTTTGCTCATAAGCTATTATTATTTTGAGTATAGGTTTGAATTTAAAAACTTCTTCAGGGGGCAGCTTGGCCCAAAATCTCCTGAATGACAGCCTAAGTTATTACAAATAAATGGTCTCCCCAAACTTCTAATGTCCTCTGAATTACCAATGGCTGTGGATTTGAAATTCAAACGATTTCGGGTTTGAAAATTTTTCTTTTGTTCCGATGGCAGTTAGAAATTACCTCTTTTCCCTAATTTCAGCATTCATATTCACTAAGTTTATGTTTGTCAAAGCGATTCAGGAAGTCGCGGGTTTTACCCGTGCTATTCATTCCATTTCCAGAAATTTTGGAAGTCAAAAAGCTCAAAGAGGGGCTGCAACTCTGTTTTTTGTCAATGAGGAGGGCTGGGCCTTAACGTGTAAGCATGTGGCCCAATGGGTTGCACAAGCGGACATGATCAATAAGAAATTCCATCAATATCAAAGCGAAAGCAGAGGACTGTCTTCCCAATTGGCCAAAACTGTGGCCAATAAATTGGGACTGGATGATTCTAAAACAGCCGAAATGCGGATCACCTTTGTGGATTGTGTAGATAAAATCCAAAATATACGCTTTGTCAATCATCCGGAATATGATTTGTCCTTGATCAAAATCGAGGGTTTTGAAAAATTGGGAGTAACTCAATTCCCCAGGTTTTTGAAAGACCATCAGCAGGTCCAACCCGGTCAGATGCTTTGTCGGCTGGGTTTTCCTTTTCCTGAGTTCAATAATTTTCAACTTAACTTGGCCAAAGATCAGTTGGAATGGACACAAGCCGGTCAGCCCCGATCTCCACGTTTCCCTTTGGAAGGGATGGTTACCCGCTTCTTGGGGGATAAGACCGGAAAAGTCTATGGTATTGAAATGAGTACGCCCGGGCTCCGAGGGCAAAGTGGGGGACCGCTATTTGATTCCGAAGGCACAGTAGTCGGGATGCAAAGCCGGACCAAGCATCTTCATTTGGGATTTGATATTGAGGAGAAAGAAATCGTAGCACACGGCAAATCGAAAAAAGTGAATGATTACTCCTTCATCCATCTTGGAGAATGTATTCATGTCTCCGCCATCAAGGAATTTATGGATCAGCAAGGAGTGAAATATCATCTCGCTTAGTCGTTTAGTCTAAACTTTTCCAAAGTTTAGAACTTTGGAAAAGTTGGAATGAAAAAGCCGAGTTAAAAACCCGGCTTTACTCTTTTATACCAATTGAGCAAGAATTTCATTAAAGGTTTGACTCGGCCTCATAGCGACAGAAGTCTTGGCCTCATCGGGTCTGTAATAGCCTCCTATATCTACCGACTTTCCTTGGGAGCCATTGTATTCTGCGACGATTTTTTCTTCGTTTTGAGCCATTGCTTTAGCTATCGGAGCAAACTTCGCTGCTAATGAAGGATCCTCGGTTTGCTTGGCCAATTCCTCAGCCCAATACATGGCCAAGTAGAAATGACCGCCTCGGTTGTCCAGCTTTCCCACCACTCGAGCAGGAGATTTGTCCTCTTCCAGCCATCTTCCGGTGGCTTTGTCCAAAGTTGCTCCCAAAAGCTTGGCTTGTGCGTTTCCAAAGGTTTCGCCCAAATGCTCCAGAGAAACTGCCAAAGCGAGGAATTCGCCAAGAGAATCCCAGCGTAAGTGGCCTTCGGTGACAAATTGCTCCACATGCTTCGGAGCTGATCCCCCCGCACCGGTTTCAAACAAGCCGCCTCCATTCATCAACGGAACGATGGAGAGCATCTTGGCAGAAGTGCCCACTTCCAGAATGGGAAACAAGTCAGTCAGGTAGTCTCTTAGCACGTTTCCGGTCACGGAGATGGTATCCTTTCCTTCCACAATTCTTTCGCAAGAAAATTGGGTGGCTTCCATAGGAGACATGATGTGGATTTCCAGCCCTTTGGTGTCATGGTTTGGCAAGTATTGCTCCACTTTCTTGATCAATTCCCGGTCATGAGCCCGGTTTTTATCCAGCCAGAAAACAGCAGGAGTTTGAGATAGTCTCGCTCGGGTCACCGCAAGTTTTACCCAGTCTTGAATAGGGGCGTCCTTGGTCTGACACATTCTCCAGATATCTCCGGCTTCGACTTCATGGGAAAGAAGAACTTTTCCTTCAGCATCTATCACGTTTACCGTGCCGGCAAAAGGAATTTCGAAGGTTTTGTCGTGTGATCCGTACTCTTCGGCTTTCTGTGCCATTAAGCCCACATTGGGTACAGAACCCATGGTGGCCGGGTCAAAAGCCCCGTTTTTCTTACAAAAATCAATCACAGTCTGATAGACTCCGGCATAGCTGCGGTCTGGAATTACTGCTTTGGTATCCTGAAGTTTCCCCTCCTTGTTCCACATTCTACCGGAAGTTCGGATCATAGCAGGCATAGAGGCATCGATGATCACATCGCTGGGTACGTGGAGATTTGTAATTCCTTTGTCCGAATTGACCATTGCCAAGTCAGGACTATCTGAATAGCAAGCATCAATGTCTGCAAGAATCTTGCTCTTTTTTTCTTCGGAAAGCTTATCCAAGTTGGCTAAAAGGTCTCCAAAGCCATTATTGACGTCTACTCCAATGGATTTGAGCGTTTCTGCATGTTTGGTGAAAACCGGCTCGAAAAATACCCGTACCGCATGACCAAAGATGATAGGATCGGAAACCTTCATCATGGTGGCTTTCATATGGAGGGAGAAAAGAATGCCCTTTTCCTTAGCGTCGGCTTTTGCTTTTTTTAGGAATGTCTTGAGCTGGGATACACTTAATGTAGCCGCATCAATGACTTCTCCTGCCTGAAGCTTGAGTCCTGATTTGAGTATTTCTTTCTTTCCGTCTTTACCGCTAAGTTCAATGGAAACTGTAGTAGGAGAGGATAAGGTGATCGACTTTTCGCTTCCGTAAAAGTCTCCTGAGCTCATGCTATCTACATGGGTTTGGGAATCTGCTGCCCATTTTCCCATAGAATGAGGATGTTTCTTGGCGTAGTTTTTTACTGCCAAGGGAGCTCGTCGATCCGAGTTGCCTTCGCGAAGTACTGGGTTTACTGCAGATCCTTTGATCTTATCGTATTTTGCTTTAATCGATTTTTCTTCCTCGTTTTTAGGCTCTTCGGGATAGTCGGGTAAAGCGTACCCCTTTTCCTGCAATTCCTTGATGGCTGCTTTCAGCTGCGGAACAGAGGCAGAGATATTGGGCAACTTGACAATATTGGCTTCAGGAGTAGTAGCAATCTGCCCCAATTCTGCCAAGGCATCTCCGATTTGTTGTTCCGGTTTTAAAAACTCAGGAAAATTAGCAATGATTCTTCCGGAAAGTGAGATGTCTCTTGTTTCCACCTCTATGCCTGCTGAGTGGGTAAATGCCTGAACGATTGGGAGTAAGGAATAAGTAGCTAGCGCTGGAGCTTCGTCGGTCAGAGTGTAGAGAATTTTGGGTGAGTGACTCATAGGTTTCATCTAGTGGTGAAGGATTTATGTCTGTCTTTTTTTGGTCCGAAAACTTGGTTCTTCGGCTGGGGAAAAATAAGGACAGAGCTAAATTGGAGGGCTAAAATACAAAAATTGGGGTGGTTTCAAACTGCCTTTCAAGGAGAGTTAAGGCCGTTCTTCCGGGTTTATTTGGTGATCTGAAAAGAATCTGCATCCTGCCAAGCGGGAAATTTGGTTCGGTAATCTTCCAAATCCTTGAAATTGAGAGAGATGGTTTGGATGGACTCTTCCTCTTCCAGGTTTAGGATTTTTCCCCCTTTAAAGTCAAAAACTGCGCTGTGACCATTGTATTGGATGCCATTTCCGTCAGTTCCGATTCGATTCACTCCAAAGGAATAAGCAAGATTTTCGATCGCTCTTGCTGGGAGCAGGGCGTCCCAGGCACTTACTCTTGCTGCTGGCCAGGATGCTACGTAAAATAGTACATCGTAGCCCGCAATTCCATCTTCCCAACCGTTTCTCGCCCATACAGGGAATCTGAGATCGTAGCATATCTGAGGGCAAAAATTCCAACCTTTCAGGGTAAAAATCGGAAGTTGCTTTCCGGGGGAAAAAGTCTTTTCCTCATCTGCCATTCTAAAGAGATGGCGCTTGTCGTAATGCTCGGTGTGGCCATCCGGGCATACCCACAGAAGCCTATTGAAAAAGTGTCCTCCTTCGCTGATGATTGCACTTCCTGTGATCACTGCCCCGGTTTGGGCTGCCATCTGCTTCATCCATTTGTGGATGTGAAGGTTCATAGGCTCGGCCAGCTTCTGTGCCTCCATGGTAAATCCGCTTGGAAACATTTCCGGAAGTACAATTAAATCGCATCGCCCCTTCAACTCCCAGATTTTCTCTTCCAGCATCGCCAGATTGGCGGTTTTGTCCAGCCAATGCAAATCTGTCTGTACGAGTGCAATCTTTATCTCGGGGCTTTTTTCCATTAGCGAAGGGGGTAAATCATGCGGTAATCCGTGGAAATTTTACCCTTGCTTACATCAATCAGTTTGGATTGGATGAGCCTTTTTTTCAAACCTTTCAGGTAATCCACAAAAAGAATTCCCTCCAAATGATCGTACTCATGCTGAATTACTCGGGCGGTCATTCCGGAGAATTCTTCTTCCTGCAGGTTCCAGTTTTCGTCGAAATACTCTATGGTCAATTTTTCAGGCCGGATGATTTCCGCCCGTACATCAGGGATACTTAGACAGCCTTCTTCAAAACCATAATTATCCCCATATTCATCCAGGATGATGGGGTTGATGAATGCTTTTCGGATTCCCTTTTCTTCGTCATTTTCGTCCAGCATGAGTGTACTGTCGATGACAAAAAGGCGTATTCCTTGGTTAATCTGAGGAGCAGCCAGACCCACCCCATTGGCATGGTCCATGGTGGCATACATGTCCTGGATCAGCTTGGAGATGTCGGTGCCTTCGGCAATGTCCTCAGCTTCTTTTTTCAATATCGGGTTGCCATAAGCAACTATCGGGTAAATCATTGTCTTTCTAAATAGGATTGAAGAATGATGGCGGCAGAGACCTTGTCCAGGTTGCCGGCCTTTTCTTTTCTGTCTTTTTTCTTGCTTCCCATGGCTATCATGCTTTGCATGGCCATTTTGGAAGTAAATCGCTCGTCGATCAATACTGTTTTTTTCTCCGGAAAAACACGCTCAAGTTCTGATTTCAAACTTCTGACCTTTGGAGTCATTTCGTTGTCCTGCCCGTTGAGCCGGATAGGAAGTCCTAAAACCAGGGTGTCTACTTCCTCTTTGGTAAAGTAGGCTTTCAGGAAAGGGATTAATTGAGCCGTGTCTATTGTCTCCAAAGGATTTGCGGTAATCTGCAGCGGATCAGTAACAGCAATTCCGGTGCGCTTGGTTCCCAAATCAATGGCGAGGATTCTTGCCATCAGTTGGTTTGGATTTGTTTGCGGATTTTTCTGAGTGCCTCTACTTCCAGCTGAACAGCTTTGGGGAATAGGAGTTCATCCTCGATTTTGGCGTGGATGGACAGTTCCTTTTCAAAATTCTGCAACTCATGGTAAAGCACTCTCATGGTCAGCGGGGCATCCTCGTCGAGGAAATAATCCTTGGTCAGCTGTCGGATTCCCTGCATTTCGTCGTCGTGGATTTCATGTTGATCGGCAAGCAGCCGAATAGGATCTTTTTCCAAAATCACCAAAGCATCTTGAGTTCTGAAGTTTCCATCTTCGATGTCCTGAAGTAGCTCAATCCGCTTAAACATCCGACTTTCTTCCTCATGGATGTGATGAATGAAGTCTTCCACAAACATGGGGAACATGATTTTCAAGTCTGCCATCAAAGATACATACTTGGAGTCAGCGGTGATTCCGGAGACCATGTTGGATAGAAAAGGAAGTTCTTGTCTGACGAAATAGTAATGTTTCTTTTTTAAATAAGCGACAAGAAGCTCGATGGGATTCAGGTAGAGATCTTCAACGGAAGGGTCCTTTTGTTCTGCCCAAGCTTCCAATTCTGCCACCAGTTGCTGGGGATTTACTTTGTGCTTGCGGCAGACTTTTTCCAGAGAATCAGTGGGGTATTGATAAAAGCTGATCCCAAAGTAGTGCAAAACAGCAGCGAAAACATAGTTCTCGGAAACTAGTTCACCAACAGAATTTTTTTCAAATCCGGGATTTAACTTCATTGCACAAAATTAATTTTTTTTGAGGGAAAAAGTTGGGGTATTCAGACCTTTATCTTTTCCTATCGTATAATGAATCGTTAATTTTATCTAAAATCCATTTTAAACTCAAATGATTTTCTTGTAGTTTGAGTTACTTAGAGGAGATAACAATAAATCACGTGAGCGAGACTAAAAATTCAAAAGCCCAAATCAGATTGCCCATACTTTTGGCCTTGGCTATTTCTGCCGGAATATGGATCGGGGCGACTTTTGCCGAACCCAAAGGCAATCAAAATGATCTCAGAGCAGCACTTTACAAGCTACAGGAGATTATGACATACATAAATAGGGACTATGTAGACAGCGTCAATACCAACGAGCTGGTGGAATTCGGTATCAACAAGATGCTCGAACACCTGGATCCGCACTCTAGCTATATTCCTGCCCGCGATGCTTCTCTTGCCCAATCACAACTGGAAGGGGAGTTTGATGGGATAGGGGTTGAATTTGGTATCATCCGAGATACCATCTATGTAGTGGCTCCGCTTACAGGAGGTCCATCCGAAGCTTTGGGAATCCAGTCCGGAGATCAGATTATTTCCGTGGATGGGAAAAATGTCGCAGGTATCGGTATTACCAACCGGGATGTATTTAACTACCTGAGAGGCCCAAGAGGCTCGAAAGTGGTGGTGGATATCAAGCGAAAGAATAATCCGGACCTGATCACCTACGAGATCACCCGGGATAAAATCCCGCAATACAGTATTCCTGCTGCTTATATGGTCAATGATGAAATTGGGTACATTAAAGTAACCCGGTTTGCTGCCACCACCTATGAAGAATTTAGAAAGTCAGTTAGTGACCTCCAAGCGAAAGGTATGAAGAAGCTGATCATAGACCTTCAGGGAAATCCGGGAGGATATATGGGTGCTGCTATCAATATGGCCGACGAATTATTGGGAGATCGTGATTTGATTGTTTCACAAGAAGGAAAAGTATCTCAATACAGTCAGAAGGCTTTTGCTTTCAAGCCGGGTATGTTTGAGGAGGGCTCTGTGATCGTGTTGATCAATGAGGGTTCTGCATCGGCGTCAGAGATTTTGGCTGGAGCTATTCAGGACAATGATCGGGGACTGATTGTTGGTAGAAGATCTTTTGGAAAAGGTCTTGTGCAAATGCCGATTGACTTGTCGGATGGAGCTGAATTGCGATTGACCATTGCTCGGTATTTCACCCCCTCAGGAAGATCTATTCAAAAGCCCTACAGCTCAGATTACGAGGCTTACGAGAAAGACTGGATGGATCGGTATGAGCATGGAGAGTTTTTCTCTGCAGACAGCATCAAGTTCAATGACAGTCTAAAATACGAAACCAAAAAAGGCCGATTAGTCTACGGAGGTGGAGGGATCATGCCAGACTACTTCGTGCCATTGGACACCACCATGAACAGTGCCTATGTGACCCGTTTATTCAATTCGGACTCCTCAAGAGAGTTTATCTTGGATTTCTATGGCAAGAATAAGGATAGCTTTACTTCTATGTCATTGGATGAGTATTATACCCAATATAAAGTCAGTGATGCTATGCTGATGGAGTTGACCGAGTTTGGCAAGAAAAATAAAGTGGATTTTGATGCCAAGGATTTTAACAACTCTAAGGAATATCTGAGGTTATTGGTCAAAGCTCATTTGGGTCGTCAGATATTTGATGACAATGCCTTCTACAAAGTGGTCAATGATATCAATGAAGTCTATATGCGGGCGATCAATCTTTTTGATGAAGCAGATCGAATTGCAATGGCTACTGACCTGAAAGAAGAATAGAGTTTTCTCATAAAAAATAAATTAAAATTAAGCCAGCCATTGAAAGAAATGGCTGGCTTTTTCATTTTGAGAAGAAATTGGCTATCATTAATCATCCAACCCAGAAAACCATGAAAACCCTTTTTACCTGTTTATTCTTGACGTTTGCTATGACTTCTTTAGCCCAAATTAAAGTGAATCACATTGCCGTCCATGTGACAGAATTGAAACGAAGCATGGATTTCTATCAGAATGTACTTGCGCTCAAGGAAATCGAAGAACCTTTCAAGGATGGGTTGCATGCTTGGTACGACATCGGGGGAGGGGCTTCTTTACATTTGATCGAAGCGGCAAATCATCCGAAAGAAAAGTCAAAAACCAATCACTTGTGCTTTAGCATTCCTGATATGGCAGCTTTCGTAGCCAATATGAAAGCAAGAAATTATCCTTTCGAAAGTTGGGCAGGGGTAAAAGGAGAAATCACCAACCGGGTGGATGGTATCAAGCAGATCTATATCCAAGACCCGGATGGATACTGGATCGAGATCAATGATGATTTTTAAATAGATTATTTTCCTAGCTCTCTTTGATCAATTCAACAGTAGGAACTCGGAACCTCTCACCATAAACCCCTTCAGGAAGGCCTTTTCCACAGCCGATAATCATGCATATCTCTGAGGAAGAGGGGAGATTGAGCAGCTTTTTCACCCGCTTGGAGTCATGTCCCTCCATGGGGCAGGTGTCGTAGCCGGAGGCTTTCATCCCGAGCATAAAGGTCATTGCGGCCAAAGAAGCGCTTTTGTGAACAGAAATCCGAACCTCCGTTTCACCCACTTCCCGCACCATGGGTCTTTTTAGCCCCACCCACCAAGCGATTAGCTTTTTGATTAATGACCAGCCGGGGTAGTAGGAATACAGCTTGGGGATCAATTTGTCATAATAGCTCAATGCCTGTTTCTGCTTTTTGTCCGGCTTGCCTTCGTATGATTTCTTGATGTAATCATAATTGGCTTTGGCGTGGGATTTCCAAAGGTCTCTTCGGGTTACCACCACGACCAATTCCCGGGCGGTAGTGGCTGCTTTTTGTCCCATACAAAGCTTGGCCAGTTGGTTCTTGAGGGGGGAGGTTTCCGGTACACGGACAAAGTTATAGAGCTGCAGGTTGGAGCTGTTGGGGGAAAGGATCGCCGCCTCGAGGCATTTTTGGACAATCGAATGGTCAAAAGGAGCAGTCTGATCGAAGATTCGTACTGATCGTCTCTGCTCCACCGCTTCAAAAAATCCTAATTCCTGTAGTTTATTCCTCATTTATCCTTTTTGAGGTCAAATTTATTTTAAAAATTAAAAGGTTTGGGTCTATTTTGGTCAAGCATTAAAAAACTCCAGACAAAAGCCTATGTTTTTTACCCTTATTCGACTGCAGTTTCTGAAAAGTGTCCGGTCCACTTCTTTCGCCAAAAGTCTCCTGATGAATCTATTCATGGGATTTCTGGCCCTGCTTCTCCTTAGCTACGTTTTTGCAGCCGGATTCCTGCTCAAGCGGATAATTGAGCAGTTGGCTGAAGGCCAAAATCCTCTTGAAGTACTCAACAGCTATCTGATTTACTTCTTTCTGGCCGAGTTCATGTATCGGTATTTTATCCAAAAATTGCCGGTGGTAGACCTAGAAAGTCTTCTTCATTTGCCTATCGGGAAAAAACGAATCGTTCATATTCTCCTTTTCAGGTCCTTTATTTCCCCACTTTCTCTGATCGCTCTTTTGCTTTTCCTTCCTTTTTCTTTGGAAGTAGTAGGCGGTGAATACGGTTGGCAAGGGGTAATTACCTGGTTAGGTTCCATTTTGCTCACCAGCTGGACTTTGCATTGGTTTATGCTTTGGTTCAAGCAGCGTTTTGATGACAGCATGATTGGGCTGATTTCTGTGATGGCAGTCTTGCTGTTGGGGACAGGCTCCAGCTATATGGGTTGGTTTAATTTGGGTGAAATCATGAAGCCGGTGTTTGATTTAGCTTTGCTGAGTCCTCTTCCATTTCTTGCCATTTTGGCTTTTTCTGTGGGGTCCTATGTGCTTTGCTTCAAATTTTATGTGGCCAATGCCTACCTAGAAGATTTGACGGAAGAAGAAGATGTCCGATTTGTCAATCAAAGTATCGGCTTTTTCTCCCGATTCGGTTTGGCGGGAGAGTTGGCCAATTTGGAGTGGAAGCTCATCATCCGGCACAAAAAGAGCAGGACATACCTGATGTTGGCTGGGTTTTTCCTGCTGTATGGATTGATTTTCTACAAAAACCCCCAATATGCCACTGAGGAGGGAAGCGGCCTCCACTGGATATTTATCTTCGTTGGAGTTTTCATTACCGGTATCTTTATGCTCCAATATGCCCAGGTTTTTCTCAGTTGGAATTCCTCCAATTTTGATTTTTATATCAGCAAAAAGAATGGGATTGAATCGCTGATCAGAGGGAAATACCTGCTCTTTATCGGCACCTCTTTTATTTGCTTTCTGGCCTCGATTCCTTACGCCTTTTTTGGCTTGCAGTTTCTGCTTTTGCATCTGTGCTGCTTCTTATTCAATATCGGCGTGTTGATGCATGTCATCATTTACTTTTCCCTCTGGAAGCCCAAGCCGATGGATTTAAACAAAGGGGCCATGTTTAACTACGAAGGCATGGGTGCGGCACAGTGGCTGATGTTTATCCCGATGTTTATTTTTCCTTATGCGATCTATCTGCCGGTATTTTTTCTTTTCAATGAAGTAGCCGGGGTGATCGCGCTAGGAGTCATCGGACTGATTGGGATGGTGGCTTTCAAACCCTTGTCCCAAGTCAATATCAATAGAGTGCTCAATAACCGTTACGAAATTTCATCTTCATTCCGTCAAGAATTATGATTACTGTAAACCAGCTGAAAAAGCAATACAAAGATGCCGTCGTTTTGGATGTCGAAAATCTGGAAATCCCTTCTGGTCAATGTTTTGGCCTAGTGGGAAACAATGGTGCCGGGAAGACGACACTTTTCCGAATCATGCTTGACTTGGTAAGAGCTACCAGTGGCAAGGTCACCATCAATGGGGAGGATGTGGCCAAAACAGAATCTTGGAAAGCCAAAGTAGGAGCCTATCTGGACGAGCACATGCTCTTGTCCTATCTGACTCCAGACGAGTATTTTGAGTCTTTGAGAAAAATCTACGGGATGTCCGAGGCTGACTTAAGGCTGCATTTGGAGAAGTTTGTGGAGCTATTCAATGATGAAGTATTAGGTAAAAAGAAATACATCCGAGACCTATCCAAAGGAAACCTCAAGAAAGTCGGCATAGCTGCAGCACTCATGGGTAATCCTGATGTGGTGTTTTTGGATGAACCTTTCGAAAATCTGGATCCGAGTTCTCAGATTCGATTGAAGAAACTGGTCCTCAGAGAAACTGAAAATTCCAGAAGAACCTTTTTGATCTCCAGCCATGACCTGAATCATGTGACAGAGATCTGTGACCGGATTGTTTTGCTCGAAAAGGGAAAAATCATCCGTGACCTGAGGGAAAAAGAAGCCATGATGAGTGAGTTGGAGGCCTATTTTACAGGATAAGGAGATTTTCTTTTCCTATTGGAGAAAGAAGGCGGTCTCATCACAAATTCTTCTGGTTTTGGATTGAATGCATCCTTTGAAAAAATATTCTCCAGTCTGAGTTCCCCGATACTTTTTAGTGAGAGAAAAAGTGCCGGGCTTTCCTGAGACATCTTGGGTAAATACATCCTGTCCATTGACTTCCCACACCATTTTCCATGCATTGGTAGGAGGAAGCCCTCTTACTGTCAATAGCAAGCCGACGCTGTCCTGAACAGAGAGCACTGGACCGCCAATTACATTGACCTCTTCTATGGTGTAATCTGAGGGTTCCGGAGGAATGATATTACAGCCGACAATAAACAAAAAAAGGGGGAGCAGCTTTTTCATTGGGCTATTACTCAGCATCGTAAGAGAAAATTGACATTAGCAGAAAAGTGAAACTTCATGTCAAGGAAACAAGTTTTGAGAAAAAAACAAAAAATCCCTTCAGTTTGTGCTGAAGGGATTTTTTGTGGAGCTGGCGAGATTCGAACTCGCGTCCAGATAAGGAAACACCGTACCGTCTACATGCTTAGTCACCGGTT
Source organism: Algoriphagus sp. oki45 (assembly GCF_036245605.1). Taxonomy (NCBI): domain Bacteria; kingdom Pseudomonadati; phylum Bacteroidota; class Cytophagia; order Cytophagales; family Cyclobacteriaceae; genus Algoriphagus; species Algoriphagus sp. oki45. The sequence continues at coordinate 58,785 of NZ_BTPC01000005.1, forward strand.
GGGTTTTCGACCAAATTATGCTGGGTGACACACCTGAACTTGGCTTATCGATTGGCCTTAAGCTTGCTTAATCGCATCACAAGCAGCAGTCCGATCAAGTCGACACCTCGAATCCACCCGGATCAGACGGCGAGTGGGGAGATGTGGCCGGGGAATCACTCTCGCGACTCAACCCTTTAAGCGATCTGTCCTAGTTAGGAGAGATTAGGCAGCCATGGCGTAAGAAGTTTCGCCATTTATCGTTCGTATGAATCTTTCAAGGCCGTACATACTCCAGCCTGCATGCGAGCCCGATCTTTACACTTACTGTCAAAACCGGTCAGCCCCATTGTGTAGGGAAGACAAAAGTAGAAGGAAATTCGTTCATTTTCGATTTACGATTTTCGATTTACGATATTTTGGAGAACTCCAGCCATAATTTTACAGCCTTATCACTTTTCGACTTTTTCAATTTTCCAGTCTTCCAATTTTTCAATTTTCCAATCCGTTTAAAAATCAATCAATTACTGAAAAACTTTACCATAGCTCGTTTTTCTCCCTTCCTGAGTATCCACTTTTTTATATCTTGCAGCGATGGAAAATTTCGTCGTTTCGGCAAGAAAATACAGACCAGCAGATTTCAAGAGTGTGGTGGGGCAGCAGCATATTACTACCACACTACAGAATGCAATCAAAAACAACCACCTTGCCCAGGCTTTTCTTTTCTGTGGACCAAGAGGGGTGGGAAAAACTACCTGTGCCCGTATTTTGGCCAAGACCATCAACTGTGAGAATCTCACCAAAGACTACGAAGCTTGCGGAACTTGTGATTCCTGCGTTTCTTTCCAAAACAACGCTTCTTTCAATATTTATGAACTGGATGCCGCATCCAACAACTCCGTAGATGACATCCGGAATCTGGTAGAGCAAGTGCGCTACGCTCCTCAAAAAGGTCAATACAAGGTGTATATCATTGATGAGGTGCACATGCTTTCTACCCAGGCCTTCAATGCTTTTTTGAAGACTTTGGAAGAGCCGCCTAAGTATGCCATCTTCATCTTGGCTACTACGGAAAAGCACAAAATCATCCCGACCATTCTTTCCCGCTGTCAGATTTTTGACTTCAACCGAATTCAGATCAAGCACATTGCCGATCACCTTCAGTACATCGCCGAGAAAGAAAGTGTCGATTACGAAGAAGAGGCCCTTCGATTGATTGCTACCAAAGCCGATGGGGCTCTACGGGATGCCCTGTCGATTTTTGACCTGATTGTCACCTATTCTGCGGGGAAAAAGGTGACTTACCAAGAGACTATCGCCAATCTTAATATTCTGGATTACGATTATTATTTCAGGGTAGTGGATGCTTTGGTAGCTGAAGACATTTCTTCGGTTCTTTTGATTTTTGATGAGATTCTGAAAAAAGGCTTTGATGGACATAACTTTATCGTTGGCCTGAGTGAGCACTTTAGGGACCTCTTGGTGGTAAAAGATGAAGCAACCATTGACCTTCTGCAAGTATCAGATTCCGCCAAGGAGCGCTACCTTCAGCAGACTCAACAGGCTTCTTTATCCTTTTTGATCTCCGCACTCAATCTTGCCAATCAGTGTGATATCCACTACCGAACCAGCAAAAACCAACGCCTTCATGTGGAATTGGCCTTGATGAAGATGGCAAAACTTCCCCATGCTTTTCGCATAGCTACTTTGGCTGATGAGCTAAAAAAAAAAGGTTAACTAATCCCTCGGAGATTTCTGCGGAACCTATTCCTCTTTCCAGCTCAACTCCAATACTGGAGAAAAAATCTCCTGTAAAGTCCACCATCTCTATTCCTGTCAGTCTGAGCCAGACCAAGCAGTTGGTGGATAAAAAGGCAAAGGAAGCCGAGGCTCCCAAATCTGCTGAAAAAGAAGTAATAGTAGAGGAGCCTAAGGAATCAAAAACTCTGACCCAAGACCTGCTTGATTCTTGTCTGCCTGAAATCAGAAATCACTTTCGACAGGCCGAACGTAAGTTTGAGCAGACGATCTTGGACCAAGAAATAAAATTGATCTCGGGTGAAGTCAGACTCGAAGTCTCCGGGCATATGCAGGAAGAGATTGCCAATAAAATGAAGCCTGACTTGGTGGGCTTGATCCGGAAATTGACCGGTGCCAACGGATTTACCATTGGAGTTCATATCAAGGAGGAAGAAGATGATCATAGTGGAAAGCTATATACAGACAGTGACAAGCTCCTGCACTTGATGAAAAAGTATCCTGCCCTGATAGAGCTTCAGCGGAAGTTTGGACTGGATGTAGATTTCTAAAAATCGAGTGAAACGCCGAAATTAATCAGGTTTTGGAATTGCACCGCCTGCTTGCTGCTTCCATCGTCCTGTTTGATAAAAACCTCTTCATCATAGATAAGTACCGTCTCAATCCGGGTGGAGATATACTTGTTGACCTTTAATCGGATATCGGAATTAAAGTTGACCACCATATTCCCAAAGCGCTCATAATTGGAAAAAAGGTTAAGGTTGGCTCTCCAGGTCACATTTTCCATAAGCCTGAAATCTGCTATACGGGTTGCAAATGACATCCCCGCTTCCGCACGCACATTTTCTCCGGGAGTCACCCCAAAAGCACCAGCATTACTAAGTGAGTCATTCAGCACGATGGTGAATCGACCGGTAAAAGGAGAAACGATAAGGGAAAGGCTGCTTTTGTCCTCGAAGGTCCTTCGATAATTCAGACCGGTTGAGGACTGAATGTAGCCAGGAGAGAGTAAATCCGAGATTTTGGTTCTGATTTCGGATTCACTTCCCGCAGGACGGCTGTACTTATACCCGGTGAGCAATTGAGTTCGGGCATCCAGTTGGGTAGAGAGGAAGTATTTTTCGGATAATTCCCTTCCGTAGTTACTCGAAAAAACGAAGTTATCGTTGGTTTTTCTGGTTTCAAAAGCCCGATCATTTTGCCTGTTGAAACCCAGATTGATATTCAACTGCGTATCCCAGACTTTTTTGTCTTTTTTGTAATTGGCAAAGAGGGATACTCCGGAGTTTAGCGCAAAAGAACTGGCACCCCCTGCGGCCCAATTGCTCAAGGTCACTTGCTGGATATTCAGGTTATAATTTCCGCCGGTAGACCAAAAGATCTCTTTTTCCGGCTCCTCTATCAAAATGGAATCGCCCAGCATCACCAAGGTGTCTCCGTTGATCAAAACTGTATCCGGAACTATAATCCGATCCTGACCCATGGAAGTCTGGATCAGCAAGCCAAAAAACACACTGAAAAATAGGAGGAAACGTCGCATTTACTTGAGGTAACAGGCTGAATCAGGGCTGGAAGATAACCAATTTCTGACCGATGGAGATGAGGTTGTTGCTGCCGATGTTGTTCCAAGACTTCAGCTGTTCTACTGTGATTCCATACTTTCTTGAAATGGCAAATAGCGTTTCTCCCTGATTGACTATGTGGTAGCTTGGGCTGGAAGATGGTTTCTGTTCTTGTTTTGGAGCAGATGGGGACGGAGCTGGGGTAGGTGTGTTGTCCTGTGCGATTACAGTTCGTGGTGTAGGGGTAGAGTTTTTCAGAGGAACGATTTGAATTTCCTCTCCCCGTTTTCTGGGCTCCTGAAGCTGCAGAACCATTCCTGCCTTAAGCTCCCGGTCACTGCGGATTCTGTTTTTTGCCTTAAGGGAAGCCAATCGAATTCCGTATTTCTGTGAAATGCTCCAAAGCGTTTCCCCCGGCTGTACGATATGGGTTTCCACATCGGCTTTGGCCTTTTTCTTTTCGGTATAGTAATACTTCCCGGTTTCAATTCTTGCTCCCGGCTCCAGGTCATTGAGTTTTCTGAGTTTTTTCTCCCTCAATCCCACTCGGTCTGCAAATTGACTTTGGGTAGTAGCAGTACCTGCTTGCACTCCGTCGAGGTCATTGACTTTGATTTGATTGGGTTTGTTGGCTTGGGTAGTGTTGCCGCTGATTCGGGGATAAGAGTCAGCTTGCTTGTAGACAGCCGAAACCGCACTTGAGGAGGTGGAAGTGGAAGTGGAGCTCTTCTTTTCCGGGGTTGTCACTATAGCAGGCTCTATTGGTAGAGATCCTGCAGCGATATAGAAAAGGGTGTGACTACCTGCCGGTACTTTTCCATTGACAGCCCACTTATTGTATTCTTTAAGATGATCTTCGCTGACACCAAATCTTTTGGCTAAGGTGCTAAATGTAGCGGGACCTTGAATCTGCACTTCGGCTAGGCGCTGATTGGAAGCAAAAACCGAGATTTGCCCTTCATAGGCAACTTTATGGGCCAGATACTTTTTGAAATACCAATGGGAATTTCGGTCTACTTCGATGACTTTTTTACCCGAATATTGATTTCCGAAGTAGGATTTGGCTCCACCAAGTCCCATCTGATAAGAGACGAGTGCAGTCATCCAGTTGTCCAGTACAGCCTGATGCTTTTTGAGGTATTTGGCCGCGCCTTGAGTGGAAGTGACAATATTTTTTCTTTCATCGATCTGTCCATCCACTCTTAGGCCCACTTCTTCTGCTGTTCCCTTCTTAAATTGCCAAAATCCTACCGCATTGGAAGTAGAGACAGCATCTGCAATCAATCCGCTTTCCTGGATTACCAGGTATTTCAGGTCATCAGGCACTCCTTGCTTGCGAAGTTCTCTTTCCACAATGGGCATGAAAAGATTAACCCGGTCATTTTTGAGCTTGAAGTAGGTAGGGTTACGATATAGCGCATCCACATCCAGTTGAATTTCCCGTTTGGCTTGGGGATTGATTCGAACGATGAGGTCTGCAAATTCCATCTCACTCGGAACCTGGGGGATTTGGGCCCAGAGTGCTCCCAAAGTGCTGAAAAAGGTCAAAAAGAGTAAGCTGGGTAGTCTTATGGTCATGGTATTCAGGAAAATCAATTGCTATTGCCCCAAATAGCAAAAATGATTCCCATTTTGTCCTAATCCAGTTTTCTTGCCATCAGAATCCCGTCTCTAAGAGGTAAAAGTACATTTTCGACCCGGGAATCCTCTTGGACTTTCCGGTTGAAGTCAAGCAAAGCTTGGGTATCCTTGTCTACCTTTTTTCCTTCTTCCTGTACTACCTTCCCTGACCAAAGAACATTGTCAGCCAAAATAATCCCTCCCGGACTGACTTTGTCAATCACCAAGTCGAAATACTCAGAATAGTAGTATTTGTCCGCGTCAATGAAAACCAAGTCAAAAGGTCCCGAAAGGGTAGGGATGATTTCCCTTGCATTGCCCAGTCGGTAGTCGATTTGATGGGCGAGACCACTTTCTTCAAAAAAACCCCGCACCATGGGCTCCAGTTCGTCATTGATATCCAGCGTAGTCAGTTTGCCACCTTTGCTCAAGCCTCTAGCTAGGCAGATTCCCGAATACCCGGTATAGGTACCGATTTCCAGAATGGATTGAGCCCGGATCATTTTTGCAAAGAGCTCCAGAGTCTTCCCTTGAAGATGTCCGGAAAGCATGCGAGGCATCAGGACTTTGGCTTGGGTCTCCCGGGTGATTTTCTGGAGAAGAGGATCTTCCGGGCTGGTATGGACCTCGCAATAAGCCAGTAAGGCTGGGTCGATGAATTCCATGGATCAAGAAGGGATATAAGTGAGTACGCTCAACTGCTCAGGATTGAAGATGTCCTGGGCGATTTCCTGTAGGTCGGTGGCTGTAGTAGAGCGGATTTGGTCAAAAATCCGCTCCAAGGGATCAATTTTGTCATGATCGATCAGGCTTTTGCCATAGACAAGCATTAGGGCTGCATAGTTTTCTTCGGCCATGGCCATCTGTCCAATGGCCTGTTCCTTGGCCATGTGGAGCTGAAGGGTTCCCAAGGTTTTGGTTCGGAGCTTTTGCATTTCCCGATGGACAATAGCCTGGGATTTTTTCAGGGTTTTTTCTTCCGTCCCAAAATAAATCCCAAAGAATCCTGTGTCTGAAAAAGGCTGATAACTGGATTCGATGCTGTAGACATAGCCATAATTTTCGCGAAGGGAAAGGTTCAATCTGCTGTTCATGCTTGGACCTCCCAGGATGTTGTTGAGCAGAAAGAGCTTGTACCGATTGGGGTCATGCTGAGAGTAGGCCGGCCTACCTATGGCACAGAGGGATTGGGAAACCTCCCTTCGGACGGTTTTGATTTGGGGTTGGTAGGTGTGAAATCCATTTCTGACATAAAGGGTCCGTCTGGTTTGGATTTCTTTCAGTGGGCCTTCGATTGCCTTAAGGGCTTTTTCAAAGGAAATATTTCCCACTGCAGAGAAAACCAGCTGTGAGGTGTCCAAATGAGTGGAAATGAAATCAAAGAAATCCTGTTGGGAAAATCGCCCCACGGTCTCTTCGGTGCCTAGGATATTTCTTCCCAAGGCATGATTGGCAAAGACGAGTGCATCCAAGTCATCCTGAATGGAGTCATCCGGTGAGTCCCGATACATGGCCATTTCTTCCAAGATCACTTGGCGCTCTTTTTCGATTTGTTTTTCGGGAAAAGTGGAATTGAACGTAATATCAAACAGTAATTCGGCAGCTTTTGGATAATGATCTTTCAACACGGAAGCGTAAAAGCAAACCTTCTCCTTGGTCGTGTAGGCGTTAAGTTCTCCCCCGAGAGATTCAAGTCGGTTGATAATGTGAAAAGTCTTTCGCTTATGAGTGCCCTTGAAAGCCATGTGTTCCCAAAAATGGGCAAGTCCTTCCTGCTCTTTATCTTCATCTCGGCTGCCAATATTGAGAATGAATCCGCAATGAACCAAACGGGTGTGAGTGACTTGTTGGTGAACTATCCGAATCCCGTTGGGTAGCTCTTTTATATTCAATTGCATGCTGCGCTAATCCTTTTTGGAAAGTACAAATTTAACTTGAAACGGGCTATCTCTGAATTTGATTCCGAGGATAGACAGGTTTTATTAACTTGCCCTGAGATCAATTTGACTATGAAATATCAACCTCTTCCCAAAGAACTTTATATCCGCAACCGGGCTAAGCTCGCAGCCAAACTGGCGAAAAATTCAGTGGCCATCTTCAATTCCAACGACATCTTGCCCACTAACGCGGATGGCACGATGAAATTTCGGCAAAACAATGACCTCTTTTATCTCTGTGGTATCGATCAGGAGGAGACCATTTTGTTGATCGCGCCTGATTGTCCGAATCCTGCATGGAGAGAGGTACTTTTTCTCAGAGAAACTAATGAACATATCGCCGTCTGGGAAGGCCACAAATACACCAAAGAAGAAGCTGAGGCTGCCTCCGGGATCAAAAATATCCAATGGTTGTCTGCCTTTGATCAGATCTTCAACTCAGTAATGGCACTTTCGGATCGGATTTACCTGAATACCAACGAGCATCTTCGTGCCGGAGTCGTGGTGGAGACCCGGGATGCGAGGTTTATCAAAGCTTGTAAGGAAAAGTTTCCTCTTCATGAATATGAGCGGGCAGCCCCGATCATGCACGAACTCCGGGGAGTCAAGGAACAGGAGGAGATTGATCAGATGCAAATCGCCTGTGATATCACCGAGAAAGGCTTTCGCAGGATTCTGTCTTTTGTCAAACCCGGAGTGACTGAATATGAAATCGAGGCGGAATTTATTCATGAATTTGTGCGCAACAGAAGCCGGGGTTTTGCTTACGAGCCAATCATCGCTTCAGGTCCATCTGCCTGTGTTTTGCACTATATCGAAAACAACAAAGCCTGCAATGCCGGGGAATTGTTGTTGCTGGATGTCGGTGCGGAGTATGGGAATTACAATGCAGACATGACCCGAACTATTCCTGTGAGCGGAAGATTCACCAAAAGGCAACGACAGGTCTATGATGCTGTTTTGCGGGTCAAAAGACAAGCCGCTTCCATGCTTCGTCCTGGAGTGACTATTCAGGACTATCACCGGGAAGTCGGCCTGATCATGCAATCGGAGTTGGTCGGACTGGGATTGATCGATCAGACGGATATCAAAAATCAGGATCCGAATTGGCCAGCCTACAAAAAGTACTTTATGCACGGGACTTCCCATCATTTGGGATTGGATGTGCACGATGTGGGTACCATGCATTTTCCGATCAAAGTAGGAATGGTATTCACCGTAGAGCCGGGGATCTATATTCCGGAGGAAGGGTCTGGGATTCGCTTGGAAAACAATGTGGTGGTTCAGGAAGAGGGATATTTCGATCTGATGCGGAATATTCCGATAGAAGCGGAAGAGATTGAGGACTTGATGAATTCTTAAGGAGATTCAGATGGGGTAAATTTTCCAAAGTTCGAAACTTTGGAAAAGTTTGTTGACCGAATTACCGAACTCCCAAGAAACGATTTTGAGAGTTTTTTATTTTGATTTAAGTTTTTCAAAAAGAAAATCTACCCTTTCATTTAAGAAATCTATTTTCTCTTTTAAAAAATTAATTTCTTCCATGACTTTAGAGATAGTTTGGTAGTTTTCCGAAACTCTTTCTGGCGCAATAGTGATATCCTTTTTTCCTTCAATTATTGGGTAAATCCCTTTATAAATAAATTCTAAACTGACATTAAATAATTCATTTAGTTTTTTTATTTGATCTGGAGTTGCGTAATATGCCTTTCCATTATTTTTTTCCAGATAAGATCTCATCCCAGTTACTCTTTGCGATCTTATTCCTGCTTTTAATTCTAAATCTCTATCAGTTTTGATAAGATTTTTCTCTTTTAGATGTTCAATCGCCTCTAAGAAGTTTTTTGTAAATGCCTTTCTCTCAATTTTATCCATTATCCAATTATTTTAACTATTTAAGTTATTAAAATTACGATAAATGTTAAAAAACACAAATTATATCATAAAAAAAACCTCTCAGATCGCTCCGAGAGGGTTTTTTGTAAGAAGTTTAATTGGGATAATTACCCGATAGAAATTCTCTTGAAAGTATTTACAGTCAAGCCTTTGCTTACACCGTCAAGGTATTGAGCGATAGACTTTGAGTTGTCTTTTACGAATTGTTGGCTCAACAAGGTGTTTTCCTTGTAGAACTTCTGAAGCTTACCCATAGCGATTTTTTCCAACATCTCTTCCGGCTTGCCTTCAGCTCTAGCCTGCTCCTTACCGATTTCGATTTCTCTTTCGATCATGGAAGCATCTACACCGTCCTTGTCTACGGCTACCGGATTCATAGCTGCAATCTGCATGGCTACGTCTTTTCCGGCATCTTCTACATCAGCACCTGATGCGTTGACCAATCCTACCAATACACCCAATTTGCCATTGGAGTGGATATAAGGAACGACTTTCTCAGCAGAGATGACTTCGTAGTGAGAGATTTCGATTTTCTCACCGATTTTACCGGTCATTTCTACGATTTTCTCAGCTACGGTGATGTTTTCGAAAGGTAGGGCAAGGATATCTTCTTTGGAAGAAGCATTGTTGGCCACAGCCATATCGATCAAAGTATTTGCGAAAGCACCGAATTCTTCGTTTTTAGCCACAAAGTCAGTCTCGCAAGTCAGGGAAAGAAGGATTCCTTTTGCGCCGTTTTCGGCTACTCGGGTTACTACTACGCCTTCTTTGGTCTCGCGGTCTGCTCTGGAAGCAGATACTTTTTGACCTTTTTTTCTGAGGATGTCTACTGCTTTTTCGAAGTCACCTTCAGCTTCTGTCAAAGCTTTTTTGCAGTCCATCATACCGGCACCGGTCATTTGTCTCAGTTTGTTTACGTCTTGTGCAGTAATTGCCATGTTGTGATCAGTTTATCTAGCGATTAATAAATTTCTGTGATTGCCGGTCCAAGTTACAAAACAGGGGACCGGGGAATATTTCCTCTGGGTTAAGCTTCTCACCCGGGGAAAGAGTAAAAACAAAAAAATTGAACATCGGCCTGGGCCGGATGTTCAATTTTATTTATTTCAAATCGGTGTGGATTACTCTTGAGTTTCTGCGTCCACTGCTCTTTTTGCCTCTTCCTCTTCAGAAAGTTTGGCTTCGTCCTTGTCTTTCTTTCTTTCGGAAAGACCTTCTTCGATGGCTGCTCCGAAAGCTTTTACCAACAAAGAAACAGACTTGAATGCATCGTCATTTGCAGGAATTGGGAAGTCCACCTCGTTAGGATTGGAGTTGGTATCTACCAAAGCGAAAACCGGGATACCCAATTTTTGTGCTTCTGCGATGGCGATGTGTTCTCTTTTGATATCTACTACGAAAAGAGCTGCAGGAAGTCTGCTCAGGTCAGCGATACCGCCGAGTACACTTTCCATTTTGTCTTTCTGACGGCTTACCATCAGACGCTCTTTCTTAGCCAAGTTCTTGTAAGAATCTTCCTTCATCATTTTCTCCAAAGAAGACATCTTCTTAAGAGATTTTCTGATGGTAGCGAAGTTGGTCAACATACCGCCCAACCATCTTTCGGTCACGTAAGGCATATTGAGACGCTGAGCTTCTGCTGCTACCAGGTCTTTGGCTTGTTTTTTCGTAGCGACAAACATCACTTTTTTGCCGGAACGTACAATTTGCTTGATTGCGTTGGATGCTTCTTCGAGGCAAGCAAGCGTTTTGTTGAGGTCGATAATGTGGATACCGTTTTTCTCCATGAAGATATATGGAGCCATTCTTGGATCCCACTTTCTCGTCAAGTGTCCGAAGTGAACACCAGCATCCAGTAAGTCTTTGTATTCGATTTTTGACATGAATAAAATTGTTTTCTATGGAATGAAGATCGTTCCGATTAACGCTTGGAGAACTGGAATCTTCTTCTTGCTTTTCTACGTCCTGGCTTCTTACGCTCGACCATTCTAGGGTCACGGGTCAGGAAGCCTTCTTTTTTCAAAGGACCTCTGTGCTCTGCGTCAAACTCGCACAAAGCTCTGGAGATAGCCATACGGGCTGCCTCAGCTTGTCCTTTGATTCCACCACCGTCTACATTGATGTTGACGTCGTAGTTGCCTTCTACCCCTACAAGGGCAAGAGGCTGCTTAACTACAATCTGGTGCAAATCAAACGGGAAGTACACTTCAATAGCCTTGTTGTTTACGGTGATTTTACCGTTGCCTGGAGTCATGTAGATTCTGGCTACGGATGTTTTTCTTCTACCGATTGTGTTGATCATTTCCATGATTTAGCGATTAAAGGGTGATGTTTTTTGGCTGCTGTGCCGCATGAGGATGCTCAGCACCTTCATATACGTACAGGTTACCGTACAATTTTCTTCCCAATCTGTTCTTAGGCAGCATGCCTCGAACTGCTTTTTCCACCAAAATCGCTGAAGACTTTTGCTTCAGGATTCTTGGGGTGGAAATTCGCTGTCCACCTGGGTATCCAGTGTGACGCACATAGACTTTGGCATCCCACTTGTCACCCGTCAATCGTACCTTGTCTGCGTTGATTACAATGACATTGTCACCGCAATCCACGTTAGGAGTGAAGCTAGGCTTCGTCTTTCCTCTCAAGATTTTCGCAACCTCACTCGCCAATCTTCCAAGAATCGCAGCTTGCGCGTCTACGACGACCCACTGCTTTTCTACGGTGGAATTGTTGGCTGAGATGGTTTTATAGCTCAGAGTATCCACTGTGTAACTGTTTAATTTTTAGCTTGTTATTTAATTATCGACCCCAAAAAGGGACACAAAGATAGATGCATTTTGTTTTTTATGCAAACTATTTCCAATCCTTATTCCTAATTTTCATGGGTTTAGGTCCAAAATCCCGAATATTCCTCGGTTTTTTTGATTTCAGGACTCTGTTGTTTCTCAGGCATTTTTTTCCAACTGATGGACCAAAACCTGAAAATCTTTAGGATAAGGAGCAGAGACTTTAATGGGCTTTCCGCCCATGCCTAGAAATTCAATTGAATAGGCGTGAAGTGAAACCCGCTGCATAATGGGTAGCTCCTCCGTGTCTTTTTTGAGATTGAAGCGGCGCTTGAGTGAAGAAAGGTACAAAGGCTTGCCACCATATAAGGTGTCTCCGCAAATCGGAGCTTTTAGGTAGGCTAAATGCACGCGAATTTGGTGTAATCGACCCGTGATGGGTTTACACTCCACTAAGGTGTGCGCATAATAGGTTTTCAGCGTGCTGAATACGGTCTGCGCTGGCTTACCTTCTTTACTGACTTTAGCGATGCCTTTGTTTGTCGCGACTAGGTTTCTGTCTACCAGCTCCTGCCGGAAGTCCTTGATTCCTTCGATGACTGCATGATAGACTTTTTCTACCTCCCTATTTTCAAACTGCATGGCCAAGTGCCTGTAGGCCTCCGGATTTTTGGCAATCACCAGACATCCGGAGGTTTCCTTATCCAATCTATGGCACAGTTGAGAATCGGCGGTGTATGCCTTGGCTAGGTCCAGGATGTTTTGCGCCTCGTGCCGGTCGTCTAAGCTCGACAGGTATGGTGGCTTGTTGATTACCAGGTAATCCTCGTTTTCAAACAGAATAAGGTTTTGAAAGTCTACTTTCTTCATGGATTTTCCTGCGCCTCTTCAAAGAAGGGGCAAAGGTAAGTCAAAAGATAGGATGAAAAAAAGGACCCGTCTTATTTACTGTTTGGATGTAGCAGACTTGGCCAAATCTTCCTGTTCTGCAAGCTTGACCATGGGCAATGAGAAACTGAAAATTGATCCCTTTCCGACCGTAGAGCTTACAGATATTTTGCTCTTGTGCCCCTCCAGGATGTGCTTGACAATAGCCAGTCCCAATCCGGTGCCGCCTTCTTTTTTGTTTCGGCTTTTCTCTACTCTATAAAATCGCTCAAAAATGCGCTTGAGGTCTTCTGGGGGGATACCCTGTCCATCATCTTTGATTTCTACCTGTAAGGTGTTTTTGCCGGGCTTAAGTCCTATCTGCACTTCTCCTCCGTGGTGATTGTATTTGATGGCGTTAAAAATCAAGTTTTGGCAGACCCGATAGATTTTTGGTCGATCGGCATGAGTGATGTACTTTCTTTCCGGGTCGTATTCCCATTTGATCTTCACCTCCCGCTTGGAAGCTTTGTGCTCCAGCTCTTCGATAACCTCATCGATGAGTTCCCGAAGGTCAAAATCTGAAAATGAAAACTTGATGACTCCACTCTCCATCTGATTGAGGGTAAGCAGGTCCTGAACCAACACATCGAGGGAGTCCAGGCTTTTGGCCGCTCTCTTCAGGAATTTCATCCGGACGTGTTTGTCTTCTATTGCCCCATCGAGAAGGGTGTGAATATATCCTTGCGTGGCGAAAATAGGAGTCTTGAGCTCATGGGATATATCGGCGATGAATTCCCTTCTGAATTCCGCATTCTTGGTCAGGGTCTCGATTTCCTTTTGCCTGGCGATGGCGTAAGAGTTGATTACCGAGTTGATTTTGCGAAGCGGGGAGAGGGATGAGCGGAAAGATTTGTCCTGAATATCGGAGAGATCCTTTTTTTGAATTTTCTCCAAAAGGGTGTAAATGTTTCCTATTTCTCTAAAGATAAGAAACTCCAAGGTGATGTTGATGAGTAAGTAAGCAATGGAAAAAATCAAAGCACCTGCCACCAGCATATAAGTGATCGTACTCTCGCCCATGAGGGAAAGGAAAGCCGTCGTCAAAGCAGCAATGGCTATTGCCAAAATAAGTGCTATCCCCCTGGAGTTGGTCAGCATGTGTTATCCCAAGTCGAATTTGTATCCTACGCCTTTTACCGTAGTGATGTAGTCTTCTCCGATTTTCTCCCGGACTTTTCGGATATGTACATCCACAGTCCTGGCCAAAACAAAAACATCCGAACCCCAGATGTTTTGAAGGAGCTCATCCCGGCTAAAGACCATATTAGGGTTTTTGGCAAGGAAATACAACAATTCAAATTCTTTCTTGGGCAGGGTGATGGTTTTCCCTGATTTGTTTATGGTGTAACTGCCCCGGTCGATAACGAGGTCTCTAATTTTGATTTGGGATACCTCCTGTTCCTTTTTCGATTCTCTTCGAAACAAGGCCGCAATCCGGCTCATCAACGCCCGGGGCTTAATAGGCTTGGTAATGTAATCATCCGCTCCCACATCGAAGGCCGCTACTTCTGAGTATTCCTCCATCCGGGCGGTAAGGAAGATGACGAAAGCATTTTTAAGCTCGGGAATCTGACGGATCTGCAGGCAAGTTTCCACTCCGTCTTGACCGGGCATCATGATGTCCAGCAAAATGACATCAGGCTGGAATTTGACGGCTGTCTTTACCGCTTTGATTCCGTCTTCTGCTGTGGCTACTTCGTACCCCTCTTTTTGGAGATTGTATTTTAGAATTTCAACGATATCCGGTTCATCATCGACGACCAAAACTTTGATCTTCTGCTTCTCGCTCATGGAGATGGTTTTAAGGTTCGGTTAAAATTAATCAATAATCCCTCATTTTAACCAAACAATCATTGGCTGACCAGCTTTTTGAATGGGTTTTTGGGCTTAAGGTTTCCCGAAAGTTAAGCGGACGTTATTCAAAAATTAAGAAAATATTACATGGACCGGAGCCCTTTCGCTTCGGCGATATCAATATTCAATGAACCGATGAAAAGATTGGCTTTGATTTTCACCGGGATTTTATTCTGATCTGTGGTTACCCATACTTTTACTGGGTATTCACCTCTGAAAAGTTTGTTTTTGGGGATTTGGGGAGAAAAAACGAAGGTTTCTTGTTTGCCAAGATTGGTGTCGATCTCCTCTTTGCCCTCGTATATTAATTTTAGGTTATATATTTCTTTATCGAAAAATCCTGTGATGGTGATGGATTCTCCTTTTCGAAGATGGGAAAGGTCCATCGTCCTCAAATAATAGAATCCGCTGACCAAATCCTGAACTTTACCGGGTAGGTTAAATTCCTTCACCTCTTTCAGGTTTTTGTTCTCTTTATCATAGAGTTCCATTTTGGCCAACTTCTTTTCCTGATCAAAATAGACCTTTTCATGCTTCCGGTATTTACCTTCTTCGATGTGCCTATAAGAAAGTGAAGGGAGAAGGCTGCCTGTATCCAGGTGGGTTCCCCAGTTGTCATTCACTTTCCCGAAAATAGTGGCGGCGCCTTTGGTTTTCCCATAGGCATCGATTTTATAATGGGCTCTTGATCCTTCCTGCACTGCCCGCTTGGCCACCTGAAGTTTGGCTTCTGCAAGTTCCAGCCATCCATAGCTCACTTCAAAGGTCAACTCTTCTCCAAACGTGAAGGCCTTATTGGATTGGGCTGAGGTAGGGAAATGGAAAAAAAGAAGGATTCCCAAAAGGAAGAGAACCGAGCGAATCATGGATTTTCTGACAATAACTGACAAAATCTTCAGGTTTTGTTTTTCTAAACGAAAAATAGAGCTTTTCGGATAAATTAAATGTACAAATTTGGCAATCGAAAACAATCCGGGCTTTCCATTGCTAATGCTTGGGTATTTGGTAAATTTCCAATCTTTAATTTTCATCTTTTCTAACTCATGAGTAATAACGCAGAAAAACTAAAAGCACTACAGCTGACCATCGATAAACTCGAAAAGGCCTACGGTAAAGGCACCGTAATGAAGCTGAGTGATAACAAAGTCCTGGAAGTCCCCGCCATTTCTACCGGTTCGTTGGGGCTTGATATGGCTTTGGGTGTAGGTGGGATTCCCCGGGGAAGAGTCATCGAAATCTACGGTCCTGAATCCTCAGGTAAAACTACGCTGACCATGCACTGTATCGCTGAAGCCCAAAAAGCCGGAGGACTGGCTGCATTCATCGATGCAGAGCATGCATTTGACAAAAGTTATGCAGAGAAGCTGGGTATAGACACTGAAAATCTCCTCATTTCTCAGCCGGATAATGGAGAACAAGCGCTTGAAATCGCCGAACACCTCATTCGTTCTGGTGCTATTGACATTATAGTGATAGACTCAGTGGCTGCCTTGGTGCCAAAAGGAGAACTCGAAGGAGAAATGGGTGACAGTAAAATGGGGCTTCAGGCCCGACTGATGTCCCAAGCACTTAGAAAGCTCACCGGAGCGATCAATAAGACTGGATGCGCGTGTATTTTCATCAATCAGCTTCGGGAAAAAATTGGAGTCATGTTTGGTAACCCGGAGACGACCACAGGGGGTAATGCGCTCAAATTCTACGCCTCTGTGCGCTTGGATATCCGTCGAGTAGGTCAAATCAAGGAAAGCGCAGACAATGTGCTCGGAAACAGAACCCGCGTGAAAGTGGTGAAAAACAAAGTGGCCCCACCATTCAAAGTGGTGGAATTTGATATCATGTATGGTCAGGGCATTTCCAAAGTTGGGGAAATCATCGACTTGGGGGTGGAGTTGGATATTATCAAAAAGGCCGGTTCTTGGTTTAGCTACAATGGTGAAAAGCTTGGGCAGGGTCGGGATTCGGTGAAAAACCTGCTTCTGGACAATCCCGAATTGATGGAAGAATTGGAGGGAAAAATAAAAGCAGCCTCAGGGCTTTTGCCTACCGAACCTACAGTTGATTTGGAAGACTAATCGATAGTAAATAATTAAAAAAGGAGGCCTCAAGGCCTCCTTTTATTTAAGTAGTTCGAATGGCTTCCACTGGATCGAGCCTTGCGGCTAAGGTCGCCGGCACAATTCCCGCGACTACACCGATGGCTGAGGATACCCCCAATCCCAACACGATATTTTTGAAGGAAAGAATCAGGTCCAAACTACCCAAAGGCATAAAGCTCAATAAGAAAACCAGAAAGATTCCTGTTCCTCCTCCTATAAGGCTAAGGAAAATCGCTTCAAAAAGAAACTGGAAAAGAATGAAGTAATTTCTGGCTCCGAGAGACTTTTGAATGCCGATGATATTGGTTCTTTCGCGCACAGAGACAAACATGATATTGGCTATACCAAATCCCCCCACTAAAATGGAAAACCCTCCAATCACCCAACCAGCAACGGAAATCACATCGAAAATGGATCCTATGGCATTCTGGATAAATTCAGTCTTGTTAAGGGAGAAATTATTTTCTTCAGTTGGTTTGAGGCCTCTCTTTGCACGTAGAAGTCCGGTCATTTCATTTTCCAAAGCTACCAACCCTACATCTTCAGCCATTCCCTTTGCTGCTATGGTAGGTTCCAAGCCATTTCTGCCGGTGTAGTACATTTTGGAAAAAGCCCCATAAGGTATCAGACAAGCTTCGTCTTTGGAAGGCAGCTCCAGAAAACCTTCTCCTTCCTCTTCAAATATCCCGATCACCACAAATTTCATCCCTTTGATCTTGACCTCTTTTCCAATAGCTGATTCATTGGGGAAAAGTGTAGTTGCAATCTTCTTTCCTACAATGGCCAAATTTCGGGAGGCTTCGATTTCCGCTTCGGAAAAGTACCGTCCTTCTTCCAAGACAATTTCATACACTTCTTGGTAAGAATGCACGACCCCAGTAAGTGACATGCCTTCAAATGCATTGCTTCCGGCTTGGATAGTGGTGTTTGATGAAGCCGAAATAGTCACGCCTTGCGCATTTTTGATACGATCTGCCAAAAACCTGTATTCGGAAAGGGTAGCTGTAGGCCTTCTGAAATATTTCCACCATGGGAAGTTGGGGCCACCTCCCTCAAAAGGAAAACGATCCACTCGCATTACATTAGTGCCTAGGAAGGCAAAAGAGGAACGGATTTTGGTCTCTAATGAATCTACCAGAGTAAATACGGTAATGATGGCGAAAATCCCGACCGTTACACCCAAAAGGGAAAGGATAGTCCGGGTGAGATTGGTACGAAGGGCATTGATGGCAAAACGGAAACTTTCCCAGGTGAGGCGGAAAAACAGCATGCGATGAATAGTTGGTTTAAAACAATTTGGTAAGTTAGGCGAATTTGGACATTATTGTTGTTAACTTTGCACTTTTTAAAGCAAAAACCAAGCAAATTTAAAGAGAATCCAATCAAAAGCACCCTAGAAAATCGAGTATGAATGGTTCCTTGCACATTGGGAAAATCCCACTTTCTCGGAAAGCAGCTCGAAATTCTTTTCCCCTGTTGGTAAAAGCAGGTTTGACCATTAAAATCAAATAACTACAGATGAAATTATCAGATTTCAAATTTGACGTCCCTAAAAAACTTATAGCTCTATACCCTACAGAAAACAGGGATGAGTCCCGGCTGATGGTAGTCCATAGAAAAACCGGACAGATTGAGCACAAAAACTTCAGGGATATCCTGGAGTATTTTGGTGATGGTGATGTTTTCGTCACCAATGACACCAAAGTTTTCCCTGCCAGGCTGTATGGAAACAAAGAAAAAACCGGGGCACAAATTGAGGTCTTTCTCCTGAGAGAATTGAATCCGGACTTGAAGCTTTGGGATGTATTGGTAGATCCTGCACGAAAAATCCGTGTAGGCAACAAGTTGTATTTTGGAGACAGCGACTTGGTCGCTGAGGTGATCGATAACACGACCTCCAGAGGTAGAACCATCCGCTTTCTTTTTGACGGCACTCCAGAAGAATTCGAAAAAACCATCGATTCTCTAGGTGAAACCCCGCTTTTGAAGGAGATCATTGATCGTAAGGTTGAACCAGAGGACAGAGATCGGTATCAGACGGTCTTTGCCAAAAATGTCGGTGCTGTGGCTGCTCCTACAGCAGGACTTCACTTTACCCCTCAATTGCTTAAGAGGCTGGAATTGAAAGGGGTGGAAGTAACTCCGATCACCTTGCACGTAGGCTTGGGTACCTTTAGACAGGTAGATGTAGAAGATCTGACCAAGCATAAGATGGATTCAGAAAACTACAATATTCCGGAAAAGACGGTCGAATTGGTCAATGAGGCACTGGATGCCAAAAAGCGAGTGGTAGCTGTGGGTACTACCTCCCTGAAGACCATTGAGTCTTCCGTGACAGCAGGAGGTAGACTTAAGGCCTCTACCGGATGGACAGACAAATTCATCATTCCGCCTTACGATTTCAAAATTGCCAACTCTCTGATCACCAACTTCCATTTGCCGGAGTCTACATTGCTGATGACTGCAGCGGCCTTTGGAGGATATGACCTGATCATGAAAGCATACAAGGAAGCTATCAAAGAGAAGTACAGATTCTTCTCTTATGGTGACGCCATGCTTATCCTTTAAATTCAAAAGCTCCGAAAGGAGCTTTTTTTTATCCTTTAGCTTATTCTTTTTTACCACATCAAACACTAATTACCAGCCATGAAAAAGGCGGCTATTTTAGTAGCAGGAGGCAGGGGCACCCGAATGGGCGGTCCGGTTTCCAAGCAGTACCTCCCCATTGGAGGATTGCCGGTATTGATGCATACCCTTGGGGTTTATAATCAAGCTGTCCCAGAAGCGGATTTGATTTTGGTTTTGCCTGCTGACGATTTTGCTTTTTGGGATTCCCTTTGCAAAACCTACCGGTTTGAGATTCCCCATCGAGTGGTCGCAGGAGGGAATTCCCGGTTTCAGTCGGTCCGAAATGGGCTACAGGCTTTGACTTCCGGAACTCAGCTGGTTGCCATTCACGATGGGGTAAGGCCTTTTGTGAAAGAAGAAGTGATCAAAGAAAGCTTTGAGGTAGCCCATCAATCCGGAAGCGCTGTGGCCGTGGTAGCATTGAAAGATTCTATCCGGAAGCTTTCAGATGATGGCAAGAGTTCTTTTCGGGAAAGGCAGCGGTATCGATTGGTCCAGACTCCACAGACTTTTCAGGTTGAAAAGATACTGAAGGCATTTCAGGTCACTGAAATCCCTGAGTTTACCGATGATGCCACGGTCTATGAACATCAAGGTTGGCAGGTCAGCCTGATTGCCGGTAATCCGGAAAATATCAAAATCACCACTCCTGAGGATATGGAATTCGCGGAGTTTCTCATTTCGAAGAAAAAAGACTGACTTCTGCAGATTCACCGACTTTTTGGGGGGCTTTACCGACTTTATTCCAAAGTCCACCTATTGCCCGTTTTATAGAGGTGAGGGGTATACTAGTTTTGGTTCCATCATTCAAAACCGAAACAGACCATGAACCAACTCAGCAAAAAAAACAATGACGGCAGCATCGCTGTGGGATTCATTATCCTTGGGATAGGTGTAATCCTTCTTCTTCGAAAACTCGGCTTTTTCATCCCCGGATGGGTACTATCCTGGCCGATGATTTTGATCGCCATAGGTGTATTTACTCTGATCAAGCATGAATTCAGAAGCTTCTTTGGAGCGGTGATGCTTTTCCTGGGCAGTTATTTTCTTCTTCGAAATGAATTTGGATTTGACTTTGGATTAGGGCAATATATCTGGCCAATTGGTCTGATCGTTCTAGGTATCTATTTAATCACTCAGAAGAGAAGAGAAAAGCAAGTACTCGATGATATTCGGCAAAACTGGCAATCAAAAAATTCCAAAACTTCCTTTGGAAGCTCCTCGGTAGAGGATGCCAAAGTAGTCGATGAGAACGGCAATACGTCTTCTACTTCTTCAAATGATTCTTCTTTTTCCGGCTCTGGGTTTACACGGACCACAGGGACTTCTTTTCATGACCGATTGAACATCGATGCGATCTTCAGCGGGGTCAATCGGAAATTTATGTCCAAAAACTTTCAGGGAGGAAAAATCACTGCAGCCTTTGGTGGGGCAGATCTGGACTTGACCCAAGTGGATTTCAACGGGGTGATTACCATTCAGGTAGATATCATCTTTGGCGGAGTCAAATTGTTTGTGCCACCTCATTGGGATATCCGGACAGAAGTGACCAACATCGCCGCAGGCCTGGAGGACAAGCGGTTTTTCAGAGAAGGCGGAGTGGATACATCCAAAGTCGTTGTGCTCAAAGGAACGATCCTGTTTGGAGGTTTGGAAATCAAATCCTTTTAACGACCTTAAACGGTCATTTAAAACCGCATATTCTTGCTACTAAACGCTTTTTCCAATCCCAATCTGGGTAAATGGGTCATCCCGGGAGCCGGTCTCATCTGGTTCTTGGGATGCCTCTTTTTATTGATTGAATGGGGTCTTGAATCTTCTTTGGCAGGGGCAGATGCCTTTTTTTATGCCCTTTTGTTTGTGGGAGGGGTTTTGATTTTGGATCGGGTGTTTAGCCTGATTTCTCCCAAAGGGAAAAATGTTTGGCTTATCTTTTTTCTCCCGATCAGCCTAAGCTTTATTTCCGTTTGGATTCACCGATGGGTTTTGGATTGGTATGTCGGAGACTCCGCGTATCGGGAGATGCTGAATGGACAGCTTTACCTTCGTTGGACTGTGTTGGGAATGGCGGAGCAGATGGTGGCCTTGTTGGCTTTGGCGGTTTCTCAGCTGGAGCGGCAGGATGAAATCAACAAACGGGAATCCCAAATGTTGGAACTGGCCAAAGAGGCTGAACTTACCCAACTCCGTCAGCAGCTTCAGCCTCATTTTCTGTTTAATAGTCTAAATTCCATCAATTCTCTAGTCGTGTCTCAGCCGCAGCGGGCAAGGGAAATGGTTCTTTTGTTGTCAGACTTTCTCAGGGGGACAATACGAAAAGATTTACAGGCCCGAGTAGAGCTGAGGGAAGAACTTCAGACCTTGAAAATGTATCTGGAGATTGAAAGGATCCGTTTTGGCCACAGGTTGATTGTGGATTTTCATATCGGGGAGGGAACAGAGAGTATTCGAATCCCTCAGCTGATGATCCAACCTTTGGTCGAAAACGCAATCAAGCATGGGCTCTACGGTGTCGCCGGAGAAGTGAAAATTGAAATTAGGGCCCAACTGGACGGGAATTACCTGATTTTGGAGGTGAAAAATCCCTTTGATCCTACTGCCTCGACCCAATCTGGAACAGGCTTTGGGCTGAGTTCGGTGGAAAGAAGGCTATTTTTAATTTTTGGACGGAAGGATTTGCTCCAAAAGTCAGTTCAGCAGGAAGTTTTTCAAGTCACATTAAAAATACCCATATTTTAAAGTCAAAAAATATCTGATGATCAAGACCCTTATCATAGACGACGAACCACTAGCTGCTGAACTGGTCAAAGAATACCTGATGGATTATCCTCTGATCGAAGTAGTCGCAATGTGTCAGGATGGATTTTCCGGATTCAAAGCCATTCAAGAGCATCATCCTGATTTGATTTTTCTGGATATACAGATGCCCAAGATTACAGGCTTTGAGATGCTGGAACTGCTAGATGAGGCTCCTGCGGTTGTGTTCACTACAGCATTTGATCAGTATGCTTTGAAGGCATTCGATGCTCAGGCCCTGGATTACCTGCTTAAGCCTTTTTCCAAAGAGCGCTTCAAACAAGCCATGGAGCGTGTACTGAATCAGTTGAGGTACCCGAGCTCCGATGAAGATTCCGGATTACAATCTCTGGCGGAAAAAAGCAACCGGCTGGTGGTCAGGGTGAAAAATGATATCAAAATTATCCCTATCCAGTCTGTCCGGTTTTTTGAAGCGGAGGATGATTATGTAGCTATCCATACGGAAGAGGGGAAGTTTCTGAAAAAAATGACAATGAAGCAGCTGGAGGATAGTTTAGACCAGGGGAAGTTTGCCCGTGTTCATCGTTCTTATCTGATTAATCTGAATGAAATCACCGGAATTGAGCCTTATGAACGGGAGAGCTATCTAGCCAAGATGAGGTCTGGTGAAAAAATTCCCGTCAGCAAATCCGGCTATGCACGACTACGCCAAGTCTTGGGACTTTGATTCTTTTCTTGAAAAAAAACCTAAAAAACGAAAACCCTGCGTTCGCAGGGTTTTTTTCAGTATTCGTCTTCGTTGAAGAAGAAGTCGTCCTTAGTAGGGTAGTCAGGCCAGATCTCCTCGATGGTTTCGTAAGGTTCTCCGTCATCTTCGAGTTCTTGGAGATTTTCTACCACTTCTAGTGGGGCACCAGATCGGATGGCATAGTCAATAAGCTCATCTTTGGTGGCTGGCCAGGGAGCGTCCTCAAGGTAGGAAGCAAGTTCAAGTGTCCAGTACATAGGTTTTATTTTAAGGTGTTCCGGATTTTAAGAATGCAAGAATAGTAAATTTTTGATTATGTAGGTTCTACTGATTATCTGGGAGAAAGTTGCTTAAGGATATAATTTTTTACATCCACTTTTCTTTTCAGTCCAGAAAGCTTTTTTCTCATCATCATTTCGAAGTCAGGAGTCTGTACGCGGAAGTTGTCGGAGTTTTCCTGCATGGTCTGCAATTCTCCTTGATCCCGGTGCAAAAGATCCTTCAAAATGGCGGATTTGATTTGATTTTGATCGGTGATGGGCTTGTCATCAAAGTCAGGATACTTGCCATGGGCCAGTCTTTCCAAAAAGGCTTTTTCGAATACAATATCCATGAAAAACTGGTAGGAACGGGCAGGCAGATTGGCTTCTTTGGGTTTTCTTGGAGGGAGTTTTTTCCAGTCTTCCTGAATTGCTTTTGCCCGCTCGGTGATAGCGCGACTGCTGGGCTGGTGGGCCATTTTTTTCAATTCTTCCACCATCTGCTCGATTTTCCGAACTACCTCCCTAGGATGCATCTGAGGGCCGGGATTCATGGTTCGCTTGAATCTGGAAAAAATCCGGTTGTTCAGCTTGGAAAATTCATCCCACAGGGGTTGTCTTCTTTCAGCGGGGACTTTTCCGGCTTCTTTCCATTCTTTTTGGATTCGCTTGGAGATTTCAAAAGCCATTTTGGCATCCGGTAGGTCGTGCGCTTCCCTTGCTTGCACTACAAGAGCCTCGTAGACTTTGATGTTTTCCTCCGCTTGAAGGGCCAAGCCTTCAAAGAAATGCCTTCTGTTTTCAAAAAAGGTCTGAACCGCCTCGTTGAACTGGGTCTCGATCTCTTCGTGAATTTCTTTGTCCACTGGGCCAGTCTTGATCCAACGGAGCTTCAAGTCTTTGAATTTCTCGGCAGTTTCCTTCCAGTCGGTATCATTCTTCATCGCCTCAGCTTCCAGAATCAAGCCCTTCTTCACTTCCAGGTTTTTGGTCCGATTGGCTTGAATGATCTCATTCAGGTAGGTTTCCTGCAGATTGAGCTCTTCAATCAAGGGGATAAAATCTCCCAAAGCATCGGTCGCATACAAGGAATCTCTGAGATGAATAAGCTTCATCAGAAAAGAACCCTTGTTTTGATTTTCCTGAATGTCAGCTTTGAGCTTCTCGACTTTTTCTTTGACCTGCTCAAATCTCGCCTCAAAATAACTGATGGTGGATGCCTCGTCTTCTTTCACTTCTCCGATTTCGCGGTCCGGCTTTCCCAAAAATCCCTTCAAAAAGACTTTTCCGTCTTTGATATATCCGTACGGATGATCCATCTCAATTCAATAGGTTATAGGTGGTCGTTTTCAATTTTTTGCAAAATAACCAATTACCCCTCATTAATCCTAAAAGAGGGATATTTTTGCCATCTTTGCCCACTTAGATCCAAAAAGCTGAAAAGACACCTATGAGCGCAGAAAAAATCATCTTTTCCATGGCAGGGGTATCCAAAGTTTACCCGCCACAAAAGAAAGTTCTCAAAGATATTTACCTCTCATTTTTCTATGGAGCCAAAATAGGCGTCCTCGGACTCAACGGCTCTGGGAAATCTTCCCTGCTCCGAATCATTGCCGGGATAGACAAGGACTTCCTCGGGGAAGTGGTTTGGTCTCCGGGCTATACCGTCGGGATGCTGGAGCAAGAACCCAAGCTCGATCCAACCAAAACCGTAAAAGAAGTGGTCGAGGAAGCTGTAGCAGACACGGTTAATCTGCTGAAGGAATTTGAAGAAATCAATGAAAAATTCATGGATCCCGCTCTGATGGACGATCCGGATGCGATGAATAAACTCATCGAGCGGCAGGGAGAAGTCCAGGAAAAACTCGATGCAGCCAATGCCTGGGAACTGGATGTCATGCTTGACAAGGCTATGGATGCCCTTCGTCTTCCCCCGGCAGAAGCCAATGTGGCTAACCTTTCTGGTGGGGAAAAAAGACGGGTCGCGCTATGTCGACTTTTGCTTCAGGAGCCGGATGTTCTTTTGTTGGACGAACCCACCAACCACCTTGATGCAGAATCGGTGCATTGGCTGGAGCAGCACTTGCAAAATTATAAGGGGACCGTCATTGCTGTGACCCACGACCGATACTTCCTGGATAATGTGGCCGGTTGGATTTTGGAATTGGATCGGGGAGAAGGGATTCCATGGAAAGGAAATTATTCTTCTTGGCTGGAGCAAAAGCAAAACCGATTGAAGCAGGAAGAAAAAACCGAATCCAAGCGTCAGAAGACCTTGGAGCGGGAACTAGAATGGATACGAATGTCTCCCAAAGCCCGACAGTCCAAGGGTAAGGCCCGTTTGAATGCCTACGATAAGCTAGTGGGCGAGGAGGCAAAAGAAAAAGAGGCAAAGCTGGAATTATTTATCCCTCCTGGGCCGAGATTGGGAGCCAAAGTCATCGAGGCAAACCATGTCTCTAAAGCCTACGGGGACAAATTGCTTTTTGAAAATCTGAGTTTCTCTCTACCCCAAGGTGGGATCGTGGGAATCATCGGTCCGAACGGTGCGGGGAAAACCACTTTGTTTAAGTTGATCACCGGACAGGAAAAGCCCGATTCCGGAAATTTTGAAGTGGGGGAGACCGTACAGCTTTCCTATGTAGATCAAGAGCACGACTCCTTGGATCCGAACAAGACGGTGTACCAGATCATTTCGGGTGGGAATGAACACATGAAGCTTGGAAATAAAGAAGTGAATTCCAGAGCTTATGTCTCCAAGTTCAACTTTGCCGGAGCGGATCAGGAAAAGAAAGTTGGGGTACTCTCAGGCGGTGAGCGTAACCGGGTTCACCTGGCCATGATGCTGAAAGAAGGCGGAAACTTGCTGCTTTTGGACGAACCGACCAACGACTTGGATGTGAATACACTTCGGGCCTTGGAAGAAGCTTTGGAAAACTTCGGTGGCTGTGCAGTGATTATCTCCCACGACCGTTGGTTCCTGGATCGTATCTGTACGCATATTTTGGCTTTTGAAGGGGATTCTCAGGTGTATTGGTTTGAAGGCAACTTCTCTGACTACGAAGAGAACAAGAAGAAAAGGTTGGGTGATGTGACACCGAAGCGAATTCGGTATAAAAATCTGAAGTAAGCTTTGAAGTCAGAAGGCTAAAATCAGAAAGCTGAAATAACGCCTCTCGAGGAGAAATCTTCGAGAGGCTTTGTTTTTCTATCAAGATTTTGAGTTATTACTCTAAAATTAGTTTTTCAGAATGAGCAAGCGTCGACTCTATTTCCATCTTTCCATGATCTTGATTGCCTTATTGATTGGTGGTCTATCTCTTTGGCAATCTGGTTTTTGGATGGAAGGACGGAATAAGGTTCCTAATTTCACAGCAATTGCTATGGTCTTATTGATAATCGGGCAAGCTGGAATGGTTTTGAGTGGACTTAAAAAAGGGAAGGAGTAGGTTGATTCTATGGAAAAAAAAGATAGAAGTCTTTTAATCGCTTACACAGTTCTGTTCATTTCTTCCCTGTTAATTGGTGGATTTTCGTGGTGGCACAGTGGACTTGTGCCTGAAGGCAAAAATTATCCGAATCCCATTATGGTTTCGATGTTTTTATATTGTATCTGATTCGGGGTAGGCGTAGTTCAGCAGTGGAAAAAGGCAAAAAAATTCGAATGATTAAGTTGTGAAACTTGAGATCCTCAGTTTAATCTTTTTTCTCTTCTTTATTCAAAAAGCAGAGCGAGACCCCCGCTTGGTTGGGAAATGGACGATGCTTTTTTCAAAAGACGAAAATGGAGAAATCGTCAAAGATGAGTTTTACGGAAAGAGCTACATCGAAACTTTCACAAGAGATGGGAAATGGATCATTGATCCACAGTTCTTGAGAGATGATGCTAAAAGACTCGGTGTAAATGCTCCCATTGACTATTCGGCCATTCCAACTTTCCAATGGAAAACCATCAATAACCAAATCCTGGAAATGAACACCAGTGAAGGAAGTCGGACTAATCGTTATGGCTTTTCAGGCGACACGCTGATTTTTGGCTATTCCAACGGTCACACGAGATATCTATTGAAAAGAAAATGAGTAAGAAAATTATCGATCGACTTTACGGGATACCTTTCGGATTGATCCTAGTGATCCTCTTGGTAAAATACTTGGACCTTTTTCCGATGCCAAATTGGGTTTTGGGAGTGGTGATAGCCTGGGGAGCTATCGCTTTTTTTGTGGAGGGGATGAGGAAAAGGAAGAAATAATTTTATCTATACTATTGATAATCAATTGGTTTGAAAAGCTTGTATTAATAATACAAGCTATTGTGTATTATAAATACAAGCTTTTGACTTTATGGCTTTTTAAAACTTTGGATTAACCCTTTTTCCTCCTCAACTCCAGAACCGTAATCTCCGGCCAAATTCCGACCCGCCCCGGAAAAGCCAAGAATCCAAAGCCACGGTTCACATGCAAGTATCGTCCCATTTCCTCATATAATCCAGCCCATTTGGGATAGCGGAAGGAAGCCGGACTCCATTTGACCCAGCCGGGGATCTCGATCCCAAACTGCATCCCATGGGTATGCCCACTCAGTGTCAAATGAATAAATTGAGAGAAATTTTTCACCTGCTCGTCAAAATGCGAAGGATCATGACTCATCAGGATTTTGAAGCTTTTTTCCTTAAGATTGCTTGCAGCTTTGGCTAGATCGCCATATTGTGCAAAGCCTTTCCCCCAGTTTTCCACCCCGATCAGATCGATACTCGCATTTCCTTTTTTGATAGGAAGGCTTTCATTTCGAAGAAGCTTGAAGCCCACTTCTTCGTGGACTTGGAAAAGCCGCTGCATGTTCTGCACCTTAGCCTCGCGACTTGGCCAAGCCAAGTAATCGCCGTAGTCATGGTTGCCAAGAATAGAGTATTTTCCCATTGGAGCATTTAGCTTTCGGAAGGTCTCGATCCAAGGTTCCATTTCCGCTGCCTGATTGTTGACCAAATCTCCGGTAAACAGAATCACATCCGAGTTCTGCTGATTGATCAAGTCGATCCCGTATTCCAGTTTCTTTTTATCATCAAAGCTTCCGGAATGGATATCCGAAATCTGGGTGATCGTAAATCGGTCAAATTCCTCAGGCAGATCGTCGAATTCCAAAGTATGCTTCATCACGCGATACCGATATTTCCCGATCAACACACCATGCAAAATCCCAAGGAAGGGTACGGCCGCAAGGATCAATGCCGTTTGGCTGATCATTTTCCTTCTTTCTGGCAAAAAGTCTCCTTCTCTGCCCCCAGCTAAGGACTGAAAGGCTCCAGAGAGAAACCTCAAAATATCTTCTCCAAAAAGAAAAGCGAGGATGATCAGCTTGGGAATGAGGGAAAGGATCAAAAGAGAAACCATCCGGCCAAAAATCAGATTCATCGAGCTCCGGTCGAAGGTCAAAAACACATAGCCCACGAATAGATAGACCAGCATGGAAAATCCCCAAAAGGCATATTTAATCCATGTTTGGGAAGGAAAGCCTGTTTTGAAGGCCTGAAAGGAATACCAATCAATCAGGCCGAGAAAGAGGATAAATAGAATTAATCGGATCAAAATGCTAGTCACGGGAGAGGGATTATTGGTATTTCGTGGTTTAAAGGGTTTAAATTACCAAAACGGGAAAGGCAAAATCAAGTTGGAATCTTTCAATTCATGCCAGAAGGTTCAATCAAATCCGGGAAGCCTGATTGATAGCCAATTCAAAAGAAGGCTTTTTTGGCTGTTCCTGAAATTTCAATTGCCTTTTCCCTTTCTTTGTGCCGGAAATTTTTCCCAACCAGCCTATTGACCTATGAGACAGCTACTCCTGAGACCCGGAGCTGAAGAGCTTTCCTACGAAATCCGTGGAATCGTCAAAAAAGCCCGGCAAATCGAATCCTTAGGTTTTCCTATTACTTGGGAAAACATTGGTGATCCTATCCAAAAAAGCAATCATGTGCCGGATTGGATGAAGGGGATCATTGCTGATTTGCTCAAGGAGGACAAAACCTATGGCTATGCCGATTCCAAGGGAGTTTTGGAAACCCGGAAGTATTTGGCAAAACTCAACAATGACAAAGGAGGAACCCAGATTTCTGCTGAGGATATTTTGTTTTTCAACGGTTTGGGGGATGCGATTGCCAAGTTGTACCAGTTTTTGGTACCCACAGCACGGATTATTGGTCCATCTCCTGCTTATTCTACCCATAGTTCTGCTGAGGCAGCGCATGCGAATACCGCTCCTATCACCTATAAGCTCGACCCGGACAATCAATGGCTTCCGGACATGGAAGACTTGCATTTGAAAGTCAGATACAATCCATCCATAGTAGGTATTCTGATCATCAATCCGGACAATCCAACCGGGATGGTCTATCCCAAGGAAGTCTTGGAAGGTTTTGTGAAAATCGCCGAAGAGTTCAATCTCCTTTTGATCGCGGACGAGATTTACCAAAACATCACCTATAATGGAATAGAAGCCGTGGCATTGGCAGAAGTCATCGGGAATCGACCGGCAATTTCCTTAAAGGGGATTTCAAAGGAGTTCCCTTGGCCTGGAGCTCGCTGTGGTTGGATGGAATTTTACAATCGTGAGGCTTCGAAAGAGTTTTCTAAGCTTTGTCAGACCTTGGAAAATGCAAAAATGATTGAGGTCTGCTCCACGATTTTACCCCAACTGGCTATTCCCAAGATCATGAGCCATCCCGAGTATCATGCTTATCGTCAAGAAGCCAATGTTGAGATCGGGAAAAGAAGTGAGTGGATGACTGAGATTCTGGGAGAGATCCAAGGGATCAAATTCAATCCTACCCAAGGAGCCTTTTACAATACCATCGTTTTTGATGAAGCCCTGCTTCACCCTGAGCAAAAGCTGGAGATCAAGGATTCCCGAATTCAAACCCTGCTGGATTCTTGGCTTGATGATCCTGCTATGCCCTTGGATAAGCGATTTGTGTACTATTTACTGGCTGCCGAGCAGATTTGCGTGGTTCCTATTTCTTCGTTTTGTTCTGATCTGCGTGGTTTTCGCGTGACTTTGCTGGAGGAAAAGGAGGAAGTGTTTAAGGATACTTTCAAGAGGCTGGGGAAAGCGATTGAGCAGTATTTGAAGTCGAAAAGCTAAAGTGAGAAAGCTGAAATCAGAAAGCTGAAACTTTGGCTAAGAGTTTCTTTTGGCATTGATTACCATGGTTGTAAATATTGAGGTAAGCTCATTGGCCTCTTTCAGACAGGGATTTACTCGTTCGGGGGTCAAAATCTCTGATTCTAAAATTAGCTCTAGCCAAAATACCGACTCATAAGCTTCTTCTTGAGCTATCGAAAGTTTAGAAATAAACTCAGCGCGTGAACGCCCTCGCTGAGAAGATCTATAGTTCGCTCCCACTGAAGTCCCAGACCTAATCAACTGCTTACCAAGTTCGAATCCGGAGATAGTTTTTGGCAGCTCTGACACAAGCTTTATAATTTCTAGGGCAAACTTCTTTGTTCTTGTTTTTAGGTCCTTATCCATAATGTTTTTTGGAGCTAGTTCAGAATTCTTACTTCATACTTCTGATTTCAATGATCTCTAACTTTCAGCTTCGGATCTTTGTCAAATTTTTCAACTTCCAGTACAGACTGTCCCAAAGTGCTCAAATCCGGCTGTCCGGCATTGATCCAGGCTGTATACCAAAAATCAGCAATCATCTTAATCGATTTTCGCATTTGCCGCTCCACCATGCCATCCAAGGCCATGGCATAAGCTTCAGTGAATTCTCTGGAGTAGACGCGCACGGTCAGCCCATTCCGCTCTTCGTAGCTATATTTTTGATCTTGGGGAAATTGGGAGGATAGTTCCCGTTCTGTTTGCAGGACACTGTCGACCTTGAGATGAGCATTTGCTACTGCATCCCAAATGGCCAGCTGTGGCTTTTCTACGTATTCAGCTTTTCCCACCCAAAAGGTGTAATCTTTGGCCAACAACTCAGGAACTCGACTTTCCCAAAACCCGTGAATGCCTTCCTGACCGGTAAGCTGACCGTTGTAGTTTTTGGTGGTATGGAGAGGGACATTCAGATCCCCCAAGTAATGACCTAGGTCAGCGGAGAGCCTGAGAATGGCTGCTTTGTTTTTTTGCTCCATCGCCTTAGTCAGACTCACAAAGGTCAAATAGGCAGCCCAAGGGCCTATCCCATGCGCTCGGAGTGAATCTTCAGGGAATTTCTGAATCGCTTCAGGCCAATATTTTGGAAGAATAAACAACGCACTGTCTCCGTAATGATCCAGATCGATGTAGTGTTTCTCAGCCTCACCCTCTACCGCATATCTTCTTCGGTCCGGGTTGACCGCCTTTTCGGTAATAAATTCCAATTCGGTTTTATAAAGAACCATCATTTCGGGAGGCAGAGAAAAAACCGCTTGCCTGTTGATCAGAGAATGAGCGTAAAATCCCCAAAAGGGAGGAAGCAAAAAGTTGAATCCAAAAAGAATGGCTTGAAGAATAAAAATTTTCATACCTGAATTTAGTCAAAACATTTCGTTTGATGGTTTCGAAAAAATGTATCTTTGCGCTTCTGAATTCCATGTTTTTCCGAAGCATCTTTAGAAAAAGAAACCCAGTCCCGAATGAATGTTTTAAATTCCTTTGGCAGAATTAATAATTTACAATAACTTTGCACTCCAATTCGGAATAGGGGATCGTAAAGAATTTATTTAAAAACGAGATATGGCAAATCACAAATCAGCTCTGAAAAGAATTCGTGCCAACGAAGCTAAGCGTTTGAGAAACAGATATCAGGCTAAGACCACAAGAACTTTCATCAAAAGGCTTAAGGCTGCTACCGACAAAGTAGAAGCAATGGAGCTTTACAAGAAGGTGTCTTCTATGCTGGATAAACTGGCCAAGAAGAACGTGATTCACAAGAACAACGCCAGCAACAAGAAATCTAAATTGGCTAAATTCGTTAACGCGATAGCTTAATCATTGGTATCATTTTGCATGCAAAACCTCGGGATTACCCCGGGGTTTTTTTTATCCCTTTTTCTAACTAATTTTCATTTCACTTTTTAATAAATACCTATGGATCAATACTTATCCACAAAGATCTCTGAGCTGGCTGAAGAGGATCGGCCAAGAGAAAAGCTCCTGCTCAAAGGGAAATCTGCTTTGACCGATGCAGAGCTCATCGCAATTTTAATCGGGTCAGGAACCAGAACGATGAGTGCTGTCGACCTCTCTCGGATGATTCTCCGCAATGTCAATCATGACCTTTCTACGCTAGCCAGGCTTTCGGTCAAAGACCTGATGAAATTCAAAGGCATAGGAGAGGCTAAGGCTATTTCCATAGTCAGTGCATTGGAGCTGGGTCGCAGAAGAAAAGATCAGGAGCCTCCTGTCAAATACAAAATCTCCTCTTCAAAAGATGCCTACGACTTGATGAGACCTGAGTTGTATGATGAGGTAGTGGAATATTTTTACCTCATTTTGCTGACCCGGTCCAACCATGTCATCAAAAAGCAGTTGATCAGTCAGGGAGGCACAGCAGGGACTGTGGTCGACCCCAAAATGGTCTTTAAAATAGCCATGGAGCATATGGCCCAGTCCATCATTCTCGTTCACAATCATCCAAGTGGGTCTACCACGCCCTCAGAGCAGGACAAAAGACTGACCGAGCGATTGGTCAGAATCGGAAGAGATTTGGATTTGGCAGTGGTTGACCATTTGATTTACTCCGATCATGGCTATTTTAGCTTCGCCGATGAAGGCATACTTTGATTGATGAAAACTAACCAGATTATACTTCTTGTGGTCGGGATTGTGGTGATCTCAGCCATAGCTTACATGTTTACCGCGGCGGAGAGTCCTGAAGCCTATGTGGAAAAAATAGAAAAGGAGCGTGAGCGTCAGTTTAAATACCTCCGCTTCAATGTGGAATCTCCCCTAACCGAGGACCAAAAGCGGAACCTCCAAACCTTGACCTTTTACGGAATCAATCCAGAATACAAGGTAAAAGCAAGGCTAATTCCGATTGAAAACAAGAAAGTCCGACAAGTGCCCATGACTGACGGCTCCACAGAGCGGTATATCGAGCATTCCTTCGCGGAGTTTGAACTGGGAGGCAAAACGAACAAGCTGCTGCTCCTACAGTCAGTAAGTGAAAGTGACATGCGGAATTTCTTTTTGGCCTTTGCAGATGAGACAAGTGGGAGGGAGACTTATGGAGGAGGGCGCTACCTCAATGTCCGCCAGGATGGGAAAAACAGCATCACCATTGATTTTAATTTAGCCTACAATCCCTACTGTGCCTACAATCCGGACTATGCTTGCCCGTTACCCCCCAAAGAAAACCTGCTGACCATAGCCATTGAAGCAGGAGAGAAAAATTACGATAAATAATCCCGCCCTCCTGCAATTCTTCTAAATTTGTGAATTAGTCCAAAAAGGTGCCAGTGCACCTTTTTTGTTAACCCGTCGGGAAAGGTTCCGAATTAATAGGCTTATGAAAATTTCGATTAATCGACTCAAAAAATACATTCAACTCACTGAAAGTCCAGAGGAAATAGCGGCATTACTTACCCAGTCTGGCCTGGAAGTGGAGGCTGTGGAAGAATTTCAGTCTATTTCCGGAGGATTGGAAGGGATAGTCATCGGAGAGGTTTTGACCTGCGAAAAGCACCCAGATGCCGATAAGCTGAGCATTACCACTGTGGACATTGGTGCAGACGCTCCTTCACACATCGTCTGCGGAGCTTCCAATGTAGCAGCTGGACAAAAAGTGTTGGTCGCTACAGTCGGGGCGAAATTATACCCGACCAATGGAGAGCCTTTTGAAATCAAAAAGGCCAAAATCCGAGGACAGGTATCCGAAGGAATGATCTGTGCCGAAGATGAAATTGGGATCGGTACTTCCCATGCAGGAATTATGGTCTTGGACACGGACTTACCAAACGGCACTCCAGCTTCCGAATATTTCCAAGTGGAAAATGATTCCGTTTTGGAAATTGGGTTGACTCCCAATCGCGCGGACGCCGCCTCCCACTTGGGAGTAGCCCGTGATTTGCAAGCTCTCCTTCATCGTCCGATCTGTCTACCCGAGGAAAAAGAGCTTCCTATAGAGTCATCCGGTCCTTCCATCTCGGTGGAGGTGGAAGATGCTATGGATTGTCCCAGGTATGCCGGCTTGGTCATCACTGACCTGAAAGTGGGCCCTTCTCCGCAATGGTTACAGAATTTCCTCCGCGCATTGGACTTGGAGCCGATCAACAATGTGGTGGACATCACCAACTTTATCCTTCACGATCTCGGACAGCCTTTGCATGCATTTGATGCGGATAAAATTTCCGGAGGCAAAGTCATTGTGAAAAAACTCACCAAGGGAGCTCCATTTGTCACTTTGGATGAAAAGGAGCGGAAGCTTTCCGGAGAGGAATTGATGATTTGTGATGCGGATGGAGGAATGTGCATAGCCGGGATTTTCGGCGGTAAAGGATCCGGGGTGAGTGATCAGACGACCGCTATTTTCCTTGAGTCTGCCTATTTCTCACCTGATGTGATCCGAAAAGGTTCGCAATATCACGGATTGAAAACCGATGCCTCTTTTCGTTTTGAGCGGGGTACCGATCCCAATATGCCGGTTTATGCGTTGAAACGAGCTGCCGCCTTGCTTCAGGAAATCGCGGGTGGAAAAGTCGCCTCAGAAATCATCGACCTCTATCCTAACCCAGTTCAGGACTTTGAAGTGGAAGTCGCCTATGCCCGTATCAATCGCCTGATCGGAAAAGTCATTGATCCCAAGGAGGCAAAATCCATTCTGGAAAGTCTGGATATTCGGGTGGAAAATGAGACTGAAGAAGGGTTTACAGCGATTGTGAAGCCTTATCGAGTGGATGTAACCCGGGAAGCAGATATCATCGAGGAAATTCTCAGAATTCATGGTTTCCAGCAGGTTGCTCTTGCCGAAAACCTCTCCACGGACTATCTGGCAGAGCATCCGGTAAAGGATTTGAACAAGCTGCAGTATCGGCTTTCTGAAATGCTGGCTGGGAATGGCTACTTCGAACTGATTACCAATTCGTTGACCAAGCCTCAATACGCAGAGAAATCCGGCTTTTTGGATTCTGCCCTTAATGTAGAAATCTACAATAAACTGAGCGAGGACTTGGGGGTCATGCGGCAGACTTTGCTTTTCTCAGGCCTTGAGGTCATGGCGCACAACATCAACCGAAGACAGACCGATCTGAAAGGCTTTGAATTTGGAACGGTTTACCAAAAAACATCCGAAGGCTATCAGGAAGGCAGAAGATTGGCAATTTTTCATTCAGGAAATCGTTCTGCAGAAAGCTGGATAGAGCCTGCAAAGCCATTCGGTTTCGCAGATTTGTATGCCACAGTGGAAAGAATCCTCGAAAAGCTCAATGTGCAAGTTGGCGATGTGACCCCAGTTGAGTCTTTGCCATTTGCATATGGGTTGGAGTTGAAGTTGGGTGAAAAAGTGGTGGCTACCTTGGGCTTGGTGGATGAGAAATTACTCAAGCTGGCAGAAGTGAGGCAAGAGGTTTGGTATGCCGATTTGAACTGGGATTTACTTTGCAAGAAAGCATCCGGACTCAAGCGCTATCAGGAAATCTCCAAGTTTCCGGAGGTACGAAGAGACCTTTCCTTGGTCATCGACAAGTCCGTCACCTATGATCAGGTCAAATCGGTAGCCGAAAAAGCAGGAGGAAAACTCTTGAGAAGGATCGGTGCTTTTGATGTATACCAAGGAGAAAAGATTGATTTCGGCAAAAAAGCCTATGCCCTGAGCTTTATCCTGCAGGATCAGGAAAATACACTGACGGACAAGGTAATTGACAAAACAATGAGTAAATTGATCCAAGCCTTTCAGGAACAAGTGGGGGCTGTCATCAGAAGCTGAAAATGATACACGAGGAACTGCAAAAACTGGAAAAACTGGCCGTGCAGGCAGGGAAAAAAATCGAGGCTTTGTCTGCTGAAAATCAGGAATTAAAAGCCCGTCTTTCTTTGCTGGAAGGAGAAATTCAGGAAAAAGAGCAGGAAATCCATCATTTTAAAAATAAGATTAAAATTAGTAACATTGTGGATAACCGACCGGTGAGTCCTGAGGATGCCACCGAAATGAGTGACTTAATCAATAATTATATACAAGAAATAGATCATTTGATCACCTATCTGTCCGAATGAAATGGAGACGCTGGCAATCAGAGTGAAAATCGGAGACAGGGAATATCCCATGCGAGTCAAGCCTGAAGACGAGGCGAAAATTCGGCATGCCGGAAAACTGATTAATGAAAAATTGAGGAAATATAAGGCGGAGTTTGGCCTGGATGATACGACCGACTTAATGGCTATGGTAGCCTTCGATTGTATGGTAGAATCTCTTGAAACCAACGAAGTCAATGCAGAAGACTCCGAGCACATTCAGCGGAGTCTATCCCATATTTCAGCTTTGCTTAGCAAAGCAGTCTAATTATTGACACCCACTCCTTTCTTGCAATTCTTTGGGCCGGTAGGGAATCCAATATATAAATAACCCTATGGCAGACGTACTATTTATCATCCTTGCAGCCCTGGCGGGGCTCGGCGGGGGTGCCGCTTTGGCGGGATTTTTCATCAAGAATAAACATGCAAAACTTGAGGAGGAGACCAAAGAAAGAGTCAAATCCATGATTCGGGAGGCAGAATTGAATGCCGAGTCAATCAAAAAGGACAGGATACTCGAAGCAAAAGAGAAATTCCTGAAAATGAAGGCTGAGTTTGATGAGGAGATGAGCAACAAGAAAAACATCATCATCACCAATGAGAACAAGGTCAAGCAACTACAGCAGCAAGTTGCCAAAGAGCAGGAGCAAGTCAAGAGAAAAGAAGCTGAACTGGACAGCAAAAAAGAAAATCTCAATGCCCAACTTCATGCCGTACAGGTTAAAAAAGAGGAACTCGATCGGGTGACCAATCAGCGTATCGCAGACTTGGAGAAAATAGCAGGACTTACCCGTGAAGAAGCCAAAGAACAGTTGGTGCAAATGCTGACCGAGGAGGCTCGAACCAAAGCTTCATCCCAGATGAAGGATATCCTCGACGAGGCTAAGCTTACCGCTACCAAGCAGGCCAAAAAGATTGTTTTGGATACTATTCAAAGAACAGCAACCGAGCACGCTGTAGAAAACTGCGTGTCCGTTTTCAACATCGAAAGCGACGACATCAAAGGAAAAATCATCGGTAGGGAAGGCAGAAATATCCGGACTTTGGAAGCAGCTACGGGTGTAGAAATCGTGGTAGACGATACCCCAGAGGCAATCATCATCTCCGGATTTGATCCGGTGAGACGGGAAATTGCCAGACTTTCTCTTCATCGATTGGTTCAGGACGGAAGGATTCACCCCGCCCGCATCGAGGAAGTAGTTGCCAAAACCGAGAAAAACATCGAAGAGGAAATCGTAGAGATCGGAGAACGGACCTGTATCGATCTCGGAATCCACGGTCTCCATCCCGAGCTGATCAAGATGGTCGGTCGGATGAGATTCCGCTCTTCCTATGGACAGAACCTCCTGCAGCACTCCAGAGAAGTAGCCAAGCTTGCCGCTACCATGGCTGCAGAAATGGGGCTCAATGCCAAGCTGGCCAAAAGGGCTGGTCTTCTCCACGATATCGGAAAAGTATGGCCCGAGGAACAGGAATTGCCTCACGCTATTCTCGGAATGGAATTGGCAAAGCGATACAAGGAGCATCCTGAAATCTGCAATGCCATCGGAGCTCACCACGATGAGATCGAGATGACCTCTATGATTTCACCGATTGTACAGGCTTCGGATGCGATCTCAGGTTCCAGACCTGGCGCCCGAAGGGAAATCATGGACAGCTACATCAAGCGATTGAAGGAGTTGGAGGATTTGGCTTTGGGATTTGATGGGGTCAACAAGTGCTTTGCAATGCAGGCAGGACGTGAGCTCAGAATTTTGGTGGATGCAGACCATGTGGATGATCAGACTGCCAGCAAGCTTTCCTTTGATATTTCACAGAAAATCGAAAAAGAAATGCAATATCCAGGACAGATCAAAATCACTGTAATCCGTGAGATGAGAGCTGTCAATTACGCTCGATAATCATTTGATTGCATATCCAAGAAATGGCAATTACCTTAGGTGATTGCCATTTTTGTTAGAATATGTTTGGAACTCACCTTTTCATTGACTTGATCAATGAGGCTAGATGGAGGCTTTTTCCCAGAAAAGTTTCTTTGGAAGAAGTGCGATTTTTGGAGCAGCACTTTTACTATTTTTCTCAGCTGAAGAATCCCCACAAAAGGGAGTTTATTTCCCGTTTGGAGACTATTTTGTCCAGCAAGAGATTTTTGGGAAGAGGAGGATTGGAAGAGGTGACTTCTGAGATGGAGTTGCTGATCGGAGCTACGATCACCATGGTGGTTTTTGGTTGGAAAAGTCTCAGACTCGCACACTTTCACACCATTTTGGTTTATCCCAATACCTATTACAGTACGATCAACAAGATTTATCATCGGGGAGAGGTTAATCCCAAGCATGGCTTGATTGTAATTTCTTGGCGTTGCTTTTTAGAAGGTTTGGCAGACAAATCGGATGGGATCAACCTTGGAATCCATGAGGTAGCCCATGCGTTGAAATTGGCCAATTGGATTCAGAATGACGGGGAAAGGGAATTCAGCCCCCAAGCTTGGAAAGAGTACTCTAAATGGGTTCCCGGGGAACTCGCAAAAGTGAAGAGTGGCCAAGGTACTTTTTTCAGAGAAAGTGCTGGCTTAAACGAACATGAGTTTTTTGCAGTAGCCCTAGAGAACTTCTTCGAAAGAAGCCGGGAATTCAAAGAGTACCATGCTCAGCTTTATCAGTCTCTCGTGCAGCTGCTTAGGCAAGATCCTTTGGTTTTGATGGGTTAATAATTAATTGGGTTTTTAGTAAATTTGGTTTAAAGTACATTGAATAATTGCAAATAAGTGATGAGGTTACCTGCCAAAAAAGTATAAAAAATGGAATCAATTGTAATCACTCCAAAATCAAAGGAAGAATTGGAGAAAATCCAAAGGTATCTTAAGAAGGAAGGTATTTCCTCCAAAAAGTTGAGCGTGGAGGAAAAACTTGATTTAGGTCTTTCAGAAATGATGAAAGAAGTTGATAAAACAAAGCATGTTTCTAAAGACAATATTGATAAGATATTTGAAGGGCTTTGAAAGTTTTATTTTTAGAAGCTTTTGAAAAGGATCTCCGAAAAATTCATGATAAAAAGGTCCTCCGCAGCATCAAAGACCTAATTCAAAAAACAGAGCAAGTGGGTTCAATTAAAGAGCTTTCTGGTTTGAAAAAGTTGGTAGGTTTTAAAGATGCCTTTCGGGTTCGGCTTGGTAATTATAGAGTTGGGATATTCCTTGATGGTGAAACAGTTACTTTCGCCCGAATCGCCCATCGAAAAGACATTTATTCAATTTTCCCTTAAAAGTGCAGCAAAAAAAAATAGGAATAATCGGAACAGGCGCCATTGCGGTCAAACATGCGCAGGCTATTGAAAGCCTGCCGAATGCTGAATTGATCGGACTGTTCAATCCTAATCAAGAAAGTGCCGAAAAAGCCCAAAGAAAATTTTCAGTTCCGGTATTCAGCGATTGGGATGAGTTTATCAGGTTGACTGGGCTTTCGGTGATCTGTATCTGTACCCCTAGCGGTATGCATTTAGAGCCTGCTCTGAAAGCCATCGAGGCTGGGAAGCATGTGTTTATAGAGAAGCCCATTGAGGTGACTCTTGAGCGAGCAGACCAATTGATCAAGTCCGCCGAGGAAAATAAAGTAAAGTTGGGCGTAGTTTTTCAAAATCGATTTTCCACCGATTTTCAAAAACTCATCGGTGCAGTTAGACAAGGGGAATTTGGCAGATTGTTGATGGGAAATGCGGCAATCAATTGGTTTCGATCCCCTGAGTATTACTCCTCCAGTCAGTGGAAAGGGACCTTGAAATGCGATGGGGGTGGAGCTTTGATCAATCAGGCGATCCATACCCTTGACTTACTTTTGGAGGTGATGGGTGAGGTAGACTCGGTCTTTGGGAAAATCAAAACGGTACTGTATCCGATTGAAGGAGAAGATTTGGGTGCTGCTTTGGTCAATTTCAAATCAGGAGCCATAGGAACAATCACTGCAGGAACCTCACTTTATCCCGGATATTCTGAGCGCTTGGAGATTTACGGGACAGAAGGAAGTGCCATTTTAGAAGCAGGGAAATTGGTGGCTTGGAATGTGAGAGGAAAAGAAAGTCCTCTTGAGAAAACTGAGAAAATCAGTGCTTCAGGCGCTTCCGATCCGAATGCAATTGGCTTTGAGCTGCATGCAGCTCAATGGAAGGATTTTTTGGATTCAATTGAAAGCGGAAAACAACCTGAAGTGGATGGTCCCAAATCAAGAAAATCTCTGGAACTCATTCGGGCTATTTATCAGTCCAGTTTGGAAGAGAGGATGGTCAGGTTTCCTTTTGAGGAATAAATGATTTCTCACAGATGGCTCAGATGAGCACAGAATTTCGGCTTTCTGACTTTATACTTTTAACCTTCAAATTTCCGACGGGCCCTGCTTACTGGAAACTGCCC
The DNA here is from genome assembly GCF_036245605.1 of Algoriphagus sp. oki45. NCBI lineage: Bacteria > Pseudomonadati > Bacteroidota > Cytophagia > Cytophagales > Cyclobacteriaceae > Algoriphagus > Algoriphagus sp. oki45. The sequence continues at coordinate 99,205 of NZ_BTPC01000005.1, forward strand.
ACTGCCTACTTTCTCTCCACTTCTCTCAAATTCTCCAATTTCTTGTTTCTCAAGAATCCATTGATGTCTTCGAAATGCTCTTTTACTCGCTTGTTTCCAAATTCAAATACTTTGGTGGCCAGTCCATCCAAGAAGTCCCGGTCATGAGAAACCAGAATCAAAGTGCCATCAAAGGCCTTCAGCGCATCCTTGATGATGTCTTTGGTCTTCATGTCCAAGTGGTTGGTCGGTTCATCAAGAATCAAAAGGTTGACGGGCTCAAGCAAAAGTTTGATCATCGCTAGACGTGTCTTTTCACCACCGGAAAGCACTTTGACCTTTTTGTTGATGTCATCTCCTTTAAACATGAAGGCACCCAAAATATCCTTGATTTTGGTTCGGATTTCACCCACCGCGATATAGTCTATGGTTTCGAAAATGGTCAGGCTCTCATCCAAAAGGGAAGCCTGATTTTGGGCGAAATAGCCAATCATGGCATTGTGACCCAGCTCACATTTTCCCTGAAAGTCAATCTCTCCCATGATGGCTTTGATCATGGTGGATTTTCCTTCTCCGTTTTTCCCTACAAAGGCTACTTTTTGCCCCTGCTCGATGGTCATGGAGGCGTCTTTGAAGACCACATGAGACCCATAGCTTTTACTCATTTCATCGACGATTACCGGATATTTTCCAGATCGCGGCGAGGGCGGAAAGCGAAGTTTCAAAGCGGAAGTATCCACCTCATCCACTTCGATGATTTCCATTTTCTCGAGCATTTTCACTCGAGACTGGACCTGAAGGGTCTTCGAGTAAGTTCCTTTGAAACGATCGATGAATTCTTGAATATCTGCGATTTGGCGCTGCTGCTCCTCGTAGTGTTTTTGTTGCTGTTCTCGTCTTTCTTTTCTTAGCTCAAGGTAATGGCTATACTTCGCTTTGTAGTCATAGATTCGACCCATGGTCACCTCGATCGTTCGAGTGGTAATGTTGTCCACGAAGGCACGGTCGTGGGAGATAACCACTACTGCTTTGGCTTTATTCATCAAAAAGTCCTCCAGCCATTGGATGGATTCGATATCCAGGTGATTGGTAGGCTCATCCAGTAGAATTAGATCGGGCTTTTGGAGCAAGATTTTGGCGAGCTCGATACGCATCCTCCAGCCTCCGGAAAACTCTGAAGTAGCCCGCTGAAAATCCTCACGAACAAAACCCAGACCCAGCAGTACTTTTTCCACCTCAGCTTCATAGTTGACCTCTTCGATGGCATAAAATTTCTCACTCAATTCGGAGACTTGTTCGATCAACTTGTAATACTCTTCGGATTCGTAATCCGTACGTACTGTCAATTCTTCATTGATTCGGTCAATTTCAGCCTTCATTCCCAAATAGCTTGCAAAAGCCTTGGACGTCTCTTCCATGACACTGCAATCATCCGCAGTCAAGAGATGCTGTGGAAGGTATGCGACAACATAGCCTTTGGGTGCGGCTACTGCACCAGAAGTAGGTTTGGTTTGACCAGCAATAATTTTGAGCAAAGTGGATTTCCCAGCTCCATTTTTACCCATCAAGGCGATTTTGTCGCTTTCGTTGATGTTGAAAGTGATGTTGCTGAAAAGCGGAGAACCGCCATGCATGACGGACACGTTATCTACTGAAATCATGAATCTTGGAATTGAAGGCGCAAAGGTAGGGATTTGAGGATTGAAAAATTGGAAGATTGGAAAATTAGTCCATGGACCGGAGTCGACAGTCCACCGAGGGATGCTTATTCTTAATTCGGTGGACTGTCGGCCGTTGTCTGTTGATCGCAAAAAAGTTACCTTCGCCCCATGCTTGTAATCGTCACCGGGGTCTCCGGTACAGGAAAAACCACGCTGGGGACTTTATTGGCCGAAAGGCTCAGACTTCCCTTTTTTGATGCCGATCATTTTCACCCTGCTGAAAACATCGCCAAAATGAGTGCTGGTCATCCCCTTAACGATGAGGACAGGCAGCCTTGGCTTCAGGCTTTGGCAGATCAATTGTTAAATTCGGAAACTAAGGGAGGAGCAGTTTTGGCTTGCTCCGCTTTGAAAAATACATACAGAGAAAAGCTTTCGGTATCAGAAAATCTACGCTGGATTCATTTGACCGGAGAAAGGGATTTGATCTGGGAGCGAATGTTGGCGCGAAGGAATCATTACATGAAGGCCGGCATGTTGGATTCCCAAATTGCTGTTTGGGAAAAACCTTTGGAGGGTTATTTATTGGATATTTCAGGGGCTCCGGAAGAGATGCTGGAGAATTCCCTTAACTACTTAAAATCTCAACCTATGAAAATGAAAATGGGAGTGATCGGAATGGGTGTGATGGGTAAAAGCCTTGCACTCAATTTGGCCGAAAAGGGCGTTCCTGTATCACTTTACAACCGATTTGTGGCAGGAAAAGAAGAAGGAATTGCTCAGAAAGTCGTAGATGAAAACCCGGAGTTTTCAAACATGCTTGCCTTCGAGGACTTGCAAAAGTTCGTGGATTCTTTAGAGAAACCCCGTCGCATTTTAATGATGATTCCTGCCGGCGCTGCTATTGATGCGCAGTTGGATACGTTGATTCCGATTTTGGATAAAGACGATCTGGTCATCGATGGGGGTAATTCCTTTTACAAAGATTCTGAAAGACGGGTGGATCGAATGAAGGAAGTCGACATGCACTTTTTGCCTATGGGAGTTTCCGGAGGAGAGGAAGGAGCGAGAAAAGGTCCGTCCATCATGCCGGGTGGAAATGCCGAAGGCTACGCCAAGGTGGAGGATTTCTTGGGAAGAATCTCTGCCAAAGATAAAGACGGAAAGCCTTGCGTGACCTATGTTGGCCCGGGAGGCTCAGGTCATTTCATCAAGATGGTACACAATTCCATTGAGTACGGGGAGATGCAGGTTTTGGCTGAATTGACGCATTTGTTGCGATTTGGATTTGGCCTGAGTGCAGAACAGGTTTCTGAAATTTTCTCTGATTGGGGAAAGGGAGAATTGAAATCCTTCCTGCTCGAGATCACTGCAAATTTGCTCCTTTTCAAGGAAAACGGAGAATTGCTATTAGATAAAATCCTGGATCAAGCCGGACAAAAGGGAACTGGTGCTTGGTCTTTGACAACCGCTTTGGAATATGGAATTCCTTATAGTCCACTGGCTGAAGCGGTGAATGCCCGCGGAGTTTCGGGAGAGAAAGCCATGCGAGTGGCATTTTCAAAGACTTTCCATCATGAATTCCAAAAAGTAGAAGGTTCCTTAGATTCCTGGCTTCCAAAAATCAAAGCAGCTTATTCTTTGGCCAGAATCATCAATCATGAAGTTGGTTTTAGACTTATGAAAACAGTTTCGGATACCAAGGATTGGAAATTGAACTTCAATGAAATCTCCAGAATCTGGACCAATGGATGTATTATCCGATCAGGCTTGATGGAAAATATTTCTTCCAACTATTCTGATGCCCATTCTTTCTTTGAAATGAAAGGCGTTAAGGAGCAGGTAATTTCAGGGAGAAAAGCCTTGGCGGAATTGGTTGGTTTGGGCTTGACTCATGGCTTTGCCTTACCTGTAATGAGTGCTGGAATCAATTACCTTCTAGGAAGAATCACCTCAGAGTCTTCCGCATCAGTGATTCAAGCACAGCGAGATTATTTTGGAGCACATACCTACCAGCGAAAAGACGATCCAAGCGGGAAGTTTTACCACACGCAATGGAATTCATAAATCAGAAGGGCTGGAATTTTCCAGTCCTTTTTTGTTTCTGACAGATGGCACAGATATCTACAGATTCATTTTCCGTGTAAATCTGTGTTATCTGTGAGCCTTTCTGACTTTGCCGAAAAACAAAAAATCCACCATCGGATTGGTTTCCAATTGGGAAAGGGCGAAATTAAGTTTTGCATTAACCACCAACGCTTATGAAACCTTTTAAAATCCTTCTCCTCCTCCTTTTGACCTGTACTTTTTTGGTTCCTTCAGAAGCACAGGAATTGGTCATCAATCATGTGAATATCATCACCATGCAGGATGATCAGGTCCTTGAGGATCATTCGATTTACGTCAAGGATGGAGTGATCATGGAAATTGCACCTGAGGATGAAATTACCGTTGCGGGTATTCGCTCATTGGATGGAAGAGGGATGTATATTTTCCCGGGATTGGCAGAATTTCATGCGCATCTTCCCAATCCAGAGCAATTCGGCCCCGTTTTTCAAGAGGAGGTTTTGTGGATGTATCTGGCTAACGGAGTGCTAAGGATCCGAAGTATGCTAGGCCATGAATCCCATTTGGAATTAAAGAAGCGAGTTGAGGCAGGAGAATTAACAGGTCCTCGAATGTTTATTTCAGGGCCATCGCTAAATGGAACTTCTGTAGCTGATCCTGATTCAGGTAGAAAAATGGTAAGGGATCAAAAAGCTGCTGGATATGATCATCTGAAACTTCATCCCGGTCTGGATGATCCTAAGTTTCTGGCGATAGCTGATGAAGCAAAAAAAGCCGGAATCTATTATGGAGGACATGTTTCTCTGGATGTGGGCTTGGTGACTTCGGTGAAAAATGGCTACCGTTCTGTCGAGCACATCGATGGGTTCTTGGAGGCAATGCTTCCGGATGGAACAACCATTGACCCGACAGTTTCAGGCCCATTCAATATGAATTTGGTGGGTCAGGTAGATCAAGCCAAACTTGATGCATTGATTCAACTTTGCTTGGAAAATAAAACCTGGATTGCGCCCACTCTGACTTTGTTTGAACGCTACTTTGGCTACCAACCTGCCTATGAATTGCGCCAGCAGCCTGAGATGTTTTACTTGCCGGGACAGCTGACCACGCAATGGTACAATACCAAATCCAAGTTGGAAGCGGATGGTGTTTTGGCGGAGGTTAAGGTCAAGCCTTACCTGGAATTCAGACAAAAACTTTTCCTTGACCTTCACAAAGCCGGTGTGCCGATGATCATGAGTTCGGATTCTCCGCAAGTCTTCAACGTTCCTGGATTTTCTATTCACAGAGAAATCGAGTCCATGTCAAAAGCCGGAATGTCGAATTATGAGATTTTGAAAACGGGTTCGGTGAACTGTGCAGATTATTTTGAGGAAAGTGGGGAATGGGGAGTCCTGAAGCCAGGTGCTGCTGCTGAATTTGTGATGGTACAGAAGAATCCTTTGGAAGATTTGACTACTATGCAAAAGCCTCAAGCGATCATGATTCAGGGAAAATTCATCCAAAGAGATGAGTTGCAATTGCAGTTGAATTTGATTCGGCAGAAGTACCTTAGGCAATAAATTTCGAGTTACGAAGTACGATTTACGAGGAGATTTTGAACTTCAATCTCTTTAAACCGGAATTGGACGTTCTCTAATTTTCCAATTTTAAAATCTTTCAATTTTGCAATAAACACCCCATGAAATACGCCTTAATCCTAGGCACAGCTGCTATCCTTTCACTAGCTTTTGCCTGCTCACAAAAACAAACCCAAGAACCTATTAAAGAAGAAATCAATCTTATGATCAAAGCAGAACAAGTGGCTGAACATAATGGAAAGCCAGTTTATCATTATGTCCTAGACAATGGCACCATGCAAGTAGAAATGTCCAACTATGGTGGATTGATTTCAAAAATTATAGCTCCCGATAAAAACGGGAATATGGAAAATATCACATTGACTTTGGATACGGTTGAAGAATACCTGACCAAGCCAAACCCATTCTTTGGAGCTACCGCCGGTAGGGTTGCGAATCGGATTGCCAATGCTGAGTTTACTCTGGATGGCACAAAATATACCTTGGCTAAAACCAATGGAGACAACCACCTTCATGGAGGAGTAGAAGGATTTAATAAGAAAGTTTGGGATGCAGAGACTTATTCGAGTGACTCAACCTTAGGAGTAAAAATGACCTATCTCAGTGTGGATGGAGAAGAAGGATATCCCGGCAATCTGCAAACTACACTTTGGATGGAGTTGACCACAGACAATACCTTGAGAATCCGTTTTGAAAGTACCACGGACAAAAAGACCATTCTCAACCTGACTAACCATACCTATTTTAACCTAGGGGGAATCAAGCGGGATATTCTGGATCATGAATTCCAATTTTGGGCAGATTATTATACTCCTGTAGATGAGGAATTGATCCCAACCGGGGAGGTGAAAGATGTGACAGGAACTCCTTTTGACTTCAGAACTCCAAAAATCCTAGGCGATCAAATTGCAGCTAATGTCGGCGGCTTTGACCACAATATGGTCATGAAGATGGAAAGAACACCGGAAATGAAGCACTTTGTACGGGTTAAGCATCCGGAATCCGGAAGGGTGATGGATATGTATTCCAATAATGCGGGGGTGCAGTTTTACACGGCAAATTTCTTGGCCAATTTTGCCGGAGCAGATGGCAAGACTTATGACAAGCACTGGGGATTCTGCCTCGAATCCCAAAATTGGCCTGATGCCATCAATCATGAAAACTTCCCAAGCCCGATCTTAAATCCCGGGGAGAAATACGAGCATAAGATTGAGTATAAGTTTTCGGTGGAGAAATAATATCTCATCCTCCTATTTATTCACTTTGAAGGGATGAATAGTTTGCTTCAAAATTCCCTTTGGCATTTCAGGATCATTCAATCCGGTTTTACTGGGCCATTCATCTCCTTTGTTCAAATAGGTCCCAAAGATCATGTCAATAAATGGAAAGTGGATGGCAAAATTCCTATCGTAGTATTCCGCTTCAGCTGAATGATGCCAATGATGGTATTGTGGTGTGACGAAGATGTATTTCAAAAAACCAAAATTTATTCGCGTATTGGAGTGTGCCAAAACTGCCTGAATGGATACCCAAACCAAGTATGTCAGAAATACAGCATTGCTAAACCCCAATACATAAATTGGGATAAAGGTGAAAGACCTGACTACAATCAGATCGATTAGGTGAATTCTTGATCCAGCCAGCCAATCGATTTCCTTTATCGAGTGATGTATGGCATGAAACCTCCAAAGAAAAGGGACTTTATGGAAAAGAAAATGAATGGTCCATTGAAAAAGGTCGGTGATGAAAAGGGCTAAAAATAATTGGAGCGGAAAGGCTATAGCAGAGATTTTACTTTGGATTTCAGCAATCGGCAAACCCGAAAAAGAAACTGCTGCAGGTGTTCGGATTATGATCCCAAGGATTTGAACCAATAAATGACTATAAATAAAATAAGCCAAATCTGTTCTCCATTCCGAGTGGAATTTGGTCTGGTCAAGACGCTTAGGAAGAAATAATTCAAGCGGAATAAAAATGGCTGAGGTAAAGAAAATGTCCAATACCAGCCAATCCAATCCGATGGTGAAAAGAGTTGAAACTTCTGAAGTTTGTCCCGGGAATAGGTAAAATAGAAGGATGGTGGACAATAGAAATCCCAATCCTATCGCTGCGATATCCGCTTTTTTACGAAGGATAAAACTGGATAAGGCAAAACCAATTCCCAATACCAAAAGAGAAAGGATAAATGCTTCCACAAATCCTTCAGTGTACAAATGACGAAATTCTGAAGTCGTTAAAACATTGGGGAAATACAGGCAGACGGTAAACAAAAAGGAACAAACTCCAATAAAAATGGATAAATATCCGCTGATCTTTCCTTCTCCAATTTTTAACCTTGCATTCTCTGTTTTGAAATCCATGTCAGCTTACTCTTCTATAGAAATGCCTTCTATCCTTCTCGCTTTATCAAGGCTTATTCTTTCTCAATCTAGAGAAATACTAAAGGAAATAAGAATTTGAATTAAAGTGAACTTGGACTGATTGTATTCAAGCCTCTTGAAAAGCCAAATTCAATTTTAGCAAGATAAATTCTGCTGGCTTGACTAAGGCCATTCCGATTTCTATAATTCCTTTTCCTTCTAAAATATCCTGAGAAGTCATGGTTTGCCCTAATCCCATTCGGACAAAAAAAGCCTGATCGGGTTTGATTCCCTGAAAAGCTCCACTTCTCCAAAGGTAGGTCAGAAAATTTTCTACCATTGCTCGTATTCTAGCCCAAGTATTGGCATCATTAGGTTCGAAGACGAAAGAGTTCAGGCTTGAGTGTATGGATTCTCTGACCATCAAATAGGTTCTTTTGACGGGGATATACCTCCATTCATTGTCATTGCCTGCAAGCGTCCTGGCACCCCAAACCAGAAGGCCTTTTCCCTGAAAATGTCGGATGGAATTTATGGATTTTCCTGAAGTAGAATCAACATTTAGATCTTGCTGCTGATTTGTGGAAATAGAAACACATGGCTTTTCAAATCCATTTAGGGCTACATTTGCAGGAGCTTTCCAAACTCCTCGAGTTAAATCCACTCTGGAAAATACTCCGGCTATCGCACCCGAAATAGGGGAGGGCTTTAGGATTTTACCCATCGCTTTAAGGATATGCTTATAGGTAGGACTGGTATTCAACAAGCCCAAATGCAGATCCTTTTCGATTGATAAATTGGAATTCAAAACCTCCAGTGCATTCTCTTCTAATAGAATTTCTGAAAGCTTAATCTGAGGGTCAAGATTGGAAAAATTCAAGGAAAGTTGGTTTTCAGGTCGATCCAACCAAGGGTAATAAGCAGATCCTAGACTAAGGTTTGAATTTCCAATTCCATTTCGGAATTCATTAATACAATCTCCTCTTGGATTCATTTCTTCAAATCCATTGTGAAGATCAAAAATCGAGAACCGATTTCCATGTTCATGACAATGTTTGAGCATTTCCTGATACACCTCGGTGCTCTGGCTGCCCAATGCCACCGCATCCGGAATCACCAAAATGCTGGGTTCCCGAAGGTCCATTAATGCTTTTAATCCTTTTGGGCTTGAATTCCTCGAAGAAGTAATTCCCAAAAGTCCCTCTTTTGAAATTGGCACTTGATCCTTTTCCCCATAAGTTCCTACAGAAACCACATAGCAGGCCTTTCCTCCATTAGAAAAGAAATCCGAAACAGCCCGAAAAAGGTAAGCTCTTTGGTTAGGTTTAAGTTGGAGGCTAAAGTCCTGATTTCCGATTCTGATAGGGCTGGGATCTTGAGGGATTTTGGGAACCAGAAGAAATTTGGAAATATAATCCCCACCGAAATAGTCTTGGAATTCTAAAAAGGAATGAACCTTTGTGGGTTGGTTGAGTAAGGATCTCCCATTTTTTTCTGCTTTTTCAGTATACCCGACAAAGGCTGGAATAGCCGTTTCAACTTGGGCTACAGAAGGAGGGAAAGAGCTGATTTCCTCTACATATACATCTGGAGTTTTATAGATTTTGGACATTTGATGGAGTAGGGAAGAATGAGCAAAAGACCTTAATATAAGGTTAAATATCCCAGTGAAAAAGTCTTTGTTTAATTGATCCTAAATGGTAATGTTTTCCTAATAATGAACCTCCTTGGAAGGTTTTGTCATTTTTAGTCGCCAATTCAAAAAAACCTGATTAGGTATGAAAAAATTACAAGCTAGCCTTTAATTGGAAGTTTTCCCCGATCGCCCGGATTACTTTTAAAATGGTTTCAAATTGAGGTTTGGAGTCTGGGGAAAGGGCTTTGTACAGGCTTGGACGGCTGAGTCCGGTTTGTTCAGCAATGCGGGACATTCCTATCGCCTTTGCCACATGGCCAAGAGCAACGATGATTTCTTGGGCATTTCCTTCTTCGAGTACAGTATTCAGGTATTCCTGAACCATCTCCTCATCATCGAGGTACTCGGCAATGTCAAATTTTGTGGTATCCATTTAGTTTTCTTTGTATTGATTCCAGAGAGCTTTTGCTTTTTTGATGTCGGATTCCTGTGAACTCTTATCCCCACCCACAAGTAAGAGTATGATTTTTTCTCCCTGTCTCCGAAAGTAAATTCTGTAACCCGGACCATAATGGATCCGAAATTCTTCGATTCCTTCGCCGACGGAAGAGACATCTCCTAAGTTCCCTGCTTCTACTCGTTGTAGCCTCAAGAGGATTTTAGCTTTGGCTTTCCTGTCATTCAGTTTTTTAAGCCACTTGTCGAATTCTGAGGTTTTCTCCAGAAGAAACATACGTAAATGTAATCACTTGGATACAGGATTAAAAGTTCTTTTTGGATTTCATAATCTTGGATTGTTTCACTCACTCAAGACTTTCACTGATAGTAAGCTTCCAATCTCATTTGCTGAACGCTTTCCTAGGTTATTCATTTCGCTTACTGAATTCTGATTATTGATATGTACACCCTTTAATCCAATGAGTTTAATTGATCTTCCCTTTTTCATTATAAGGTAGATTGAGTTCTTAATTGAGTCTGGGTTTTTTATAAAACCATTAGAGTTTAAAATTCCTTTGACTAATTCTTTCCTCACCAAAACGAAGCTCACATCTTTAATCTGAATTTTTGATTTTTTGAATAAAAAATTGAGTACAACAGTTCCAGTTTGGTGATTGACGGTTAATGTCCTGAAATTTAGAGCAGCAAGTTCGATAAATGTGCCCACCAACAATAGACCAAAAAATCCTGGAACACTAACCAGAATATTTGTTGTCAAGGAATAGCTTTCTTTCCAACTTATGTAAGTAAGAACAATCATACTAATCCCGAGAACTAATAAAAAAAAATCAAAGAGAGATAAAGGAAAACTGAAGTTAACTTTTGATTTCCCATTACCCAACCGTTCTATTTTTATGATTTTTTTCAATTTAGTTGGTTATAATCAATTATTTATTTTGCATAATCCTTCCTAAATGACTTGAAATATTTAATGGATTTCTGATAAAATAAACCAGCATTATTATTTCATAGCTGCGTTCAGTACCTAATACTTTTCCAATTAACCAAAAAGAGCATTAACAATTTCCTGCACCTCCTCAAATCCCTGATAGGCACAAATCACCGCTTCAAAATCTTCCAGTTTTCCTAAATGCTTTAGCGCCAGTGGATTTCCAAAATGAATCAAAATGCAAGACTTGGTTTTCGCCAATTCTTGGATTTCATCCAGCACAGCTTGATCCATCCCAAATTGATTCAAGGGCTTATGACTTGGGACAAAAACGGCTAAAATCACTTTATCTGCCTGTTCGACTGGAGAAAAATCCAGCTTAAGTTGCTGGGAAAAAACACTTGGGTTTTGAGTGAAATATTCCCGGTATCCCAGTTTTTCGACTTTTGCTAAAGCCTTGAGTTCTGCTTGATTGATCTCTCCAGAAATCACTGAAACGTAGTTTTCTGCCAATTCAATTTGCAGTTGGGAATGACTTTCCCAATCGAAAGAAGGAACTCGAATAGGCTTAAAGTCCATCACGCCCAAGCGCTTCTTCAAATCCATGATTTTTTCAAAAACCGCATCCACTTCCTCCTCTGATGCATTTTGGGAAATTTTCTCAATTCCCTCTTTCACATGATCTGAAAAGCAAAGGATGTCATTGCCGGCATGAAATGCCTCCCTTTCCAGCATTCCTGGCTCGGGAAAATGCTTGGCCACTGCTTTCATATTCAGCGCATCAGAGATTACGAGCCCTTTAAAACCCATTTCCCCCTTGAGCAAATCGGTGATCAGTTCGCGGCTTATGCTTGCCGGAATTTCCTTTCCCCCAGTCAGTGCAGGCACAGCCAAGTGTCCCACCATGATCATTTCCACACCCCGATCGATTCCATATTGGAAAGGGAGAAGTTCCTCTACTTGTAGTTGGGCTTTGGATTTGTGCAAAATGGGTAAGCCCAAATGAGAATCAGTTTCCGTATCTCCATGGCCCGGAAAGTGCTTCAAGCATGCTCCGATTCCTGCCCTTTTCATCCCTGAATAGGCAGCAAAGGAAAGTTTGGCTACTTTTTTAGCATTATCACCGAAAGACCGATAGCCTATCACCGGGTTGTTTGGATTGGTGTTGACATCGGCACAAGGAGCAAGATTGAGGTGAATTCCGGAACGCTTCATGTCTTTTCCCATTCGAAAACCAACTTCCTCCACCCATTTTTCAGCATCTTTTTTCAAAGCTCCCAAGGTAATCGCAAAAGGATATTGAGGCGTTTTTTCAATTCGCATGGCCAAGCCGTATTCCCCATCGATGCTGATGAGGAGAGGAATTTTGGAAATTGCTTGGTAACGGTTGATCAGCCCGATCATTTTTTCAAAAGTCCCACTGACATCCAGCACCTCAGCCCGCTTTTCAAAGTTGGCTGCGGCGGAATGCCTGCTATGGAAAAAAGTCAGCCCTCCGATTTCCTGCTCCCGAATTAGCGTTTCGATGGCTTGGTAGTTTTTCTCCGTGTCGTGAATAAACGCCGCAGGCGAGAAGCATTGGGCTATTTTTTGGGATTTCTGCATTGGAAAATTAGATGGTTGTAAGGTTGGAGGTGGTAAAGTAACGTCAACTCATTTCACCACCTCGTAAATCGTAATTCGTAACTCGTAAATCAAGAAGCTTTTTTCCCAAATTCCCTCGGATACTTAGCCAAATAAGCCATCGCGAATCCAGGAATCGTAGCGATCACTACCCAGACGAAGAAACCCGGATAACCCAACCACTGCTGCATGTAGCCACTGAGCATGCCGGGTAGCATCATTCCCATAGCCATAAACCCAGTTGCCAAGGCATAATGGGCAGTTTTAAATGCTCCTTCTGCCAAGAAAATCAGGAAGATCATATAGGCAGCAAAGCCAAAGCCGTAGCCAAACTGCTCAATAGTAACCACCGTAGCGGCAAAGGTGATTGAATCTGGCTGTTGCCAAGAAAGGAGAATATAGCCAATGTTTGGGGCGTTGATCGCAAAGGCCATCGGCATCATCCAACGGCCTAAGCCATCTCTGGAGATCGCGATACCGCCTAGGATTCCTCCCAATAGCAGAGCAATTACGCCAAGAGTACCATAAATAAATCCGACTTCAGTAGTACTCAAGCCCAAACCACCATCCACTCTTTCATCCAAGAAAAATGGAGAGGCCATCTTTACCAATTGGGATTCTCCCAATCGATAAAGCAGGACGAAACCTAAGGAGAGGCCGATATTTTTCTTGGTAAAAAAGGTTGTAAATACCTTCCCAAAGCTAGGTTGGTCTTCCTTTGCCACTCGCTCCTCGACCACTTGGGGAGTAGCCAGATAATTAAAGCCTGTAAGGAGAAGCATGAGTCCACTAACTCCGATCATAGTCCAGGACCAAGCCTGGGTAGGATCTCCAAATTTTTCTTCCAGAAACCCAGCTAGGATGACGATCAGTCCTTGTCCGGTGATCATCCCAACCCGGTAAAAGGTACTTCTCAATCCAACAAAAAAGCTTTGCTCCCCCGGGTCTAAGGCAATGAGGTAAAGTCCATCCGAAGCAATGTCATTGGTAGCTGAGGCGAATGCACCCATCCAGAAAAAAGCTAAAGTCACAACAAAGAACTGATCCAATCCAGTCGTTAACCCAACTCCCAAAAAGACCAGTGAAAGGATGAGTTGCATGCTGAGAAACCATTTTTTCTTATTGCCAAAAAGCTCCAAAATCGGGCTCCAGATGGGTTTGATCACCCATGGCAAGTAAAGAAAGGAGGTGTATAAACCAATATCGGCATTGGATATGCCTAAGTTTTTGTACATGATCACAGAGACCGTAATGATGACCACGTAGGGCATGGACTCGGTGAGGTAAAGCGAGGGTACCCAGACCCAAGGGGATTTGGTTTTGTTTTGGGTCATGGTTTACGAAGTAGATTTTGGTAAATGCTGCGCTCGGAACCTTCGATTACTTTGGCTCCCACGGTTTTTTCATAAAATTCAATCGGTCCCACACCTCCGATGATGGCATAGGCATAGCCCATTTCTTTGAGAGACTCCAGGGCTTTGATCAGGAGAATTTTCCCGATTCCTTTTCCCCTTTCAGATTCTTTGGTGCCAGTAGGTCCAAAGAAATTCCGTGCGGTGCTTTCATAGCAAGCAAAGCCCAGAACCTCATTTCCGCGTTGGGCGATCCAGCAAGAGACAGGCTGCCGGGAGAAAGCCACTTCCACCTCAGATTTCCAATAGGCTCCAAATTGCTCGTTGACCCATTCTGTAAGCAGGTGCTTTTCTGGGGCGATAGCTTTACGAATGACGATGTTTTCTTTTTCCAGAAGCTTGGCTTCAAGAGCCCAGGTTTCTGGCAGTTCCATCAGTCTTACGAGCATGTCTTTCATGGGCGGGTGGATTTTGGGGTTTGAAATACCTGAGTCTGAACAATCCGGCCATAATGGTCAATCCATCGGATAGCTAGAAATTCAGTGTTTAAACTTGGCACTTCTAAATATCGCACTCTTGATCCACCTACCCAAGCGGTGTGGATGGTAGCGTCATGTAGGGTATTCAAGTCATTTCCTCCCTGAACCATCGCAAAGCGAATCGCCGGATCAAGTGGTTTTTCCAAGCTGATCTGGGTTTTCTGCGTGTCAGTTTTCACATCAAAAACTACAGGAATCTCTATGATTGCTGGACTTTTGGGTTGGAAAGAAGGGGGAAGAGTGGGTTCGTTGTACACCTCTTTTTTCAGCAAATCGGCGATGTCCCTATTTTTCTGATAAATGGATTTGGCAGAAAAATAGGCGTTTCCGTGAATCTGAGGCAGGGTTCGAGTGTAGTTGACTTGGGTGTTGATTTCTCCCGGATTTTTCCAGGCGGCATCCGAATCTTCCCGGATTTTGTATGGGCCATTCCCGATGTAGACGTTGACTCCATAGCTGTTATTGGACCACCAATCAGCTAATTTGCGATAGGAAGCCAAAGGATGTTCCATGCTCCAATAGAGCTGGGGAATTAGGTAGTCTATCCAGCCATTTTTCATCCAAAGCAAGACGTCGGCAAAAAGGTCATCGTAATTGGTTTGTCCTGCACGGGTTGGAGAGCCTTTTGGATCCTTGTCCTGATTTCTCCAGACTCCGAAAGGGGAAATTCCAAACTGAACCCAAGGCTTTTTGCTTTTGATAGTTTGGTTAAGGGCAAAGATTAACTCATTCACATTTTGCCTTCTCCAATCGTCCCGGCTTTGGCCCGGCTTTTTGTATTTGTCAAAGGAGGCCTTGTCTGGAAATTCCAGCTTGGGTTCCCGATAAGGATAAAAATAATCGTCGAAGTGGATGGCATCGATATCGTAATTGTCTACTATTTCACCGATCACATTGAGCAGATGAGTTTTTACCTCCGGCAAACCCGGATCATAGTACCACTTGGTGCCATACTTCAGCATCCAATTTCTATGGGTATAAAAGTCATGTTCTTTGCTCAGCTCTTCGGTTTTCAAATCCATGGTGGCCCGGTAAGGATTCAGCCAGGCATGAAATTCAAGTCCACGGTCATGGGTTTCCTTGATCATCCAAGTCAAAGGATTTTCAGAAGTGGAGGGCGCTTTTCCTTGTTGCCCTGTGAGATATTTGGACCAAGGGGCATAGCGGCTGGGATAAAATGCATCACCAGAAGTCCGAACCTGAACGATAACTGCGTTAAAATTCAGGTTTTTGTAATAATCCAAAAGGTCCGTAAACTCCTTTTTTTGGGTTTCCCAGGAAGCTGTGGAGGAGATTGGCCAATCGATATTCGCTACCGTAGCGATCCAAACTCCCCTGAATTCCCTGGGGATATCTGGCAATCTGTAGCTCAAAGGCTTTAAAGCTACTGGAGGTTGAGGAAGAGTTTTGGTTGGTAAAGTTTCTCCTGTTTTTGGGGCTCCTGTTACCGCACCATTAGGTTTGGAGGTAGGAGTTGAGGAAGGTTTTTGCGACTTGCAACTGGCTAAAAAAAGTAAGCAATACAGGGTCCAAAGAACCCATCTGGAGTTAAAACGCATGGAAATTTAAAGCTTGGGTACAGGTTTAAGGTTGAGGTCGGAAAGGTTTTTTCTCAATTTGTTCATGAATTCATCCCCCGGATCTGTTTTGACAGTTCTGTAATTCGGGTCAGTTTCTTTCCAAAGATCTGTGCCCTGAAAGTTTTGGTATTCGTGGTGTCCGATCACGTAGTCGATGGGATATTTTCTTTTTAAATGACGAATAAGTTGTTCGTTTGCTTTGAGTTGGGCTTTGGTTAAAGGCATATCATCGCTGCCGATATTTTCAATCCCAATTGCTAAATAATTCAAGCCAATAACATGCCGAGCGAAGGTGGTATCGGGCAAAAGTCTAAAAATTGTCCCGTCCCGATCAATCAAAAACTGACTGGATACATTCAAATTACTTGCTCCAGTCAAATCCGCACGTCCTCCCAAAGTTGAAGGATTGAATACATCAAAAGTGACTTCAATGGTGCTGATTGCTGTCCAATGAACCACCACCATCTGTGGATCAATAGAAGCAGTCGTCTTGCTTAACCCATGCCTGTCTTTGAGGTATTGAAGGGAAAGTTGTTCCCGTTCCGCATTCCAGGTAATTGGTTTGTCGATGATCCTGAAAGTAGCTTTGGGACTACAGGAAAATATAGCTAGGGCAAAAACTCCAAGTAAGATTTTGGGAAATAGACACTTCATAGTTCTGGGGTAGGAAAGACAGTATTCTTTGCACTAAACTAGCCAGAAAAAGGGAGGGAATCAGAGAAATCAAGCCAAAAATTAATCCCCGGGCCTATAGATTCTCTTGGCAGATTTAAGGACGGTTTCCTTATCCAAGCTCATCGGCTTAAGTTTCCGATTGAGAAAATATTCCATTTGGTCAGAATAGTGAGGACTTTCTGGTCGATTGCTTGCACCGTAGACATTTATGGTTTCTATCTCCGGCAGTCCATCTCCAAACTTTACCATCATGATATAGGATTCTCCCTGAGCCCCTTTTCGCATTCCGTTTTCCCATGGAGTAGAGCGCATCGCTGCGATTACATCGTCAATTCCCCAGAGGGGTAGGGCTTTATCTCCTCTTACCAATTTTTGATATTCTCCAAGGGGCACCAAAGACTTTCCAAAGTGTGTTTCAAAATGAGTTTTAGCAGCCTGAATTCCCTGAATAGCCTCTTCCTCGGTCAAAACGGTTTCAAAGCTTCTGCCGGTTTTGGCAAATTCATCCCACCAATAGTAATAGATAAAGGCAAATAGAGCCGCGCCTTCACTTTCCACTCCTGCTGATTTATCCCAAGTAGCCAGGGTTTTAATCTGTTCAGAAAGTTCTGGGTATTTCAAAGTGACCAATTGGAACAAAACCTCCATATCCGTTCGGAAATCAAGTTTTTTAGGTAAGGTCTGGTCAAATTTGATCCGCTTGAATTCTTCATAGCTTATCCTTCCAGTGTCCGGCATCAATTCCCGGAATCTCATGGAGCGGTTATTGTCCCGGAGGATATACCCCATCTCTGTGGGATAATCTTCAGGATGAAGATTGTCGGTATAGGAACTTGCCTTGAAAGGGGAATGATTAGTGTTGAATAGATAGCCTGAAGGGGGATTCACCTGCTGAGGTAGTTCTGAAAATGTATGAAATTCCGTCCAAAGCGTCTTTTTCGTATTTCCTGGGACAGTTCCTGAATAGTCAAAACCTGGAGATCGCTTCGGCAAAAGTCCATTGCTCACATAGAAAATCGTATCATAACGATCTGCATAGACCGTGTTGAAATTGGTGAGCTGCATGGTGTTCATTGCTGATTCCCATTCGGCGAAATTCTTTGCCTTGTTCATTCTCCACCATTGTTCTGGAGCACCTACTCGTTGCAAAGCCCCAAAACGTATGGAAAAAGCGCCTTGCTCCGTGACCAATGTTGGCCCATAAATGCTTTTCCAAACTTTTTTGGGAACTGGTAAAGTGATCCAATCCCAAAGTCTCACCTTTAGCCAGACATACTTGGATTCCAGTTCCAGCCACTCCCCATCGACTAGATATTCGTCCTCATCTTCCGGATTCATTTCGAGTTGGTATAGGTCCAAAAAGTCAGGAAAATTCACCGTATGCGCCCAGCCCAGATGTTCATTTACGCCGTGGAAAATCATCGATCCTCCAGGGAACAATCCTCCCAGGATATTCCATCCCTCTTCAGATTGCAAATGCGCTTCATACCAGGCCACTGGTCCCTCGAGTGGCTGATGGGAATTGATGGCGAGGAAAGTTTTCCCAGAATCCGTTCTGGAGGAATGAATTGCTATTGCATTTGAACCTTTAGGATTGGAATCCATAGGGATCAAATCAACCTTCCCGTTTACAATTTGCTGAACAGCTCGATCAGCTCCGGACATTTGCGCGAGCGAAAGAATATAGGCGGAAAGAATCTCTTTGGGATTGATGGGGAAAGCCGGGCCATATAGGACTTCTTCAGGATGAGCCAAGGCGTAATCGTTTAAGCCAGCAGCGTATCCTTCAAGGACTTTTTTGAATTCCGGAGAAAAGGTGGTTTCATATTTTTCCTTGGCGATTTCCTTGGTTTCGAGTAAATGGACAAAAAAATCAACTCCCGCTCCTTGCTCCCCAAACACCCTTCCTGCCAATGCTTTTCCAGCTAAGACAGTTTTTTGAATAGTTTCAAAGTCATCTTCCGCATGAGCCCAAGCCAAGCCATAGGCTACATCAGCGTCCTTTTTTCCAAAAATATGAGGCACTCCAAATTCATCTCTTGCGATTTCGATTTGTGTGGTGTCCCAGCCTGAGGGTTTCAATACTCTTTGGCAGGAAAAGAAAAGCAGGATAATTAAGGCAAAAGGAAAAGACTTTTTCATCAGAGGCGACTATAATTTCAAAATATAAGAGGAGCTAAAGGATTAACCAAGTTTTGTAGGTTTCCTCTTTTTTTAAACAGCGAAAGCCGACTTTCGTCGGCTTTCTGGGGGTGATCAACCACTTTTCTCCTTTTTAAGAATCTAGCAATTGAATTATCTGAACTCATAATCCACTCCACTCACCTGAGTCAGCAAGGTGGCCGGAGCATCGAGCGCTACGGCAGAATTGGGTGGTGTTGGGGTGACAGGAGAGTTTTCCGCTAAGTAATTTTTTACTGCCTGGTGAAGGGTGTATTCTGTGTTTTCTGTATCCATCACTCCTCTGAATCGGCAAAGCATATCATCCGGGTCTCCATCTCTTTCGCAAGCGCATATTTTGTAAACCCGATTTGGGTCTAAAGGCTGTCCATGGACTAAGGCTGATTGCACTCTTTTCCCTTCTTCTCCGAAAGCATTGAACTTAACCTCCATTCCACGGAATTTGATGACCCATCCTCCAAATCGCTTCGATGCATCCGCTGCGAATACATTATTCAATTCTTTTTCCAGCCAGTTTTTGATTTGTTCGCCGTTGACTTTACCTGTTCTGATGGTGCTGTCTACTGGAAGCATATCGAAAATATATCCATTCGTGATGGGGATATTTCCGGTTTGGTCTGGAGTAGATCTTGGTGGACAAAATCTAAACCCGTTGGAAAGCACTATATCCACTTCAGGTACTTGCCAATTGATGGCATCAAGTATCATGGTGTCGATTGGGTTTTCGATCACAAAATAGCGGTAAAGCGGTACTGTGCTGTATCCTGCAATCTGGTAAATGTCCTCTTGGAAAGGCTGCTCATTTTGAGCAATCAATTCGGTCATCTTTTTGTCGGGAGCATTTCTTACCGCATCAACTTCCAAAAGGTCATATCGGTCACTGACCACTTTTCCGTTTTCGATTTTCAATTCCAGTTTTCCTACAAAAGAGCCAAAAGCTCCGGGCTCCACTACTTTGGCATACTTAGATTGAATGGGTTTTCTGACCCGCTCGTGGGTATCTCCGCCCAGAATGTAGTCCACACCTTCGCAGGCTGGAAGGTTGGCCAAATGCAGCTGCTGGGATAGACCCAGATGGGCAATAATGGCCACAAAAGCACATTTTTCCTGATTTCTCAGCACATCCACGTAGTGAGCCAGGTTTTCTTCAGGTTTGGTATAGATGATTCCTTTGCTGTAGTTGGGGGATTGTCGGATGGGCACCAAATGGTCGGTATAACCCAAGAACCCGATTTTTACTCCATTGACAGTCCAGATGTGGTAAGGAGGGAAAATGAGTTCACCCTTTTTTCCATCACCCAGATCATGGTACATATTGGCGCATACTTTTGGAGCATAAAGAGATCCAAGAAGATGCTGCATGGCTTTTTTGTAGTAGATCACTTCCCAATTGCCCGGGAGATACAGGTCATAGCCCATTTCATTAAGCAGGGGCACCATGGCCTCGCCGGTGGTTTTAACGGATAGTTCCGAACCCTGAAACATATCCCCAGTATCAATCAGAAAACTGTGTTCACTTTCCTTGCGGAGTTTCTCCACAAAAGTCTTCATGTGAGCATATCCCCCAGTCTTCCGAAATACAGATTTTCCATTTTCCCAAAACAACTCATCATGGGGATGAATCTGGCAGTGGACATCTGTGGTTTGTAATATGGAAACTGTAAAAGAGGAGGGGATTTCTTTGGGAGATTTTTCAGTCTTAGCGGAGGCAGAAGCTATTCCGGCAAGTCCGGTGGTAGCTCCCAAAGCACTCAACTGAGCGATGAATTTTCTTCTTGAGGATTTCATGAATTGGTAATTCAGGGCTTATGTAAAGGATTTTGTGATTTCCGATTAAGGGAATATTTCCCCAAAATCTTTCGAAAAATAGAGTTTAAGCCTTCAAAAATTTGGTGACAGGTGTCACAAAGGCAAAAAAAGGACCCCAGACAACTGAGACCCTCTATCCAAGGTCAAATCAAAAGATCAAAAATCAATTGGCAGCGGTAAACTTTACAACTTCATTCTTCATAGCTGGGATGGTTTGAAGATAAGCATAGATAGCCTTTAGATCCTCGTCTTTCATTCCTGCATACATGGTCCAAGGCATGATGGAGTTGAATTCGCCGGGATTGACTTTTGACAAGACATAGGTGGAATCGGTGTATTGTTTAAAACGCTGAATGAACATCTCTTCTGTCCAGTTTCCAATCCCGGTTTCCGGGTCAGGAGTAATATTGGAGCTGGTTACCAACGAGCCATCGGGGAAAGGAAAATCTCTTCCCCCAGAAAATGCAAATTCATGATTAATTACCCCCTGAGGAGTCATTCGTGTATGACACTCAATGCACCCGGAAGCATTCACCAAATAGCCTCCGTAGGTAATCTGATCTTTAGGATCAGGTTTGGTCACCATCTCTGCATTTTGGGGCATAGTTCTCAGAATCAGGTTTACAGGAAAATCTGCCTCAGAGTCTGGGATTTCGGTTTCCACGGACGGGATGGAGCGGATATAGGCGATGATGTCATAAATGTCCTCCGGATCCATTTTTCCATAATACATATAAGGCATCAGCGGAAACATGGCCCGGCCATCATTGGTGACTCCTGTAGTGATCAACCGGTATAGTTCACCATCGGTGTAGTCTGAAATTCCAAAAGGGGTGATGTTTTTGGCATAAAAAACACCCGGCAATCCCATACTGTGGTCAAATCGGTCGCCCCCTGCACCCAAGGTTCCGAGAGTTGGAGGTCCGGAGAAAAGGGAAAAGTCACGCTTGGAATGACAATCCATGCAAACAGCTACGTGATTGGCTAGGTAAGACCCCCGCTCGATCCGGTCTGGAGTGTATTCGATGGCGAGTTCTGGCGCCGGGTCTACTTTTGGGAAGGCTAACTGAAGAAAGGCTACCCCGCAGAGTAATAGTAAAACAATAGCCCCAAGAAGGTAGGCTGTAATTTTCAAAATTTTATTCATAGTGCTTAAAGGTTGGGTATCAAAAAGTTAGAATTATAATTTTTGAATTGAGGAATCACTGGTGAAAAATTTTGAATAATAGCTGAATAGTTATTTTTTTTCTTGGATTGATTCAATTCATCCAAATTCCCTATTGCAATCTGAAAAACAGATTGGAATTTTTCTTCCTCTGTGAGAAAAGACTTTCTATTTTCACTGCCAACAAACCATCAATCCAATGAATAAGCTCCTTCTAGTTGTATTTCTGATCCTATCCATACCTGCAATGGGTCAGCAAAATGAGGTATTGAGTAAGCTGGACTCCAAAGCAGACTTTTACGGAGATATAGCCAGACAGATCTGGGCCAATCCTGAATTGGGCTACCTGGAGACCAATAGCTCCGCTTTGCTTCAAAAAACCCTAAGCGATGCAGGATTCAAGATAGAGGCAGGAGTAGCCGACATTCCCACTGCTTTTGTGGCGGAATACGGTTCTGGAAAACCTGTTATTGGTATTATGGCGGAATTTGATGCCCTGCCTGGTGTATCTCAAAAAGCTGTTCCTTTCCGTGAACCGGTAGTGGAAGGTGGGGCAGGACACGCTTGTGGACACCATCTTTTCGGGGCAGCTTCTGTGGCAGCTGGCATTACTGTGATGGAGTGGATGAAAGCCAATCAAATCTCGGGTACTATCCGAGTGTATGGAACTCCTGCAGAAGAAGGCGGAGGCGGAAAAGTCTATATGGCCAGAGCAGGCCTTATCTCAGATGTAGATGCGATGCTTCACTGGCACCCCAGCTCTCAGAATGCGGCAGGAGCCACCTCTTCTTTGGCCAATATCTCCACCAAATTCAGATTCTATGGTGAAGCTTCCCATGCTGCTGCTGCTCCTGAGCGAGGGAAATCTGCCTTGGATGCAGTCGAATCCATGAATTTTATGGTCAATCTGATGCGTGAGCACGTACCTATGGAGACCCGGATGCATTATGTCATCACCCGTGGAGGCGAGGCACCAAACGTGGTACCTGCTTTTGCTGAGTCCTATCATTACGTAAGGCATCCCGATGCTCAGGTGGTGAAAGAGATTTTTGACCGAATGGTCAAAGCGGCCGAAGGAGCTGCTTTGGGTACGCAGACCCGAATGGAGTATGAGATCATCAATGGAGTTTACAACCTTCTTCCCAATGAGACCTTGGCCCGAATCATGCATAAAAATCTGGAACTTGTGGGCGGCGTAACTTACACTCCCGAAGAAAGAAATTTTGCAGAGGACATCATCAAGACTTTTCCCTCAGGGGTAAAAGCCTTTCCTGACGATGCCACCAAAATTGCTCCCTTTGTGGTCGAGGAAAAAGGAGGCGGAGGCTCCACTGATGTGGGTGATATCAGCTGGCTGGTACCTACTGTAGGATTGGGTGCTGCGACTTGGGTACCTGGCACGTCGGCACATACTTGGCAGGCTGTAGCCGCAGGAGGGATGAGCATCGGTCAAAAAGGGATGCTTGTTGCCGCAAAAACCCTCACGCTGACAGCTATGGATATTTTCCAAAATCCCTCAGTGACCCAAACAGCTCTAAAGGAGCTCAATCGCAGGAGAGGTGCTGATTTCACCTACAAGGCACTGGTAGGAGATCGAAATGCACCTTTGGATTACAGAAAATAAGCTGCTCTTGAAAGTATCAACTGTTCGATATCTCCCGATAATCCTTGGAATATTCTGTTCACTATTAGGTAGTTGGGGTGAGGTTTTTGCTTTCCAGAATAGCAACGATCCTCCGAGAAAAACAAAAATCGGATTGGTACTGAGCGGAGGGGGAGCCAAGGGAATGGCACATGTGGGTGTAATCCGAGCTATGGAGAAAGCCGGAGTCCGTCCTGATTTTGTAGTTGGTACCAGCATGGGTTCTGTGGTAGGAGGTCTCTATGCCATGGGGTATAGTCCTGATGAAATAGAGGAAATCATCCGATCGATAGATTGGGATCTGATTATTTCCAATCGGGTTGGGTTTGAAACCATTGCTTTTGAAGAGAAAGAGTATTACAACCGGTATTTGGTGGAGTTACCCTTTCGAAATGGGAAAATAGGTTTGCCTTCCGGTTTGATTGAAGGGCAGATGCTTTCCGAGGTGCTGCAATATTATACTTGGCCAGCAAGGAAATATGCCAATTTTGATGAATTCCCGATTCCGTTTCGATGTATAGCGACGGATATCGGAACGGGAGAACCAATTGTATTTGACCGAGGGTACCTTCACGATGCATTAAGGTCGAGTATTGCGATCCCAACTGCCTTTACCGCGTTTCAATTGGATTCTACTGTGGTAGTAGATGGTGGGGTAGTGAATAATTTCCCAGTAGATGTGGCCAAAGGGTTAGGAGCCGATATTGTCATCGGTGTGAATGTCAGTGATGAGGATTTTATCAAGGCTGAAAAGTTGGAGGGATTCGGAGCTATATTGATGCAACTTGCAATGGCTCAATCTCTTGGAAAAACCAGCGAAAATATTGCCCTTACGGATATCTATATCAAGCCCGATTTGGGACCTTATGGCACTGCAAGCTTCGGAGATTTTGACTCCATCCTGAAAATCGGGGATAAAACGGGGGAAATTTTCTTTCCAAAATTCAAACAACTTGCGGATAGTTTGGGGATTAACTCGCGTAGTTCGGGCATCGGCTTGGAGGCCCTTCCTATTCGATTTACCGAGATTCAGGTGACTGGAAATGAAATTTTTCCAACAAGCCTTATCCTTTCTAAACTCAATCTTCAGCCAAATCAAGAAGTCACTCGGGACCAACTGGAGGAAGGAATCAATCGGATTTTTGGAGTGAATGGTTTTTATAAGGTGGATTACAAACTGGTGCCCGCAGAGTCTGACACCTACTCTTTGCAGATCAGAGTAAAAGAAAAACCTAAGCAATTATTAAGTACCGCGGTCCATTATGACAACCAGTTTTCAGCGGGGATTTTGTTGAATTTCACAGCCAGGGAATTGATCGGACGATCTTCCCGATCCATCTTTTTGGTTGATATCAGTCAGTATCCAAAATTCAGATTTGACCATTACAAATACATCGGCAATGAGAAAAAATTTGCCTTTAACCTAAGGGCAAATTACTTGAATCAAGAAATCCCTTTTTATGAAGAAGGGAAAGAACGGGAAATCACCAGATCCAAAGAAACCCGGATTGAAACTCAGTTGATTTCCACCTCTTCTCTGAAAGAATCATTTACCTTCGGTGCTTACGGTGAAAATATTGTTTCCAAGTTTAGGTTTGGTAGCATTATTTCTGATGAACTTAAAAATGCCTACCAGAGGTATTTGGGATTGAGAATTCGCTATTACAGAAATTCCCAAAATGACCGAAACTTTCCGACCAAAGGAGCAGAAGGTTTGATGGAAATAGGCATCAATATGAAGGATTGGTTAGGCGTGAATTTTATTCAAGGTACTGACTCTGTGACTGTAGATATTGGTGGAGATCCGGTGAGAATTCCTGCTGCAATCTTTGAAGAGGTTATCCAGAGTTTGGTCCCCGATCCTTATGCTAGGCTCAATTTGAGATATTCCAAGTTTTTTCAGATAAGTCCAAAATTCCAATTTCATCCTTCCGTCTCAAGCGGCTTGATCTTTTCCAATCAGGATTTCAATAAATCCTATCAGGAATATTTTATCGGAGGGTATCAGCGTGTAAGGTTGGAGGATACGCCGTTTTGGGGATTGAACTATGGAGAAGTCCAGACTTCCAACTTTTTGAAACTAGGAGCTGACCTTCAGGTAGTTCCGATAAAAAAGGTCTATTTTAGAATGGGATTGAATTGGTTGGGATACAGTAGTCAATATCCTTTGTCAGATGAGGATTGGTTAAACGAGATATTTCAGGATGAAAAATACCTGGGCTATGGTGCTGACTTGAGCTACAATTCCATTTTGGGGCCTATTACCATTGGGATATCCAGTAATTCAAGAGATAAGGTCATTCGAAGCTACATATCTATCGGATTGTCTTTGAATTACTCGGATAGGTAATACATCATTTCCCGCTGATGGAATTCTTGGAAAATTCCGCTTAAGCTTTTCCAAAATCGTCTATCTTACCCTGTGTATTTACCCAAAATACCCAAACTATGGATAGACGCAAATCACTGAAAATCATCGGAGGTTCTGTCGCAGGGATCGCTGGATTGGTCTTTGCAGACTGGAAATGGCAAATCGTTGACCGCCTGACCCATGCGGGCTTTTTCTCTTTCGAGGAGGAGCAATTGATCGCCTCCATTGCAGATACTTTTATTCCAGAGGGTTTGCCTCCTATTTTGCCAAATTCAGATGCAAAACCTATAGGAGCTCTTAGCACAGGGACAGATCAGTTTTTGATCAAGCTTTTTGAAAAGTGCTACGAAAAAGAAGATCAGGACTTGATCAAGGCCCAATTGAGATCTTTGGAGAAAGCTGGCTTTTTGGATTTTTCCCGAGAGGAAAAAGAGAAAAGCTTATTGTCACTCAAAGACTCTGAGGTAGAGGAGGAAGAAAAATTTTACAGTCTGATGCGATCCAATACAATCATGGGCTTTACTACTGTGAAAGAAGTCATGGTCAACTATCGGGATTACCAAGTAGCTCCCGGCTATTACCATGGATGTGTGGATGTACCTGCTTCCAAGGCTTAAACTCATTACGACATGCTACAAGATTCAAAAGATAAACGCACCTACGATGCTATTGTGATTGGTTCGGGTGCATCCGGTGGCTGGGCTGCCAAAGAACTTTGTGAAAAAGGACTTAAGACACTTGTTCTGGAAAGGGGCCGAATGGTTAGGCATATAGAAGATTACCCTACAGCCTCCAAAGCCCCCTGGGAATTTGAATTTCGGGGAGTAGTGCCCATAGACAAGCGTTCTGGGGTCGGAGCGGCCAATTGGCGAAGAGAAGAGACCATGCATTGGGCCTTGGCTGAAGATGAGCAGCCCTACATTGAGGAGAAACCTTTTCGCTGGTTTCGAGGATACCATGTGGGAGGCAAGTCTTTGCTTTGGGCTAGAGGTACGCAGAGATGGTCAGACTTCGACTGGGAGGGACCGGCACGCGATGGGTATGCAGTTGATTGGCCGATTCGCTACAAGGACATGGAGCCTTGGTATACTTACGTGGAGACTTTCGTGGGTTTTGCTGGCAGTCGGGATGGATTGGATGTACTTCCAGATCAGGTAGTGCAGCCAGGATTCGAGTTGAGCTGTGTGGAGCAGTACTACAAGGAAAAGCTGAAGGAACTCTATGGTTCGGACCGTCACCTAGTCCAAGGCCGCTGTGCCCACCTGACCGATCCTCAGCAGATTCACAAAGATCAAGGTCGGAATAAGTGCATGAACCAAAATATGTGTAACCGGGGCTGCGTGTACGGAGGTTATTTCTCTGCCAATGCCTCCACACTGCCTTGGGCGGAAAAAACCGGAAATCTGACCATTCGACCGGATTCAGTAGTAGAATCCATTCTTTACGATGAGCAAAAAGGTAAGGCAGTGGGTGTGAGAATCATCGACCGACACACTAAAGAGGCGATTGAGTTTTATGCAAAAATCATTTTTGTGAATGCCTCTACGATCAATTCCAATGCGATTTTGCTCAATTCCAAGTCTTCCCGATTCCCCAATGGTCTTGGAAATGACAATGGACTGATGGGGAAATTCATTACTTGTCACAATTACCGGGGAAGTGGCTATGCGACATTTGAAGGCTTTTTGGACAAGTTCAATGATGGAAGAAATCCAGGCCATGCTTATGTACCCAGATTCCGTAATGTCTATCGGCAGGAGACGGATTTCCTCCGTGGCTATGCCATCGGGATGTCAGCCAGCCGTCAATTGGGCGGAAATGGGGAACTGATCGGAGATGCGCTTCGTGACAGCTTGCTCAATCCGAAATATGGCCTTTGGGGCATGTCAGCTTGGATGCAGGGGGAAATGGTACCCGAGGAGTCCAATCACATGCGGCTTTCCACGGAGGAAAAAGACAAATACGGCATTCCCAAAATCATCATGTCAGTGGAGTGGAAAGAAAACGATGACAAGATGACCCGGGATTTTGTGGAGCAGCAGTCGGAAATGTACGAGCGCATGGGCTTCAAAAATATCAATGTGGTCGATCGGGGTTCACCCCCGGGTTCGGACATCCACGAGATGGGTGGCGTGCGCATGGGAAATGATCCCAAGACATCCTTGCTCAACAAATACAATCAGCTGCATGCCTGCAAAAACGTATTCGTGACCGATGGGGCATGTATGACCAGTGCAAGCACTCAGAATCCTACTCTGACCTTTATGACCTTGACTGCCCGAGCTGCCAATTATGCGGTGGAGGAGTTGAATAAATTGAATTTGTAAACCAATCCCACAGATAAGCACAGATAGAAATCACAGATTTACACAGATCAGTGAAAATCTGTGTAAGTCTGTGAAATCTGTGGGAAATATTTACCCAAAAAACCTATGAAGAAGACAATTCTACTAGTTATCCTCGCATTTGCTTGGATCATTACTCCTTCTGAAGCTCATGCCCAGAAAAAGGGTGACCCTATGCTTCAGGTGCCCCTCGGCTTTGCTTCTTACACTTTCCGAAATCAATGGAAAAATGGCGTTCCTGAAGCACTGGATATCATCCAACAAATGGGCTTCACCGAGTTTGAAGGAGGAGCACCTCAAGGGGTGAGTGTGGAGGATTTCAAGAAGATGCTTGCAGATAGAGGGATTTCGATTCCTTCGACTGGTACGGGCTTCGAGCAGTTGGAATCTGACCCTCAGGCAGTAGCCGATCGAGCCAAAGCCTTAGGCGCAAAATATGTGATGTGTGCTTGGATTCCGCACAAGACGGGGCAATTTTCCAAAGCCGATGCAGATCGGGCAATCAAGGCATTTAATGAAGGGGGAAAAGTGCTCAGAGACAACGGAATTACTTTCAAATACCATGTGCATGGCTACGAGTTTCAGCCTTATGGCAATGGGACCTTGTTTGATTACTTGGTGGAAAATACTGACCCCAAGTACGTGTCTCTGCAAATGGACGTGATGTGGACCCATTTTGGAGGAGGTGATCCGGCAGCGCTTTTGAAAAAATATGGAAAAAGATGGGTGTCACTTCACTTGAAGGATTTCCGGAAAGGGGCTCCTAAAGATATGACTGGCTTGACCGGCCCAGAAAATGATGTTCCCCTAGGTGAAGGGGAATTGGATTTTCCGGCGATTCTCCGAGAAGCCAATAAAATCGGCATTAAGCACATGTTTATCGAAGATGAAAGTGACCATGAGCTGGAAGCCTTACCAAAAAGTATAGCCTATCTAAAGAGTCTAAGGTATTGAGTTAGTTCTTATGGTTTCAAAGGGATGGTTTTCAGGATTATTTGAGGATAAACCAAAAATATTTTATGAATTTCCAAACCAAAACTTTTTGGGATGGTTCTAAGGGATATCGTGTCTAAAATGCGCTTATTATCCTCTTTATTTATTTTTATCATTCTCCTTGCACCTGTGGTGAATACCTTGAGTGCCTTGGATTGGGTAGATGATTACTACGGATGGAATATCGTAGAGATCTTGGAGGTGGAAGAAGAGCGGACTGACAAAAGCGAAAAGACTAAGTTTTTTATTGAATTTGACTTTATCCAACTTGAAAGTTTGAGTAGGCTCCAATCTCAAAATCATGTATTTGGGCAAATTCAAGAACAAAGTGGTTTCTTGTTTAGTATAGATTTCCCTCCCGAATTGAGCTGATTTTTATCCTTGGATTGATTTCAAAGATTCTAGTCTGTTTCTACAGAGGTTTCTTTGGTAATCTGTTCATTCTAAGGTTTCTGGGCCTATCAGAAAAGATAGGTTCTCCACAACACATCATCAAAAAATCTTAGCTGGTCATTTTCTTGGCTTGTGCTCCTAAAGAGGAAATTTCTCTTGAAGGGAAAATCATTGTGTGAAAAAATCATCAATGAACAGGTGAGGTATGGCCTTTTCCAAAAAAACAACATCATGAAAACTAAACTTATTTATATAATTCTTGCCTTCCTTTCCTTTTCTCCGGGCCTTTTGTCAGGACAGGTAATTTCTCCTTCTGTAGAAAAATTCCTCAATTTGGAGAAAAACCAATATTTCGCAGACCGTGACAGTGCCTATGCTGATCCGGTATATGGACTAAAAAAGCTGATCTACGGAAATCGTCGCTTTGCGGAAGATAAGAGTATCAATCCTAGGCAAACCGATCAGGACCTGAAGAACACAGAAGCTGGTCAGGCGCCATTTGCCATAATCATTGGTTGTGCAGATAGCCGTGTACCCAATGAGATCATCTTCGACCAAGGGGTGGGGGATTTGTTTATCACCCGTACTGCGGGTCAGGTGATGGCTGAAGCATCCTTTGGGACAATAGAATATGCCGTGGAAGTCTTGAAAACCCGGCTCATCGTAGTACTTGGCCATCAGTCCTGTGGAGCAGTGGATGCAGCCATGAAGCTGCCAGCCAATCCTCCGGGTCACGTAGTTACCCTGATCAATTCCATCAAACCCGCATCTCTTCGGGCCAAAGCACAAAACCTTCCAGCCAAAGAGGTTCTTGATGTAGCCATTAAGGAAAACGTAATCGAACAAGTCAAAATGCTGAGAGGATTGGAACCTGTACTCAGTAGAAAATTTGACGGGGAGGATATCCTAATTGTTGGAGCGGTTTATGATTTGCAAACGGGATATGTGAATTTTATCGAGGAAACCATCACCTCCTTGCCGGCTTTCAATGCTTCATTGGCCAGCAAATAAGCAGATGAAAGACTAAATGAATCCAATGAAAAAAGTAGTAATTCTGTTTTTCTTTGCTCTTATGGCTATGCCTGCCTGGGCTCAGTCCGGACCGGATGAGGATCAGCTGGGAGCTTGGTATATGTATTTCTTTACCAAAAAAATAGGGAATAAAGGCTTTGGTATTCAGGGGGATTACCAGTTTCGATACTGGGATTTGGGGGGTGACCAAGAACAGTTACTGCTGAGGACAGGATTTACCTACCGTCCACAAAATGCCAATGTGATGTTCACCCTAGGCTATGCATTCATTTCCTCCGGGGAGTTTGGTGAGGGGAGGAATGCTGTTCCGGAAAATCGGATTTATCAGGAAGTCCTACTGCCTCAAAAGGTAGGAGGGAGATTCATCCTGACTCATCGATTTCGATACGAACAGCGATGGGTAGAGAACCAAGATTTTCGTACCCGCTATCGGTACAACCTTTTTGTCAATGTACCTTTGAATGGTACCGAGTTGAAGAAAAGTGTCCTTTATCTAGCTTTGTACAATGAAATCTTCATCAACGGGCAAACCGATATCGGAGGAGGAAGGGAAGTGGAGCGATTTGACCGAAACCGAACTTATTTGGGTCTTGGATATGGAATTCGTGATAATCTGCGCCTGCAGACAGGTTGGATGAATCAGACCACCAGTCAATGGAGTAAAGGTCAATTGCAATTGAGCCTTCATCATAGTTTTTGAAAAAGTAAAAAGCCCGAACATTTCGGGCTTTTTTTATGAAATTTTGCATCTTTTCGAACTATGGTGCAGAGGCTCGGGAAGACCTTGGCCTGTCTTCCCGAATTCCCCTGACTTTTGGGACTAAACTGAATAAACCTTACTTTGAAAACAACACTGATATCAACGGACACTTCATCGGCAATGGCTGAATTTTTTAATTAAATGATTTTATCTTACCTATAAATCCTCTGTTAATCTGGTTCGAAATGAGTAAAAACCTGATAATTATCTGTTTAATTCTTTTTTCTCTTCAAGCTTTTGCTCAAGGAAGGGAAAAAATCAATATCCTCCTGATCCATGTAGACGATTTGGGAGCCACAGATCTGGGCGTTTTTGGGAGCGACTTTTATGAAACCCCCAATCTTGACGGGCTAGCAGCAGAGGGAATGCGATTCATCCAATCCTACGCCGCAGCGGCTATTTGCTCCCCGACCCGAGCCGCATTGCTTACCGGGAAATATCCGGCCCGACTGGGGATCACTGACTGGATTCGAGCCAAATTTCAAGGCTATTCCACCTCCGGAAATCCCGGGGAATACGAAGTCTTTGAGGATAAGCCCCTGAAGACTCCTAAGATTCAGGGCTTTTTGCCTTTGGAAGAAATCACCCTTCCCGAACGCCTACTTCAGCTGGGATACCGCACCCTACACGTGGGCAAATGGCATCTGGGAGAAGAGGGCTATCTTCCCGAAGATCAGGGGTTTCAGATCAATATCGGTGGCAATGACTTGGGACAGCCTCCCAGCTATTTTGATCCCTATCTATCTCCCAATGGAAATCCGGACTATATGCTTAAAAATGTACTTCCGAGAAAGAAAGGCGAGTTTTTGACCGATAGGGAAGGGGATGAGATCGTTGGCTTTTTGAAGGGAAATAAACAAAATCCGTTTTTTATCCACTGGGCGCCCTATGCGGTGCATACTCCGATCATGGGGCCGGAGGATTTGGTAGAAAAGTACAAAAGCAAAGAAGCCGGAGTACAAAGAAATCCGACCTACGCGGCCTTGGTCGAAAACCTTGATCAAAATGTAGGAAAGGTTCTGGCTGAATTGGAGCAGTTGGGACTGCGGGAAAAGACCCTGATCATCTTTACCTCTGACAATGGCGGCCTGATTGGGAATCCCGAAAATCCGGTGACGGTCAATCTGGGCCTGCGGTCCTTCAAAGGCTATCCCTACGAAGGAGGCATTCGGGTGCCTACGATCGTGTCTTGGCTGAATAAGATCCCTGCAGGTACGATTGTCGACACTCCGATTATCACCATGGACTGGATTCCTACTATTTTGGATTTTTTGGGAGACAATTCGGCAGTCGGCGACGGAGTGAGTTTGAAGCCATTGTTGCTTGAAGAGAATTCTGTGGTCCCCCGTGATTTGTTTTGGCATTTTCCGCATTACCGTACTCCGGACGTTTTGCCTTACTCGATCGTCCGGTCGGGAGATTATAAGCTGATTTATTTTTTCGACGGGGACGGAGTGGAGCTGTATGACCTGGCCAATGACCCCAAGGAGCAAACCAACCTAGCCAATCAGTTGCCCTTTGTTGTATCGGAACTCAAGACTAAGCTGGAAAACTGGTGGAGGGAGACTGGGGCGAGGATGCCGCAAGAGAAGTAATCAACACACCAACTTAAACCCATACCCCCGCACATTCAGAATCTGGATTTCCGGGTCGTTTAAGCCATACTTTCCTTTAATCCGTGGATGCTCAAAACTTTTAAGAATAAAAAGTAATTCTTGGTAAAAAAAGAAAAATTTAATTTTACAGATTTGGACATAGAAAAAACAATCAACTAATTTCAAGATTTTCTATCAAAATATTTGTTCGTTTTCAGGTAAGTTTTTTTAATTGTAGTAATTATTTTATAACAACTAATTTTAAGTTTTATGTTAACAACTACCCCCCCCCCCATTCAAAGGAGAATGGGATTTTGTAAAAGCGGGAAAAAAGGTCTTTCCTGTCATCGTGTCCGGTTTGCTGCTTTTTTCCTGTAGCGAGATGGAATCTGTACCTGATTCCCAACTGGCATTAGAAGCTCAAGCGGAGAAATTGGGTATTAATCCCAAAGATCCAGGTTTGAGATTTGCTGCTGCATTAGGCAACGGGTTGCAGGAGGAATCTATTCGAAAGTTTGTCTCGGAAAACATCCAAGACCAGTTTGACGGAGATTTGAACTTTCTGTATTACACGACCAAGGGTGAATCACTTGGCGGACCCAATTCAAAGTCCATCACCTTTGAGGAGGCTTTGTTTGGAAGTCAATCCAACTTTAGGACGACAGAGCCTTCCTTGGAATTTGATCCGCTGATGCAGGTGGCCTTAAGAGGACCAGAAGAGCGGCTGATTGATTTTTCTGAGATTGAAGAAGGGATTCCTGTGCTCTATATAGCTCCCGAACAGGATTTAGAAGCAAATCCTTTCGTTCCCATGATTTCCGAAGATGGGTCGGTTTCAGAATATGATACCCGAATTGTACCTGATATACCTGTGCTGGTAATTAGCCAAAATGAGCGATTGGTCAAAGTTCCCAAAAATCCTGCAGCCCGAATCCAAAGTGGAGATGCCTGTCTGCAGAGTGCTACTCCTTATTTCAGCGATGGGACAAATGACTATTACTTTTATACGGATTACTACTGTGGTGGTGGTGGTTTAATTGACAATCCTCCTGGGGGCGTGGGTGGTTCCACTGGTTGTGACCGCGATTTAAATTCCAATTGGGAAAGAATAGACCGGGTAAGATTTACCACGATGGGATGGTTGAATGAAGCTTCAAACTGGGCAGATGGTGCGCCGGAAGTTTTCTTTATCGTCTTTACCGGATCAAGTCAATCAAATTTGGCCCAGATAAAAAAATTTATTCCAAAAGTAGATCGGAGTAAGTGGAAAGATTGTAGTGTATTTAATTGCAAGACCGAGTGGGTTTTTCCTAGTAACTTAGAGATTTTTAATTGGGTAAAATTGGATTATTCTCAGACTATGACAATACAATGGTATGAGTATGATCCGGGTGACTCTGTGACAGATGAGCAGGAAGTAAACTACAAGGACCCAATAACAGGGATCGAGTACACTAGGACAGAAACCGTAGTTACCTCTGACAACGATGAGTATTTAGGCATGACTCCTGTAGAATATTGTAATGATGCTACAGGTGCTGACGCTAAAATGTATACGACAGGTCAGATAGATTTTGTTCTAAGGATAGACTAATCACATGAAGATTAGAATATTGATGTTATTGTTTCTTGGATTAAACCTTGAAGCCTTGGGGCAAAACCTAAAATTTGGGATTGCCACTGGGAGAGAATACTCGTTTAGCAATTCAGTAGTTCAAATTGATTCAGTTTCTGTTTTTGAGCAAACCGAAAAGGGAGATTATTTTTTGATACCATCCTTTAAAATTGAATGGGCTCTTTCTGAGCGATTTCGTTCCAGCTTTGGTGTTCAATATTATAGATCTTACCTTTCTTTGCTTGCAAGATATACATCTGAATCATTTCCTAAACATAGCCCCATTATCACAAAAGGAGGGCTTACTACCACCTACAATTTCGAATTCCCGGTGGGAATAAGCTATGTCCTTGTCAAGAAGAATCAATTCAAATTAATTTTGGAATTAGCAGCAGTACCGGTCTGGTCAATACAGGATTTTGAGCCCTTCAAACTCGAAGTGCCTCAGGGAATAGACTGGACTCAGGAAATTCTGGATGTAATTAATGCTGTGGAAACAATCCCCAATCCCTTCTACATGAACTATCAGTATGGGATATCGATGGAGTATAAACGCTTTGGATTGACACTCTTCAGATCTGAAAATATGAGTCGATCGATCAGTACGGATTATGAGCTTTATGGTCAGAGTTATAATTTTCAAAGGCGAATTCAATCGACAAGGCTAGGGCTATATTATTCTCTCGGGCTGAAAAAAGAGAAAGATTGATCTCCAATATTATAATCAGGAAGACCTGAAGCCTCCTTGGTTTCAGGTCTTTTTTGTTTGGGGTCAACTTTTCCAAAGTTCGAAACTTTGGAAAAGTTCGAATATCAACACACCAATCCGCTATTCGAGATTTGCAATCTCGAATTTCCTATCGTTGGATTTGTAATCCGAAAAAGTTTCAACAAACCAGCTTAAACCCATATCCCCTCACATTCAGAATCTGAATTTCCGGGTCGTCTTGCAGCTTTTTTCGAAGCTTGGTGATAAAAACATCCATGCTGCGGGCATTGAAAAAGTCGTCCGAACCCCAGATCTGATTCAGAATCAGCGTGCGATCGGTGATGTCATTAGCATTTTCCAAAAGCATCTGGAGCAGTTGGCTTTCCCGGGCTGTTAGGGGAGTCTCAGTGTCATCGAATTTGAGAAGTTGGCGAGTGGGATGAAATTCATACTTGCCCACTGCAATCCAGTCACTTTGATTCTGCCGGGTTCGGAGTCGATCCAAATGCGCTTTGATCCGCACGATAAGTTCCTCCATGCTGAAAGGCTTGCGCACATAGTCATTGGCCCCGAGTCCAAAGCCTTTGACCACGTCTTCGGTTTGGCTTTTCGAAGTCAGGAAAATGATCGGGGTGTGGGAATCGATTTTGCGGATTTCGGCAGCAAGGGAAAATCCGTCCTTTTTCGGCATCATCACATCCAAGACCAAGATATCTGGCTTTTGGGATTGGTAGCTTTCCCAAGCTTTCTGTCCGTTT
Organism: Algoriphagus sp. oki45; assembly: GCF_036245605.1. Classification (NCBI taxonomy): domain Bacteria; kingdom Pseudomonadati; phylum Bacteroidota; class Cytophagia; order Cytophagales; family Cyclobacteriaceae; genus Algoriphagus; species Algoriphagus sp. oki45. The sequence continues at coordinate 135,012 of NZ_BTPC01000005.1, forward strand.
TCACACAGTCTGACCTTAAAATCCCGGCTCTCCAGACTTTCCTGAATGATCATGCCAAGAGCCAGTTCATCCTCGGCAAGCAGTACGTTGATTTTGCTCATGGCCAATAGGTGATAAAGGTGGTCGATTTCTTTCCGGTTTCCAGTTCGATCCGTCCCTCGTGCTTTTCTAAGATCTTTTTCACGTAGTACAATCCGATTCCAAACCCTTTCACATCGTGGATGTCTCCTTTGGGAATGCGGTAAAACTGCTCAAAAACCCGCTCTTTTTGTTCCGGACTGATATTTCCGCCATTGTCGTGAATGCGGATTTTATGCAAGCCGTTTTGATCCAAGCAGATTCGGATTGAGTCTCCACCGTATTTAATAGCGTTGTCGAGCAGGTTGGAAATTACATTTTCGAAATGGAAGGGATCTGCGAAAATTGGTTGTGGGTTGGCAGGGAGAATCAGGTCGAATTGCTTTTCCGGAGCCAAGGTCTGGAACTTCTGCACCAATTGCCTCAGCATAGGCTCGGGCTCGATGGCCTCCTTTTTCATGACCAATTGATCGGAATCCAGTGTGGCTGTTTCCAGCAGTTTTTCCACCATCTGGTTCAGTTTGAGCATTTGGGATTTGGAGATGCCCAAGTACCGCTTGGTTTTTTCCTGATCATTTTCGGGATTGAAGACTTCAATTCCTTCGATAGCCGAGAGGGTTGTGGCGATGGGGGTTTTGAATTCGTGGGTGATATTTCCGATCAGGTCCTGCTTGATTTCAGCGATTTCCTTTTGGTTTTTGATCGTCTGATAGAGGTAGTAAAACGCGTAGGCAATAATGGCCAAAAACCCCAGTGAAATCACAATTTCAGTCATGCCTCTTTTCAAAATGGTCAAAGCGGTATTCTCAAAATGCATTTCCAGAATTTGTCCGGGAGGCAGAAAAGTAGATCTGGAAGTCACCTGAAAAGGCATCTTTTCCTTAGAACTGAGCAGGAGACTGTCTTCTTTTGCCTTACCGGAAAGCTGGTACAGCCGGTAGTTGATGTCAATTCCTCGCCGATCCAGTTCCTTGAATAGAAAGGCATTGATTCTGTCAAAATCCAAACTGTCCCGGGTGATCGAGATGATGATTTTGCTGGTGAAAATCTTCAGTTTATTGATGCTGTCTGCTTGATCTTTTCCAAAAAATACCTGAAGTCTGTTTTTTTCATCCAATGCGATTCTTCGGGAGGAATCGAGCAGGACTAAGCCGGAACTGGAGTCATTTTCAAGGTTTTTCCAAAAAATAGAATCAAATCCTGCCTTTTCTCCATCCTGAATCGTTTCAAATATTCGTTGACTTCTGGCGACCCGATTGATAAGCCCGTCTACACTGTCTACTTTGTTGACCCGAATTTGAGTGAAGGTGGTCAGACTGTCGGATACTTCATCACCTCTTTCAGGAATATCCGTCAGAGCAATCACATCCGTTTTGGCCAGGTCTGCAAAGTAATTTTCTACCGAATGGTCCAGACTTTCCTGAATATCACTTTGTAGTTGGGTTTGGATCAATTCAAATTGAGATACAATTCTCCAGGTCTGCATCCCGATGGCGATGAGCAAAGTCACTCCGATTAAAATCCCGATCCGTTTGAATTCCAGCTTTTTCACTTTACGAAGGTAGGAGGATATTTTTCTGCGAAAAACCCGGATTAACACTCGTTAACAGTACTTAACGGTGTGTTTGAAAGTGCTTTATTTGATTTGCAAAGTAAAAAAACACGTAGCTATGAAACTCAAATTTCTTTTCGGGACACTCTTGATGATGACCGCAGCAGTCACCACCAGTTTGGCCCAAGGTCTTACCGGCCGGGCTTATTATAAGTCTACCTCTTCCTTCAAATTTGAAATGGACTCCTCCCAAATGGCGCCCGAGCAAATGGCCGAAATCCAAGCCCAGCTCAAAAAGCAGATGGAGCGAGAGTATGTGCTTTCATTCAACCCCATCGAGTCCAACTGGAAGCAGGTCGAAAGCCTCGGCGGAGGTCCGGCTACAGCTTCCTCCGGCGGCATGCAGATCGTGATCAATCAGGGCAGTCAGGATCGGGTTTTGTACAAAAATATCGCCGAGCAAACCTACGAACAGGAGCAGGAAATGATGGGAAAGGAATTTTTGGTCAAAGATGGCCTAGAGCCTGCTGAATGGGAACTCACCGGAGAAACCAAAAAAATCGGGGACTATACCGCTCAAAAAGCAACCTATACACGAATCGTAGATTCTCAGCGCTTTTCCACAGGAATGACCGAAATGGAAAATGTGAAGGATACTATTCAGGTGACGGCGTGGTTTACACCAGAAATCCCCGTTCCACATGGACCGGAAAATCTTTTTGGATTGCCAGGGCTGATTTTGGAAGTGCAAAACTCAGGGAGAACGCTCATTTGCCAAAAAATCGAGCTGAATCCATCTGCCGAACCGGTGGCTATCGTCCGTCCCAAGCGGGGCAAGGAAGTGACGAGGGAAGAATTTCGGGCGGTTCAGGAAGAAGGCATGAAGCAGATGATGAACCGCTATCAAGGCAAGTCCGGAGACGGAAATCAATTTACAATACGGATTGGGAATTGATGTAAGTCCGATGTCGGTTGACCGATGTCCGATGTCGGGCTTAGTAAAGTCATAATCCTTTCCATTCTCGATTTGCCGGAGGATTTACAGAGTCAAAGCATCTTTCCAACTTTCCAACCTTCCAACTTTACCACTTCATAAGACTAAACCAACATGCTTTTTTCCAAAAGACTGATTCTCTTTGCCTTTTTTCTGGGATATGCTTTTTCGACCTTCGGCCAAAGCAAGCCCCTGATTGGGCAAGTCCTAGACTCACTCAATCGCCCGATTCCCTATGCCAATGTGGTGGCGATCAACCAAAGCACCCAAAAGATCGGTGGCTTTGGGATATCCAATGACGAGGGAAGATTCAAAATCACCTTGGCCCCGGGCAATGAATACTTGCTTCGGGTTTCTTTCGTCGGATTTCGACAGTTTGAAATGGCAATCAAGGAATGGGATTCCGAAAAGCCCATGCTGATTGTCCTGGAGCAGGCCGATACGGAGTTGGGCTTGGTCGAAGTGGTGTCCGAGCTTCCCGTCACCATGAAGGGAGACACGCTGACTTACAAGACGGATGCCTTTACCACGGGAAATGAGCGGAAGCTGGAAGATGTGCTGGAAAAGCTTCCGGGATTTCAGGTGGATGAAAATGGAGAGGTGAAAGTTCAGGGCAAAAAAGTGGACAAAGTGCTTGTGGACGGGAAAACCTTCTTTGACGGAGACACCAAGCTGGCAACCAAAAACCTTCCTGCCAATGCCGTGGATCGGGTGCAGGTCTTGAAAAATTTCAATGAGATTTCCCCTGTTCGGGGCTTGGACAATGACGAAACTTTAGCCCTGAATATCCAGCTGAAGGAAGGGAAAAAGAATATGGTCTTTGGAGACTTGACGGCAGGGGCAGGACCTCAGGAGCGGTATTTGGGTCATGCCAATACCTTCTACTACGCCCCCAAACTCAATGTGAACCTGATCGGCGGTAGCAATAATGTGGGAGAGCAGACCTTCACGCTGCAGGATTATTTCCGATTTAGCGGAGGAATGGCAGGATTGGGTGGGAGAGCAGGTTCCCGGGTTCAGATGAGCAGTGAGGATTTGGGAATCCCATTGGCCAGCAGAACCAATGCTTTTGATCTGAAAACCCACTTAGGAGCCTTGAATTTCAACTTTTCTCCGAGTAAAAAATGGAGACACTCTGGCTTCCTGATTGCCTCGGCCTCCGACAATCAACTGGGAAGCAGCTCACTGAGAACCTATCTGAATGCCGAGGAAAATACCCAGGAAATCCTCAACTCTGCTAGCCGGGTAGAGAATAAATCCGGTCTCGGGAAATATTCCCTGACCTTCACTCCCAAAGAAGAAACCTATCTGAAATACAGCTTTTTTGGCAAATTATCTTCCATCGATAACAGCAATCTGCTGAATTCCATTTTCGGGGAAAATGTCCAAAACATCGGAGCCATCAATTCCAGAGACCCTTACAGTTGGCAGCATCGGCTGGATTATTTCCATGCCCCGAGTGAGCAGCATGTCTTTTCTGCGGAATTCAATGTCGAACGCAAGTTCAACGACCCACTCTTCGATCTACAGACCAATTTGAAACCTTTACTGGGACTGTATCCGATAGGCGACCGGGAATCTTACCGCTTTTTCCAAAATCAGGAAATCACCACTCAGACCCTGGAAGGAGCCTTCAATTACTACTACATCCTGAATCCGACCAACCATCTGAATTGGACACTGGGCTACCAAAATCTAGCCCAAACCCTAGATGGAAGTCTCAGTCAAGAAAACTCACAGGCTGAATTTGGAGAGTTTGACAATGCGAATGAGTTTGGACTTCAGGACTTGTACTTGGGGATGACTTGGAAGACCAAATGGAAAAAATGGATCATCAGCCCCTCTGTTTACTTGCACCGGTATGCCTGGAGAGATCAGCAGTTTGCCAATGAGCTGAACTATGACAAAATCCTCGCTTTGCCCGGCCTTTATGCCAAATGGAATGTGAAATCCAACCGATCCCTGACCTATCGATACCAGACAGAAGCCAACTTTATGGATATCCAAAAACTGGCTCAAGGCTTTGTCCTGCAGGATTACAATGCGATTTTTCAGGGAAATCGGGCACTGGATAATGGGATTTTTACCAATCACAGCCTGAGCTATACGCACTTCGATATGTTTTCAGGTTTGACTGTATTCGGTAATCTGAATTACAGCCGAAAGCGAGATGAGATCACCGGCACCACGGATTTCTCGGGGATTAATCGCCTGCTTTCCTTGGTAAATATTGAACCGGTCAACGAAACCCTGAATGGAGATTTGCGAATGGACAAGTCCCTGAATAAGCTCAAATTCGAAGTAGGGGGGCAGTGGAATGCCTTTTCCACCAATTTGATTTTGGACGAAAGACTCACTCAGAATCAGCAATTTTCCCAAACTTACGACACCAAACTGACCACGACTTTCTTTAAGGTCTTGGAGGTAGACCTGGGCTATTCCTTCACCACCAATAGTTACACTTCTGGACCGATTGAAAACACCTTTACCACACATAGCCCCAAGGTGGAAATCGATCTGGACATTGTGAAAGGGCTGAAGCTAAAAGCGGATTATACTTACAATACTTACCTGAACAAGGCGGTATCTACCCAAAGCGACTTCGATTTTCTGAATGCTTTCTTGATTTATCAGGGGAAAAAGAGCCCTTGGGAGTTCAAATTGTCCGTTTGGAATATTCTGGATACCCGATCCATCCGCAGAGACAGCTTCAACGAAAACCTGATCAGCACCTTTTCCTACCTCGTCCAGCCTAGGTATGGCTTGCTGACGGTGAAGTTTGATTTGTAAGTCGGTTATTTTCCGAGAGAAAAGACCTGAACCTCAGCTGCCTTACTTTTCACCGATTCCTTGGAATAGGGGATGGATACAAATTCATCTTTTGCCCAGACCGGAAAGAGGTTTTTGTAGAAAGGACTTTCGGGATTGCCGGATTGGCCCGGGGTATTGATGCCTCGGGTCTTTTCCCAATCTTCCGTATCCACCAAAATCCGGAAGGAAGCCCCAGAGGTATTGTTGTCTCCATAGGCATTGGCACCCGGTGTGTAGCTATATCCACCTCGTGGTAAAGGGCCTGCATTCAATTTGGCCTGCCACTCCTCGGACACGATTCTGCCCAAAGGGTGGTAAATCAAAGCATGCTTGTAGTCTTTTTGACCGTATAGCCAGTTTTGAGGATTCGGGCCGAGTTTCTTTTCCAGCGCTGAAATAGCCACTGAAAAGGATTCTGCCAGCCAAGCGTCTCTGGATTGCTCAGGATTGGAGCTGAAAATCAGGGAAGGATTGCTCACCCATTCGATGACCCGCGTCATTGCTATACTTCCTACCAAGCTTCGTACATTTTCAGGAACGGCGATTTCAACGGCTTTTTTCCTCAACTCTCGTTCCCACATCACATAGACACCCGCCTCGACGGATTCCGTGGCTAAAATGTAATCCCAAGAAAGCAAAGCCTTTCGAAGGGAGTCGGCACGACCGCTTTCCAGGGTCAGTCTTTCCAAAAAGGGAACAAGCTTTCTGGCGGGCAAAGCCAAATAGTCATTCTGTAAAGCGCCCATTTCTTCCAAGCTGAACTTTTTGTCCTGACTCAAGACTTCTTTGATCCGTTCTCCGCGGAAATTATCTGCCCATTCGTAGCCGAGTGCTTCCGGAAAAGGATAATCGGAAGGGGCCACATTTTGGTTGGCGGTGGAAATAAAACCCGATTCGGGATTGAAGGCATGAGGTCGGTCTGCTATCGGCAAATAGCCCTCCCATTCGTATCGGCCATCACCCATCGTAGGTACGAGACCGGAAAACCCCTTCCGAACAGGAGCTATTCCCGTGGCCTGCCAACCGATATTTCCTTCCCGATCTGCCCAAACCATATTTTCGGCTGGTATATAATTGTAGGTGCAGGCATCACGGAATTCCTCCCAGTTTTGGGATTGGTCCATTTTCAGACTGGCGAGATAAGGGGCCGAACCCGGTTCCAGCCAAGCGCATTGAACTGCTACGGCCTTGTTCAATTCTTCATCGATGAAGGTTACCGGTCCATGAATCGTGTAATAGTGGGATACTAAGCGGTTTCCTTGACCTTTGACTTTGATCGTATCCATGATTTTGCTCATCTCCAGCCATTCGCCCTTATAGCGGTATTGGAATGGGTTTTCAGGATGGATATCATACACGCGAAGGTCTTCATTGTCTGTGGAGAAAATCGTCAAGCCCCAAGCCCCGTACTCATTGTGACCGATAGAGACGCCCGGAATGACAGGTTCACCACCTCCGACCACATTCCAACCCGGTGCATTCAGGTGCACCCAATAGCGGAGCGAAGGAGCAGCTTGCAATCGGTGGGGATCATTGGCCATATAAGGAAATCCGCTCACGGTCTTGGTGCCGCTGAGCACCCAATTATTGGATCCTTGAGCAAATGCATCCGTTTCCAAGGTGGTTTTCATCTCCACCTGAAGCTCAGCTAAAGCTAATTCTACCTCTTTTTCTTTTCCCCGGAATTCGGGCAAAAGGTCTTCCGGCTGGAATTCTACACGACCTCGAAAAGCCTGATAGGGCGCTAAAATATCTTTGAAAAGAAGTTCTTCAGGGATTTCCGGATCCAGATTCAAATTGGGTTTGTTGGGGTGAAAAAAGTAAAGCTTCTCGGCAGCTTCAGGACCGATTTTACTTACTACCCGGCTGATAGTTAACTCATCGGCGACATTCTCTAAAAGTCCCTGATGCCGCGAGATCACCACTTCCCAAGTCCAAGGTTGGGGCTGGATACCCAGCATTTGAAATTCAATCGGGAGGGTTTCAGGATTGGCGTTAGCTTCTGTGATGTAGGCATTGACACCTGACACGAAAGCATCCACGATTTCCACTCCCCGGGGATGGTAATGTCGAAGTTCGGCTTCTTTTTTTCCTCGAAATTTAAAAAGCCGGACACCCTTATCCCGCTCCAATTCCCGTTCGCCGAGGATTTCTGCCATCGTTCCAGTGGCTTGCCTTCTCCAGATTTCAAATTGAAAAAGTCGGTCTTTGGCTGCTAAGTAGCCCTGCATGAAGAACAGGTCTTCTTCATTTTGGGCGAAAATATGATTGATCCCGTTTTCATCCCGAATGACTTCGACCTCGGCTTGGAGGTGAGGGAGGCTGGTTTCTTTTTTTTCAGAGCAGGAGAAAAAAAGAAAAGCAACCGCAAAGGAAAGCAGGTGATTTCTGTGATTCATGGGGTGGTGGTTTTCTTTCAATTTTGAAATTAATGGGAAAAGTGCAAAGCCATCCAAGGAAAAGGATACTTGAAAAGTAGAGATATAAGCGTCGTTTTCTTTTTCTGTGACACCTTCAAAATTCGCAAAGGCTAGATTTTCTATTCCATTTCAGGGTGGGGATTGGTTTAAAATTCAGTAAAAGCTAAAAATAATAAAGCATTAAAAGCTAAAATTAATATAACAATATAAGCTAAAAGTTGTAAAACCGTAAAAGCTAAATTACCTTTGAATAAATTTGAAAGGTAATGGCCACGATTTCCGAAAGACTTGCTAACTCTCTGACGATACTCAAAGACCTTCAGGAAGTAGAAAAGATCGCCGTCAAATCATCCGATCTTAGCCGCACCCATCGGGAGCGCTTGGTCAGGTCGGGTTTTTTGAAGGAGGTGATGAGGGGATGGTATATCCCGACCCGACCTGATGAACCGGCAGGAGAGAGTACTTCCTGGTATACTTCCTTCTGGTATTTCTGTGCAGCCTACCTCAATGAGCGATTTGGGCAGGAGTGGAGCCTTTCTCCGGAGCAGTCAGTCATCCTCCATGCAGGTAATCTGACCGTGCCAAGACAGCTTTTGGTGCGTGCTCCAAGTGCCAGAAATCAGACCACTTCCCTTCCTCATGATACCTCCATCTTTGAGACGCGTGCGCGAATTGCTGAGAATGAAGAGCTGGTGATTGATCCTCATGGCCTTCGCTTGTTTACCTTGGAATCTGCGATGATTTACTGCCCAGAGCCTTTTTTTCGAAATAATCCGGTGGATGCCAGAGCCGTCTTGGGTACTTTTCGGGATGGCACGGATTTGCTCCGGAGGCTGCTGGATGGGGGACATAGCGTGGTGGCGGGCCGATTGGCGGGAGCATTTCGGAATATCGGACGGGATGCGATTGCGGATGATATTTTAGCAGGGATGCGAAGTGTGGGCTACGCGGTGAGTGAGCAGGACCCATTTGCCAGTCCGAGTACGCTGCTGATACCTTCGAGACAGGTTTTGCCTCATGTCAATCGGCTTCAGCTGATGTGGATGAGCATTCGGGAGACAGTTTTGGAGATTTTTCCATCCGAACCGGGTCTTCCCCGGGATTCATCGGCCTACCTGCAGCGGGTCAGTGAGCTCTTCGTCAATGATGCATACAATTCCCTGTCGATCGAGGGCTATCGTGTTTCCGCGGATTTGATTGAGCGGATCAAAGCCGGGAGTTGGCAGCCGGAGCTGCACGAGGCAGATCGGCAGCATCGGGATGCGATGGCAGCAAGAGGCTATTGGCAGGCATTCCAATCGGTCAAAAAGGCCTTGGAAGAAGTGCTCTCCGGAGTAGAATCGGGTCAGGTAGCCGAAAAGGCCCATCGAACTTGGTATCGGGAGCTGTTTGCGCCGAGTGTGGAAGCAGGGATTATCCGAGCTTCGGACCTTGCGGGCTATCGAAATCAGTTGGTATTTATCCGCCGATCCAAGCATGTGCCCCCTTCTCACGAGCAGGTGAGGGACCTGATGCCAGTGTATTTTGACTTGCTTTCATCCGAAAAAAGCGCGGCAGTCAGAGCCGTATTGGGTCATTTTGCCTTTGTCTATATTCATCCCTATGTGGATGGAAATGGTCGGATTGCCCGATTCTTGATGAATCTACTGATGGCTTCGGGAGGCTATCCCTGGACGATTGTGCCGGTGACGCGCAGGGAAGAATACATGAGTGCTTTGGAGTCCGCCAGTACAGATCAAAATATTCGTCCGTTTTCCGAGTTTTTGGCGAGTTTGGTAGAAAACTAAAAAAGGCCTGGATTTGCGTCCAGGCCTAATTTTTAACTATTCCGATTTTTCAATCCGATCAAACAGATGCGACCAATTTCACGTCAAGTTTCACCTCGTCATAGATCATTCGGTCGCCTAGGTTTTCGAAGAAGTTGCCTGAGCGGAATTTGATGTCATACTTGGTGCGGTCAAACGTGATTTGGCCGGTTGCTGTCATTTTTCCACCTGCCATGGTTACTTTCGCAGGAAAAGAAATGGGTTGGCTGATTCCTTTGATGGTCAAAGTTCCCGAAATGGTGTAGTCAGTTCCGTTGCTGGACTTTGCTTCGGTGATTTTGAAGGTGGAGGTGTTGAATTTTTCCACGGAGAAGAAATCATCAGACTTCAAGTGATTGGTCAGGTTGCCTTTAGACTTTTCATCAGTTAAATCTTCCACAGTCAGGTTGACCATGTCCATATCGAAGGAACCACCGGTGATTTTACCTCCTGCTACATCGAGATTCGCGTTTTTGATGGGCACATAGCCCCAATGAGTACCGGTGACTTTGGAAGCTTCCCAGCGAACTTGGCTTTCAGCTTTGTTGACGGTGGCAGGAGCAGGATTTTCGGTCAGCGAAAAAACAGCTGCAAGACTTAGGAGAAGCGTGGTAATCAATTTCATGTTGTGTAAGGTTTGGTTTGATAAAATGGTTAGATGAGGTTTTAAGCTCTAGACTTCTTTTACCTCAAAATGTTTAACGTCCCCAAAGCTCAAGGTTTGGGGAATCTGATTAAAGGCAAAAAACAGGGGGGTTGTGGTTTGAAATCTAAGCTTTTGACAAAAGTCCAAATTCCACCTTTCCTTGTCCATCGGGAGTGGTGTAAAAAGGCCGCTTTTCGATCTCGTAGTTTTTGTCCGGAGGAATTCCTAATGCATGATAAATGGTCTGATGGATGCTGTCAATTTTGATGGGATTATTGATGGTTTTACAGGGTCTTTCATCCGCAGTTTTGCCAAAAACATGTCCCCGCTTGATTCCTCCTCCAAACACCAGAATCGAGCAACCATCCGTGAAATGCCGATGCATTCCGTAGTTTTTCATGTCCTCGATGATATCGGGTACTTCCACTTGGTCTTGGACTTTCAGATCCGGTCTTCCCTCGGTCAGCATATCTCTGCTGAATTCGCTGGCCACGATGACCATCGTTCGGTCTAGCTTTCCACTTTGGTCCAAGTCTTTGATGAGCTGGGCGATGGGAGCATCGATCATTTTCTTCATGTCTTTGAGTCGTGTGTGCCCATTGTCATGGGTATCCCAACCGAAAAACGGCACATACTCCGTGGTCACGGTGATGTAGCGGGCCCCTTGGTCCACTAGCCTTTTGGCCAAAAGACAGCCCAAGCCAAACTTTCCGGTATTGTATCGCTCATAGCTTTCCTTGGGTTCCTGACTAAGGTCAAAGGCCTTTGCCTCGGGAGAATTGAGCAACATGTAGGCCTGTTCCATAGATCTTTTCAAAGATTCTTTTTGGTAATCCGAGCCAAATTCTCCCATCGGACTGGCAGCGACTAGGTCGTTGTACAATTGATTTCTTCCTTCGAAACGCTTGTAATCCATCCCCACAGGCGGTCTCACTGCTTCCAATCCGGCAGAAGGGTCGGGAATCAGAAAAGGTCCAAACTCAGAACCTAAAAATCCGGCAGAGTGAAAGGCTTTCAATTCTTCGCCTTCTCCAACGGAGAAATTTTGACCGATATTGATAAAGGGAGGGATGACCGGATTGAGCGGTCCTTTTTCCTTGGCAATCCAGCTTCCCAAATGCGGAACGACTACGGATTGAGGAGGTTCGTAGCAGGTATGAAAATGGTATTGATGCCGAGTATGGAGGATGTGTCCCAAGTCAGCCGCTTGATAAGACCGGATCAAGGTGCCTTTGTCCATGACTGAGGCGATGTTTTCCAAGCCTTCCGAGAAGAAAATGCCATCCAATTTTGTCGGAATCGAAGGGAAAGTGCTCAAAACCTCCTTTGCTTCCATTCCCTTTCGGAAGGGGGTGAATTTCTTTGGATCAAAAGTCTCGGTGTGTGCCATTCCACCAGCCATGAAAAGTAAAATCACCGAGTCAGCCGTCGTAGGGATTTTGCTTTCGCAGGAGGAAAGCAGACCAGCCAATGGCGCGCCCATGCCCATGGTGGCTATGGCTGCCACACTGGTTTTCTTGAGGAAGTCGCGTCGGGTATGTAAGGTTTTCATAGGCTATAGTTCTTTATTAACTATCTGCAAAATTCAGAAATTTGTAGTCCTCTTTAACATTGTGGGCTGGAAGACCGATGACCGAAGACCGAAGGGTTTTCTTCCGTCTTATGTCTTCCGTCCAAGGAAAAAAGAGGAATTTCACAATTGGTCCTGTAGTATAGGTCTAAGATAATTTCATCAATAAATCAATTGAAATTCAGGTAAGAGGAAAACAGCCCAAAGTAAATCCTGTACCGCATCTGGACTAGGTTTGGGTCCCAAAGCTTTTTGGGCAACTTCCAGTTCTTGGGGACTTGGTTTTCGGAGCAGGGCTTTGGCGTAGAGATTTTCCGTCAGAATCACCGGATCTGAGAATGTCTCTGCCCATTTTTCGCCTCCTTTAACCAAAGCCTTGTTGAGTTTCTCTCCATTGCTGAGTTCCAGGGCTTGGAGCAAACTCGCCTGGGAGTCTCGGCTCGTGGAGACGATTTCCCGATTTGGACGACCGAGTGCTTTTAGAAATTCATTGTTAGCTACCAAAGATGCTCTGGCAAAACTTAGATTGGTTTTCGCTTCGGGGATCAGCTGGTAGGGACGGAATTTGATTTCGACTGAATCAAAAAGTGGGGCAGAAATTTCAGCGACAGCATCTGAAAACTGCTCTGCCGTGATTCGACGACGAATAACTCCTTGGAATTTGAAGTCTTCTGCCATCAACTTTTCGGCAGAGGATACAGCAACTGAAGGACTTTGGTAGATTTTTGAAGTAGTAATCTGATAGATCAGTCGCTTGAGGTCATAGCCATTTTCCACGAAATCCACGGCCAACCAATCCAGCAAATCCTGACTCCAAGGTTCATTGTCCATTTCATCCACCGGTTCTACCATGCCTCGGCCCATCAGCTGTTTCCAGATTCGGTTGACTACCGTGCGGTACATCCTCCCGTTGGCAGGTTGGACAAGTTGGTCGGCAAGTTGGCGGAGTTTCTCTGCTTTGGTGGCTAGGGAATCAATTTCTCCGAGTTCCTCCCAAAGGATTTTGGTTTGGGCTAGTTTGCCGGTAGGCTGCTCGCAGCGGCTTACTTCCAGAGTGGAATCTGCAAAAATATTGGCAAAAGCATAAGCCTGCTCCAGTTTCCAGTCACTGATAAAGCTGTCGTGACAGGAGGCACATTTTAGATTCAAGCCCAGCAAAACCTGCCCCACATTTTGGGCGGCTTGCATTTCGGTACGTTGAGAGGCATTGACGGTCCCTCGCCAGCGGATACCTTCGATAAAGCCTTTGGATTTTTCGTTGGGGTTGATTAGTTCTTTAACAAACTGATCATAGGGCTTATTGTCCCGAATCGAGGTGTAAAGCCAATCCGTGATGGCAAAACGACCACGGGTGATGTAGCCCGTCCCGGTGTAGTCATTTCGCAAAGCATCGTTCCAAAATGTTAGCCAATGCTGGCTGTAATCATCAGTTCGACCGAGTAGATTTTGAATCCAGATTTCTCGTTTGTTGGGATTGGTGTCTGCCTGAAAAGCCGCTAAGTCCTGTGGAGAAGGCAAAAGCCCAATAATATCAAGAGACGTTCTTCGTAGAAAGGTCCGATCATCCACAGGGGTATTCCAAGAGAGTTGGTTTTCCTGAAAATACTGATCTACCCAACGGTCAATTGGATTTTCCAATCCCGGTTTGGTTGGAGGAAGCTTGGGTTTACGAGGTGCCAAAGCGGCCACCCGATACACGGACTGCTGAGCTACTCCATCGGGCCAAGGTGCGCCTTTTTCCACCCAAAGTGTAAGCAATTGTATTTCTTCCTTGTTGAGTAGTTTGCCCTTTTCAGGCATCACGTCTTTGTGGTTTTTGGAGAGGGAAATCCGACGGATTAATTCGCTTTGATCTGGATTTCCTGGGATGATGATGGGACCATTTTCGCCTCCTGCAAATACAAATTCCTTTTCATCTAATCGCAAGTCTCCTTCGATTTTAGCCCCTGAGTGGCACTTATAGCAGTTGTGGGCGAGGACTGACCGGACATTGGTTATGAGTTGGATTTCTTTTTCCGGTGAAAGCTCGGAAGTAAAATTGGCCAGATCCACAGTCAAGGATTGAGGCGCTTCCTGCTCCGAGTTTTGAAGGAATACCTCGGTCAAATAATTTTCTCCATGGGTCAATGCAGCTCCGAAATGGCCAGCTGCTCCAACTCCAATACTGCTGAGAAATAGGACGAATCTGTAGGTTTTGATCGAAGAAGTCGAGGGATTGAGTTCACTTTTGCGCAGCAAAACCAAAAGAAAAACGCTCAGTCCTGCACTGATCAAGCCAATAATCCGATGCAGATCGAGAGTACTTCCTGTGATGCCTTCATTTTCTGCCAAAAGCCAGCCCAGTGCGGCAGAAAGAACTGCGGAAATAGCTCCCAAAACGACCAAAAAGCGGATGCCGGAGCGAAATGAATGATGGGAATTTTTCAATGTAAACAGCTCCATCACGGCTGCCACCAAAAGCAAGGCTATTGGAAAATGAACCAGCATGGGGTGAAGTCTGCCGAAAAGTTGACTTAACCAAAAACCATTTTCCAGAAGTGAAAATCCCATTCCAAGAACTGGATGAAATGGGAATAAAGTAACTTGGTCATGGAGCAAAGTAGAAATCATGAAACGAGGTTAAGCTCGAAAAAGATAAGGCTTTGAATTAAATTTTCTGTCCTGACCTTTAATTATTTAGAGCGAAAAAGAATTAAATAAAAAAAGCCCCGAACTCACGATTCGGGGCTTTTGGGGGTGATTAACAACTTTTACTCTTCTACTTTATTTTTAAATTCAATTTCATTGATCCCCATCAAGACTTGATCTCCTTTGGCTTCTGAATTTTTGAAGATGAAATAGAGATCCTGTACCCCTGAGGTGGGTTTGATTTGAACCTTTGCGCGGTTGGCATTCATACGAACCCATTCCTGCATGCTCACTCCTTGAGGGGGTCGGAATCCTCCGCCATCTTTTCTGCCAATTTTCTCGGAAGTTCCAAGAACTTCCCCGGTCGGAGAACCCAAACGAATTTCCACAGCTCCACCAATGCCTCCGTTTCGCTCAGTGACCGCTGCCAAGACTTCGATTTGCTGGATTCCTGTGAGATCGATTCCCTTCAAGGCAAAATGGGAGTTGTCACCTGCCATCAGGAAGCTGACTCGAGGAGTAGTCAGGAGTTGGACACCTTTACGATCAACAGAAGTCTGTGGATCAACAAATGGACTTTTCAAAGCCACAAAATCCACTCCGTTCAATGAACCGATGGAGTTCCCTCCTTTGTCAGAATAAGAGGCTCTTAGCAAGAAGCTGCCCTGCCCATTTTCTCCTTCAGGAATCACAGCATCCACTTTTCCGCTCAGCGGAAGCGAAGCGATATTGGCCTGCACATCGTCCATCGCCAAGATGTAATCTACCATGCGCTTGGCGTCGGCCTCGCTTAGGGATGGGTGGGCGCTCATGGCATGGTCACCCCAAACTCCGGCTCCACCATTGATGATTTTGCCTACGAGGTACTTGGTGTTTTCCTCCGAATTCGGATATTTCTCAGCCACAGCTTGGTAGCTTGGCCCGATGGATTTTTCGGCGAATTGATGACAGGATTTGCAGTCGCTCTGCTCGATCAGGTTTTTGCCCAAGTTCAAAATGGCGGCACTTTCTACTCCACTTTGCTTGGAAGCGACCTCGATTGGATCAAAACCTGCAGGCACATAGTCAAAGGTGACCGCTACCTCTTCAGGCTTGATTTTTCCATCTGCGGAACCACCGTCTTCTTGATCACTTACTGAAATGCTGTAGGCCAACTCCTTGTCTCCAAACCAGAAGCTTCGATTGAGTCCTCCGAAGTCGATGCTGACCACCGGAGGTTCATTTCCGGCGGTGACTTCCAGTGAAGCCGAATTAGTCTCGCCTTTGGTGTCGGTGACGGTTAGCATGACTTGATAGGTGCCAGCTTCGCTAAATGTAAAGCTTGGATTTGCCTCAGTAAGGGTTTGGTTGAAACCCGAGCCATTGGTGATTTTCCATTCGTAGCTCAGGTTTCCTTGATCGTAATCGTCAAAGTCATTGGTGCCTTCGGAAGAGAAATTGACCGTCAAAGGTGTTGCACCGGCTGTTTTGTCTGCCACTGCACTCACATTGGGCTTACGGTTTCCTCGGTTATATTGGATTTTGATCAGTCTGGAATTGGCATTGCCACGGAACCAAGCCGAACCGTACTCCAAGATATACAGCGAACCATCCGGCCCGAAGTCCATATCGATTGCCGAGCTGAAGGTTTCAGCAGGTAGGAATCGCTCCATGCTTTGGTAGTCCCCATTTTTATCCATGGTGACTGCGAAGATCCAGCCTCGCATAAAGTCTACGATCAGCCATTTGCCTTCGTAGTAGGCTGGGAACACATAAGGCGCATCTTTTTTGAAATCTGCTTTGCGGAAAACCGGGCCACCAGTCGCACTTCGTCCTGAGCTTCCCAATTCAGGGAATTTTTCAGAGGTACCATAGGGATAGTAAATCATCGCCGGTACCACTGGAGTCGGCAGCTCGCGCAAACCGGTATTGTTCACCGATTCGTTGACAGGTGCATTGACATCGTAAGGTGCGCCGTAGCTGCTGTCTGCATGGTTGTGACGGTTGTAGGGGAAATTGTCCCCGATAAAATACGGCCAGCCGAAGAATCCAGGGCCTTTGGCTTGGTTGAACTCGTCATATCCTTTGGGTCCCCAAATGGAATCCACAGAAGCATCCGGTCCTACTTCACCCCAGTAGAGGTAGCCTGTCTTGCTGTCCAAAGTCGGTCTCCATGGGTTTCTATGACCCATGGTGTAGATTTCAGGACGGGTTTTTTCTGTACCAGGAGGGAAAAGGTTGCCTTCTGGAATCGTGTAAGTTCCGTCATCCTCGGGATGGATTCTGAGGATTTTACCTCTCAGGTCATTGGTATTTCCGGGGGCACGCTGATCATCGGAGTTTTCCATTCCCGGTCTTTCGTCCAAGTTGGAAGAGCCTTCTCTTGGATTGACCGTATTGTTGCCCACGGTCAGGTACAGGTTTCCTTCTGCATCGAAGACCATCCCGCCTCCGGTGTGGCAGCACTCTTCGCGCTGAGTGGGGACTTCGAGGACAATCTTTTTGGAGGATTCGACCAACTCATTGCCTTTGAGTTCCCATCGGGCCAAGACATGCTTCGTGTCAGTTGGATCGGCGTAGTACATATAGATCCAGTTGTTTTTGGCGTAGTCTGGGTGGGCAATCACACCCATCAGGCCTTCTTCCGCTTCGCGGGTGACTCCGGCTTTGTTGGTATATTTGGTGTTGACTGGGATGGTAGCGGCCAAAGTGACTTCTCCGGTGTTTTCATCCAAGATTTTCACCCCGCCTTTTCGCTCAACGAAAAGGACCCGATTGCCAGGAAGAAAGGTCATTTCCATGGGTTCATCCATGCCTTCGGTCAGGACGACTTTGGTGAAGCGGTTGTCCTC
The DNA here is from genome assembly GCF_036245605.1 of Algoriphagus sp. oki45. Taxonomy (NCBI): domain Bacteria; kingdom Pseudomonadati; phylum Bacteroidota; class Cytophagia; order Cytophagales; family Cyclobacteriaceae; genus Algoriphagus; species Algoriphagus sp. oki45. Next base: position 152,347 of record NZ_BTPC01000005.1, read on the forward strand.
GGGTTTGATGGAGGGATCGTCAGATGGGTCAGTTTTGCAGGCAAAAACTACTAATCCCATCAGCAAGGCCCAAAAAGGTCTCAAGGGTAAATTGTTTCGCATAGGTTTCAGGTAAAGGAAATTTTTCTATTGTCTCAATGTTGGACAAAAGGTGGGTAAATACCAAACGCTCTTGCTGTTTCGGTAAATTTTGGGGATAAGCGAGCGATGAAACGGATTGATTATTTGGATTAAAGCCGCTTTTTTCTAAAGAAAGTCCAGAAAGAAACCTGAAAGAAAAACAACCATTGGTCAAATTCTTTTTCAGGACAATTTTCCTTTTTCTATTTTTTGAAAAAAGTACCTATCACATGAAGAAATTTCTCCTTGCCTTAGCCTTTGTGCCGGCTCTCGCATTCGGTCAAAACCACGAATCCAATCTCCGAAAAATCTACGATGCCGAGCTTTCCTCCGGACATACCTATGAAAATCTCCGCTACCTCTGCAAGGTCGTGGGCAACCGACTCGCAGGTTCTCCCGTGGCCGCTGCAGCTGTGGAATGGACCAAGCAACTCATGGAAAGCTATGAGTTTGATACCGTCTATTTGCAGCCGGTGATGGTCCCCCATTGGGAAAGAGGCGGAAAGGATGTGGTCAAAATCGTCAATTCCGAAAAGCACGGCACAGTGGAGTTGAATGCTTTGGCTTTGGGGAATACACAAGGAACCGGACCAAATGGGATTGTCGGGGAGGTGGTAGAAGTGAAAAATATCCCTCAGCTCAGAGAAATGGGCGAGAAAGTGAAAGGAAAAATTGTCTTTTTCAACGGGCCCATGGATCCCAAGCTAATCGATACCTTTCAAGCTTATGGCGGTGCCAATGCGCAGCGTAGCTCAGGTGCGGCAGAAGCTTCCAAACTAGGGGCCATCGGCACCTTGGTCCGCTCACTGAGCAATACGGTCAATGATATTCCCCACACCGGCAATCAGCGCTACAATCCTGATTTTCCAAAAATCCCGGCTTTGGCGATCAGCACGGCCGATGCGGAATTGCTAAGCCAACTGCTTGCAGATCAAAAAGACCTGAAAGTATATCTCGAATCCCATGGGGAAATGAAAACCGAGAAGCTTTCTTACAACGTGATAGGGGAAATTCGCGGCACCGAAAAACCTGAGGAAATCATCGCTGTGGGCGGACACCTGGATTCCTGGGATGTGGGAGAAGGTGCCCACGATGACGGGGCGGGTTGCATGCAGGCAATTGAGGTGCTGAGGTTATACAAGGAATTGGGCTGGAAACCCAAGCGTACCATCCGTGCAGTGATGTGGATGAATGAGGAAAACGGACTTCGTGGCGGTCAGGAATATGCCCGGGTAGCCAAGGAAAAAGGAGAAAAGCATATCGCGGCCTTGGAGTCGGATTCGGGAGGATTTTTGCCGATTGGTTTTTCTTCAAGTGGGACAGAGGCACAGCGAGGTAAGTTGACTTCTTGGGCAGATTTGCTCCGACCCTATCAGCTTTGGAGCTTGGATAGACCAGGTGGAGGTGCTGATATTGGTCCGCTTCGGGATCAGGGGCCGATTTTGATCGGGCTTAAGCCGGATTCGCAACGGTATTTTTACTACCATCATACCGAAGCGGATGTCTTTGAGGCAGTCGATCAGCGGGAATTGGAGTTGGGTGCGGCTGCCATGGCTACATTGGTATATCTGATCGAGCAGGAAGGGATTTAATTGTTTCGGATCTCAGATACTTCGACTACGCTGAGTACAAGTTTCGGAATTCGGATATTCTCAATCCGGTAACTTACTCTTTTTAATAGTCAAAGCGTCCGATCGAGAATTCTTCTTCTATACCTGACATCAATCAGTCTTTTTGGTAAGATTGGTCACCATTTTCCCTTTCCTTTTCTGCTTCTTTTAGAAAAAATATACACCCATGAATGACCTTCAGATCGCCAATTTGGTGAATCCTCAGCCGATACAGCAGGTTGCTAAGAAAATCGGAATCTCTTCCGATCAACTTGAATTTTACGGAAAATACAAAGCCAAACTCCCGCTTGATCTGATCAATGAGGAGAAGGCAAAGCAAGGCAAGCTGATTCTAGTCACTGCTATTACGCCCACTCCTGCCGGAGAAGGCAAAACTACTGTCACCATTGGTCTCAACGATGGGCTGAATCGATTGGGGAAATCTTCGATCGCGGTCATCCGAGAGCCGAGTTTGGGGCCCGTATTTGGTATCAAAGGAGGCGCAGCCGGTGGCGGGTGGTCCCAAGTCATTCCAATGGAGGACATCAATCTTCACTTTACCGGTGATTTTCATGCGATCGAAAAGGCCAATAATCTCCTTTCGGCCCTGATGGACAACAATATCCAAAGCAAAACCCGAAATCTCGGTATCGATCCCCGCACGGTTCTCTGGAAGCGGGCCATGGATATGAATGACCGGGCATTGCGAAATATGGTGGTAGGTTTGGGTGGAAAAAATGGTGGAATACCGCGAGAAACAGGCTTCAATATCACCGCTGCATCAGAGATCATGGCGATTCTTTGTATGAGCAAGGATTTAGAAGATCTGAAAGCTCGATTTGCACAAATCTACATCGGGAATCGATTTGATGGTTCACCGGTTTTTGCTGGCGATCTCAATGCTCAAGGTGCCATGGCTACCCTGATGAAGGATGCAATTATGCCCAATTTGGTTCAAACTTTGGGTCACAATCCGGCGATTATTCACGGTGGTCCTTTTGCCAATATCGCGCAGGGTACCAATTCCATTTTGGCAACCAAAATGGGATTAGGTCTAGGGGACTATGTGGTGACGGAGGCTGGTTTTGGATCGGATCTGGGTGCAGAAAAGTTTTTTAATATCAAATCGAGGGAAGCTGGATTGTCTCCCAATGCAGTGGTACTCGTAGTGACTATCCGTGCACTGAAGTATCATGGTGGTAAGCCCCTCAAAGATCTCAGGTACCCGGATGTGGATGCCTTGGAATGGGGATTGCCCAATCTGCAGCATCATTTGGATAGCCTGGGAAGCTTTGGGATTCCGGTAGTAGTGGCAGTGAATGTGTTTAGCTCGGATTCCAATGCCGAGAAGGAGCTGATTTTGAATTATTGCAAAAAACAGGGTGTTTCCGCAGCTTTAAGTGAAGGTTGGGCCCATGGAGGCGAAGGGTGCAAGGACTTGGGGAGATTGGTAGTAGAGGCGGCAGATAAGGCAAATACCCCCTTTTCTCCCACGTATTCATTAGATGATTCGGTAGAGGAAAAGGTAGAAAAAGTAGCGAAGACCATTTATGGAGCTTCAGGAGTGGAGTATTCGACGCTGGCCAAAAAGCAGCTTAAAAAAATCGAGAAACTCGGCTATTCAAAGCTTCCTGTCTGTATTGCAAAAACCCAAAAGAGCATCAGTGACAATGAAAAGCTGATCGGAAGACCCAAGGATTTCAAGATTACGATCCGTGAATTTGAAATTGCCGCGGGAGCAGGATTTATCATTCCGATAGCTGGCGAAATCCTTAGAATGCCAGGACTACCTGAGATTCCTTCTGCTGAGGCGGTCAATATTGACGGAGATGGGAAAATATCCGGTTTGTTTTAAAAACCCCGAACCAGTATACGATATCAGGAAAGGTCCAAAATCACATTTCCTTTCTTTTTCCCTGAAGCTACATAAGCAAAGCCCTCGAGGACATTATCCAAAGTATACCTATGATCATCGATCAATGGTTTGAATTTACCCTCTTCCACGAGTTTCTGCATGGTTTTCAGGCTGTCCAGAATATCCAAGGGCAATGGGAAAATTACCCTTTTGCCCTTAGAAAACATCCCCTTGAGCGCCAATCCCAAGTTTTCCCAATTGGGTCCGAGTTCTGAGGAGATGTAGACACCATTTTCCTTCAGCACGGGTTTGCAGATTGAAAATCGGCTTTTTCCTACTGAGTCGAAGACAAAGTCATAAGCTGCACTATCCTGGGTGAAATCTTCCTTTTCCAATCCTATGACCCGGTCAGGCCCGAGTTGGTTTACTTTTTCCACATCTTCCTCAAAGCAAACCGCAGTAACCCGTACCTCCATAGCCTTCAAAATCTGAATGGCAGCGGAACCAATAGCCCCAGTGCCACCAATCACCAAGACCTTCATTTCAGGCTTCAAGTCCACCTTTTTGATGAAATTGATGGCATAGTGCGCTCCTTCGGCACAAGCGACCATCGTGGCAAAGTCCATCTCATCAGGCATTTTCAGAATAGCTTTGGACACAGGGTAGGCCAGATATTCCGCATGAGTTCCGGCTCCATTATCTTCAAATCCCCAAACTCGGTCTCCGACGTGAAAGTCCCTTACCTCAGCACCTACCTCTTCCACGATTCCAGCAAAATCAGTCCCAGTGACTTGGATTTTTGGGGAAAAGAGTCCTGAAAAAGCCCGAATGGCGTAGGGTTTACCGGTGGATACACCGTTATCCGTTCGGTTGATCGTGGAGGCCATGACTTTGACCAAAACTTCATTCGGTTTGGGCTTTGGCTTTGGGATTTCGATGACTTGAAAGGTCTCGGGTGGACCATAATTTCGGCGGAGGCAGGCTTTCATTTTGTGTTGGTTTAGATGAGTAGGGCAGGAGTTTTCAACTGAATCTCTGTCAGCAGGTTTGATTTTTGGAAATCGAGAATTTGGATTATTTTGCTCAGGTGTTTTTTTTCAGCAGCCGGGAGTTCTTTCCCCCATGGGGAATGATTCATTCTTTGGACTAAGACCTCCAGGTCATGCCAGTCTCCCAAGAGTTTCATCAGCTGTTCTTCAGGACCATTTGGAGGAAGAGTAGGCAGTCCCACTATTTCCCGGATATTTTTCATGAGCTTGAGCTGGATCCGCAGCTCATGCGCATTGTTGGGTTGAATGCCTTTTTTGACCAAATTTTCAATTTTGCTCTTATTCTTTTGAAGGATTTCCACTTGATTTATTTCATTCAGGTTTCCGATGGCTTTGGCTATTTTTTGGAGACTGGCCTCTGCTTTCTTTCGGCTTTTCCATGTTCGAATTGTAAAAAAAGCCTCTCTTTCCTTCTGGATTTCACCTTGAAGTCTAAGGAAAAAACCGGGGAGCTTTCCAGACTCAGTTTGGGAATGAATCAACTCTTTTTCGATTTGTAGCTCCCGCACGCGTCCGGCTTGTGAATAGAGCTTTCTGATCGGGGGGTAGACTTTTTTCTTTGAAAAATCGGCCGATTCCTCCTCCAATAGGGCGATCAATGCCTTTAATTTCTTGATCTCAACCCGAAACCGATGAAAGGCTGCCTGACTGAATTTTCTCCGGGAATACCGGAACATAAAGCTAAGGGAAGTCTGTCTTTTGTAAAAATAATCCCGGATAGAATCCAAAGTTGCTTTTGGGACTGGCATATCATAAGATAACCTTTTTGGACTGAATGTCAGGGGCTGAAGACAAGAAATCGGGCATTACCTGAGCTCTAATTTCGGGAAAACCAAGCGGGTACCATCCAGCTTGACAATTTCCAATTGATCGGGAGTTCTGGAGAATGACCATTCAAGAAAGTCACATTCTGAGGAGAAATCAGAGGCTTTCTTTCCGTCAATACTGAGTATTTCTTCTCCGATTTCGATTTGACCATCATCCGGAGTTAGGCCAATTGGTTTTCCTCGTACGATAAGTTTTCCGTCAGTGTAAAACACCCCAAGGTTAGTATATTTTTCGAATTCCGGGCTTTCTCGCAGCCTCAGGGCATAAGTAGCGTCAGAGTTGTTGATGATGGTTTTGGAGCTTAAAGCTCTGAAAAATTCCAATCCAATCTTTGATCCGGAAGTTTTTTCAAAATCCACGGGGATTTTTGAGAGGTATAAATTCCCCAGTTTTAGACTGTCCACGAGGATGGTACGCGCAGAGTAGGTATCCGAACCCAAAGCCCCCATGGATGTGGTGATTTTTGGGTTACTGAGTCCTAAGCTGTCTTTTTTTGCCAAAAAATCCCGGATAGCTTCTTCCTTGTCATCAAAGTCCATCACTTTGGTGTAGCCAAAATCCATCAGAATCCGGTCAAATTCTTGGCCCAAGAATTCCATTTTGACAAAAGGACGGTTATTTGAATAAGTCACCGGAAAAATCAAATCTTCTGATTGCACAGGAAAGGGCTTACTAGAAACACGTACTTGCATCGCGTCAAAATCAATCTCCCAATTGAGTCTTTTGATGATGTTTGAGCCCAAAAGATAGAAATCCAAGCAGTAAAGCAGATTCATGTCATTGACTAGACTTCGGACCTTTTCAAATTTAAAATCACCTATTTGAATCTCATCCGTAAGTCCGGTTCGGACTTTCTTGACCTGACGATTGGAATCCCTCATTTTGATCTTTTTTCCTTTCATTTTGAGCCTGCCGGCTGGCTTGCTCAGGCTGTTTGCCAGTCCCATGGCTGCTCCGGTATCAAAGGCAAACTGGGTTTCAACTCCGTTCATTTTGCCCGTGAAGACAAGGAGTTTATTGTCAAGATTAAAAGGAAAAGTGGAGACGGAGTCCAGCTGAACTCCTAATGCGGAAAAGGATAAGAATACTTCTGCCAGAAAAGCCAGGAAAGAGATTATTTTAATTTTCATAATCTACAAAAGGTCATTCAGTTTGAAATGAAATAAAGCCCAATGGCTTGATCAAATATCAAAAGGAGCAGTGCAGATTATCGATGCTGATCGATCAAAATCGGATTGCCATCCGGGTCAAAAATCAACAAGCTTGCAGGGCCGACAGAGGATTCATTGGCTTCCTGTGCAAGTGGGATGCCCGCTTCCTTGATTCTCTTTTGTATTTCCCTTACGTCTTCAAAGGAATTGAGGTTTTGGGCATTTTGGTCCCATCCTGGATTGAATGTGAGCATGTTTTTCTCAAACATCCCGTGGAAAAGCCCTACTAAGGCATCCCCGTTTTTCATGATGAGGTAGTTCATTTCCATTGATCCACCAAAAACAGTGAAGCCAAGTGTTTCATAAAAGGCTCTGGAAGCATCTAGGTTTTTGACGGAAAGGCTGATCGAAAAGGCACCGAGGGACATATTAAAGGGAGTTTAGGTGTTGGGATTTAGGATAAAACTTTCTTCAAAATAGGTAATCAATTGGAATTAAGGATATTAAAAGTTAATTTTTGAAAGCATTTTTAAACCTGATTTTTAGGAAATCAAGTCAAATATTGACCATAAGCAATCAGCTCTTAGAGATGCTTCCCTATCAGATTGGGAAAAAAGATTCTTTAACCAACCCATACTTAACACATGAAAAAAGTCAGAATTTTATCCATTGACGGAGGAGGAATCCGGGGTATTCTTCCCGGCACCATCCTGACTCACCTGGAGCATCGCATCCAGGAATTGACCAAAAATCCGGATGCCAAAATCGGGGAGTATTTCGATTTTATGGCCGGGACCAGTACCGGAGGTATTTTAGGTTTGATCATGCTATGCCCCGATGAGAATGGGGGCTATCGCTTTTCAGCCAAAGATGCCTTGGATCTCTACTTGGATCAGGGAGATGAGATATTTGATGTCAGTCTGGGCCGTAAGCTTAAAAGTCTCAGCGGACTCAATGATGAGCGATACTCTGCTGATGCCTTGGACACGGCACTGAAAAACTACTTCGGAGATATCAAACTCAGCCAGTCCAAAAAGCCTTGTCTGGTGACCAGCTATGACATCCGAAATCGTAAGGCTCATTTTTTCACAAGCATAGATGCACAAAGCAACATTCATGATTTTCATTTCAAGGATGTCGCTAGGGCCACCTCTGCAGCACCTACTTATTTTGAGCCCGCACATATTTACTCAGTTTTTGGCACGCCTCATACACTGATTGATGGTGGGGTTTTTGCCAATAATCCTGCTTTGTGTGCCTATTCAGAATGCAGGAAATTGGACTTTAAGAAAATTCTGAATGATGAGGAAAAGCCCACCAAACCCAGTGCAAAGGATATGATGATCGTGTCCTTGGGAACAGGTTCGATCAAGAAGCCCTATCATTTTTCGGAGTTTAAAGATGCCGGTGTGTTGAAGTGGATTCAGCCCTTGATTGACATTATGATGAGTGGAAACTCCGAGACAGTTGATTATCAGCTGGCGAAAATTTATGGGACGCTTTCCGGTAAAAACTCCGAAGACTATTATCGTATAGAGCCCAAAATCATCAATGCCAGCTCGGACATGGACAAGGCTGACCTCGGGAATCTCAAAGCCCTAGAGGAGGATGGAAAATTATCCGTGATGGCTTTTGAAGAAAAGCTGAATGAAATCGCTCAAAAGCTGATCAAATTTGCTTAAACTCCTAAAGAGGCTGTCTCTAAAGTATAGTTGGTTACAGTCTTTGTCACCTTGAGCGGAGTCGAAAGGTCCTCGACTCCGCTCGGACTGACTAAATTTCTGGCCTTTAAAATCAATCCGTTATTGGTAGTACTTGAGAGACGAGAGTCTCCAGATTGAATGATCAGGCTGACAATGACACGATTTATTAGAAAACCTCTTTTTTTGGGCATTACTTCTCAATACCCTTGGACCCCTGCCTGCGCGATGATACCATCCTGAGCGGAAGTCACTCCCGAAACCCCAATGGAGCCTACAATCACACCGTCTTTGAAAATTGGAAGCCCACCTTCCACGCCGACTGCATTGGGCAAAGTAGCAATACGGCTTCCTCCTTCCCCTTTCATGGCATCTTCAAATACCTTGGTGGATCGCTTGAAAAAGACGGCAGATTTGGCTTTGGCTAAGGCGACTTCCACAGATCCGATCTGTACTCCATCCATTTTTTTGAGCAGGATGGGATGTCCCCCATCATCCAGAATGGCAATGACCACATTCCAGTCTTCAGCTTTTGCTTTGGCGGCAGCCGATTCATACATCCTCTCGGCATCGGCAAGTGTAAGGTAGGGTTTAGTCTGTCCGATTACTCCGAATGAGATCAGGGTAAAAAGAATTAAAAGCGTGGATTTCATGGCGATTTGGTTTGGTTTAGCTTAAAAATACCTAATTTTTAGGAGGATTTTTTTTCCTTGAAAAAGGGCTATCCATCTCAAACCTTCAAATCAAATTGACATGATCAGCAGACGTGATTCTTTGAAAGCATTAGGATTACTCGGAGGGCTAGGCTTGATCCAGCCTTCCGGACTATTGGCTGGGAACCTATTCCCGCGGCGAAAAAAACTGGGTATCGCACTGGTTGGCTTGGGCTATTACAGCACGGATCTTCTTGCCCCGGCTTTGCAGATGACCCAAAATTGCTATTTGGCTGGGATTGTCACCGGCACTCCCTCCAAAGCAGAACTTTGGAAAACCAAATACAACATCCCCGAAAAGAATATTTACAACTACGAAAACTTTGACTCCATCAAGGACAATCCGGATATCGATGTGGTCTACGTGGTCTTGCCACCTTCCATGCACCGAGAATATGTGGAGCGTGCCGCAGCTGCCAAAAAACAGGTTTGGTGCGAAAAACCCATGGCTGTGACAGCAGAGGATTGCCAAGCCATGATTGATGCCTGCAAGTCTCATGGTGTCAGCCTTTCCATCGGGTACCGCTGTCAGCATGAGCCCAATACCAAGACCTATGTTCAGCTTATCAGAAGTGGAAAGCTCGGTGAAATCCAATCTGTGGCCTGTGCGGCCGGGTATCGGGAAAACCGAACAGATCACTGGAAACAAAAGCGAGAAATGGGAGGAGGAGTGATTTACGATATGGGAGTGTATTCCATTCAAGGTGCGAGATTGGGTACCCAAATGGAGCCAATCGCAGTCAAATCAGCTAAAGTATGGACTGAAAGACCGGAAATCTACAAGGATGGGCTGGGAGAAATTGTGGAGGCTGAGTTGGAGTTTCCTAATGGAGTGAGTGGATGGATAAAAACCTCCTTTGCCGAAAATGTCAACCACCTTCATGTCACAGGGGCAAATGGAAAACTCGAAATGGCTCCTTTCTCCGGCTACTCTGGAATAAAAGGTAAAAGTCCATTTGGTGAAATCAACTTCCCCTATGAGGTGCCTTGGCAGCAAGCCAATCAAATGGATCAGGATTCCTTGGCGATTTTGAACAAGCTACCCATGCCAGTACCCGGAGAAGAAGGATTGAGGGATATACGTATAGTAGAGGCCATTTTGAAAAGTGCCCAAACCGGAAAACAGGTAAAAATCGGATAGAAAATTCCTTGGGATTCCCTTGCCTTTTGGCAGTTTCCCATCTTTTTCTCAAATCATCTTTTTGCCTGACTTTCATCATATTTCTTCCCATGATTTGGGAGTAGTATTGAGAAGTTGAAAACAAGAATCCCATGACTACGACCCGAATCGCCAAGCCCAGTATTCTCCATGCCTGCATGATCAAGCAGCAGTTGACCATCGATGATTTTGAAAAAGAGGTATTAACCCTCAGAAACGAAATCACGGATCATTCGGAAATAGCCAGCCAAGAGCATCGGGGAGGTGCTGAACGGAATGAAATGCTGGTGAGAATGGAAAAGGAGCTGACTTTTTTGAAAAATGAACTTCGGGTTTTGGAAAATATTGATGCGGATGTGGAAAATGACCAAGTCCAACTTGGAGCAGTGGTCATCACCGATCAGCGGAACTTTTTTATCTCTACCTCAGTGGAATTGGTTGAGGTCAATGGTCAATGCCTCTACGGAATATCTAACAAGGCTCCGATTTTTTCCTCGATGAAAGGGAAAAAGACCGGTGACGCTTTTGAGCATGCAGGCGTTCGCTACCTGATTTTGGACGTGTATTGAGTTATTGAGCAATCGGAAGACCGCTTTGATACCAAGCCTGTATGCCACCCTGAAGGTGGTAGACCTTGGTAAAGCCTTGCTGACTGAGCATTCTTGCTGCTTCCAGACTTCGTGCGCCCACAGCGCAGTAAAGGTAGATTTCCTGATCCTTGGGATATTCCAAAGCCTTGGACAGGAAGTCCGATTGGTAAAAGTCAAGTTCTACGGCATTGGCAATCTTCCCTTGGTCGATCTCTCCGGGAGTTCTCACATCCAAAATGATCCCATTTGAGCTTTTTTCCTGAAAGTCCTTGGGGTTGAGATTGATCACTTCTGCTTTGGTGCTGGAAACGGCTGTTTCTTGCTTTGTTTTTTCGCCAGAGCAAGAAGAAAACAGAATCAAAGAGGCCAAAATGAGGGCGGACAGATATTTCATAAGATAAGATTTGACACAAAGCTAGGATGAACGCCCGATCATTTTTGGTGATTTAGGGCACAAAGGCCGGTTTAACTTCTGACTTGTCCCTGACCTTGGATCAGCCATTTGTAGCTGGTCAATTCGCGCAGTGCCATGGGGCCCCGTGCGTGAAGTTTTTGGGTAGAAATACCAATTTCCGCCCCAAGACCGAATTGATTCCCATCCGTAAAAGCCGTGGAAGCATTGGCGTAGACAGCAGCTGCATCCACCTCCCTGAGGAATCGGGCAGTGTTTTCCTTGCTTTCAGAAAGGATAGCTTCCGAATGCTTGGAAGAGTATCGGACGATATGGTCCAAAGCCTCATCCAAATTGGAGACGGTTTTGATTGCCAATTTGAGGCTGAGAAACTCCGTTCCGAAATGTTCCTTTTCGGCAGCTTGGATTTGAGGATGAGATGGCAGGGAAGCCATGGCCTGAAAATCTGCAAAAACCTGCACCCCATGATTGAGCATCGGTAGGATTAGGCTTTCCAGGTTTGGAAGTTGGTTTTGGTGGACAATCATGCAGTCCAGCGAATTGCAGACACTGGGCCGTCGGGTTTTTGCATTGAAGAGGATAGCCTTGGCCTTTTCCAAATCAGCCGTTTCGTCCACGTAGGTATGGACGATTCCCGCTCCGGTCTCGATGACAGGTACTTTGGCATTTTGCCTGACAAAATCTATCAGACCTTGGGATCCTCTTGGGATAATCACATCTACCATTTCCACCGCTTCCAGCAAGGCTTGGGTGGCCTTTCGGTCAGGGGGCAAAAGTTGAAAAGCTTCTTTGGGAAACCCGTGCTTTCCCATCACCTCATGGATCAAGCTCATGATGGCCCGATTGGAAAAGTCTGCATCCGATCCCCCTTTCAAAACCAATCCGTTTCCTGACTTCAAAGCGAGTGAAAATACATCAAAAGTCACATTGGGTCTAGCCTCGTAGATAATCCCGATCACTCCCAATGGCACGGAAATCTTGGTCAATTCCAGTCCGTTTTCCAGGCTTTTCTTTTCCAAAACAATTCCCAAAGGACTTTCCAAATCGGCTACTTGTCTGATTTCATTCGCAATTCCCTTGATTCTGGTATCGGTGAGAAGAAGACGATCATACATGGGGTTTTCCGAATCCATGCGATCGAGATCTTTTTGGTTTTCCGAGAGCAAAAAAGGAGTCTTTTCCTCGGCCAATTCAGCCAAATCGGAAAGGATCGCCCGAATCTGTGCATCTTCCAAATGAATCAGTTTTCGGCTGTTTTTTTGGACGGATTCAAAAATGGAACGGTATTCACTCATGGTCAAAGAGGTAAAGGTAATCGTAGTGGATCAGGGCTTTTTGGTTTTTTAAGCCTATTCTTTCGAGTGCCAATTTGGAAGAGTATTCTGCTCTGCCAAGGCCTAATTTCCTCCCGTTTTCATCACGGACCAAAAGAATATCTCCTTTGGAAAACTCTCCTTCAATTCTGATAATCCCAACGGGAAGCAAGCTGCGGATGACTGAAGAACTGAGCGAGGATTTTGCTCCCTCATTGATGAAGACTTCGCCTTTGTAGTATTGGGCACCGTGGGCCAGCCATTTTTTTGCGGCCTGTTTTACCTTTTTGGGTTCAAACCATGTGCATCGGAGACTTTTCTTGGCAAATTCCTCCAGGACTCCTTCCTTTTTCCCGTTGGCGATGATTACTTGGATGCCCAAATCTGCAGACTTTTTGGCCATAGCATATTTGGTCAGCATCCCACCCCGGCCAAAGGAAGACTTGGTGGCAGAAATGTATTGGGTCATCTCCGGCATAGAAGAGGAGACGCGCTCGATGAGCTCTGAATCGGGCTCATAAGGAGGCCCGGTAAAGATACCATCCACATTGGTGAGCAGTAGTAGCGTGTCAGCATTGAGCATGGCGGCGGTCAGGCTGGCTAGTTCGTCATTGTCGGTAAACATCAGCTCGGTGATGGTCACCGTGTCATTCTCGTTTACAATGGGCAAAATGCCCTGCTGAAGCAAAGCCTCGAGGCAGTTCTTCATGTTGAGAAAATGCTTTCGATCCCGAAAATCCTCTTTGGTGACAAGAATCTGTGCGACGGGCTGTCCGAGTTTTCCAAAGAGATCTTGGTATTGGTTGATCAGCTTGATCTGTCCTGTGGCTGCCCAAATCTGCTTTTTGAAGACAGGGTTGAGTTTTTCAGGCAAAGCGATGGACTCTCGACCAAAGGCCACTGCTCCTGAACTCACGAGTACAATTTTCTTTCCTTTGGCAATCAATCCTTGGATTTGGGCCACCAAATGAGCCATTCGGTCTAGGTCAGGAATACCGTTGGATTGAGTCAAGACATTGGACCCGATTTTGATCACCGCTACTTTGGAATCCAGCATTTGTTAGAAAATTTGCATGAAAGTAAGGGATTCGGTGCGGAGTTGCTAAAAAAAATGGTTTTTGAGTCGAGGAATGAAAATTAGCTTGAAATAGGGTGGAAATAAGATGGAAATACAATCGAAATAAAGCGCTTCGCGCTGAGATAAATGGTTGGAGTTCCTCGAGATGTCGTAAATCCCCAATCCTAAATCCTAAATCAAAGAAAAGCCATACTCATTGTTCCCATCAGCATCAGGATTTTGGATCTATCCAACCACTTCATCTAAACTTTTTCTTTGGATTTTTTCTAACGTCAAAAAATGACAAGATGATGATTTTACTTCCCCTGATTCGGTAAAGAATTCTTGTTTGGGGTGAAAGTTGGAATCCTCGGATATCGTCTATTTCCACTTGGCCAATCAGAGGTTGGACCTTCAGAATTTTAAAAAACTCATCCGCTTTTTGAATAAATTCTTTTGCAGAATTATCGCCCCAATTCTTTTTAATTTACTCCATGATGGAATCAAAATTTTTTTCAGCCCTTGGAGTGACAAAGACTTCCATCAGTACTTTTTCTTTAAATTCTCCCAGGCGATCAAATTTTCGTCATCCTCAGATTCTTCGTAGGAAAGATAGATTTCCTTTTTTTGCTCCTTTGTTAAGGATTTCCAGAATTCGCCTTCCTTTGAATTCTCTCGTTGCTTAAGGAAATCATAGACTGTTTGCAAAAGTTGTTCATTGTCAATTCGTTCTATGATCTTTTGAAGGTCTGATTTAAGTTGTAGCGCACCCATAATCTTTAATCTTTGTTTAAATCAAATTTAACTATTCGCGTGATAGGATTAAAGAGAATCCTTACCATCTTCGATTTCAAATCTCAAACCTAAAATTTCAAATCAAAGAAAAGCCATACTCATTGTCCCCATCAGCATCAGGATTTTAGCCCAAGCGGAGAGTTGGGTGAAGTGATTTTTTCGGTCAGAGCGATAGACCTTCCACATAAATAAGCAGAAGACTATCCCCAAAACCCCAAAAAACACGAATAGGTGGGAATTGTTGATTTGGAAAGTCACAGTCAAAATTGCTCCTACAAATGTGATAGCAATGGCAAAGATGACCTGTTTGGTTTTGCGAAAGCCAATTACAATAGGCAAGGTCCTGCAGCCATGCTTGCGGTCTCCGGGACGGTCCTCGATGTCCTTGATGATTTCCCGGATCAGATTTAAGAAAAAAGCAAACATGGAATAGGTAAATACTAAAAGCTCATTTTTCTGGTAGTAAAACGCCACCAAATAGATCGCCAGTCCGGTCAGAAAGGCCACGGTCAGATTCCCGATGAAGGGTTCGCGCTTCAGCCGATTGCTATACAGCCAAAGCAAAAAAGCTGCGAAGAAATTGATCAAGGCCATTCTCGGGGCAATCAGATAGCCCAATCCTATGGCAGTAAAGTTGAATACAGTATGGAGCACCAAGACCACCCTTCGTTTGATGACTTTGCCTACAACCACTTCATGGGGTCGGTTGACATAATCGATTTTGACATCGTAATAGTCATTGATCATATAGCCAGCTGCGGTGATAATGACCGTAGACAAAATCAAAAGGTACAATCGGTAATCCTGAAGGACGGGCAGACCTTGCGCGTTGGTTTCCACCAGAAAATAGGCAGTCATCCCCTGAGCAAATGCTACCAAGAGCAGATTGATCGGTCTGCTGATTCTGAAAAGTCCCCGTACTGAGAGTGTCCGTTCCATCTTTGGATTTCTTGGGTGTAAAAATAGATGAAAAACTTAGCCGAGGGGGATTTTTTGCCTTTTCTGGAAAAGGAAAATCGATTCCGTAAAATTTTATTCCTTCCTTTTTTCAATTTCCTAAATTGAAATCACAATAAAACTCAAAGACCATGAAAAGTAAACTGCTTCAGTCCAGAAGAGATTTCATAGCCAAGACAGGAGGAGCATTGGCCGGCTCGATGTTTATTCATCCGGTAGCTCAGGCCCTTTCGATTTTTGATCGGCCCGGAGAAAAAATGAAATTGGCCCTCGTTGGTACCGGTGTTCGGGGACTTGCCATGTGGGGAAGAGAAGTGGTCCGTGCTTATCAAAATCAAATAGAATTTGTGGGTTTGGCAGATAAGAATGAGGGCCGCTTGGCCTATGGCAAATCCTACATGGGAGTGAGCTGTCCTACTTTCCTGGATACTGATAAGATGCTGAGCGAAACCAAGCCTGACGTGCTGATTGTGACCACCATGGACAGCACGCATCATGAATTTATTGTCAAAGGGCTAATGGCGGGGATGAATGTGATCTCCGAAAAGCCCATGACTACCGACGAGCAAAAGATGCAGGCCATCCTCGATGCCGAGCGCAAGTCGGGTAAAAAGCTGATCGTCACCTTCAACTACCGCTACTCACCCCATCGCCAAAAGCTCTATGAACTCCTCCGTGCCGGAGAGATCGGGGATATCACTTCGGTGGATTTCCACTGGTACTTGGACACGTCTCATGGGGCGGACTATTTCCGCAGATGGCATGGACACCGGGAGTTTGGAGGTACTCTGCTGGTGCACAAGTCCACGCATCACTTTGACCTGCTCAACTGGTGGCTGGATTCCGATCCGGAGGAGGTGTTTGCCTATGGTTCCTTGGAGTTTTATGGGAAAAACGGTCCCTTCCGATCCACGACCTGCCGGGGCTGTCCTCATGCCAACAAATGCGATTTCTACTGGGACATCACCAAAAGCGATCATCTCACCAAGCTCTATGTGGACAACGAAAAGTACGACGGCTACCATCGGGATGGCTGTGTATTCCGCGAAAGCATCGATATCTACGACAAGATGGCCGTGCAGATCAAGTACAAAAACAAGGTGCAGGTCAGCTACTCGCTTACCACCTATTCTCCCTACGAAGGCTATCGAATTGCCTTCAACGGCACCAAAGGCCGACTGGAAGCCTGGATTAAAGAAAGACAGCCTTGGGATGAGAAAAACGAAGACGAAATCGTCCTAGTGAAAAACTTCGGTGAGCGTTACCTCATCACTGTACCTCAGGGAGGAGGAGGTCATGGGGGAGGAGATACCCGACTAAAGGATAAACTATTCTTGGACACCAATGCGCCTGATCCATGGAGACAGTCTGCGGGAAGCCGGGACGGGGCCATGTCCTGCCTTGTAGGCATCGCCGCCCGTAAGTCCATCGAGCAAGGCAAACCGATCAAGGTTCAGGACCTGACGGATATTCCTTTGGCGGTGATTGGGAGAGGAGCTTAGCGATACTTCGATAAGCTCAGTACAAGTTTCGGATATTTGATTTCGGATTTATGATTTATCCCGCGGGGCTAAGGCTTCGCGGGATTTTTTTATTCACCGCGCAGAGAACGCAGAGAGGAGGTTTAGGTTATTCCCAGTTTAGGAATTAGCAAAAATTATTCATTCAAAAGCTATGAATTGCCTCCTGCTTTAGCGGGAGGAAAGAGGGGATGATTAGTGATATGTGGGCTTTAGCCCAATCCTATTCAAGAGAAAAAGCTTCACCTCCTCATCTTTTCCAATCCTCTAGTCAAACGCTTATTCTACACTCAGTCAGGGAACCGGAATTAAAGTGCCTTTAAATCAATCGCAAATTCATAAGAAATAAAGTCTCTATTTTTTTCATTTTCCAACCAAGCTGGCTCATAATGGCTTATTTCTACAATTTCCCTTGGAGACACATCTTTAAACCTTAGAACAATTTTTTCCAGGCAACTCAATTCGTTTGGATTAAATAAATCCGGATTAAATGGCCTGTCGCTTCGCCCCACTAACTTTTCTTTCCTGCTTCCATTTTCTTTAGGCTCGAAAAAAATATCAATTGTATCTGTAATTGCTAAGTTTTCAAAAATCGTCTCGTACATGTTTGGTACTGGTCCATAGGGAATAGCTTTATATTTTAGCCCGCTTATGCTTTTTCCGAAATCTTTGAAAAACAGGAAATCTGCATAAAACAGAAGCTTATTCATCTTGGTCTTGTAGGAAGGAATTTGATGAGAAAAATAAACAACCATTTCTTTGAATTTAGTCAACGAAGGTTTTCTAAATCCAGTCAATTCATTCATTGATTGCTCTTGAATTAGATAGTGTTCCAGATAATCAAACCCTTGTTTTTCCTCATTAATTAGGCGTTCAATTTTGCTTAGCAAGTTTTCCTTTTGCCTGAACTCCTGAGTTTCCCAATCATTCACTAATTGATAGAAACTTTCTAAATCTGAAGCCAGCTTTAGTAATTTGGCATTAGATAAGTTTGGAATTTCACCTCGCTCATATAGACCATAGCTATTTTGTCCAAAACCCAAGATCTCACTCATTTTAATGGCTGAAATTCCATACTTCTCCCGGGTCTCTTTAATTTCTTCAGGAGTTGGGATCCGATGCTTAGCCCTATACAGATTATAGACGAGGTCAAGATTCAGCTCGTCTAGATCGGTAGTAGTAAATCGCTCACCACTGTCTTCACAGAGATAAAATCGCTGTCTCACTTGAAATTCCTCCTTTCGAAAATTCAATGTCTGAACCTCCGAATGGACTTTCATTGGTTTTCCGGTAATTGGGCTATTCATCTTAAGTGGGTTTAAAAGGATAGGTCATTTTGTACTCTGCGATATGAAAGGAAATGCATATCACATTGGAATTTGGCGGACCCAAGCAAATTTTGATATAGACTTCATGCCCTTTTATTTCTTTTCCAAATTCCCACATTTCCTTACTTCCATACCAATCCTCAGGGATTGGGCCTCTGTAAAAATCCTCAACCTTTAATTGGTGGATGAATTTTTCTCGATCGATGGCTCGGAGCTCAAGGTCAAGCAAAGCTTGTTTGTTCTTGGGACGATCGATAAAAGTAATTTCGAACGTCTTTTTTTTCTCCCTGAAGCTTCTAAGAAAGCTTTCAACTTCCTCTCTTTTTGCGTTGTCGTTCGGCAAAGATATCACGTTAAAGTTCTAAAAAGCAAATTATTTTAAAAATATTAACCTTTAAAGTTTAAATCTCTCTCAACCCCAACTCCCTTAAAAATTGATTATGCTTCTCTCTAGCTTCGGTAGCTCTTTTACCAATCGCAATGAGTCTTTCATTGACTTCTTCCAGATCTATGATTTCCTCAGCTTGGGTGGTGCTGACGTAGCGGGAGATATTTAGATTCCAGTCGTTTTTCTCGATTTCTTCCATGGAAACCCGTCGGGAGTATTGTTCCTCTTCCTTTCGGAATTGATAGGTTTCAACGATTTTTCGGATGTCGTTTGGTTCACCGTCTTCGCCTTCTCTCAAGACGTTTTGCCGCTTTCCTTTTTCGTAATGCTCGGCAGCATTGATAAAAAGCACGTCTTCAAATCGCTTGCAGCGCTTAAGTACTAAAATACAAACCGGTATCCCAGTTGAGAAAAACAAATTAGCAGGAAGTCCGATGACGGTATCGATATGTCCGTCTTTCAGCAATTTGGTTCTGATGCGTTCTTCGGCTCCTCCCCGGAATAAAACCCCATGTGGAAGGATAATCGCCATGGTTCCTTCCATACTTAGGAAGTGAAATCCATGAAGCAAAAAGGCAAAATCCGCTGCCGACTTCGGAGCCAAGCCGTAATTCTTAAATCGAAAATTCTCCGCCAAGGAATCCTTAGGCTCCCAACGGTAGCTAAAGGGTGGATTGGCGACGATGGCGTCAAACTCTATTTTCTTGCTTGGGTTTTCTTCATTTAAGATAGCCCAATCGTTGGTCAGGGTGTCCCCATGGAAGATTTCAAACTCGGTGTCTTTGACTCCGTGAAGGAGCATGTTCATCCGGGCAAGGTTGTAGGTAGTGATGTTCTTTTCCTGCCCGTAGATTTTGCCGATGCCGTTTTTTCCCATGTGGCGGCGTACGTTTAGGAGCAAGGAACCTGAACCACAGGCAAAATCCAGCACCTTGTTGATCTTGGATTTTTTCCCGGAAGCAGGGTCTTGGCTATCCAATACCACAATCTCCGAGAGGATGGTAGAAACCTGCTGTGGGGTATAGAATTCTCCGGCTTTCTTTCCCGAACCGGAAGCAAACTGTCCAATCAGGTATTCATAAGCATCACCTAGGGTATCTGCGGAAGTGGAAAACTGGGAAATGCCTTCGGAAATCTTCTGAATGATCCCGCAAAGGCGTTCATTCCGCTCAGTATGGTTTTTACCAAGTTTTTCCGAGTACAAGTTGATCTCGGAGAATAGTCCTTGGAAGGCGCTGTCAAAGGATTGGTTTTCGATGTATTTAAATCCTTTTTCTAAAGTACTGAGCAAGTCAGGGTCTTGTTTTCTTGCCAGTTCTGCTATATGGGACCAGAGGAACTGTGGCTCGACCACGTAGTGGATTTTTCGACGCATCAGGCCTTCGAATTCTGTCACATCCCGGGGATTGGCTTCGTACCAAACTTTCAGGGGGGTCCGAAGATCGTCTGCAGGCAAACTAGGATAGTCTGTTCCCAATTCCTTTTTAGCGGCTGTTTCGTAATTGTCAGACAGGTAGCGCAAGAAGAGAAAGGAAAGCATGTAATCCCGGAAGTCATCCGCATTCATTGCTCCGCGAAGCTGATCGGCAATATCCCAAAGGGTTTTTCCTAATTGATTTTGGTCTTGTTTGGTCATGGGGGGTACTTAGGTCGGCTTGGGCTTAATCTAATTGAGGAAATAAATGCTGTAGCAATCCTTTTTTATGGGATTTAAGGGATTCTATTTTCTTTTCTTGTTCATAGATTTGTTGATCCAGAGTTGATAGACATAAACTAATATATTGTTGCTCTTTAGGTGAAGGAAAAAGAATTATTAATTTTCTTAGCACACTTCCTTTTATTCCTTTTGCTGTACTTCCAGTAGAATTTTTCTCTAATTTTTTTTGAAAATAGGGGCTCAAAAATGTTTGTTTTAAAAAAGGATTTTCTAAAATGTTTTTTTTTCCTCTGAATTTAATAACACGCTGAGCAAGTGCAATTTCTTCAACATCTATAGTCGCCACATTCCCTAATGGAGCTTCTGTTGTTATTAGCACATCCCCCATTTTTGGTTTACCCCGACTCATTACATTTTCATAGGCTTGTAATGGTATATATTCTTTAGAAACCTCGTAATCAATATATCCATTCCTTATATTTTTAGCTGTTACCAAGAAAGCACCACTTTCGCTTTTAGGTGGAGTTTTGCCTCTGTAATCAACATAGCTTGTTATTTCGCCTAACTCCCTCTCCACCCACTCCCCGCTATCCTGAAATTCAGGGAATCGGAGTTTGGGGACGGTTTCGCCTTCGGCAGGGAAGAGTTGCTGCATCAAGCCTTTTTTATGGGCTTGGAGGGCGTCCAAGCGCTCCGTCTCCGCCTGAATCAACTCATCCAAAGAAGAAAGACAATCGGCGATTTTTTGTTGTTCTTCTTTTTTGGATGGTGTTGGAAGAATTATTTTGAAAAAGTTGTCAGGACTAATATTTAAAAGTCCATCCATTCGGGCACCACTTGTTATGTATTTGGTAAGCTGTTTCCCATGAAAATTGCTTTCAAAGTAGCCTTGATAAAAATCAGGAACCACAATTGGTTTAAATCGAAAACAGATAAATGAATTTGGTGCTGCTCCTTCATTAAACTCCTTTAACTTGTAAATACACCCTTGTGGAAATTTTTTCGAGTTTCCTTTATTATAGGCGAATTCTCCTTTCTTTAGCTTTATATAGTTTTTGTATTGCTGTCCTGAAATATCTCTGCTAAACTTCTCCTTTTGAGACACAAAGCCTATTCCTGCGGAGATACTTATAGTTTCAAGTTCAGAATCTCCAGCTTTTTCCTGAATTCGATCAGAGATTTCTTCTAATTCTGGTAAATCCCATCCCGGTTCCGAAAGAAATTCAGGAAATCTCAAATTTGGGGTCAGTCCTTTTCTATTTACTTTACTCATACGCTGCTAATCCAGATATTTCACGGCCATGGGCCAGTTTATGGTGTCTGAACCTTGATTTTTGGGATTCTCTTGATTGCTTGATTTTTCTGAGGGGATGCCTTTTATTCATCAAGGTAATCCTAAAATCCTTCTTCATCATGGTTCAAGACTTTTTACTATCACGGTTCAAGACCTTGTTATTATGCACTCGCTTAAATTGCATGGACTTTGATCCAAAATTAATCAGCAAGCCAATTTCCAAATTATAGGCTTCCAAGTAATTCATTGCTTGTGCCAAATGGACGTCTTCGAGATTGATTATGGCTTTGATTTCCACCATGATTTTATCTTCTACAAAAAAGTCCACTCTTCGAGTGCCGATATCATGACCTTTGTAGTGGATGCTCATTTCCTGTTCTCGGATGAATTCTATATTTCTTTCCCCAAGTTCAATAGCCAAAGCTCGCTGGTAAATGACTTCCTGAAATCCATTTCCTAATAATCTATGGACTTCCATGGCAGCTCCAATGATCTTGTGCGTGAGTTCTTGGTATTCCATTTTGTCAAAATCTTGATTTTGTTGATTTACTTGATTTTTGTGATTGAATTCCATTTTCTGATCTAGGTAATCCTAGAATCCTTCTTGATCATGGTTCAGACACTTACTCATACGCTGCTAATCCAGATATTTCACGGCCATGGGCCAGTTTATGGTGTCTGAACCTTGATTTTTGGGATTCTCTTGATTGCTTGATTTTTCTGAGGGGAAGCCTTTTATTCATCAAGGTAATCCTAGAATCCTTCTTGATCATGGTTCAGACACTTATTCATACGCTGCTAATCCAGATATTTCACGGCCATGGGCCAGTTTTTTGAGATAAGGACCCAGTTGTTCCATTAGGGCCAGTTCTTTTTTGGTGCGGTCTTTCCAGCCTAGTTCGAGCGGTGCTAGGAGTTCGCTCAGCTGATCCCCATCGAATATCATTCGGTTAAGAATAGCTGAGACAAAGTCCTGCAAAGCTTCGAAGTCCAGCCCGTGGGCCTTGGCGATCGCCCTAAGCGCTTTTTCGGATTTCTCCTTTTTGAAGCGCTCGTACCCGGCTTTGATTTCTTCTACATTTAGACCCTTGCCGACTTGCAGGCTATTGATATACTCGGTGATATCCTCCCGTTCCTCCATCAGATTGGCACTCGAGCTGAGTAGGTTGATCAGTTGCTCCCGGGTCATCTTCTGCTTGGAAGGCTTGTTCTGCGTGTACTTGGCGATAAGGTTCATGATGTAGTCGTAGTCGACCACTGCCGAAGCGAAAAGCACTAAATTGAAATCCAAAGCATCGACCTCCGGAGGAGTTGTTTCGCTTCCTTCGTCCTGTTTACCCTTGAGTCGTTTGGCAGTTTCCAGATAAGCGGATTTGAAGGATCGTAGCTCTTCCTCCGGCAGTGTGCTTTCGATTTGCTCCTTGATTTCAGGAGTCAGGTCGGTGTATTGATCCAGTTGGGTTTTGAGCCGCTGCACCTCCTTGAACTTCTCGATAAACTGGGCCCGGGCGATATCTCCCTTAAGGTTGGCTACTTCTTCCGCCTTGCATTCTACACCATGGGACTTCATTAAATTAGTGAGCTCTTCCAAGGCTTTTCCAAATTTCTCAAAGACTTTGGGAGCGGGTTCCGCCAGCCAGATTTCTTTGGCTTTGTCCATGTCACCCCCTGAAAAGAGGGCAATGGCATCTTCCACATTTTTCTGCTGACCGCGGAAATCCATTACCTGACCATGCGGCTTGCTTCCGTTGAGAATCCGATTTGTGCGGGAGAAGGCCTGAATCAAACCATGATGCTTGAGGTTTTTGTCCACGTAGAGGGTATTCAGGTATTTGGAATCAAAGCCTGTCAGGAGCATATCCACGACGATTACCAAGTCGATTTTTTTGGAATGGGGTACATCGGAATTGGGATACTTTTGGTCTTTGATCCGTTGCTGTACGTCCTGGTAGTATTTATCAAATTCCCCGATGGAGTGATTCGTGCCGTATTGCTCGTTGTAGTCGTTGATGATGCCTTTGAGCGCCAGTTTTTTCTCCTCGGGAGCGATTTGGTTGTCAGCTTTTTCGGTGGGAAGATCTTCCTGAATCTGCTGCACATCCTTGTTTCCTTCTGCCGGAGGGGAAAATACACAGGCGATATTTAATGGTCGGTAATCTTCATTCGTCGCCAATCGTTGCACTTGAATGGCTTTGAATAGGTGATAGTACTCGATGGCATCATTGATCGAGTTGGTCGCCAGAAAGGCATTGAATTTTCGGAAATTAGTGGCTGATTCGTGTTTTTCAAGTATCGCTTCAATGATGGCCTGTTTGGTTGCCGGGTCATTGACGGTGGGGAGATTTTTCCCATCCCTCTTGAAATAATCCACATGGAACCGGAGGACATTCTGATCCTCGATGGCATTGGTAATGGTGTATTTGGGCAGTTCGTTTTGGAAAATATCCTTCGTGGTCACGTAGCTTCCCACTGTTCCGTCGATTTGCTTGTAATTGGCATTTTCTTCAAAAATCGGCGTGCCGGTAAATCCAAAGAGTTGGGCATGCGGGAAAAACTCCTTGATGGCCTTGTGATTATCCCCAAACTGGGAGCGGTGGCATTCATCGAAGATAAAGACCAATCGCTTTTTACTCAGTGGCGCCAGCTTTTCCTTGTAGTTTTTGGGATTGTTGGGGTCAAGCGCCAATCCCAATTTTTGGATGGTGGTGACTATGACCTTATTCGCATGATCATCCGAAAGCATCCTGCGAACCAAGGTACTGGTATGCGTATTTTCCTCGACGCAGTCTTTCTGAAAGCGGTTGAACTCCTCCCGCGTTTGTCGGTCCAAGTCCTTCCTGTCCACTACGAAAAGGCATTTGGCAATATCGGGATTGTCCTTGAGTAAGGTGGAAGCTTTGAATGAAGTGAGCGTTTTTCCAGAACCTGTGGTATGCCATATATAGCCATTTCCACGATTTTCGGTTATGGAATTGAGGATGGCTTTGACAGCATAGATTTGATAAGGCCGCATAATGAGGAGCTTTTGCTCCACTTCGACCAAGACCATGTATTTGCTGATCATTTCGGCCAGTTTGCACTTGGCCAGAAACTCTTCCGCAAAGTCGTCGATGTTCGTTACCTTTTTGTTGTCTGGTTTCGCCCATTGGTAGACGGGCAGGTATTGCTCGTCGGCGTTGAAAATAAAGTGCTGATTCTTATTGTTCGTGAAGTAGTAGGTCTCTTTACGGTTGCTTACCACAAACAACTGGACAAAGCAAAGCAGTGAATTGGTGTAGCCATTGCCGGGATCACTTTTATAATCCACGATTTGCTGCATAGCCCTTCTGGGGCTGATTTGGAGGGTTTTCAGTTCAATCTGAACGACCGGTATTCCATTGATCAGCAACAGCACGTCGTAACGATGGCTGCTGTTTTGGGAATTGACCCGAAGCTGATTGATGACTTCAAATTCGTTTTTGCACCAGTCTTTGATATTGACCAAGGTAAAAGCCAAGGGAGTTCCGTCCTCCCGGATAAAGTCGTTTTTTTGGCGAAGTAGTTTGGAGGCAAGGAAAACATCCGGTTGGATGATTTTGTCTTTCAATCGCTCAAACTCCGAATCCGTTAGACTGACCTTATTCAGTGCTTCAAACTTTTTTCTAAAATTCAGCTCCAAGGCCTTGCGGTCACGGATATCTTTTCGGTAGGTGTACTTGAGGTCTTGAAGCCTTCCGATTAGGCCGTATTCTATTTCTGATTCACTGACTCCTGGACTCATTTGAAAAAAATCGGTTTAGAAAATGTACTCCCTAAATAAAGAATTTCTTAATTAAGAAACCTCATTTTTTGGACAAGAGCGGGATTTTTATCCGAGAGCTCAGTATTTTTATTTCCCCAACCTCTCCAGCTCCCCCTCATTCCCAATCACCTGCTCCTCGTAGACCAGGGTCCAGCCTAGGGATTGAGTCAGGACATAGAGGCGGGTGAGCTCTTCGAGAAGGCGCTGTTGGGAGTTTTTCATTAGGTCGGATTTTTCGACTTGGGCGCGGATTTGGGCGGTGACGGATTGCTTGATTTTGTTGTAGTCCTGAGCGCTGAAGGGGTTGAAATACCCTTGGGTCACGTCATAGTATTCGATATCGGGATAGATATTGAGTACCGGATCGGGGAGGTTTTTGATCCGAAGGGATTTGGTCTTGGGATCTACTTCGGTGCTGATTTTTCTGAGGTCATATTCCACGGTGGCTTTGGCGTTGACCAGAATCAGGGCCTTTTTGTCTGAGCTGAGCAGATTATAGAACAGCCCTTGGGAATTGCGGTAGCTGAAGATTTTGGCATAGTTGCCCTCAGTCACGATGAGTTTGCCCACCTGCTCCACCTGCTGCTGAATGAGGGCTGAGTTGGCTTCGAGCTCTTTTCTTTCCTCACTTCGCCGAAAAAGGAAGAAGACGCCCATCATAAAAGCGACTAAAAGGAGGATTTTAAAAAGCGAACTCTTCATACCGATCAATTTTTCAGAAAATTGGAGAAAAGCGGACTAGTATCCAATTCTCTTTTCTTTTTACCGGGTTTTTGGATTCGTTTGTCAAAAGGCTAGAAAAGAATTCCTATCAGTTTTTTCAGTACCTCGGCAAGTGGAATCTGCAAGGCAAAAACGAAAAGAAGAGGAAATAGAACGATCCCCAAGGTGGCAGCCATGGTTTTGAGATCAAAAGGAAAGACGGTCATTTTTTTCACCGCCTCATACACGGCCTGAATATCTGCTGCCGATGAAGCATCCGGACTGCCCAGGATCTCTTCCTGAGCTTGGTCTTTATCCTGAATCCATTTCCGGTCAAAGGCCCTGTGATGCCTGGCAATCAGGGCATGATAGGTATAGATTCCTTTGATCCGTGCGGCATTCAGAGGCTGGATAAAGGAGTGAAGAGGAAGCAGATTGATCAAAATACAAATCAGAGCAAAGAGGATAATCACTCCATAATGATCCTGCAGAAAAAGCCCCTGGAAAATCACCCGCTCGGCCAGAATTGCTGAAAATAGCAAGCTTAGTCCCAAAGTGAAGATGCTGAAGGGCATGGGTGGTTCTCCAAGAAAACCCAATCCCCCCGAGCGGTCGGGATGGGTCGGAATAATGGACAAATCTGCACGGGAGATCATCCTCAGCATTCGGCTCCAGATCACCCAGCGCCAAATCCATCTCCAAAGAATAAACTGAAAAACCGGAAAACTGACAAAGGCCGCCCAATTGCCGGCAAGGGAATGCCGGTATGGATCCTCTGCGTAGGGGAATGCCCAGGTAGTCAGGTCTACGGTGTTGATTTTATTTTTTATCAGCAGATTGAGGACAATAAGCAGAATAATCACCACATCTGCCCAGATTGATTCGGTCCATTGATCCGCTTGGATCTTACTGGATTCAAATTTGGTTCTGTTTTCCGAAGTAATCATGCCTGAGCGCTCAAATTGTCCCAAGGTGAGCTTCACTCGTTTGTCCACAATCGCTTCAGCAATGATCAGCAGAGGGATTACGAGGAGAAAGCGAATAGCCGTGGCAAATTCCTTCAAAAACGGGACATCGATCCCGCTATCCCAATGATAGCCCTCCCAAAGAGACAATAATAACAAGGGTAAATAGCAAAGCCCGATGAAAAAAATGATCTGGGCACCTGCAGATTTCTTTTCGGGACGGATGATTCCGATTTTTATCAGCAGCCTGTAAAGCAATCCTCCTCGGGTAATGGAAAACTCGGAATCGGAAATAGAAGCAGCCATGGTGATTGGGTAAAAGAATTGATAAGATAAAAGTTACCGGATTTTGGCAGATACCGCTTCCTACTTTCCTGAAAAAAAGTCACTTTTTCCTAATTGTTAGCTCATTTAGGGTGGTAGAAGGTTGGTTTTTCCTTCGATTTTGTGAAAAGTAAGGAAAAAACTCTCCTCACTTTCAGGATAGAGGGACTTATCTATTCACTGTACCCTACCGAACTTTGCCTCTCCCGATTCACCGAAAGCTGAAGCACATCCGGTCGGGAATAGTGGCCTACCGGATCGAAGTTTTGTCGCTCTTCCAGCACCCGATTAAAATCCATCGTTTGATACAAAAGTCCTTCCTGATCCGCCACCGGTTCCAAAATCCATTTGCCATCCGGTCCGGCAATGCAACTTCCTCCATTAGCCAGCACTTCCGGGCAATTTTCCAAAATCACATCTAGATGAGGTGTATCGGGCAGGAAATCACTTTTTCTCATCAGACTGGACACGGAAATCACAAAAGACCTGCTTTCCTGAGCGATCATTCGGGTGATATTTTCCGTGTTTCGGACAGCTCCCGGCCAAACAGCCACATGGAGATTTTCTCCCAAGCCATACAAAGCCGTTCGAGCAAGTGGCATCCAATTTTCCCAGCAATTCAGTCCTCCAACCGTGAAAGCCTTCAGCGGATGTACCCGAAGTCCATGGCCGTCTCCAGGAGACCAGGTCAAGCGTTCGTCGTAGGTGGGTTGGAGTTTTCGATGGACGGAGCAGATTTCCCCTTGAGGATTGATGTAGACCAGAGAGCAATACAGGCTGTGCCCGCCACGGTTCGTCGGCCGCTCTATGATTCCTAAATACACAGCCAATTGATGCTTCTTGGCGGCTTCTTGGATGGATTTCAGGTCGCCTTTTTCAATCTGCACGGCATTTCGGGCATAATGAGCATGGATTTCTTTTTGGACTAGGTCGTCCCATGCAGAGGCATGCGTGATGCTGAGCCACCAGGGATATCCGGGCACTAGCCCTTCTCCGAATACAATCAGTTCGGCTCCCTGAGAGGCTGCTCCACTCATCGATTCGAGGACCTTGTTCAAGGAGGCATTTTTATCCAACCACACCGGGGCTATTTGGGCTAAAGCGACTGTTAGTTTATGGGCTGACATACTATTGATAAATAAAGGTGATTTCTCGTGGGAAGAAATTTAGACTGATCAAGGCAACCAACTTGCTTAATTTAATTCTGCTTCGGTCTTCGGTCTTCCAGCCAATTAGGTAATTGATTCTTGGCTGTTGATGTATTTAAAGGTTTTCAGACTTTTCAAGGAATCATTCCTCTCCTGATTTCAGATCGTAATTAACCATCCAGCTGATTCCAAAGCGATCTTCAAAGCTGCCGAAATAAGCTCCCCAGAAGGTTTTTTGGTACTCCATTTCTACTCTTCCTCCTTGGGAAAGTTCCCGAAAGTATCTTTCTCCTTCTTCTTTGCTGGGAGCATCAATGGAGATGTAATTGTGATTGCCTTTCACCCAGTGATGCCCCATGCTTGGGCTGGTGTCGCTGGCCATGATTTTGACCTGATCGTTGATCCGAAGAGAGGCATGCATGACTCGGCTCTTTTCGGTTTCGGGAATTTCCATGCCGGGGATTTCTCCAAAGTAGCCTATTGGGCCTTCGAATTCTCCACCGAGTACGGATTGATAAAATCGCATGGCTTCCTCTGCGGTGCCGTCAAAATTGAGGTAAGGATAAAATTTCATCGTATTCGGGTTTAGGGAAAGAAAGCGTAAAAGTTAAGGTTTTTGGGTATGGAATGGGGAAAAAATAAAGCGAGCTTCTTTAGGTTTTGAAGATTCTATCCACCCGCATGGAAAGAATCCCCAAAATCAAACCCAAGGCAGCCAAGATAAAAGCAAAAGTTGGTTGAAAATAGGAAACGGAAATGGAGCCCAAGCAAAGCCCCAATCCTGCCAACCAGACCAAATGCCCTTGCCAGGCTCTGGCTGGCGCTTTTCGGCTAGGGTTTTTCATGGGTTCTTCCTGAACGATAGGCTTGAAATAATCACGGTACTGCCAAAGCAAAATTCCATTAAGAAGTAACAAGACTGCCAAGACATAGGGAGTTCCTCTCCAATTTTGGGAGATGGTAACCATTAGAATGTTTAAAATCATCGGGATAAGCATGATTCCGCCGAGGAGTTTGTATCGGGTAGTGATGAGCATGAATCCGATGATGATTTGGCACAATGCAATAAACTGTGCATAAAGCCCCAAATCAAACTCAGCCAATCGCTCCACCAACCAAGGTGGTCCGATCCACTGGATAAAGTTGTGCCCTTCGTATAATTTGACCATCCCGGCACCCCAAAAGGTAAAACCAAGAAAGGCAGAGATGCCCTGGACAAAGAATGATTTCATAAGCGTTTTGGGTTGGAAAGAAAAATAGGAAGCATAACCCATTGATGCAAAAATCAGCAAATTGTTACAGCCTTCCAGCTATTGAATTTGGAGTGAATTCTTGGGAATCCTTCTGCTATTTTTATTTTCGTAACAACAAACTTTTGAATCTATGTCAGCAAGTGAACTGGGGGTGGGAAGCCGGATAGGTCACCCCAAATTTGGATCCGGGGTCATTGTATCTGTGGATGCCAGCTATTACAAGATTTACTTTTCCTCCATCGAAGAGGTAAAAACCCTCGCACGGGACTACGAAGGCTTTACCGTGGAGGAAGCCAAAGTACCCGACTTTCCCATGCTCACGATGAAGGACGTAGAAAAAGCTATTCGGGAAGCCCTTTTGGCGACCTCGGAAAGGGCTCCCTTGGTTCCTTTGGGCGGAAAATGGATGGGCGGTACCCTGGTCATCGAGCCCTATGATAAAAGCCTGCAGAGTAAGGAGATTCCTATTGAGACTTTTTTTCACAAGATTGTGATGGTCCGCGAAAAGCTCCGAGTCCTCGAGCAAAACATCAACAACCATCCCAAACTGGATGACGAAGACAGGGTAGGGCTACAGCAGTACATTACCCGATGCTATGGCTCTCTGACTACCTTCAATGTCCTTTTTGCCTACAAAGAGGATCAATTCAAGGGAAGTGGAGGCAAAGATTAAGGAAGTGAAAAAAGATGTTCTCCGGCAACAGGTGCTAAAGACTGTTGATGGAAAACCTGCTCTTATTTGAGGAAGGTTTTTTTATATTCCTACATGAAAAACCTGCTCCATTTCCTACTGCCGTTTGTCTTTTTGTTTTCCTGCCAAATCTCAAAAGCGCAGGGGATAAAAGATCATTTTGAAAATGATTTTTACATCGGAGCGGCTCTCAATATGCGGCAGGTCAATGGGTCAGAAAAGGGGGCAGACTCTTTGCTTCTGCTACATTTCAGTTCGATCACCTCAGAAAATGGGCTCAAGTGGGGGCCGGTTCACCCAAAAGAGGGGGAGTACCGCTTTGATTTTGGGGATGCCTTTGTGGAAATGGGTGAAAATATGGATGCTTTTATTGTAGGCCATACTTTGGTGTGGCATCAGCAGACTCCGGATTGGGTTTTTAAAGACAGTGAGGGGAAGTTTTTGGACAGGGAAAATCTCCTGAATCGCATGGAGAACCATATTTCTACCTTGGTAGGAAGGTATAAAGGACGGATTGATGCCTGGGATGTGGTCAATGAGGCTTTTGAAGACGATGGCCGATGGAGAAAAACCCATTGGTATAATCTAATCGGGGAGGACTATATCGAGCGAGCCTTTCGCAAGGCTTATGAAATCGATCCGGAAGCTCAGCTAATTTACAACGATTACAATGTCTGGAAACCGGAAAAGAGAAAAGCCATTTTGGATATGGCCAAGACATTGAAAGCCAAAGGTGTTCGAATTGACGGGATCGGCATGCAGGGTCATTATCGGTTGAATTTTCCCAGTTTGGATCTAATCGAGCAGGCCATTTTGGATATTCACGAGGCCGGTTTTGAGGTCCATATCACCGAGTTGGATGTGGATGTGCTCCCGAGGCCCTCGGATGTGGAGGGGGCAGATTTGTCCATCAATTTTGCCGAGTCCGAAGAATGGAATCCCTACAAGGGAGGAATTTCTCACCAAGTGGAGCAGGAATTGGTCGCGCGATACACCTCTTTGTTTGCTTTGTTTAAAAAGCACGGAGATAAAATCTCGAGGGTTACTTTTTGGGGATTGCATGATGGCAGCAGCTGGCTCAACAACTGGCCTGTGCGAGGCAGGACAAATTATCCCTTGCTATTTGATCGGGAGAAGGGCTTGAAAAAGGGATTTATTGAGGATTAAGGGGGGCTTGAGAATTTACTGAGTTTAATTCTCTGTTTTGGGATTAAAACAGCTTCCCCAAAATCCGGGTTTAGGCTTTATGAAACCAATAAATAGATTTTCACTTTTCCTTTCTCTAGGGTTATGGGCAATTTCCTGTTCAGGCCAATCCTCTGTCAAGAACGGAAATAATGAGGGAGTCTACTCCTATAAAAACGCCAGCTTTGATGGGATTGGAAAAGTGTATATGGGGAGAGAAATATCCTTTGTGATGGGTTTTGAGGGCATGTCCTGGCTGGAACGATCCAGTAGGGAAAAGGAAGAGAATGTTTCCAAAGCCATTGATAACTTACCCGTTCAGGCCAACAGTGTGGTTGCCGATATAGGCGCTGGTTCCGGGTATTTTACTTTTCGGATAGCTCCAAGAGTGCCGGAAGGGAAGGTGTATGCAGTGGAGATTCAGGATGCAGCCATTCAATACCTGACCACCAAAAGCAAGGAATTGGGATTTCCCCAAGTGGAACCGATCATGGGAACAGAAACCTCGCCCAACCTTCCTGAAAACACTGTGGATGTAGCCTTGTTGGTCGATGTCTACCACGAGCTGGAGTATCCAGTAGAGATGCTTGCCGGGATCAGAAATGCACTAAAGCCAAAGGGAAAACTGATCTTGATCGAGTACCGGGGAGAAGATGACTGGATTCCCATCAAGCCCCTTCACAAAATGACGGTAAACCAGGCAAAAAAGGAACTGGAAGCCAATGGATTTAAATTAGTCCAAAATGGGAAATTCCTCAGCATCCAGCATTTTTTGGTTTTTGAGCGGGTGGATTAGGATTTTTCCAGTGCCAGACTTGAATTGAATCGTTGGATTTCTCCATTCATCACGCGAAACCAAAGCGGAGGAATTAAGGCTAAAAGCATCATTCCGGGATAGCCGGTGGGCATTTGGGGACTCTCTTCGTGGTGCCTGAGAACTTGATATTTTCGACTTGCGATGTAGTGGTGGTCCGAATGTCGGGACAGCTCGAGTAATATCATTCGGCCTATGGGATGGTTGGAATTCCAAGAGTGAATGGGCAAAGTCCTTTCATAGTGCCCGTTTTTCTTTTCCCTCCGCAGACCATAATGCTCGATGTAGTTGACCGTTTCCAAAAGCAGAATTCCTACCAGGGCTCCCAGTCCAAAGAAGAGAAGAGTTTCCCAACCAAAAGCAAACCAAATAGCGCCCAACAAGACTAATTGAATGAGTTGAAATCTCAGCATTTCATTCTTCAGTGACCAAAAAGAGATTGATTTTTTAGCCAGCCTTTCTTTTTCCAACTTCCAGGCAGACAAGTAGCTACCGGTGATGGTCCTAACAAAAAAAGTATAGACATTTTCTCCCAACCGACTGGATGCAGGGTCCTCATCGGTGGCTACATTCCTGTGATGTCCCCGATTGTGCTCAATGAAAAAATGCATGTAGAGCGTAGTCAGCAGGAGCATTTTACTCATCAACTGCTCGTACCATGTGGACCTATGACCCAGTTCATGTGCGGCATTGATGCCTAAGACCCCGCAGGACATCCCGTAAGCTAAGGCCATTCCGATTTTGGTGGAAATAGAAAGGCCTTCCTGACTGATCTGAAAAAGGAAATAGGCCAGAATCGCATACTGAACCGGCACCAAGAAATAGAGAATCCAATCGTAGGCCCGGTCCTTTTTGACCAATTCTTCCTCCAAAGCTTCGAGATTTTTGCTGGAAGAACGGGTAAAAAGCTCAACCAAAGGAATCAGGCCGAATACAAAAATCAAGGCAGAATAAGACCAGGCATTGGCCGACCAAAGGGAGAAAGCCACCACCAAAGGGATGATGTAGACAAGGAGGTATTTGGCAGCACGGAGATTCATGGAGCCTAATTTAGCTAAACCAATCAAAAAAGAAATGGGCTGTCTCAAAAGTAGAGTTTGTCACATTGAGTACTTGAGAGACGAGAGGCTCGAGATCGAAATGTGTTCCAGATAACTGGAAACGGCCTTCGATTCCGCTCAGGTTGACAACTAAACGTGTTATGATACAGCTCCTTTAGATTTTTTGATCGGATTGCTTTATTCTTCCTCTTCGGCTACGATATCCATGGCATTCTCGGCCCAGGCTACTATCTCTTTTACCTGTTCGGTATTTAACTTGGCTCCGGGATGAATTACCGTGTAGATTTCCATGGGCATTTCTCCTTCACCGACCTCGATGGAAATATCATCGAGTTTTTTCAGCTTTTCCATCATGTCATACTCCGCCCAAAGAGAAAAGTTGAGCTCATCCCTTCCTTCTCTTACATCCTTGGCTACCAGCCAGGAGAAAGGAGCCACATGGGAATACCAAGGGTAGGCAGTTTCATTACTGTGACAATCGTAGCAGGTGTATTTGAGTATCTGATGCATGCCATCATCCAATAATCCGCTGACAAAAATGTCCCCGGGATTTGTGCTTTGCACTTCTGGAAGATCATTGGGAATCAGCTGGATTGCTCCCAAAATGAGAATCAAACCGCCCAAGAGATAGGTTCTGGCCTTCATCTTATTTCTTTTTTCCCTGACTCCAAGACATCAAAGTGGCTACCTCCTCATCGGTTAGTTTTTTGTCCGGATTGTTTTCCAGAAAACGGGCAGGGGGCATATCACCAGCCTCGAGGGTCTCTGTGATTTTGCCCATCGTGGCCAAGGCTTTGGACTTTTTAGCAGCTTCTAGAGCATCCCAATCCAGCTTGGCTTTTCCTTTTTCATTTTTGGAGTCGGCATTGTGGCAGCCATAGCATTTATTTTGTACGATTGCCTTTACTTCGGATGGCAGAGCTGGAGCTTCAGGGTGTAGAGAAATCAAGGTGTCAGCCTCAGGTTTTGGATTTGCCTGAAGAAAGAGCAGAGCCGTCACAGCCAATGCGGGGATAAAGGATAGTTTTTTCATAGGTGCTTTAGGAAGTTTTTTGTTTGTTTTTGAGTCTAATAAATATACAAAATTGGATTAGATGGTATTTTTGCCAAATAATAATTCGGAAGAGCACTAGATCAATACATGTTTTTTTGGGTACCAATCGTCAAATTTTATAGACCAATCCATCAACTCAAGACTCCCATCATGATGAAATTCGTTCGAAAGAAGAGGGCTTTGGTCAAAAGAAAAGATTAAACATCGGCTTTTCTCTTTGAAAATCGCTTAGGTTCTACCCTTTGCATGGAATAGGTTTTTCATCAAAACAAAACCATGAGTTAACATTGAATTCACAGCGTTTGGGGAGTTTTGAGAATGAACAGGAAAAAGACATGGATTTTATTGATTTTCAGCTGTATGTTTGGGTCTTGGGCAAAAGGTCAAGATTCCAAAGCTAGTCTGGACCTGAGTCAGGCAGAACGCTTCCTATCCAACAATCCCGAAGAAGCCTACCGTCAAATTACCGCATGGGAAAGAGAGCAATCTGATCTCTCAGGTATAGCGTATGGGAAAGGCTTGATGGTCAAAGGCAAGCTGCTCTATCAGTTGGGCCTTTATGAGGAAGCATTGGGACCTTTGTACGAAGCGGAAGTCCTATTTAGGAAAAATGAGTGTTCGCAGTGCATTGCTTCAAGCCATAACCTCTTGGGCAAGCTCTACTACAAGATCAAAAGTCCTGAAGAAGCCCTACAAAGACACGAGGCTGCGCTGGAAATCTACGAAAGCCTAGTGGAACATCGGGGAATCTCAGAGACCAAAGCCTATATTGGGGCGATGCATGAGAAGATGGGGAACTATTCGCTTGCATTGGAGTACCAAAACCAAGCTTTTGAGGGATACCGAAAAGGAGGAACGCCCGGGGAATTGGCCTTTGTTATGGAAAATATCGGAAGCATCTATGAGGACCGGGAAATGTATGATTCAGCCTACCGATACTTTCGATTATCCTACCAATATAATCTGCTAGTCGGTGACAGCACCTCTCTAATCGGCAACTTGAACAATCTCGGAGATGTATTCCGGAAATCGGGAAAGCTGGATTCAGCTGTTTGGTTTTCATCCCAGGCTTTGGAACTGAGTCAAAGGCAAAACAACAATTATCAACTCCGCAGTGCTTTGGTAGATTTGGCCAAAGTAAGTGCATTGGCAGGAAGGTATGAGGAGGGGTTTTCGTATTTGGAGGAGGCTCGCCAGGTCAGCGAACAGTTGTTTTCTGAAGAAACAGCCCGCCAATTGGCCCTTAAAGAAGCTCAATACGAGGTAAATCAAAAAATTGCCCAAATCAACCATCTCAAAGAGGTGAGCCATTCAGAATCAAGAATCAGGTGGTTGCTGATCTTCACTATCCTTACCTTGATTTCTCTCACCTGGACCATATTCAATCGGCAAAAGCTCAAACTTAAAAACGGAAAAGAACTCCTTAGCCGTCAAAACGAACTCTTGGAAATCAAGGAGCGCCTGATAGCCACGGAAAAAGAAAACATCAATCTGCTGGAAGCTAGAATGGCAGCAGAAGTAGAGGCCCAATCCAAGGCAGTGACTGCTCAGACCCTCCATGTCCTGGAAAAAAATCAAATGCTGATGAGCATACAGGATCGATTGAAGAAAGTCCTCGAGGAGGATCCCAAAGACCAGAAAAAGAAAATCCGAAACCTGATCAAGCAGATTGATTATAATTTCTCTCAGGATACTGACTGGGAGGAGTTCAAATCAAGTTTCGAAAAAGTGCATCAGGATTTTTTCAAAAAACTCAATGAGAATGGGCAAGAACTCACTCCTGGCGAACTGAAGCTTGCCAGCTTGATGCGGATGAATCTCAATTCAAAAGAAATAGCGTCTACACTTGGGATCTCTCAGGACAGCCTCAGAATATCCCGTTACAGACTTCGGAAAAAACTCAATCTGGAAAAAGGAACCAGCCTCCAGCAATTCCTGCTTTGTATATGATTCACGATTTGTTAATCTCTTTTTAACACGGTAAAAAGTATTGAAAATCAATAGGTTGAGTTTTGTTTTTTACTTTTTGTAGAAGTTTTGTTAACGGTGGTTTTCAGCCTTGTTGCTCAATTGATAACATGGAAAACTAGTCTGGTGATTGGGCTTGGGCTAATCTTGCAATGAGATTTTAACCAGCCAATTATGCGTAAAAAAATTACCCCGCTTTATTTTCTTTTGGGCCTTGCAGCCTTAGCCTGCCAATCTCCTCAAACGGATAAAGAAGAGTCCAAAACAGATTCTCTGACTACGCTCCAACCCGTTTATATCACCGATCCCGTCCTGTACGATTCGGACGATCCTGCCATTTGGATCAATCCCAACGATCCTTCGCAAAGTTTAATTGTGGGGACAGACAAGGATTCCATCGGGGCCTTGTACGTCTATGACCTCAGAGGGAAAATTATTGATTCGCTAGTCAGAAGGGACATCCTCCGGCCCAACAACGTGGACATTGGATACCGCCTTTCCTTAGGATCGGATACCGTGGATTTTGCAGTTACCGGAGAGCGACTCACCTCAAGACTGCGTTTTTTCACCCTTCCAGAGATGAGGGAACTGCGAGCTCCGGGTATTGAAATTTTTAAAGGAGAGACCGGCCCGGAATATCGGGACCTGATGGGAGTGGCAGTATATACCAGTCCCAAAAGCGGAAAAACGTACATCATTGCCGGCAGAAAAAACGGACCAACTGATGGTTCTTATTTATGGCAGTACGAAGTAGTATCTGCCCAGGGAGTACTTGATCTTCAGCTGGTCAGGCAGTTTGGACAGTATTCCGGAAAAAATGAAATCGAAGCCATTGCCGTAGATGCAGAGTTGGGCTATATCTACTACTCCGATGAAGGGGTAGGAATCAGAAAATATCATGCAGAGCCGGAAATGGGCAATGAAGAGCTGGCGCTCTTTGGCATAGAGGGATTCAAAGAGGATCACGAGGGGATTTCCATTTACAAAACTTCAGAAATAGAAGGCTACATCCTGATTTCGGATCAGCAGGCCAATCTTTTCCGGGTTTTTCCCAGACAAGGTACGCCTGAAGGACCTCATAATCACCCCTTGATCACAGCCATACCGGTAAGCACCCAATCCAGCGACGGGTCTGAGGTCACCTCAGTGGCTTTGGGAGCAGATTTCCCCAGAGGACTTTTTATAGCCATGTCTGACGACAAAACTTTCCAGATCTACCGATGGGAGGACCTGGAGCAGGTCATCCTTCAACCCCAATCCAAGTAATTTCTAATCCATTTCTATATGAAAAAGTATCTAGTATTCACGCTTGTTTTCTTGCTCTTCGGCTCAGCTGCGGCATGGGCTCAGGGAGTTCTCAAAGGAAAAGTAATCGATGGAGATAAGCTCTCACTTCCGGGAGCAAATATAGTCCTGGAAGGGACCTCCATAGGGACCATCACCAATCAAAAGGGGGATTTTGCCCTGACAAACCTGGAATCCGGGATCTACCAAGTTCAGGTTTCCTACTTGGGCTACGAATCCCTCACCCAAGAAGTAACGATCAAAGACGGGGAGACGGCCGTTTTGAATTTCACCATGAACCAAGCCACTTTGGAAAGTGCGGAATTTGTGGTCTTTGGGGATAGGCTAAAAGGACAGGCCAAGGCCCTGAATCAGCAGAAAAACAATCCCAACATTACCAACATCGTGTCTTCTGATCAAATCGGACGATTTCCCGATGCCAATATCGGAGATGCATTGAAGCGGATTCCCGGGATTACTATGCAAAATGATCAGGGCGAGGCCAGAAATATCATTATCCGTGGCTTGGCACCCCAGCTGAATTCAGTGACCCTAAACGGGGAAAGAATTCCCTCAGCAGAAGGAGACAACCGGAATATCCAAATGGATTTGATTCCCTCGGACATGATTCAAACCATAGAAGTAAACAAAGCTGTCCTTCCCAATATGGATGCAGACGCGATTGGAGGATCTGTCAATCTGGTTACCCGACAGACTCCAAACGGACTCCGGGTATCCGGTACAGCAGCTTCCGGGGTCAATCTTCTTACAGATAAACCCATCTGGACCGGGGCTTTCATTTTGGGTGACCGGTTTGCCAAGGATAAGCTTGGTGTCGTCTTGTCCGCCTCCTACAATAACCACACCTTCGGATCAGACAATGTGGAGGCAGTTTGGTATGATTCTGATGAAGGTGCTGTTTTGGAAGAATTTGATATCCGAAAATACTTGGTTCAGCGAGTAAGAAGGTCGGTCAACTTGGCCTTTGACTATCAGATTAACGCCAATCACAACCTATTTCTTTCCGGGATGTACAATCATAGGGATGACTGGGAAAATCGATTTAGGATGAGAGTGGGCAGACTTGACGACTCTTTTGACGACGGGGAATTCACTGAAGTGTCTCCGGGTAGGTATCAGACGTTCGGAAGGGTAGAATTTCAGACCAAAGGTGGACTGGACAACGACCGAATCAAGGCTACCCGATTGGAAGATC
Organism: Algoriphagus sp. oki45; assembly: GCF_036245605.1. Taxonomy (NCBI): domain Bacteria; kingdom Pseudomonadati; phylum Bacteroidota; class Cytophagia; order Cytophagales; family Cyclobacteriaceae; genus Algoriphagus; species Algoriphagus sp. oki45. Next base: position 191,289 of record NZ_BTPC01000005.1, read on the forward strand.
AACGGGTTTACAATGCCACATTGGGTGGAGATCACTTGTTCAACAGGCTGAAAATGGACTGGAATGTGACCTATGCCAAAGCATCCGAGGAGCGGCCCAATGAGCGCTACATTTCCTACAGATCTTCAGGGCAGAATGTGACGGTAGACGTATCCAATCCAGAGCAGCCTTTGGCTATTCTGTCCAATCCTTCAGACAATCTGGCTATTGGATTTAATGGGATTTCAGAGCAGTATAGCTACACTTTTGATCAGGATTTGAACGCCCGCCTGGATTTTAAGCTTCCATATTCCAACAAGGGGATTCTCCAGTTTGGTCTTCGATACCGGGGCAAGGATAAGGAGAGAGCCAATAATTTCTTCGAGTATGAACCCGTGGATGAAGATGCTTTTGGAGCCACCCTTGGAGCCGTGCCCAATAGAAATTATTCCGATCCCAATTACCTGGCAGGTTCACAATATGCCGTAGGGACATTTGCTACTCCGGAATTTCTCGGCGGACTGGATTTGAGAAATGGGGGGCTATTTGAAGAGTCTGACCTTCCGGAAGAATATGCCCCGGGTAATTATGTGGCTACTGAGCGAATTTCTGGAGCATATGTGATGGCTGACCACCAGTTTTCGGAAAAGTTCTCGGCTATTGCAGGGTTGAGACTAGAGCACACGGCCATTGACTACACCGGAAATATCTTTGATATTGACAATGAAGAAATCTCCTCTACCTCTGGAGATCAAAGCTACACCAACCTGATGCCAGGTGTTCACTTCAAGTATGATCCCAACTCAAATACCGTACTGAGATTTGCCTGGACCAATACCCTTGCAAGACCCAATTACTTCGATTTGGTCCCTTATGCGGCTTTCAGTATTGAAGATCAAGAACTGGAACGTGGAAATCCCAACCTGAAGCCTTCCACATCGATGAATTTCGACCTGATGGCTGAGCGCTACTATGACAATGTGGGTTTGTTTTCCTTCGGAGGATTCTACAAGGATATAGACAGTTTTGTCTATACCATCACCACTCAAGGGTTTGATGATCCGGTTTTTGGAAGTGACCTGCAGTATTCCCGACCCGAAAATGGCGGTACGGCTACTGTTTACGGCTTGGAAGCCTCATTTCAACGACAGTTTTTGAAAAACTTCGGGATCTACCTCAACTATACCTATACTGCCTCCTCTACCGAAGGAATCGAAGGTCGGGAAGGAGAAGACCTGGAGCTCCCCGGCACAGCAGGCAATATGTTTAATGCTTCCCTTTCTTATGAAAACAAGCGACTAGTAGTGAGAGTCTCGCTCAACTATGCCTCTGACTATCTGGACGAGCTGGGAGGAGAGGGTTTCGAGGATCGATACTATGATCAGCAGACCTTTCTGGATGTAAATGCCTCCTATGCCTTTACTCCAAAGTGGCGTTTCTTTGTGGAAGGCAACAACCTTACCAATCAGCCTCTACGCTACTATCAGGGTATTCAGGCCCGAACCATGCAGGCCGAATATTACAATGCCCGATTTAATTTCGGATTGAAATTTGACTTATTTAATTAACCCCAATCCTTGGGGCCTTTCAACTGTCCTTTCCGAATGGAGAGGACAGTTTTTTTTTGAATTAAGGGGTTTATGGACTTCATCGGATTTCCCTATCTTGGATTTTTAAACCCTTTCTTTGATCCTATGGCCTCCAACAAAACCACCTTTCAGTTTATCAGCGAACCCGGAGATGTAAACTTTGGGGGAAAAGTCCATGGAGGCACCGTGATGAAATGGATCGATCAGGCGGCCTATACCTGTGCCAGAAACTGGGCCGAGAGTTACTGCGTCACGGTCTACGTAGGAGGAATCCGTTTTTACAAGCCCATTGGAATCGGGGAGGTCATAAAGATCGATTCACAGGTCATATACACGGGCAGCTCCAGTATTCACATCATGGTGGAGGTCTATTCCAGAAGTTTTGAGCAAAAGAAATTCGAAAAAAAGACGCACTGCATCATCATTTTTGTCTCGGTTGATGAAAACGGAAATCCAAAAAAGGTCAAGCCATGGGTCCCAAAAACCGATCAGGAAAAGAAATTGGAAGAATACGCCCTCAAACTCAAAACACTTCGGGAGGAAATTCACGAAGAGATGCGTCCTTTTTTTAACGAATGATTATCTCAATTCCCGTTTTACCTTCTCCAAAAACAAGCCCTCCACATAAAACTGCCAATCCCTGAAGTTGAGAGCCTGATTGGCCAAATGCACATGGTGATCCTGATCTAAGGTATAATCTTCCGGTTTGTTGAGTTGGCGGGTTTTGCCATAGACTTCCTCTACATTGGCTAGCAGGGTAGCCCACTCTGCTTCCATTTCCTTTAATTTGGAAAGGGCGACATCCCGCTTTTCTCCACTGGGTTCATCCAATTCCGCCAAAGTCAGGATAGCACGATTGGAAAATTGAACCACCTGAGCTACCTGCTCATAGACTTCCAGTTGATAGGTGTTTCTTACTGCCGACTTTTTGGCTTGACTGATTTGCTTTAGAATGGTATCTACTTTTTCCAGATTGGTTTGGGCCAATTGAATTTTGCTTTGGATGATTTCAGACCAATTTCCGGCCGAATCCAAATCAGGAAAAGGAATCACAGCCTCCTCGATAGGATTTTCCAGTTTTCTAAGGCGATTTCTGTCCCGGCCCTTATCCAGAAGCATATTTTTCCATTCGGCCACAGGTCCTTCCAAAGCATTGATGAATTCGTGCTCAGCCGAGGCCAATGCGGGTCCGAAAGCCCGCTGACGATAGGCTTGGTGTAATTGGTCCGAACTTCGTTTTTCACCCGCCCAAGTGTATTCTGCAAAGATGGCAATTCCTCTTTGGTACAATTCGAAATGAGGTGAATCATCATCCCAAAGGGTAAGGAGAAGGCCATCTGCTTTGTTTCGGATGGAAATCAGCGCAAAATCACGGATGTTATTCGTGTTACTTTGATCTTGGGGCATCAGGTTCCAGCGGGTTTGTCCGGCTGTGGCACCCATTACTTTTAGTCCATTGTCGGTAAACCATTGAATTGCCCGATTATTTCCTGGAGACTCCGGCATATCGTAGTTCCAGCGCATGTAGATGCAGTTTTTCGGAAATAATTCAATGTACCTGTTTAGCTTGGATTCATTGGCTGACCAGATACTATCCACTTGGGCTTGGGTCAACTTTCGGTCATAAATGGAGCGGTAGACTTCCGCGTTTTTCAAAGGCATATCGTCCCAGAAAATAGGAGTTAATCCTTTATTCGAAGCGTATTCGCTTACCCGGTTTAGCCAGATGAGTTGGAGTTCCAGCGGGGATTTTCCTGAATTTCTCCCCGTGGTATGCACCTCATCTCCGCCCACATGCAGGTAATTGGCATGAGGAAAAGCTTTCAAAGCGTCTTCGTACAGGTCAAACTGGACCCGGTAAGTATCTTCATTCAGCGGATTGAAAGCCCAATCACTCTCCGGATCATCACGAAGCGGGATGTATTCCGGATGCTTTAGGATAAAGGATGCATGACCCAAGCCCTGAACCAAAGGGCTGATGCGGATATGTCTGGCTAAGGCATAATCACTCAATTCTTTCCACTCCGCTATCGTAAGGGCATCCGAAGAACCCACTTTGGGTTGCAGTTCATATTTGAGTTTGTCCTCGATCTCCACGATGACTGCATTGATTTTTTGCGCGGCCAATCGATCCATCAATTCGAAATAGTATTCCTTTTTCTCCAAATGGTGCTTTACATCCAGATGAACGGCACGGTAATCCAAAGCGGGTTCGTCTTTGATTTTCACCAAAGGCAAATCCGCATTCTGATCTCGGGCATCCTCGATTAGTTGTCCTAGAGTCATAAGGCCATACCAAAGTCCTGCATCACTGGGTGCCTCAATCAAGATTTCCTTAGCTGTGATTTCAAGCAGATACCCTTCTTCCTTCAGGCCGGAATCCAAGGTGTATTTGAACGAAATCATTTCTATCCCTTCCAAATCATCCTGCTCAATCATTGCTGTTTTTGCCTGATCAAAAGATGCTTTGACTTCTACCAAGTCCAAGGAAGACTGTCCTGAGATGGTGATTTCCTTTGGACTTGGAAGGAGTTCAAATTGAGCTGGTTTTTTTTCCGGAGAGCTACAGGCATTCAGGGTCATTCCAAGTAAACCGATCAGAAAATAGATGGACAGTTTTTTCATGGTTTTGAGATTTCCTTTACCAAATGAGGAATGCAAATCAAGTTGGTGTTTTCTTTTTTTGGAATTGAAAATGGTTTGCTCAGTCCAGACTCATTTCAATTGAAAAAGCCAGATTTGGGCTATTTCTTGACCAAAAATTGATTCACATCCAACCAATGCATAAAGGCATCAAACCAGCGGTTGCTGGTGCGGTTGGGGTTGCCGAGTCCGAAGCCGTGACCTCCGTTTTGGTATAGATGAAACTCAACCGGCCTGCCTGCTTTGTACCAAGATTCGATGATCCCAGCTTGGCCATTGTAGAGGAAATCATCCGTGGCAATCACGTTGAACATTGGTGGTGCATCGGCAGGCACTTCTACCGGACCCATTCCTCCATAGATCGGGCCGATAAAGGCCAGTTTCATCGTTTTGGAATTCAAGGTGGCATGCATAGTCAATCCAGCTCCAGCCGAAAATCCAATCATCCCAATTCGGTTGATGTCCACTCCCCATTCCTGAGCCCGATTTATGATCATGGCGTAGGCGGCTTCGGCATCTTCCAATTGATTGGAGAGGTCGCGCTGTGGAGGTCGGGGTGCAGGAGTGGCTGATCCTGATCCTCCGGAAGCGGGTGGTGCAGGGGGGGTAGGTCTAGGCCGATTCATCCAAGCTGAGAAGTCCTCGAGAGATGGAGGGGTAGGGTTGAGTCGGTATTTCAATACAAAGGCTGCAATTCCTTGTTTGGCGAGCGCTTCGGCAACTTCCCAGCCTTCATTTCCCATGGATAGCCAGCTGAATCCGCCTCCCGGTGCCACGATCACTGCAGTACCGTTTGCTTTTCCGGGTTCGGGGAGGAAAGGAGTCAAAGTCGCCGTGGAGATATTCCGAGCCATGGGATCGCCCCATTGGCGGAACCAGGTTTCGGGAGCAGGTTGGTTTTCTACTCCGCCTGTGCCGAGAAGGATGGCATTGGGTTCTGCGGGATTTTCGAGTGGGTAGATGGTGCCGTCTTGGGCGAAAACTTGACTGGAAACTACCAGCGTAAAGGCGATAAAGCCTGATTTGATCAGTTTGTGCATAGGTTTAGGTTTTTTGGGTTTGAATGGAGTAAGATATTGGTTTTGTGGGGAAAAGTCAGGGTGTTTTTTGATTTTGGGGATTTGAAATGAAGGGTTTTTCCAAAATGCAAAAGGAGAAAATGCTTTTTGGAGAAAGCAAAAAATGGTTAGGGTGAATTAGTTTTTGGTTTGAATTGAAGAAATTCTCCCTCAATCACCATCAACCCAAAATCATTTGATTTTCGCTAAAATCACTTTGGCCTGATCCGAAATCTCAGAGTTGTCTTCTGAGGCAATGCTCAAATGGGTTTTTGCTTCCTGGAGTTTGTTTAGTTTCAGGTATCCCAAAGCCATATACCAAGCCGATGACTTGAATAGCTGGGATTCCTCAGGTATTCTGTCTAGGATAGGAATAGCCTTCTCCGGACGATCCAAAGCCAGCTGACAAAGTCCTATGGAAAACATAACCTCAGCCTCTGTACTTTTTTCTTCCAATTTTTCGAAGATTTGAAGAGCCTCTTCGTAGTTTTCTTTGCGGAAGGCGTCCATTCCCTTTTCAAACTCTTTATGCTCTTCAGAGATTTTCAAGGTCGAAAGATCAAAAGGCTCATAGTAGGCCGAAAATAGTTTTGGGCCCGGAGGAGTGGCCAGGCTATAAATCAGAGAAATTCCCAAAGCCACAATTCCCAAAGCAATCAAAAAAGAAATTGCCCATGATTTGAACCGACCTCGTTTTGTGGGGAGTTGCTTTTTTTTGAATTTTTCCCATTCAGCTTTATGGCTTGGATTTTCTGCAAGAAGCTTTTCAAGAATGATTTTGTCTTCTTGACTTAGCTTTCCCTCCAGATAGTTTTTGAAAAGTTCGTTTTGGTCCATGAAAAAAGTTTGTTCTTACGTTGATTTCAAGTCACTGATCAGTTCTTCCACCTTTTGAAAGGTTTTGTCTCCTAAGGTAATACGGAAGGGATCAACTTGGACTAGAATTTTATCCTGTACAGCTTGAATCCCTGCCTTGCTTAATCCTTTCCTTACCCAATATACCCAATCTTCCGGGCCTGAAATGAAAATATCCTCGAAGGATTCCCGTATTTCCATCCTTCCTCTTTTTGGGCTGAACTGAATTCTTTTGGAAGGTAAAAGTTGATTGATTTCTCCGGAAAGAATCAGATCTTCAGGGCTGCCACTTTGAAGGGGATTTCCGCAGGTCAAGAGCCAAAACCGATCTGCAGTCTCAATGGCGATTTCCAGATCATGCGTCACGACCAAAACGGCCTTTTTTTGCTCAATGGCTATATCCCTCAGTAAGGTCATGATTTCAAATCGGTTGACCAGATCAAGATGGGCTGTGGGCTCATCCAAGATAATCAGGTCTGCATCTTGCGCGATTGCTCTAGCGATCATTGCCTTTTGGCGTTGGCCATCGCTGATTTCGCTGAGTCTTTCATCTTTCAGGTAGGCGATTTTGGTAAGCTCGATGGCTTTTTCCACTACATTCTTATCTTCATCGGTTAGTTTCCCCATCCAGCCGGTATATGGAATTCTACCCAAAGCCACCAGTTCTCTGACCGTCATATTTCCCGGGAAAATGGGTTCTGTCAAGACCACAGCCATCTTTCGGGCTAGGTTTTCCGGGCTGAAACTTGAAATCGGCTTACCTTCCAGCATCAGGGAGCCTTCCCAGGGTTGGATTTGTCCCAAAATTGCCTTGATCAAGGTGGATTTGCCTACTCCATTTGGACCGAGGAGGCAGGTCATTTCTCCAACAAAAAGCTCAAAATCAAGTCGAGATAATACTTCTCGGCGCTTGCCGTTTTTGAGATACCCGAGTTGTAGGTCTTTTCCTTTCAGGATTGGTACATGAGGTCTTGGAGACATGGCTCAAAAGTCTTTGCTGAAGTTTCTTTTCAAAATCAGAGAAATCACCAAGGGAGCACCAACTAGAGAGGTGACCGCATTGATGGGTAAAGTGCTGGCCAAACCTGGTAATTGCCCCACCGCATCACAAAGCAATAGCAAAATCGCTCCCATCAAAGCCGAACCCGGAAACAAAATTCGATGATCCGAACTCTTCCAAACCATCCTTGCCAAATGAGGCACCGCAATACCCAAAAAGGCGATCGGTCCGCAAAATGCGGTGATTCCCCCTGCCAAAATCCCCGTGCTTAGGATCATCACCCAGCGCATTTGTCCGGTTCGGATACCCATGCTTCGGGCGTAGTTTTCTCCCAAAAGCAAAGCATTATAGGACTTGATGGAAAGAAAAACCGGCAAACTCCCTATGGCAATCAGGATCCCCAAAATCGAAACCTGTGTCCATCCTAAAGCACCCAAGCTTCCCATCGACCAAACCGTGTAAAGCTTCAGAGCTTCAGCTCCTGAGAAAAAAGACAAGATCGAAACCACCGCCGAAACCGCACTTCCAAACATCAGTCCGACGATAAGCAAAGTCATGCTGTCCTTTACTCGCCAAGCCACCAAGCTCACTCCTGAAAGCACCAATCCAGCCCCCAAAATCCCTGCAGTCGCAATGGCCCAGGAGTTGATTCCACTCAAGGCAAATCCCAATGCTGATCCGGCCAACATCAATATTGCCACCCCCAATCCAGCCCCGGAACTTATCCCCAAAACAAAGGGTCCGGCAAGTGGATTTCTGAAAAAGGTTTGCATCTGCAAGCCGCTCAAGCTCAGCCCGATTCCGGCAAAAATGGCCACCAGAGCCTTGGGAAGGCGGTAGTTGAGGATAATTTGCTCCCATGACGTTTTTGCCCAATCACCCGAAATCAATCCACTCAGAATCTCTCCGAAGGGAATCCAAACCGATCCCAAGCTCAGATTGAGCAGCAAGCTCAGTCCGAGGAGAAGAATGGAAATCGGGAAGAGATAGGAGCGATGGGACATTTGTTTGGTTTTGAGAGGTTTGTGAAGACTTTGCTGATGGACAGACACGAACCTCTGCGAATATAATAGAGTCAATCCTTTTGAAATCTAGAACCTCAAAAGGATTAAGATGTCGATCTAAAAATCGTAAATTATGATGTGAAACAAAGACTTTATTTAGATACATCAGTTTATGAGGCTATTTCGATGTTGAGTTTTCCTCGCATACCATTCCTTTGTTTGATAGAATAAAAAACCATGAGTTTGTAGGATTATACTCTGAAATCATAATAGAAGAACTTGAAAATGCTCCTGAAAAAGTGAGAAATCTGCAATCCATCTTTAATTCGATTAATTCAGAATTTTTAGTCCTGACTGAGGAAATGATCGACCTGGCGAGAACCTATATTTCAGAGAATGTCGTTGGAAAAACAAGTTTTGCGGATTGTCTTCATATTGCAATCGCTACAGTAAACCACGCTGATTTCTTGGTTAGTTGGAACTTTAAGCATATTGTTAATATTCAAAGAATTAGAGGTTATAATTCAGTAAATGTTAAATTGGGATACAAACAGTTAGAAATAAGGTCGCCAAGAGTTTGGAAAATATGAAAACAGCTGATAAATCATTCAATGCAGTGAAATTCATGCGTCAGGAGCGCGAAAGAATTTCTAAGGAATTGGTCAAACTTACTAATGAGGAGATTTTAGAGCACTTTAGAAAAAAAAGACTCAAAAGAACCCCGAAGTCTTAATTTCTGAATCACATGATTTTTACATTTTTCTATGCTCTTACTCCAACTTCTGATAAAAATATAACTCATACTCCGGCAAAAGTTCCGGATGGAGGATTTTGATCAGGTCTTTGAGAATCAGATCTGGACGGACATAGCCGAGTTCGAAGTATTCCAAGCCTCCCGACGCCCCTATTTTGGCGGTGTAAGTATAGACCTGACCACTTTTCCAAGCCTGAAAGTTTTGATATCGAGGTTCGCTGCTTCCCATGGTTTTCACATCAGGAAAGTCTGCCGAACCAATCCACACTTCGGCTTCCGCTGCCCGATCAAGTACGAATTCATAGTTGAGTTGCAAGCTCCCAGAACCCGTTTGGTCAGAGAATACATAGTCTCCGCCTGCATTTTGGAGGATTTGCGCACCCCAACTTTCGGCGCCCGGTGCGTACCAAATGTCCTGATACATCACCCCGCTAAGGACTTTGGGTTGATTGTCAGCAGTGATTTGAGCGGCTAATTTTTCAGCTTCCTGATAGGCGGTTTTTATTTTCTCAAATTCCGCAACAGCTTCTTCATATTTTCCTAGCAAAATCCCAGTAAACTTGATCCATTCGGCTCTTCCCAATGGATTTTGCTCCACATATTCTCCATTGATCAGGGCTGGTATATTCGCTTGGGCAAAGAGATCCAAGTAGCGCAAATCTTCGCCTAATGTCGAAATCATAATCCAGTCCGGTTGCAGGTCGATGACCATCTCTGGATTGGCCGAAGGTCCATTGCCTAAATCGGTAATTTTTCCTGCATCTATTCGGGCACGGGCAGCAACAGATGAGATCAAATCGGTCTGTGGAAAGCCAATCAATTTATCCGTATCACCCAACATATCGAGGTGAGGAACCTGCGTGGTCGAGGTCAAAATCACCTTGGAAATCGGCAGTTGAACGACGGCATCAAAACCGCTTTTTTCGACTTCGGTGCCTTCTTCCAAAACCAAATACCGGTAGGTTTTTTCCGCACCGATGTAGGCTTGGGTGACATGGATTTCCCAGAAATTTTCCCCTCGAAACAGTTCAAACCCTTTGGCAAACTCCAAGGGAACTAAATTTTTTTCCAGAGCAGTTTCCGATTTCTTTTCGCAGGAAAAAACAAAAAACACCAAACCCAAAAAAAGGAGGTAAGGCGCTGGAAAATAAGATGAAGTAAATTTTGAAAGGGGGCTTTTCATCTCCTTCGATGGGCGAAATTTTTCACCAAGGTAAACGCCATTTTCCCTGCTTTCCAAAATATTTAACATCGGGAAGGTTTTCTTCCGAATAAAAATCGCTTTACTTTGAATTGATTTTGGTTCTCAAACCAACTCTTGATTTTGGGTTGGAGCTTGGGATTAAAAGGGAATCCGGTGCAAAACCGGAGCTGTCCCCGCAACTGTAAGTCTGCCCCTTGGAAACATGGGGAAGTACTTTTGCACCACTTAGCCATTTTCCGCTCCCGAAAGCTATCGGGACGGGAGAGAAGGCCGGCAAAAGTCAGATGAGCCAGGAGACCTGCCTTGATCAGCTGATTCTGTGCTTTCGGAGGAAAAGCGAAGAAGACGTGTCGATTTCTCAGCCGACTTAGTCGGTGGTGAAACCTTTCATTTCTTTCTTAATTTCTCTCAAGGCCGAATCGATTGGACTAAACCTATTCGATCGGATATGACCTTGGTGTTTTTGGTGTTTTCGCTGTTTGGCATGTCTGCCTCACAGGACACGGTGGCTTTGGCTGAGGTGGCGGTGTATGCGCCTGCCTTGGACCGGTTTGCTCAAGGGCAAAAAGTGATTTCCTTCGAAAAAAAGGAGTTGGAGGCTTATTCTGCCCGCTCCTTGGGCGATTTGCTTCAGGAAAAGTCACCTGTTTTTGTCCGTCAATATGGGGCTGGGATGCTGGCTTCTCCTTCCTTCCGCGGGACTTCGGCAGGGCATACGGCCGTTTTTTGGAATGGCCTCCCCATCAATAGCATATCTCTAGGTCAAAGTGACCTTAGCCTTTTGCCTATCCAGGCCATCGATCAGGCAGAGGTCCATTTTGGGAGTTCGGGGGCACTTTTTGGCAATGAGGCCATCGGTGGCAGTGTGCATTTAGGCACCAAGGCTCGATTTGGTCAAGGCTTCAAAGGGCGATTGAGTCAGACATTTGGAAGTTTTGGACTGAGCAATTCTATGATTTCTACTGGGTTTTCTGGAAAAAACTTTAGCTCTCAAACCAAGGTTTATCGACAGTTTGCAGTCAATGATTTTCCTTTCCGAGACCTTTCCAGGCCCGGAACTCCGGAAATCCGAGCTGAAAATGCCCAAACCGAGCAAGTCGGATGGGTGCAGGATTTGGCTTGGAATCTTTCAGAAAAAAGTCAGCTGAAAGCCTCCTTTTGGTGGAATCGCGCTGATCGACAGATTCAGCCGGTGATGGGTTCGGCCACTCAGGACACCCAACAAGATCAAAGTTGGCGTGCTGTACTGGACTATTTCCGTTTTGGGGAAGGGTCGATTTGGAATGTCAAAGCAGGTTGGGTGGCCGACCAACTTACCTTTAACGGAAGCGAAAATCGCACCCGTCAATTCCTATTGGCTACCGACTGGGATATCCAAAAAATTGAAAACTGGACTTTTAAACTCGGCCTAAGAGGGACTTTTGCCAAAGGTGATCTGAGTACCTATTCGGCCACCGACCAGCGACTCGAGTTGTATCAAAGTGCCAAGTGGGAGGCAAGTGATCGACTTTCACTTTCTGCGAATTTCCGTCAGTTGGCCTACCAGGATCAGATTGAACCTTTTCTTCCGGGATTGGGGATGGATTTTTTGATTTTGGAAAAAGCAAACCATCAGTTTTTGCTCAAAGCCTCTGTGGGAAAAGGGTTTAAAGTACCCACGCTGAATGACCGCTTTTGGAATCCGGGAGGAAACCCCGACCTGCTACCCGAGAAAAGTTTGAATGGAGAAATGGGCTTAAACTGGATCAAAAAAGGGGGTTTTTCATGGGAGCAAAGTCTGACTTACTATCGAATGCAGGTGGATAATTGGATTATCTGGCTGCCTCAAGGGAACATTTGGAGTCCGCGGAATATTCGGGAAGTACAAAATCAGGGCTTGGAGTATCAAGGGAAATTAGCCTGGAAATCCGGTCGATGGAACTGGGAAGCCCGAGGAAGTTATGCCTTTTCTAAAGCCCTGGATCTCACCTCCGATGCTCAAAATCCCCAGCAACTTCCCTACACACCCGAGCATCAGGCCAACGGGAGCTTAGAGGCGCAGCGAAGCGGGTTTTCCTTCAATCTTTCCACTTTTTATGTGGGGCCTCGCTCCATCGGCACCGGCAATGCCCGAGTCTTGGATGGCTACCAACTCTGGAATGCGGGGCTTTCTTTTTCCCAGCTCAACTTTAAAAAATTCCAAATCCCGATCAGCTTTCAGGTGCTCAACCTGCTGGATCGGGACTATCAAGTGCTTTACCTCCAGGCCATGCCCGGTCGATCATATCAACTTAACCTAACTCTTTTACTATGAAGTATTTATTTAAAAACCAACTATGGGCCTTGGTCCTGATTGCCTTTCTTTTTTCTTGTGAGAATGGTACCGAGGAGCGTCCTCTTGGGAAGTATGATACTGGAATTCTCCTCATGAATGAAGGTACTTTTGGAGCCAATGACGGGGAGGTGTTTCACTTTGATCCTTCATCAGGGACCCTGACTCCAAACATTTTTGAAGCAGAAAATAACCGGCCTTATGCGGGTTTGCTGGAGGATATGGTCTTGGAAGAAGATCGCCTGTATTTGGTGGCCAATACCGGAAAGGTGGAGATCGTCAATCCTGGAGATTTCAAATCCTCCGGATCTGTGATTGGAGATTTGGATCAGCCAAGATCTTTGGCTACAGCCCGGGGCAAGCTGTTTATCTCAGATTATGGACCTTATGACGCCAGTTTCAATACTCCTGATTCCTATGTGGCGGTGGTTTCCGGTTTGGATGGAGGTCCGGTGAAAAAGAAAATCGAGGTTTCTAACAAGCCTGAGGATTTGTTTGCTTTTGGAAAGTATGTGTTTGTGGCAAGTTCGGAGGAAAGCAAAATCGAAATCATCGATGCGGATACCGAAACGATAACCAAAACGATTGAAGTATCTGGAACCCCAGTTCAGTTTTTTGAACAGCGAGGCGATTTGTGGGTGTATGCATACGATGCTGAAAATGTGTATTTCCAGTCTTTTCACCTGGATAATCTGACCAAGAAGAACTTTCTCCAGCTGGATATTGCCAATGCAACCAGTCGGATTGCATTGGGAGAGGATGACCGGATATACATTTTAACCAGCACGGGATGGCCGGATTACAAAGATGGAATTGCCGTTACTTCGATTTTTGATACGACTTTGATTCCAAGCTGGAAAACGGGAACAGGATTTTATGGAATCGGGTATGATCAAGATCGGGAAGAAATCTATGTAGCCAATTCCAAAGGCTTCCAAGGAAATGGTGAGATGACCATTTATTCAAAGGACGGTTCAGTCGTAAAAACCATGGAAGTGGGAAGAGGACCGTCGGGGATTTTAGTGAGGTAATGGAGTTGGGAAGAATGGAAGATTGGAGGTTAGGAAGTTTGGGAGATTGGAGGTCTGGGAGTAGGGAGTCTCCGTAATCAGTCGCAATAATCAGAATAGGTATGAAATTACTATTGTCCTGACCTGAAAGCTTTTCTGCTACAATCCGCCAGAAAGAAGATTTGAAATAATTGAATTTTTAGGGTAAAAACCTGAGGAAAATTTCAACCAAAAAGAGCTGCCTCATTTGAAGCAGCTCTTTTTTTTATTCTTCCAGCTTTTTGCCCATGGTTTCTTCAAACTTTTCGAAGAGGTGGATGTACTTGTTTTTGATTCTTTCCAAGAAGTCCTTTTGACTATCAAGGGCGTAGACAGGATTGTATTTGATCCGGTCGATGACCAGGTCCAGCCAAGCTTTGCCATCGTCGATAAGTTCGGCGTGAAAAGCCTCAGCTGTGGCATCTCTCGATCCGGAAAACGGACCTTTTCCCATTTTCTGGAAAAATTTTGAGATCACCTTCAAGGCCAACTCATGAGCTACTTCAAACTCAATGATCAATTCCCTGGATTGGGATTCATTCAATTCGATTTTTTTGGCTCGGTCGACATGTATTTTCAAATCCTCCAGGGCAATGGAAAACTGCTCGAGGCATTGTTCGCAGGATTGGGGTAGGGTTTTCATCAGGTTGCAAAGTGTTAACTAGATAAATTTTTGAACCTCCATTTTAAGAGAAGTTAGATGGCTTTTAATGATCTTTCAGATAATTGACTGAACTATCCCATCATACGCATGGATTATTCAGTTTTTAAGTCCGATTATTTTTTCGCTTTCACTGAGTATCAGTTTCGATTCAGAATTTCTAAGTTTTGAAAGGACTTCTCCAATTATTCCTAGTTGCCTTTCTACTGCCGATTGGGTTTTGAAATCCTTCAAATAATCCTCAAATGAGCTTTTTCCCATGAAATTTTTAATGTTTCCAATAGCATTGATTAAGTCAAGCATCCATTTTTTCTCCTTCTCGGTCATAGCAAAGGACTTTGGAATTATGAATCACTTTTTTTAGGATTGGATTTTTTATTGACTGAAGAGTGACCAAATCCACCCTTCGACCTAAGGCGAATTCAATTTAATCCCAAATAGAGAGTAATTTTTCCCCTCGTTTTAAAGGGTCTTTTTCTTCCAAGTCAACTAAGATATCCAAATCGCTTTTGTCGGGATCAAAGTTTTTCGTGACTACAGATCCAAAAAGAAATGCTTTCGAAACTCCGTTTTCGGATAATATTTTCTTGAGTATTGCCAGCTCGTCGAGATTTAAAGCGATCGATTCCATAGTTGAAGATACTCTTTATTGGTTTAAAGTCCTCATTACCTCACATTATAACTTTGCATGAAAGGCTGTCCATTTGGGGCTACGCCTTCCAGTTTGAGTCTTCCGCTGAATTTTTCCAAATATTCTCCCAAGGTCTTGGGGTCTTTAGCAGGCATTTCATTGACATGGGTGATTACAAATCCATCCCGGAATCCCAAATCCCGAAGATAGCCACGGGTCAAGGAACTGATTTTGACGCCATAAGGGATTTTGAGACGGTCTTTTTCGATGGTATTCACAGCCTCCAATCTTGCCCCTATCAGTGCAGAAGAGTAATATTCCCGCTTGATGACGCCTGTGCCTCCTTCCAGGTTTTGAAGGGTCAAAGAGGCGTTTTTGGACACCCCATCCCGGGTATATTCCAAGTTGAGCTGATCTCCGGGATAATAATAGGATAGTGCCTCTTCAAAACTTCCTTTCCCCATAATTTTCCAGTCCCCGATTCGGGTGATGACATCATTTTTTTGCAATCCGGCCACTTCCGCTGCCCCGTTTCTGAGGGTATGTGTGACGATCACTCCGTCCAGGCTTTTCAACTTCATCTCCTCGGCGAGTTCAGGAGTGATTTCTACCACATCTACACCCGGAATGGCTTTTTGTACTTCACCATACTTGATCATGTCATTGGCCACTTTGATGGCCACATCTACCGGCACAGCAAAACCATAGCCGGTGTAAGACCCGGTGCGGGAAAGTATCGCAGTATTTATTCCGACCAATTCTCCGTTGACATTCACGAGTGCACCCCCGGAGTTTCCTGGGTTGATTGGGGCGTCGGTTTGGATGAAACTTTCCAGAGGAAAGTCACCTCCAAGAATATTGATTTGACGCTCTTTCGCTGATACAATTCCTGCGGTCACGGTCGAAGTTAGGTTGAAAGGGTTCCCCACTGCCAGTACCCATTCTCCGATTTGAAGATTGCGACTGGAGCCCCGCTTGATTTCAGGAAGGTTTTCGGCTTCGATTTTCAGTACCGCGATATCTGTGTTTTTATCAGTTCCGACCAGTTTGGCTTTGTAGGTGCGTTTTTGGTGAACCACCTCGATGGTTTCTGCCCGGTCGATCACGTGATTGTTGGTGATGATGTAGCCGTCTTTTGAAATAATTACTCCCGAACCAGTACTGACCTGCTGCGTAGGGCCTGTTCCGAAGAAATAATCAAACATGCTGTATCTACGATAGTCTGTACCGCTGAAGTTTTTGATAAAAACAACTGATTCAGTACTGTTTTGTGAAGCTTCAATAAAGGAAATCGGTGGGTCAGTCCCAAGTGAGGACGAGACCGTTTGACTTGCCGTTTGGGTGGGTATTTCATAAAATTGAGAAAAAGAGGGGCTTAAATCCTGCTTTTCCGGAGTCTGAATTGCGATCCAAAGTGCCGCCCCGGCGATGCCTGAGACAAAAGGAATGGCAAATGATTTCAATGCGTTGTTCATGGTATTCATTTACTTATTCACAGAATTTTGGTTGGGTGATGGACTCTCCATTCACATTTTTTAAGACCTAAATCTGCCCTAAGTGGATCAAAAATTGTCCCAATCGGCAAAATGTGACGAAGTGTACAAGGAAAACTCCCTGCATTTGGTAATTTTGTCAGTCTTGGATCGAACCTTCCGGCATTCGGAAGGTTTTTGTTTGATCCCAAAGTCTTTCTGAATGACCCAACCCAAACGAATAGCCATTCTTGGCAGTACAGGAAGTATAGGTACCCAAACCCTGGATGTGATCAGACAGCATCCTGAAGATTTTGAAGTGGAGGTCCTTACTGCCCAAAACAACTGTGATCTTTTGATTGCTCAGGCCTTGGAGTTTAAGCCCAACGCTGTGGTGATTGGCAATGAGGCCAACTATCCAAAAGTAAAAGAGGCGCTGATTTCACACGATATTAAGGTATTTGCCGGGCAAAAAGCAATTGCCCAAGTAGTGGAAATGGAAACTATCGATGTGGTTTTGACTGCTTTGGTCGGCTATTCTGGTTTGATTCCCACTGTGCATGCGATCAAAGCAGGTAAGCAGATTGCGCTAGCCAATAAAGAAACTCTGGTCGTAGCAGGAGAAATCATCACTGCTTTAGCCAAAGAAAACGGAGTCAATATTTATCCTGTGGATTCGGAGCACTCAGCCATTTTCCAATGCTTGGTTGGAGAATTTCATAATCCTATTGAGAAAATCATCTTGACCGCCTCGGGAGGTCCATTCCGTGGAAAAGACAGAGCCTTTTTGGAAACCGTCACCCGAGAGCAGGCGCTCAAGCATCCCAACTGGGATATGGGTGCTAAAATCACGATTGATTCTGCTTCTTTGATGAATAAGGGCTTGGAAGTAATCGAAGCCAAATGGCTTTTTGGATTGAAAACCGAACAAATCGAAGTCGTAGTCCATCCTCAGAGCATCATTCATTCTTTGGTGCAGTTTGAAGATGGGTCGATCAAAGCACAACTTGGACTGCCGGATATGCGTATCCCTATTCAGTTTGCCTTGAGCTATCCTCATCGACTCAAGAGTGACTTTGAGCGATTTGACTTTACCAAATATCCCCAATTGACCTTCGAGCAGCCGGATATGAAAACTTTCCGGAACCTTCAGCTGGCCTTTGACGCTTTGGCCAAGGGTGGAAACGCTCCCTGTGTGCTCAATGCAGCCAATGAGATTGCCGTGGCAGCGTTTTTAAATCGTGAGGTGGGATTTTTGGAAATGTCTGATTTGATCGAGGAAACTTTAACAAAGGCCTCTTTCGTAGCTCATCCCAGTCTGGAAGATTATGTGGCAGGCGACGCGGAGGCAAGAATGATTACAGAAAATTTAATTAAGTCAAAAGTATAAATGGAAACTTTAATTATGGTGGGACAGCTGCTCCTGGGATTGTCGATCTTAGTGGGCCTTCATGAGCTGGGTCACTTGCTTACGGCCAAGATGTTTGGCATGAGAGTAGAAAAATTCTCCATCGGTTTTCCTCCGAAAATCGCTGGATTCCAATGGGGAGAAACGGAATATTCCATCGGAGCAATTCCTTTGGGAGGTTTTGTGAAAATCTCCGGAATGGTGGACGAGTCGATGGATACCGCCCAAATGGCCTCAGAGCCACAACCTTGGGAATTCCGATCCAAGCCAGCTTGGCAGCGATTGATCGTGATGTTGGGAGGGATTATCGTCAATGTGATTACAGGAATTGTCATTTTTGTGGTTTTGGTTTACAAAAATGGTGAGACCTACTTTTCAAGAGATCAGGTAATTCAAAATGGCATCGTCGCCTATGAATACGGAGAAGCGATCGGTTTCCAGACTGGAGACAAAGTTTTGGATATCAATGGTGTTCCTTACCAAAGTATCACCGAATTGACAAGTGGATCTGCTTTGCTTAGCGAAAATGGATATTACACAGTTGATCGAAACGGCGAAAAACTTAAAGTTGAAATACCAAGAGGATTCATCAATACCTTCAATTCAGAAGAAGCCTTCAGCAAGTTTGTGGCTGTCCGGTTTCCGTTTGATGTGTTGGAAGTATCTCCGGATGGAGCTGCCAAGGCAGCAGGAATCGAGGCCGGAGATAAGATTATCGCTGTCAATGGTCTGGTAATCAATTACTTTGACCAGCTTCAGTCGGCTTTGGCTGAGGTAAAAAATAAGGAAGCCGAATTGGTAATTTCCTCTTCGGGAAGAATGGATACCCTGATGGTGCCTGTATCTGCCGAAGGGACCATAGGCATTGCAGCTAACCCGCTTATCGAACCTGTCCGAAGAGAATATGGCATAGGAGAGGCTCTTTCCAAAGGTACTGCACGGGCTTTTGGGGTGGTGATTGTCAATGCCAAGGCTTTGGGCAAAATGTTTACCGGGGAGGTATCTGCAAAGAATGTCAGTGGTCCTATCGGAATGGCCAAAATTTATGGTAACCGGTGGGATTGGGTTAAATTCTGGAGTATTACGGGTTTGATTTCCATGATCCTAGCCTTCATGAACTTGTTGCCAATTCCGGCATTAGACGGGGGACATGTCATGTTTTTGCTTTATGAAATGGTATCTGGAAGAGCACCTTCGGATAAGTTTTTGGAGAATGCACAGAAAGTCGGCATGGTCATTTTGCTGGCCTTAATGGTATTCGCGATTGGCAATGATATTTTGAAGCTGTTCAGCTAAAGTCAAGAAATGCTGATTTACAAATCTGATTATACGCTATTCTGCCAGTAGACAAATATTTTCCTGATTTGGGGCTGGAAGACCGAAGACGGAAGACAGAAGAAGAGCGAGAGTTGACAATTGATAGTTCATTTGTGCTTCTAAATAGGCTAATGGCACCAAATTTACAAATAATAAAATTCAAAGCATTTCCCTCAGAAATCAATACCCTATAATGGGAAGAGCCCGGTTTATCCGGGCTTTGTTTTTTTCAAGGGAAAAAAGATTTAATCCCAAAGGTGAATTTTAATTAAAAAAGGGGTAAAAAAATTAATTTTTATAAAGGGTAACTAAATTTTTTAAAATTAGTTTGACGTAAGCTTTTTCTTTTGTAAATCGGACCAAAATTCAGCAATATGATTAGGTTTTTAGCACTGGGGCTGGTTTACTTGGCTTTTTTTACCGCTCAAGGACAAACGAAGAATTTTTCCGGTGAGCTTTGGTCTTCGATTCCATTGGGCACCACCCAAGAATCCGATTTTGTTATTTTAGCCTCAGGCGAAAAGGTCTTTGGAAGAGTGGTCAGAAGCTATAATTTGACCAATTATGCAGAGGTGATTTTTGAGAAGGACGGAAAACAAGTGACTTACACGCCTGGAGAATTGGAGGGTTTTGGATTGGATAACGGACAATTATTCTATTCCCGTGTTTTGCCGGATGGTGAAGAATTGATATTTCTACAGGTCATGGTCTCTGGAGCTATAGAACTCAGTAAGTATCGTGGGAGGTATTTTCTTGATAATGGATCCCGGTTTGAGGAGCTGAAAGCCAAGTATGAAGATGTGATAATCAACGATCGGTCGGTAAAACGGTTTGCCAAACCCTATATTGCCACTTTGAAACAATTCCTAACTGGAGAATGTGGAGTGGTTCGCTACTCTGAGATTGACAAACTCCCATTTGGAGACCAATCCTTTGTTCGAATAGTTCAGGAATACCTCCAATGCAGCAATCAAAGCTTTGAGTTTCATTTGAGTAAAATTCCTCTGGTTCAGGTTTCTCCAATTTTTGGGGGTGGCTTTTCCTACTTTTCCATTAGTCCTGAAGAGAATTATATTGATCAGGCCAATCAGCTAGGCGCTCATCTGGGCTATTTCGGTTTTGTTGGAGTCCGATTTCACGAGCTGAGAGTGTTGCCCCGATTTAGTACAGAACTTCGGGTGGCCTTTTCTTTTTTTGAGACCGAATTAGCTTCGAGTTATTTTAACAACACGGTCCTTGTGACCGGATCAGAACAGCTGAAGGAAACGGCAGTCTATATTCCTTGGTCTTTTCAATACAGTATTCTAAAACAAAGTCAAGTGGAAATTTATGCTGGTTTGTCTGCCGGCTTGTGGTTGGGGAAGGTAACCACGAGTGGAGGAATCGTGGATGAAGAATTGCTTTCGAGAAATGAAATCAGAATTTCGGAGCAGTCGATTACTAATCCACTTAATCCCAAATTCATTCCTGGTCTCAAGTTGGGGTCTAATTTTCAGTTGAAGGGCAAAGGTCGATTTTTTACTGAATTGGAATGGACTTCTCAAGGTGGGTATTATCAATTCAGCCTGATCAACCGAAGTTCAGAATATGCCCGTCAAAGATTATCCGTTCAGTTTGGAATCGAATTTTAAGCCATGAAATCAAGAATTTTTGCTTTTCTGTTTATTTCCCTGCTGGGAATCGCCTGCTCTGAAGAAGAAGTGGCACCAAGGACCAACCCGAGATTCACAGTGGCGCTCGTTCAATTAGTGGATGCCACGGGAGCGGAGTTTTCGGCGAGTATTTTGGATTATGGATCAGATGATATTTTGGAATACGGATTCGTCTATGGAAATACGATTAACCTTACCTTAAGCAATTCGGACCGGGTCAGTGAAGCGGGTAAGCCGCAAAAGGAGTTTAAGCTAAAGGCCACCCATTCCATGCGAGTTGGGGAGACGATCTATGTATCTGCTTTTCTACGTACGAGCGAAGGGACCGTGTATTCGAAACCCTACAGTTTTACCAGTCAGGGATCCGAAGGATTTATTTTTGAGCGGATCGAAGTACCCAATGAAGTCTATTTTGGAGATACGCTGAGAGTTTTTGCAAGAAATCTATCCAAAGTAGAAAACAAGTACGCTGCCAAAATCCAAGAGGTCATTGCCCCGATCGGAAGGGTGGAGGATCAATTTTTCGAGGTGATCATTCCAAGAGGTCTGACCTTCCCGTCCGGTGAAGGATTGGCTCAAACCCTTGAGGTGGAACTCAGTGTAGCCGGAAAAGTCTTGAAAGTTCAGCAAATTTTCTCTTTCAAAGCGCCGGAAATTCTTCTTGAGCAAGGTGCTAGCTTGGGATATACCGAAGACCTGGTGATCAAAGGAAAGTACCTTCAGGATAATTCGGTTCAGGTGAAGTATAAGAATCAGAAGGGAGAAACCTATCTCTTGGATGTCAAGGGTAATGGCGATCAGGAAATCAAAGTGGGATTAAATGCACTATTTACAGAGCTAAATCCTTCCCTCGAACTGATCATCAGGGGGAATTCCTACCTGATGAACAACCTCTTGGCGTTGAAAGAAACGGTCATTTATCCTGACCAAAAAACTACATTCAACGGTTTCTCGGGTTCTTTTACGCTAAAAGGTGAGAATTTCAATCCTTTTTCTATTGATTTTAACAGCCTTGAGTTTTCTCCGGGAATATTTAGGTATCAAGTGAATTCTTTGAAATCTAATGAAATGGAGATTTCCTTTGAATTCAATGGAGAAAATCCAGGTAGGCGGGAGACGCTTCTCTATCTAACCAACGGAGGAAAGAGGAGTGAAAATGCATTTTCCATTACTTGGACTGCTCCGGGGATTCCTATTATTCTTTTTGAGGATTTTTTTTATGGACATGATGGCAGGACCGTCTCCCTGGGCAACAAAGGGTATTGGATTTCATCGGCAGGGATTTATGAAATAGATCCAAGTGTTTCCTCTATGAAATTGGTGGCTCAGATACCAATTTCTTCCAGAAATCCATCAAGAATGTTTGCCATAGCAGCAGAGGGGAAAGTTTACTTTGCCACCCAAGCTACTGAGGAGACTTCCAGTGAAAAGCTTTTCTTCTCCTTTGATCCAGCAACCAAACAAGTCAGAAAACTTCCTTCCATTCCCAGCGAGGATAATTCCTTTCAATCCATCGTCTATAATCAGGGCCAACTCTATTACCAAGGTGATAGAATAGAGATAAATACAGGCTATGACGGTGACATTCAGCGCTATCTATTTGATCTGAAAACAAACCTTTGGAAAAAGCTGCCAAGCTTAAGTCAACACGACGGGGTATTTAACTTTTACACTTCCTTTGAAAGGAACAACGAGATTTACTCAGCTTCTTATGTCGCGTTTGATCAGACCACTAGGTATGGAACCGGGATTTTTCAGTTCAATAAAACCAAATGGGAGTGGGAACTGATCCAATTCTTCGAAAACCAGACCTTTGGCTCTTGGGCTAATCAGTCAGTGAGAATTGGCAATCAGGTCTATTTCAAATCGGAGTATTTTTGGACTGTGGTAAACATGGATACCTGGCAAATTGAAACTCCATCCTTTTGGAATGAACGCTATGGGTATGCCCCACAATATGGAGGATTCCAGGTGGGGGACAAATTTTATTATTTTGGATTTGGAGGCATTGTGGAGTTTGATCCGAACTATTTCTATTAAATCGAAATAGGGATGACCTGCCATTTTGACCCGCTTCTCTTTTGGCACTGACCTTGAACCTTACAGAAGAACCTTCGTTATTTGAGGGTTCTTCTCTTATTTTAGCTATACACCGACAGCTTGTCTGTCATCCTGTCTTTATGAGCCAATACGAAACTAATATTTTCCAAAACCTGATGAATGGTGATTTTGCCGCCGAAGGAGATCTGATTCAACTGATTACAGATGAAGAAGAGCAAGACCCGGGTAGCGAATCCTATGTCGAGGAGATTCCTATACTTTCTGTCCGCAACACGGTGCTTTTTCCTGGAGTGGTGATTCCCATCACTGTTGGACGGCAGCGATCTATACGTCTAGTCAAGAAAGCCTACAAGGGGAACAAACTGATTGGTGTCTGCGCACAAATCAATCCCAACAATGACGATCCGTCCTGGGAGGATATCTATCATGTGGGTACTTTGGCTAAAATCATCAAGATGATTGTCCTTCCTGATGGAAATACTACTATAATTATTCAGGGGAAAAAGCGCTTTCAGATCAAAGAAACCCTTTCTGATGATCCCTACTTTGTAGCCAAAGTGGATTATTTGGAGGAAAATTTCCCAAAGAATTCCAAGAAAATCAAAGCACTGGAGGAATCTCTAAAAGAAGCAGCAACCAAGATTCTCCATCTGAATCCGGAAATCCCAAGAGAAGCCCAGGTGGCATTGGACAATATTGATAATACGCCTTTCCTGACTCATTTTCTTTCGTCTAACATCAATGCCCCCGTAGAATCCAAGCAGCGTCTGCTGGAGATAAATGATGGGGTGGAGCGAGCCACTTTGCTTTTGGAATTCATGATGAAGGATATCCAAATGTTGGAATTGAAGTCGGAAATCCAGAAGAAAGTCCATACCGATATTGATCAGCAGCAGAGGGATTACTTCCTGCGTCAGCAGATGAAGGTGCTGCAAACTGAGTTGGGAGAAGAAGGTCCGGAGAAAGAGGTGGAAGACCTGAGAGTCAGAGGGGCCCAAAAAAACTGGCCTGCTGAAGTAAAAAAGCACTTTGAAAAAGAGCTGGATAAAATCCTGCGGATCAACCCATCAGCAGCCGAGTATCCCATCGCGCTCAATTATGCCGAGACGATGGTCGAACTGCCTTGGAATGAATTCACCCAGGATAATTTTGACCTGAAGCATGCCCGGGCAATTTTAGATGCAGATCACTTTGGTTTGGAAAAAGTCAAAGACCGAATCATCGAATATCTTGCTGTACTCAAGCTGAAAAACGATCTTAAAGGACCTATCCTTTGCCTTTATGGACCTCCAGGGGTAGGAAAAACCTCTCTGGGAAAATCCATTGCAGCGGCTTTGGGAAGAAAATACATTCGTATGTCGCTCGGTGGACTTCATGATGAGGCAGAAATCCGAGGACACCGCAAGACCTATGTGGGTGCGATGCCTGGAAAAATCATCCAGAATATGAAGAAAGTAAAAATCTCCAATCCCGTATTTGTGCTGGATGAGATAGACAAACTTTCTTCCGATTTCAGAGGTGACCCTTCTTCTGCCTTTCTTGAAGTTCTGGATCCCGAGCAAAATTTCGCCTTCTTGGACAATTACCTGGAGGTAGAATACGACTTGAGTAAGGTGCTCTTCATCGCTACTGCCAATTCCCTGGATACCATTCAGCCTGCTCTGAGAGACCGGATGGAGATCATCGAAGTCACCGGCTATACCATCGAGGAAAAGTTGGAAATTGCCAAAAGACATTTGGTCCCCAAGCAGCGAAAAGAACACGGCTTGAAGTCCAGGGATATTTCCATTGAAAAAGCAGCGCTGACAAAAATAATCGAAGACTACACTCGTGAATCCGGAGTTAGAAATCTGGAAAGAGCCATTGGGAAAGTAGTCCGAAACATCGCCAAATCCATTGCCATGGAAGAGGAGTACGATCACAAAATCACTCCTGAGGCAGTAAGAAAAATCCTCGGGTCTGAGATTTTTGACAAAGAAAGCTATCAGGACAACAGCGAAGCAGGGGTGGTAACCGGGCTAGCCTGGACTAGTGTGGGTGGAGAGATTCTTTTCATTGAATCCAGTCTCAGCAAGGGTCGGGGTAAATTGACCCTTTCTGGTCAATTGGGAGATGTGATGAAGGAGTCGGCTATGACGGCCCTTTCCTATCTTAAGTCCAAGGCTGAAACCTTGGGAATTGACCATCGGGTATTTGATCAATACGACCTGCATATCCATGTGCCTGCTGGTGCAGTGCCCAAAGACGGACCTTCAGCAGGGATCACCATGCTCACAGCCATGGCCTCCGTCTACACCCAAAGAAAGGTGAAAGCAAAAGTCGCCATGACCGGTGAGATCAGTCTGATCGGTAAAGTAATGCCAGTTGGTGGGATCAAGGAAAAGATTCTGGCGGCAAAAAGAGCCGGGATCAAGGAAATTATTCTTTGCAAAAAGAACAAAAGGGATATCGAAGAAATCGATCCTCAATATGTAAAAGGAATCACTTTCCATTTTGTGGATCGAGTGGGAGAGGTATTGGAAGTAGCTTTGACCAAATCCAAAGTGGATAAGCCAATGAAGTTTACTTTCACTGATGAAAATAAGTCCAAGGATTAAAGGAAGTCCTTTGGGAAAGATTTAGTGCATAAGGCTGACCAAGCCTTTCAACTTAACCATTTTAGCATGAATTCAATTGATTCACTCACCCCTCGGCAGATAGTCGGGGAATTGGATAAATACATCATAGGTCAAAAAGACGCAAAAAGAAATGTTGCCATTGCTCTCCGGAATAGAATCCGTAGGATGATGGTGAAATCGGAAATTCAAAAGGATATCGTACCAAACAATATCCTTATGATTGGAAGCACCGGGGTAGGTAAGACTGAAATCGCCCGCAGATTGGCCAAAGTAGCTCAGGCACCATTCACCAAGGTAGAAGCTTCCAAGTTTACAGAAGTGGGCTATGTAGGTAGAGATGTGGAGAGCATGGTTCGCGACTTGGTTGAGCAATCTGTTCACTTAGTGCGTGAGGTTAAAAACGAGGCAGTAAAAATCAAAGCCGCAGAAGCAGTGGAGGAAATTATCCTGGACATTTTGATTCCTCCTGTGAAGAGCCCGGGCTTTACTCGCAACATGCCTGTTGCTCCAGATCTTAATGCTGAACCCAGCTCAGACGAGGAGCTCAATGAGCGGACTCGGGAGAGATTCAGGGAAAAACTCCGAAACGGTGAACTTGATGACCGCAAGATTGAAATCAATGTCAAAGCCAGTGCTCCTGTAGGTATAGGGATGATTGGCAATGGAATGATTGATGATGCCAGCATGGCAGGACTTCAGGACATGATTTCCGGGATGATGCCTAAAAAGACCAAGAAGCGAAAACTCAGCATTGCTGAAGCCAGAAAGGTGCTTTTGGAAGAGGAGACAGCCAAATTGGTGGATTTTGATGAAGTCAAAGAAGAAGCGATCAAGCTTGCCGAGAACAACGGGATTATTTTCATCGACGAAATCGATAAAATCGCTTCAAAGTCCGGAAAAAACGGGGGAGGTCCCGATGTAAGTAGAGAGGGAGTGCAGCGGGATTTGTTGCCTATTGTCGAAGGCTCTGCTGTGAATACCAAATACGGGGTGGTCAATACCGATCACGTCCTGTTTATAGCTGCGGGGGCATTTCATGTGAGCAAGCCATCGGACTTGATTCCAGAACTTCAGGGACGATTTCCAATTCGTGTAGAGCTCAGTAGCCTGACTCAAGAGGATTTTTCGAGAATCCTCAGGGAACCCAAAAATGCCTTGACCAAGCAATATCAAGCCCTTTTTGAGGCAGAGCAGGTTTCTTTGGAGTTTAATGATGAAGCTATTGAGGAAATAGCCCGATTGGCCTTTTTGATCAATCAGGAAGTGGAAAATATCGGAGCGAGAAGACTGCATACGGTCATGAGCCACCTGTTGAATGATTTTCTCTTTGAGGTACCGGATACGATAGAACCCAATTCCAGAATCATGGTTACCAAGGAGATGGTTCATGACAGATTGAGTACGCTAGTGAAAAACAGAGATCTTTCTCAGTATATCCTTTAACCAAAGGGTGGAATTGGGATTGTTGTTTATTACCCAAAAAAGGGCTTTTTCTCAAGAAAAAGCCCTTTTTTTCAAATGACCAAATCCCTCATTTGACCGGATTTGGTGGAATGGACATCCTAATAGAAACTGATTTTTTCTGCCCGATGCAAGGCTTGTTGACCGGAGGAAGGTGAGATTTTAGCTTCAAAAACTACCTCTCGGGAAGTGTAGTCTATTTCAACGACTTTCCCTCCGAATTTTCCGCCATTGTCTACATTCCAGCCAGGAATAAATAAAACATTGTTTTTGTTGGGAAGGAAATCCACATCGGATTGGATTCGGGAATAGGTCTCAATCTCTCTTTCCTTTCCATATTGCCAAACCTGCTTTACGGTCATGTTTTCTTCATCTATCCTATACTCCACTGCCCGGCTGTAAAACTCCGATTTGGCATAGTTTCGTGTATCTCCGTTGTCAAAAAACATGAAAACTCCTCTTGATTTGACCAAAGGGGCATGTGGATACCAAGCCCATTCAAATTCCGGGTGATTAGTCCTACCCTCCAACACATCCAAATCGGTAATGGGCTGATTGTTTTGGTCCAATGGCTGGAGAAGCTTGGTCGTCAAATCTATCCCGTTTCTATCTTTTCCCCAATCCAAATGTGGAGCAAGGATCCACTTCAGGCGATTGTCTGAAGTGATTTTCATGGCTCCTTGGAATCTGGCTGTGATGATGATCGAGTCGTCGTTTTCATCGTAGTATAGACCATTGTTATGGAGCCAGTTGACTACCGCATTGCCCAAGTTATTCATCCAAACTATGCGGTTTTCATCCAGACATTGTTTTAGATCCCATTCTTTTACGATTTGGCCACTTGTCCGGTCTAGCTCCAAAATAATGTCATTGATTGTGGTTTTCCCATTGAGGTGCTGACTAGTATTCTTGGATGCAGCTACCAGTAAATTGCCATTGGGCTTCTCAATGACATTGTGGTGGAAGGTGTAGCCTTCAAACTTCCATGATTTCACCACATTCCCATGAAAATCTAATTCAAATACCTCATGAATTGTGTCATCACCGAAGTATAGGTTCCCGTTTTTTAGTCTTTCGATGCCGCACCCGAAAGACATTCTGCTGAGTACCGGATGTTCTGAAAAGTCCAAATACCATCTGAAATCACCAAATGAATCCATAATAAATGGCATGAAAGGAATCCCAAGACCACGATAACTGACCAAGGTCAGGTCACCTTCCATTTCCTCTCTTTTAGCTACATCGATTTCAATGAGAGGAAGCTTTTCGGGAAGTGGGTCTGTTTTGAGTATTAATGATTTCTTGATCCTTTCCTTGCCAAGGTTATCCAAAAAGCTTATTTCCAGAGTGTTTTCATGATTTCCATAAAGGCCAAATACATCCAGCTGATGATCTTTGGCAAAAGTGGCAGGGGAAAATCCAATGTCAGATCTTGGTCCATTTTTACCGATCACACGGAATTTGAATTTTCCTTTAACAGGCATAGAAATACCTACTTTTGCGCTGAGGGGTCCAAATCCACTTGGATTTAGTTGAATATTTTCCGGCAAGATGTCCAGCGAGTTTCCCAAAGAAGGAGCGTTGCCTATAGTTCCGTCTTGGAATTTGATCTGGGTGGTCCATTCTTCTGCCTTCAATTGATATTCATTGACAATTCGGGCGTCCAGCTTGAGCGTGTCGCCGTTTTCCAATATGAGTTGGTAAATGTCATCTTTGAAATTAGTGTTGAGGACTAAAATGCCAGCTTCCTCAAGTTCGGTGAAACGATTGATGGCATCCGAAGAAGAGTAAATAACTCCCGGCGTTGGGATAAAATCTTCGTCTTCTTCACATCCAAGGGAAAAAACTAAAAGGATGAGGGTGAGGTAGCTGTATTTCAATCTCATGGTTTACAAGTACTAATTCTAAATTTCCAAAGGTGTTTAATATTCTGGTTTCACAGGAATTAAGTATTCTTCAATATGGGTCCAATATTCAAAAATCGGGGGTGTCGAACAAAAAAAAGATTATTTATTAAATGAAGAGTCTGAAGCTTGACCAATAAGCTTTATTATTCCGGATGCTTTTAAAAGAATCCAATTGACTTATTCTCGTTGGATTTTTAATGATCCATGGAAAGCCGAAAATTCAATTCTAGGTTCAACCGTTAGTATAAAGAATTACTATGAAAACTCTCTTAATTTTAACCGGGCATTCAAAAGGCCTTGGTAAAGCAATCTTGGATCAATTTTTAAATCTCAGGGATCATCAGATTGTGGCTATTTCAAGAACTCCCCTTGAAATACATCAAGAAAACTTGCTAGAGATATCCTTGGATCTAAGTGACCTAGGAGCATTAGAGGCTAAAATTCCCGGTTTTTTTCCAAAGGGTACCTTTGATAGGCATATCCTCATCAACAATGCCGGGTGGATTGGAGAGGTGAAGCCGGTCGGCAAGCTTCATCCAAAAGGAATTCAACGTGCCATGAACCTGAATCTCCTGGCCCCAATGATGATTACCGATGGATTTGTGAAAGCTTACAGTAGAGCAAAAGGCGAAAAAATTGTGGTAAATATCAGTTCTGGGGCAGCACACAAGCCTCTCTCCGGCTGGTCGGAGTATTGCAGCAGCAAAGCTGGATTGGCCATGTTTTCCAAAGTGGCTCAAGAGGAACTAAAGAGTCATGGCTTTAAGGTTTATTCTTTGGCTCCGGGAATAGTGGATACTGAGATGCAGGCTGAGATTCGAGGAGCGCAATCGGATGATTTTCCTGCCCTGGATAGATTTGTAGACTATAAGGCAAGTCATAAACTCAGTACTCCTGAGGAGGTAGCCTTGAAAATTCAGCTCTTGATAGCCCATCCTGAACGGTTTGAAGAAGTGGTCCAGGATGTAAGAGATTTCTAAGATTTTCTTTTTGGGAAATCTACAAACCAAACTTTCACCTTTTGAGGCTTGAGTTCTTCCCAGGATTCCGCATCCAGATAAAATCCAAATTGGCCGGAAGTGGGCAGATTCTCTATTTTCCCTCCTAAATACGCTACAAGCTCATTGAGGCCCGGATTGTGACCAAAAAGAAAAAGTGTGTTTACAGAATCCGGTTGCATTCTCAGGATTTTCAGGATCGAATTCGGACTGGCGTGATAGAGATGCGGGTCCGCCTTGATTTCTTTTTCTGGATATTCCAGTTCTTGGGCTGTGATTTTGGCTGTTTCCAGGGCTCGCAAGGCCGAAGAGCTGAGTATTAGATCAGGGTAAACTCTTTTTTTCTTGAGTCTTTGGGCCATTTTTGGGGCATCCCTTAATCCTCTTTCTGCCAAAGGGCGATCGTGATCTTCCAAAAAAGGTTGACCCCAAGCGGACTTTCCATGTCTAATCAGAATAAATTTTTTCATAACGGCTGAAAAAAGACGATTATTTTGTTTTTCTCGATCAAATATTTACTTTTAAAGCACTTTCAATTACAATTTATCACAATTCATTATGTTTACCGGAACAGTAAAATTTTACAATGAAGCCAAAGGTTTCGGCTTTATCGTTGACGACGAAACTCAGGGTGACGTGTTTGTACACGCTACCGGGTTGGTTGACAAAGTTGCCCAAAACGACAAGGTGACCTACGACGTCAAAGATGGTAAAAAAGGACCCAACGCCATCAACGTCAAAAAGGCCTAAGCATACACGTTACGTTTGTGTGTCAGAATCCTCGGAATCCGCTTCCGGGGATTTTTCGTTTTTAAACGGTTTATGTTCCGATTTGGGAAGCTCCTTGAGGTACAGGTCTCTTTTGGGATAGGGAATTTCGATCCCGTTTTTCAGGAAAATCTCAAAAATGGCATTCATGACTTCATTTCGGACATCCAGATAAATGTCCATGGATTCGACCCAAAAAAGCACCCGAAAATCCACCGAGCTTTCACCGAAGTTTTGCATGAAAATTTTTGGAGGAGGAAACTTCAGAATTCTGGCCTTGTCCAGTACCTCCTGGATTAGAGTCTGTACCTTATCCATTTGGGACTGATAAGCGACTCCGATAATAAGTTCGATTCGTCTCCGCTTATCAGATAGCGTCCAGTTGATCAAACTTTGGGAAAGCAGGTCACCATTGGGGACGATGATCTCCGAACCATCATAAGCCAGGATTTTGCTGGCTCGGATTCCGACTTCTTTAACTTTTCCTGTCAACGTGCCAACTTCAATATCATCTCCGATTTGGATGGGGCGTTCGAAAGCTAAAATGACCCCAGATACCAAATTGTTGATGATGGTCTGCAAGCCAAAGCCTATACCTACAGAAAGAGCTCCCAACACGATGGTGATTTTGTCCAAGGGGATTTTGGCTGCTGTCGCCGCAATGAAAAAACCCAGGCCTAACACTCCCAGTCGGATAATTAGTACACTACTACCCAGTTTTTTGGTTCTACTGGTTGAGTTGGTTTGGTCTTTTTGGGCAAAAAAGAAAGCAATATTGTTTGCCAAAACAGATGAAAGAAATAGAACGCCAATGAATAGGAATATGCTGGAAAAAGTAAAACTAGAATCTCCTAATGTCCTCGGAGTATTCATGAATTCGATCAAAACCTCCTTGAAATACTCATAGACGGTCAAATGGTGCAGAAGGATAATAGTCCATCCTGTTATTGCCAAAACAGAAATAAAGCTTTTCATTCTCTTT
Source organism: Algoriphagus sp. oki45 (assembly GCF_036245605.1). Lineage (NCBI taxonomy): Bacteria > Pseudomonadati > Bacteroidota > Cytophagia > Cytophagales > Cyclobacteriaceae > Algoriphagus > Algoriphagus sp. oki45. The sequence continues at coordinate 222,671 of NZ_BTPC01000005.1, forward strand.
TGTAGCTCCTCAAAATTGAGAATGATATCCAGGGGATTATGCTTCTTTTTTCCCTCCAGGAGAAGATAGGTAATTTCCATGGTGATCCGGACAAAAAAGAATAAGGACACGGCCGAAGTAAAACTTACCAAACCAGAAACACTGAAGATTTTTGCCAGGCTATATCTCCCAAAAATGTTGGCGATTATGCCCAAAACGAGGAAAAAAATGGAGATTCTCCTCACAATGTTTACGAATCTCATTTCATCATTTATCTCTGAAGAAAATCTAAATGAACCGTACTTGCCATAGATCAACAAGACCAAAATGCTGCCGATCAAGAGATACATTCGCTCTTGATAGAGCATTTCGAAGTACAAATTGCTAAGGGTGAAGAAAATCAGGATCAGTACCAATCCTATCCATTTTATCCTGATTGGGGTGGAATAAAACTTAAAAATGAGCACAGAGGAAAAGCAGACCAACAAAAACAAAACAAGGGAGAGGAAAGTGATGGAGCCTGCCTCAAATAGTAAATACAATATCGGCAAGGCAAAGATCATGGTGGCTGCGAAAGGAGATTTGGGCAGAAATCGCATCCGATTCAGAAAAAACTCCCCCTCTGATTCTTGATTTTTCAACTTCTTTAAAATGCTGATAATCCAAACAAACAAAGCTGTAAAGAATATCAATGAAATAATGAAATTGATTCTCTGACCTCTCATTTCACGATTCAGCACCACTGAATTGATCCGAAAAGATTCCAGAGTTATCTGAAATATTGATTTGGGGTTCGGGATTTTAGGGTCCTCCCACAGGTAATTGATTTGCTTGGTAAACAAATTGGCCTCTAGTCTTTTTTGTCTTTGAGTCAGATTTTGTTTTAAGTCCTGAATTTTAACGTGCTGATAACTCAAATCGGACTGGATCCGGGCAGCCTGAACGATTTGCTTGAACAGCGTGCTATCAAGCTTATTCAGGTTTAATTTCAAATTGACAATCTCTTTTGTATATCTGGGAATCAATAGAGAGTCTCTGACCTTTAGCCGTAAAACAGGGTCATTTCTAAATACCCTTAAAATACTGTCTATTTCTGTAAGACGGTTGAGTCTTGCTTGTATGGTATTGTCAAGATTTAAGTTGTGTTCTTCCGTCTTTTCTAAAATTCTGCTCAAAGTACTTATGTAGCGAAAATTATAGTTGAATGAATTATCTATTGTCCGCTCTTCGAGACTGCTTATAACCAGATCTATCTCCTCCAGTTCAGAGGCAATGCCGATTGTATCCAATGGTTTTTGGAGTTCTAGCTTGATCTGATTGGATTGAATGGTAAGTATTTTCCCTTTTTTAGTCAATTCATCCAACCCCGGAAGGCGGTTTCCCTGTTCTGTGACTTTCAGTGTGTCTGAGGTTGTATTTAAAAAGAGACTATCCGTTTTGGAGACTAAAAGAGTGTCAATGATAGAGGCGCTTTCTTCGGTTTGACCAAAAGAATAGAATGGAACCAAACAGAAAAACAGACAGATCGCCCGAACGAGTGCACGCATATTGGGGTGGTTTGTAGGTAAAAATAAGGATTTCCACTTCAAATCAAGATGAACTCCTGAGAATTAGTGGTTGATCAAATAAGACAAAATGACTTTTTCTATAAGAAAAAAGGCTAAAAACAGGACAAAATGACTGGAAATTCGGCTTGGTACAAATTTGTTGGAGTACATGTACGAACGCAAAACCAACAACAATTATGAAACTCGTAAGAAACAATCAATTGGACCCTCAGCTTCCCGTGACATTCAGCGGAATGCTCGATCGATTCTTCAATGACTCTTTTGGTTCTGCTTTGCGGCAATTTAATCCGGCTGTAGATATAGCAGAAGATGAAAAGTCCTATGAAATCCACGTGGCTGTTCCAGGAGTGAAGAAACAGGATTTCAAAATCGATCTTTTGGATGGTAAACTGACCATATCCGGAGAGAGAAAGATGGAAGAAAAGAAAGAAGGAAAAAACTTTCATAGTGTACAGACTCAGTTTGGTTCTTTTGTCAAATCTTTCTTCATCCCAGAAGATGTTAAGGAGAATGAAGTAGAAGCAAGCTACGAAGATGGTCTTCTAAAGATCACCTTGCCGAAAAAGGAAAAGGTGGTAAAAAGGGCCTCCATTGAGGTCAAATAATTAAAGAGTGGGAAAACCCACTCTTTCTTTTTTTGTTGATACAGTAGGACTCGCGGATGCGGTTAATTCTTGTTAATTTGGAAGGCTATCGTATCCTAAGGTTCGTTTTTTGAGTCTTAGATTGTACTTCAAACAAAATTAAAACTATGACAGCAAAATATATGAGTAAGAGACAATTCTTCCTAGGTATGCTTATGGCGGCCCTGATAGGTGGAGTAGTCGCCTTGGCAGGGGTTAATTTTCTTTTGAAGCCACAGAGTGCTTCTTCATTTGACGAAAAGCAGCAGGCCAGTTTCGTGAATCTCTTGGGTGGGGAAAATTTCACCGTCCCGGATGGGATCAATTTCGTAGCTGCAGCCCAAGTGGTGACTCCAGCCGTTGTCCATGTCAAAAGCCAGATTGCCTATACTCCGAGAACTGGAAGAGATCCTATTCAGGAATTCTTTGGTTTCCCTGACCCAAGGGAAAGACAGAATCCAGGCGGGGCTATGCCCATGAGTTCAGGTTCAGGAGTGATCATTTCTCCGGATGGCTACATTGTCACCAACAATCACGTGATCGATGGGGCTACCAAAATTGACATTTCTCTGGAAAACAATAAGCGATATGAGGCTACATTGGTAGGAACAGATCCGACTACTGATTTGGCGCTGCTGAAAATAGACGCCAATAATCTTCCATTTGTACGGTTTGGTGATTCTGATCAAACCAGTATTGGAGAATGGGTACTTGCAGTCGGAAATCCCTTTGATTTGAACTCTACCGTGACTGCGGGAATCATTTCGGCTAAAGCCAGAAATATTGGGATCCTTCAGGGGGTTGAAAACAATCTTCAAATCGAATCATTTCTTCAAACAGACGCGGTGGTTAATCCCGGAAACTCAGGAGGAGCTTTGGTTAACCTTGCCGGTGAACTAATTGGGATCAATACGGCGATTGCAACTCGCACAGGTACATTTTCAGGGTATTCTTTCGCAGTGCCAAGTACTTTGGTGAAAAAGGTAATGGATGACCTGATGAAATATGGGGCAGTTCAAAGAGGCCTTTTGGGAGTCAATATCCAAAGTGTTTCTCCTGAGTTGGCCGATCTACTGAATAAAACTTTCCCTGTGGAGCAGGGGGTTTACATCGGTGGTGTGAATGAGAACTCTGCCGGAAAGGAAGCAGGCCTTCAAGAAGGAGATATTATCATTGCCGTTGATGGTCGCCAAGTAAATAATGTGGCCATGCTTCAGGAAATGGTAGCTCGAAAGAGACCTGGTGATCAGGTTGAGGTAGAATACATCCGTGACGGCAAGACCAAAAAAGTCACTGCAACTTTGAAAAATTTCTCCGGTGACACCAATATCATCAAGCGTGAAGTTCCTAAATCCTATGCCTTTGAAGGAGTTCAATTTGAAGATCTCAAAGAGAGCCAGAAAGAGCAGCTTAATATCTCCGGAGGTGCTGTGATTAAAATGAATGGCAATGAAGATTGGAGAAGGGCAGGAGCAAGAAATGGATTCATTATTACTTCAGTGATCGCGGACAATGGTCGCTCAAGAATCAACAATGCTCAGGAGCTGATCGACTTCCTTTCTGATCATCAGGGAGAAGAGATCGTTGTCTTGGGTATGTTCCCGGATGGAACCGAATATTATTTCGAATTGGAGCTGAACTAGAAGAACTTATCAGCTTGGAGCCGGCAAATCTGATTTGCCGGCTTTTTTGTTGCACCTTTTTGCTATTTTCATGGATAGCAAAACTCAAAACATGAAACCAATCCTTGCAATTATCCTGCTCGTATTTCTCCTGAATCCTCTCCAAGCTCAAATCTTGAGTCCGGCAGGAAATAATTCATTAACAGGAATTTCCAAAGAGAGAATAAATAAACTTGATGCTATGCTCGAGGAAGCGGTTTCCAGACAGCAAGTTCCGGGCTTGGTGGCTATGGTAGTCAAGGATGGAAAGATCGTCTATCACGAAGCCAAGGGGCTTTCTGATATGGCTTTTGGGAAAAAAATGGAGAAAAATTCCATTTTCCGAATTGCCTCACAGACAAAGGCAATTACTTCTACTGCCGTGATGATATTGTGGGAAGAGGGAAAGTTCCGACTGGATGATCCGATCTCCAAATTCATTTCGGAATTCAAAAACCCGCAGGTTCTGCAGAACTTTCGCTACGGAGATACTACCTACACCACCAAACCAAGCTCGAAGGAAATTACCATCAGACACCTTTTGACCCACACCTCCGGTCTTGGGTACGGGGTCATTGATGGAGATGAACGGATGAAGATGATTTATCACAAGGCTGGAGTAGTTGACTTATTCACTACAGAAAATGTCACTATCGGTGAAAGTGTAAAGAGGCTGGCCAAACTGCCTTTGCATCATGAGCCTGGAGCCAAGTATACCTATAGCGAAGGCTTGGATGTCTTGGGATATTTGGTCGAAATCATTTCAGGAATGCCCTTCGATGTCTTTTTGAAAGAGCGGATTTTTGATCCTTTGGGAATGAATGATACGCGGTTTTATTTGAATGAAGCCCAAGCCCCGAGATTGGTGACGGTCCACACCCGAAAAGACAATCAATGGGTGTCCTTTCCAGTGACTTTCTACGACCCGGATTATCCCAAAACCGGGGCAAAGGCCTTTTTCTCAGGAGGTGCAGGCTTGTCAAGTACAGTGGAAGATTATGCCAAATTCCTTCAGATGTATCTCAATGGAGGAATCTACAATGGAAAAAGAATCCTGAGCCCAACCACCATCGAGACCATCATGACCAATCAGGTGGGCGATCTCTTGGGTGATGGAGGAAAAGATTATGGCTTGGCCTTTGGACTGGTGGATGCCAAAGGAGTGCAAGTTGGAGGGATTGGTAGCCTCGGTACTTTTGATTGGGGTGGCTATTTCAATACTCAATATTTTGCAGCACCCCAAGAGAAACTCATTGGCTTGATCTTCAAGCAAACCTCAGGAGCTGGAAATGGGGATGAGACTGGCTGGAAGTTCAGACAGATGGTTTTTACCCTTGTGGAATAATTCTGGCAAAAATCCGAGAAAAGATCAATCAAAGAAGGCTGTCAATCACTTGGGGGAAAAACCTGTGCTCCAAAGCATGAACTTTTTCAGCGATAGTTTCAGGGGTGTCTTCCTCGCTGACTGAGGTTGCAGCCTGAAAAATGATCTTCCCCTCATCGTAGTGTTCATTTACCAAATGGATGGTAATCCCGGTTTCTTTGTCTCCGGCTTCTTTTACCGCTTGGTGTACGTGAGCCCCATACATGCCTTTTCCTCCATATTTGGGCAATAGGGCAGGGTGGATGTTGACAATTCGATCCGGGAAAGAGCGAATGAGGCTTTCGGGAATTTTTAAAAGAAAGCCTGCGAGAATCACCCAATCGATTTTTTCCTGTTTGAGTTTTTCTTCCAAAAGCCCAGCATCCATCTCTTTTTTTGAAAAAGTGAAAGTTGGAACCTTGAATTTTTTTGCTCGCTCCAAGACATAAGCGTCCGGGTTGTTGGAAGCTACTAAGGCCACTTTTCCTTTGAAAGAGTTCTTAAAATATTCCATTATTTTCTCAGCGTTGGTTCCGCTTCCGGATGCAAGTATAGCCAGTCGAATCACAGGTGATGAATGAAGATTGGTCCAAAAATAACTGATTTAGCTAACCCAGTCGTATTTTTTTAAAGGGAAAGCAAAAGGAGACTTTTCAACTGATAAAAAGACAAAATCTTTTGTTAAGAAACTTTTACCAAGTCTTCTTCCACGTCTACCAATGCCACAGCACCATGAATGGCCGTTTCGTCCAATTCAGAAATAAGAATCTTTAAATTCTCAAGTACAGTAGGATAGGCAAAAGATTCCAGTGAACGGTACATGGATTTTTTGAACAGGGGATAGGATTTTCGGATAGATCCGCCTAGAACAATCGCTTCCGGAGCCAAAGAATATAAGATCATTTTGAGCAATTCGCCAAGATGGGCGCCAAACTCCTCAAAAGCTTTTATTGCCACAGGATCGCCTGAAATAGCTCTTTTGGCTAGGGCTTTGGGTTTGCTGGAGTAGAAATTCAGAAAAAACTTGCCGCTGCAATAATACTCGTAGTTGTTGTCAAGATAAGGAGCACTACACCATTCGCCAGCGGCGGAATTTACACCCGAATACAAGTGACCGTTTATTACGATTCCACCTCCTGTACCAGTTCCCAAGGTGATGCCTACCAGATTTTTGAATGGTCTTCCCACGCCAAATTTGTGTACGCCAATCGCAAAGCAGTTGGCATCGTTGTTTACAAATACTGGAAGGCTGAATCGTTCAGTAAGGAATTTTTTCAACTCCACATGTTGAAATGAAGGAATGTTAGAAAGTCCAACCACTATTCCGGACTCTGTCTCTACCAGTCCGGGAATACCCACTCCGATTCCCATTAGGTCATAGGATTCGTAGGATTGGATGAAGGCTGCTATTGTCTCCAAGATATACTCCTTGCTCTCCATAGCGGGAGTAGGGATCGACCGTATATCTTCGAGATGTCCGTCGACTAAGACACCTCCCTTGATTCCGGTGCCTCCAATATCCAATCCCAGAATGGCCTTTCCCATAGGCTTAGGTTATTTAATAGGTTTATTTATTTTAAATTTTCAATCGGAGAAGATGCTAAACTTAAAGCATTCCTTCGATGGATTTTTCCAATTCTCTTGCTGTCGCCAAAAACTCATCCACGCTCATATCTCTAAAGAAAATCAACCCGTGGCTTGCTCGTACTTTGGCTCTTTCATGCATATAGAAATAGTTTTTGCCCAGCAAAAGCTGAATGTCATTGAGCTGGCCTACCCAAGTTCTTTTAGCGACAGTACTGAATTTCCCATTGTGAGAATAGCTTGGGAATGAAGCATTGACCTGGCTCAGGTAGCAATTGGTGAATGAGTCTTCCATTACTGACATATCTCCTAGGGACACTGGTACGATGACATTGGCCTCATGAGGCTCAAACTTGAACCAAACATTCCGATATCCAATGATTCTCAATTTACTTGTATCGTGCTCCTCTCCCCATTTTTTCACCGCCGCCGCAGTGGCTTGAAGTACTTTGTAGTGGGTGTCTGGGCCAGAACCTTCTGGATCGAGTGTTAAACTAATCTTTGTAGGCTTTACTTTTCTGAACATTTCCACGATCGGTTCCACATCCCGATTTTTGTCCGGCTGCTCAGTGAAGATGTCACCTGTATAGAATCCAAGTCTTAGGTGGTGTACATTTTTCACCTGTACCCCAAAATATCCCCAGACCAATTCCTCTTCAAACTCCCGGATCATTCCTTTGAGGGTTTGAATCTTAGATGGGTTTTTCTCCCCATCGTAAGAGTTTCTGAGGATACTGATTACATCATTGATCGTCTCCCTCAGTTGAGCTTTGTTTTTGATGGACCAGATGATTACCAAGGCGCGAACTACTCTGTGAGAAAGGCCTCTTCTTCTGGCATCTGCATTTTCTGAGGCCACGTTGGTCAGGTAGTGGTAGACATCTTTGTCAGTCTTCAGACTATATCCGATTTGGAAAAAGTCCTCATAGTTTACCATTTGAATCTTACCCTCATCCAAAAGTTTGCGGGTATAGATCAGGGTGTCAATGACAAAAGTATTGGTCACAGCTGTAAACCCTGAGGTTAGAACTGAAAAATGGGCTTCGTTAGTAGGTTCGCTGAGCTGATTGGTGATATGGGGAAGAATGCCCAATGAAATATCGTCATGATGTGGGCCGGTATGAAGTAGAACCTGATCAGTCTCCTTTTCCAAGCCTTTGCTCAACTTAGCCTCAACACTTTGCATTACCTGATTTACCGTGTCCTCGGAAAGTCCCGGGATGAGACGGGTATATTTATCTGCTTTCAGGTCAGAAAGTTTGAGTCTATGTCCGTATTTGTTCAGCTTTTTGCAAAGCTCGATGACAGATCTTTCGGTTTTTTCAAAAGTCCATTCGCCCTTCTCGTAGTAGGCATCCAAGGAATCAGTAAGTTTAACTGCTGCTCCCTTGGTAAGGTAAAAGCGGCCATTCTTGAGCTTTTGAAGTACTGTAGCCGGATAGACATTATTCATTTTGGTCTCCAAAGAGTCTTTGACAATGCCTGCTTTTGCCTCTCCGGCGGCTATTATGATGCCCACCGCATCTTTGTTGTAGACGATGGTATCCAATCCTATCGTAATGACTAGTCTATTGGCAGAGACCTCAATTCCTCCGAGATCCCCTGCAGCTACCGCCTGAGTTTCGAAGTTGGTCTCGGTCAGTCTGGTAACCGAGTAAAGGTGCGAGCCCCGGGTATTGAATGCAATGTGCCCATCAGGACCTATTCCTCCCAAAAAGAATCCAATCCCCCCCAAATCCCTGATTCTTTGCTCATAATCTCCACACCACTGATCGATCATGTAGATGGATTCCTGCTGGATTTTTTCCAGATCATTGATCGGATCTCTGAATCTCAGGCTGAGGTCAACCTTGAGATCTGGAAATACTTCGCTGAAATGTCTGCCTCCGGATAGTGGGATTTCATCGGAGTTAATCAGAATTGCTTTTTCCTTGGATAGTCCAAATCCCTGCAAATAAAATTTATTTACATAATCGTAAAAGCTGTTGTGTTGCTTGGAGGAGATAGGATAAAACTCATCGATCTGTACGAAAGTCAAGTCTTTCAAAACCGGCTTCCTGGTCGACCCGAGCCCATATTTTTCCCTGATTTCTTTTCCTTTCTTCGCATCCCAATTCTCAAGCAGGTACTGTGTCCATTTGATAAAAAACTCAGGTGTTTTGCCGGTAGGCAAACTAATTACTCCCTCAGGATTGGCAGATGCCCACTCTAAAAATCGGCAGGCTGTCATCAAGCCCAACTTGGGGAAATTGTCTACGGTCAGGTAAGGAATCAGAGTGGAAATTTTGTCTACTCCTGATTCTGCCAAAAAGGCTTTTTCAACATCGGATAGAGGATACTTACTGAGCATGTAGGAAAGATGGATTAGGTGTGAATTGAGTTTTCTTGTCAGTTTTCCAAATTATATTTCGGGTTTTATTGTCCTATTGAAGGGTAAGTCAATAAAATCCCGTTTTTGATAAGATTTAATTCCGATTTATCCGAAATTAAAACTTCATTCAAAATTAAAAAACTTTATTGAATAAAAATAAACTTTTTTAAAAAAATTAAAAAAGTATCCTTCTCTATCAAAAATTATAAGGATCTGGTAAAGGAAATCCGGATTCTCGCCTGGAATTCTTCAATAACTTTAAATATCTCAATGAGGGTGACTTGCTGGATTTTTGTCAATGTTTTTACTAGGAGATAATTTTCAGGGGCTTTATTGGAATCCAGAAGTGAGGTAGCTTGGCTTTCCAGTCTGAGGCTCATGAAATATTCAAAAGCGTGGGTCAATTCCTGAACTTCCTTCTCTGAAAATATACCCTTATCCTTTAAAAGCTCTATTCTACGGATGGTATTGGGTTCTGTAATTTTGTGTTTTAAGGCATAAACCCGAGCTAAGTCTACGATGGGACGCATAGTTTTTTTCAAGTTTAGCTGCTTTTCTCCATCGATTTCTTCCGTTTTAATTCTCTTGAAAAAGGTAAGAGGAGGTTCGTATTGAAGCGCGTTTTGACCCAAACTGAGGAAGAAGCGCTCGGAGGCTTGATCCATCAAGTTGGCCATGTGATTTTTTAGCTCGTCAATCAAAGACAAATCCCCATAAATTCCCCTGCAGTCAAAAAAAGTGGAATAATTCATAGCGGTTTCCTGAGAGGCATCACTGACCCACTGTAGGTAGTTGTTTTTCCAATGGGAGAGGGAGTGCGTCCATTTGGGATTCATAGCCATGAAGTTTCCCGCACAAAAAGAAAGACCGATTTCATCCAATGCGGAAGATACCCGAGTGGCAAATTCCAGAAAATATGCTCTTACTTCCTCCCGATGTTCATTGGCTTTGTCTGCATAGATGATTCCATTGTCCTGATCTGTTTTCAAGGTCAATTCTCCCCTTCCTTCACTTCCAAAAACAAAAAATACAAACGGGGCCGGTGGGGGGGCGAATGATTTTATTACACGCTCAATGACCCTTTGAGAAATGGTGTCGGCTACTGTAGTGATGATTTGATTGACATAGGCGGCTTTCATTCCTCGGGAGATAAGCAGATGAATCAGGTCAGGCATTTTTTGCCACTTTTCCCTGAGTTCGGAAAACTGACGCGCCTCTTTCACGGATTGGATAAACATGAAGGGGCCTTGACTTTGTTCGGTGAGAACTTTGGTCCTGCTGATCCAACCTAAAAATCCCTGCTCATTGCCGACAAGCAAATAGCGGGCTTTGGATTGAAACATCAGCAAAAGAGCTTCTACCAGACTGGATTCTGGGGAAATGCTGATCAAATCTTTTTCCATTATCCTTTCTACCTCTGTTCCTGGGTCCAGCCCCGCGGCCAAAACACGATCTCGCAGGGTAAGGTCAGTAATGTATCCAATGAGCTGCTTGGACTGATGACCTATAAATAAGCAACTGACCTGTTCTTGTGCCATATATTGAGCACAGCTTTGAATAGAGGTTTCGGGAGTTACCCATCGGATGCTTCTGACCAGGAGGTCTTTTACCTTTTTGGAGTAAAATTGGTCAGATACCAAGAGGTGGGGAGCTTGCATTCTGGAAGATACAAAAGGCCCAGAAAATATGTCAAAAAAAAGCCCCGGAGTATTTTCCGGGGCTTGGGTTGAATGATTGGTGGAAATTAATTATTCAGATTGTTTTAGGCGTTTATACCTAGAGCTTTGGCCATGGTGGCCCCGATTTCTGCAGGGGATTCTACTACGTGAATGCCATTTTCTCTCATGATTCTCATTTTGGCAGCAGCAGTATCATCTGCTCCTCCAATGATCGCTCCTGCATGTCCCATTCTTCTGCCCGGAGGTGCTGTCTGCCCTGCAATAAAGCCAACAACAGGCTTTCTGTTTCCTGTCTCTTTGATCCACTTGGCAGCCTCGGCTTCATAATTACCGCCGATTTCTCCGATCATGACAATGGCGTCAGTCTCGGGGTCATTCATCAGCATTTCCACGGCCTGCTTCGTAGAAGTACCGATGATGGGATCACCTCCGATACCGATGGCAGTAGATACGCCAAGACCTGCTTTGGCTACCTGATCAGCAGCTTCATAGGTCAAGGTCCCTGATTTGGAGACGATGCCGATTCGTCCGGGTCTGAATACAAATCCTGGCATAATTCCGACTTTTGCTTCTCCTGGAGTGATGACTCCGGGGCAGTTAGGGCCAACAAGGACACAACCTCTTTCCTTGATATAAGGCTTGGCTCGCATCATGTCAGCTACAGGAATGCCTTCAGTAATTGCTATGATTACTTTGATTCCCGCGTCAGCGGCTTCCATGATGGCGTCTGCTGCGAATGCAGGCGGTACAAAAATAATGGAAGTGTCAGCACCAGTCTTTTGAACAGCTTCTTCCACGGAATTGAAAACGGGTCTCTCCAAATGAGTGGAACCACCTTTTCCAGGAGTTACACCTCCTACTACTTGGGTGCCATATTCGATCATTTGCTGGGCATGAAAGGATCCCTCAGAACCGGTAAATCCCTGGACGATAACCTTTGAATTCTTATTGACTAGTACACTCATCGATGCGCTTTTTTAAGTTTGGCACAAAAATAAAAGAAACCACCCGCTGACAAAAGAAAAGGTAAACAATCTCAGATGAATTTGGGAAGAGGAATCTTTTTCAGATTTTAGTCCCATGCTTGGGCGTTTCAAATTCCTACTGATTCTTGGTTTCTGGCTTATGATCGGCCAGAATGTAGCTTCTGCCCAGAGCTATAAATTTAATCTTCAACCAAAGGGAGTTCGGCTTCCTGTCCAGACTGTCCTACAGATCGAACAGGATACCTTAGGCCAGATGTGGTTTGCCACCACTCGCGGGGTAGTCTATTCAGATGGTATTCAGACCTATGAGCTTACGGATACACTGCTCCGAAAATTTGCATTTCGAATTTCTGTTCATAAAGATGAGGATGGTCATTTTTGGCTCTACAATGGAAGCGGTGTCCCTGTTGTATTGAAGGGGACTCCCACCGGTTGGGAGGAAATTGAATTTCCTGAACGACTGAATGAAAAATTTTCCTCTGAAATCAGATTTTTCACCCTGGGTAGAGGAGATAAAAAACGTCTTTTTGTAGATACTGGATATTCTTTAATCTATTGGGGCACAGAGGATACTAGTAAGAAGATTATTTCAAGAGATCCTGCATTGATGGGCAATCTGACTTCTGTTCTGAGGTGGAGGGAGAAGGATATCCTTTTCTTCAGCAAGGGGATATTTGTTCTGGAAAATGGGTTTTTGAAGGAATTTAATCTGAAAGGAATTTCTCTGCCTAATACCCCCACTGTAGTCAAGCAGGCACCATCAGGAGACTATTATTTTCTTGGGAATAGTTTTCTGGCCAGAGGTTCTACTCCGGATTTTCCAGAGGAAATCTTGGACAGGGATTTTACCAACCCTGAAGTCATCAGTTCCCCGTACTTTTCGCTGGATTTCAAAGGGGATTATGTTTATTACCATTACAATTCTCAATTTAAAAGATATCATCCCTCTAGAGGTCGCCCCCTTCTTTTGGATTTGTTCTATTTATTTCGTTCCAACTACATACATACTCTTTTTGTCGACCGAGAAGGGATTTTGTGGGTAGGAAGTAGCAGAGGATTAGCCAATAGTAATAGTCAGGCATTCCAAAATTATGGAGTGGAATCAATCGAATTTTTGGGAGAGGAAATCACAGCCATTTCAGAATTAGAGCCCGGGACTTTCCTTTTTGGATTTAACAATGGAATTCAAAAATTTGACAGATCGGGTATCAGTACTCTTCTGAGGGACAATAACATCAGAGGAAATCCGAATCAGCGCATAATTAATTTTTCGAAAGCTAAGTCGGGGGAAGTTTGGTTTTCTGCCAATTGGGGAGGAGTAGGATATTTCGATCCCTCTAGCCAACGGCTAAATCTAATTTCTCCGCCTACCGGTGTCAATATTTCCTCGGTCAATGTGCTGGGAGACAGTATCCTGATCACCAATTCTGAAAGAGTCTATTTCACCTCTTTAAAGGCACTAAAGCAAGGAAATTATGGAAAAGACCTTTCCTCTGAGATAAGGGAATTATTGGGAGATGTGACCAATTTCCAAAGGAAATCGGGTAGGCTTTCTAATGGGAAAATCATAGTCATGCGAGCCGGCCGACTTGAAAATGAACATCCCGTCATCGAGTCACCCAAATATGTTTTGGCAGAAGGATATGATTTTTATGAATTGGAGGATGGGGGTATTTTGATTGGGACTGAATATGGGCTAAAGCTTTACAAAGACGATAAGCTGGAGCTTTTTTCCTTGGGAGGAAAAACCATCACTCATCCGGTATTTGTCTTGATGAAAGATAGCAGAGGTGAAATCTGGGCGGGTACGGATCACGGCGTTTTTATTTTATCTGAAGGAAGAATTATCAATTATGACGAACCGGGAGGATTAGTAGGGGATGAGGTCAATCGAGGGGCGCTTATGCAGGCTAATTCTGGTAGAGTGATGATAGGAACTCACAAGGGCCTCTCCATTTATTTTCCCGATGATCAATCAAGTGGAGATATTGCTCCAGAAATTTTTATAAAGAGTGTAGTCTTGGGGGATTTGGATATTTCCTCAGGTGATATTTCTGAGGTTCCAAGTAATAAAAATGCACTAAGGGTTCAATATGCCGTGCCGGCTTTCAATGAATCCAAAGAATTATTTGTTCACTATCGTCTGGCGACCTCGGAAGATACACCCTGGGAGGTACTTAGAGATCCTAGATCCAATGAGTTGTTTTTTCCGAATTTGCCTCATGGAGAGTATGTTTTTGAATTGAAGGCATCCTATGATGGAGAGATTTTTTCTCCTACACTTAAAGCTCCTCCATTCAAAATTAAAAGACAATTTTATTTACAGCCCCTGTTCTTGAGTTTTGCCGTTTTATTATTGGTAGGAATCGGAATACTTATCAATGTGGTGTATAGGCAGGTTAAGAATTTGGGTGTTTTAAAATCAGAAGTAGATCAGAAAAGCCGGGATAAATTCCTTGCCGAGCAGCAGTTTAAAAATGTCTGGAACAGTTCTCAGGACGGGATGGTACTGTTTCTAGGCAAAGACCAAATCCTAACCACCAATCCTGCTTTTGCGCGGTTGATGAATAAAGAAGTCGCTCTTCTTGAGAACACGTCTTTTTCTGAACTTCTTGCACCTCAAGCCAACTTAAGGTCAGACTTGGTGAGGGTTTTAAGTAAAATCCGAGAAACACCCGGCAATGGGATTTCATTTGAAGCTCGAATAGACTGGAAATCAGGTCCTTTGGAAATGGAGTTGTTTTGTGTCCTGCTTGAATCTGACTTTTCCGGGAAAGAATTGATTCTTTGCGTTTTCAAAGATATAACGGCTCAGAAGCTTGCAGAAAAAAACCTGAAAGTAGCCAAAGACAGGGCAGAGGAGGCCAATCGGTTCAAAACAAGCTTACTGTCCAATATCAGTCACGAAATCAGAACCCCTCTCAATGGAATCATAGGAGGGGCTGAGCAGATACTGTTGCTAAAGAGGGGAGATTCCGAACTTTCCGATTTGGTGGAAATCATTCTACATAGTGGGGAGCGTCTTTTGGGAACCATCAATTCACTTTTGGAATTGGCTCGGATCGAGGCCAATAAAATGCCAGTGGTCTATACCTCTACGCAAATCCATCCCTTCTTTGAATCTCTGGTCAAGCCGCTTAAAATCTCAGCCTCAAAGAAAACATTGGGGCTAAGTATGGATTTCCTCAGTCCTGATTTTGAGGGAAAAATAGATCGGAGATTTATGGAAATCATTTTCAATAACCTGATTGGAAATGCAATCAAGTACACACAGGAGGGTAAAATTGAGGTGTTTATTTCAAGAGAAGCAGAAGAATTGGTGTTGGAAGTCCTTGATTCTGGGGTAGGAATGTCTCCTGAGTTTCTGGGGAAAATGTATCAGCCCTTTGAACAAGAAAGTACCGGAAACAACCGTCTTTTCGATGGGACTGGCCTTGGCCTGAGTATCACCAAAAATCTCGTAGACCTGCTTCAGGGTACGATTTCCATTTGGAGTGATAAATTCAAGGGCACTCGGGTTCAGGTGAAAATCCCCTTGCCGAAAGATTAATTTTTGTATTTTGCCTCCAAACCCAACCTTGAATCCATCCTTATGTTTTCATTAAATATCCTCATCGTTGAGGATGATTCTGTTTCAGCTTTGCTACTTCAGCGAGCACTGGAGAAAAATGCCCATCAAATTATAGGAATAGCCGACTCTGGAGAAAAAGCCTTGGAGATTTTGGAGGATAATCTCGCCGATATTGTGATGATGGATATCAATCTGGCAGGGGAGCTAGATGGTATCCGCACGACAGAGATTATTAATGAAAAATACGATATCCCTGTAGTGTACCTTAGTGCCAGCTCGGATGCGGAAACGCTCAATAAAGTAGTCGGTACCAATCCAAGTGCATACGTCATTAAGCCTTTCAATATCCGTGAGCTCAACATGGTGATTGAACTGGCGATTTTCAAGGACAGAAAAGAAAAAGAGCTCCAGAAACTCAATAATGAGCTAGAGGAAAAAGTAAAGCTCAGGACTGCAGAGCTTTACGAAGCCAATAAAGAACTTACCAAAGCCCTTGAAAAAGAACGAGAAATCAATGAGCTGAAATCCCGGATTGTTTTGAACGTTTCCCATGGATTCAAAACGCCATTGACCTCTATCCTGAGTTCTGCTCAGCTTCTTCAGATTTATGCTGAAAAGGATCACCCTTTCCGCCAAAAGATCACCAAGCATGCTTACAAAATAGAGAATTCGGTCCGGGCATTGAATAATCTACTGACCAGTGTATTGTTCTTTGGAAAAGCTGATGAAAATAAACTGGAATTCAAGCCAAAGAAAGTATTTATGGGGGCATTTGTAAAGGAAGTCCTGGATACAGTGAAGGCAGGAATCGAAAATGATGTAACTATCAAATCAGAAATCGGAGAAATGCCCAAAACGCTGACTACCGATCCTGAATTAGTCTATCAGGTGCTGGAAAACCTCCTTTCCAATGCAGTCAAATACTCAAAAAATAAAGGCCAGGTAGAGTTTAAGTTGAATATCGAAAACGGCGCTCTTAAGGCAACGGTTGCAGACAAAGGAATCGGAATTCCAAAATCAGAACAAAGCCAACTTTTTGATCGGTTTTTTCGTGCCAAGAACGTCGGGATCATTGAGGGATCCGGTTTGGGGCTATCTATTGTTAAAAAATGCATGGAAGTGCTCCATGGTGAAATCGAATTTGAAAGCGAACAAAACAAAGGCACCGTTTTTCGGGTATCCATTCCAGTTAAATAAATTATGCTTTTACAAGCCAAATCATTAAGCTTTGCCCATCCCGGGCAAAGGACCATTCATTTTCCTGATTTCGATTTAGATTCAGGCCAATCTCTATTGATTTTGGGGAATTCCGGTTCAGGAAAAACGACCCTACTCAATCTTCTCGGTGGACTTTTGAGTCCTGATTCCGGCGAGGTGGTTTTGGACGGAGTCAAAATCAATGACTTGAAAGGGCAAAAGTTGGATTTATTCAGAGGGAAAAATATTGGGATTGTGTTCCAAAAGCCTCATCTGCTCGCAGCGCTGAATGTCCGTGAAAACCTTGAACTCGCTCATTTTTTCGGTAAAAAAGAAGGGCAAAAAACAATAGAACTGCTTCGTGAACTCGGAATTGCCGATAAAGCAAAATCCTCGGTCCGAGCCCTCAGTGAAGGGGAAGCGCAGCGAGTCTCCATAGCGCGGGCATTGGCCAATGCACCCAAACTTATCCTTGCTGACGAACCCACCTCTAGCCTTGACGATAGCAATACAGAGAAGGTCATTCGTTTGCTTCAGACCCAAGCCTCAAAAATAGGTGCAGCCTTGATCATCGTGACTCATGATCAGCGTGTCAAGCAGCATATTCCCAACTTTATTGAAGTCAAAGCCTCATGAATCTCTTCAAAATAGCCTGGAAATACCTCACCTTCAGACCGCTTTCGACCGGCTTAAATGTCTTCTTGTTGGCCTTGGGATTGGCGATCATTACTGTTTTGCTACTTGTTCAGGATCAATTCGAAAAGAAAATGAATCAGGATGCTGCAGGGATCGATTTGGTGGTGGGGGCCAAAGGGAGTCCGCTCCAGTTGATACTTTCCTCAGTATATCACATAGATTTTCCCACTGGTAATATTCCAATGGATGAGGCACAGCGACTTTCCAGAAACCGTCTCGTAAAGAATGTCATTCCCCTTGCCTTGGGGGATAATTATCAGGGTTTTAGGATCGTTGGCACCAATCACGACTATTTGACTTTGTATGGGGTTGAGCTTGAGGAGGGAGCGGCTTGGGAAGAGCCTTTCGAAGTGGTTTTGGGCTCAGAAGTAGCAAAAAAATCAGGTCTGACACTCGGAAGCGAATTTTCGGGAAGTCATGGAATCAGTGTGGGCAGCCACGATCATGATCAGCATAATTTTGTAGTCAAAGGCATTTTGTTCCCACGTGGCAATGTCGTCGATCGGTTGGTATTGACCAGCATAGAGTCCGTTTGGTATACACATGATGAAGAAGGTGGAGAAGAAGAAGCTGATGAAGAGGGTGTTGTACATGAAGATGAAGAAGCGCATCATGACCACTTTCACCATCCCGTGGCCAAAACGGGCTTTCCACAGACTGACGAAGAAAGAGAAGTAACCACTCTCTTGGTGCAGTACCGAAGTCCTATGGCTGCAGTCCAGCTTCCCCGAATGATCAATTCAGGGACTTCCATGCAAGCCGCCTCTCCATCTTTTGAGATTTCCAGGTTGTTTGAGCTTTTGGGTATTGGGATCACTTTGCTGGAGGGAATAGGTTTTATATTAATCGGGGTCTCAGGTCTTGGGATTTTCATAGCCTTGTACAATTCACTGAAGGAAAGAAAATATGATCTTGCTATTCTTCGGGCATTGGGTGCCTCGAGCATGCAGCTGGTGATTTTGGTCTTTTTGGAGGGAATCCTGTTGACCTTTTTGGGAGCGGTGGTTGGAATCGGGTTAGGACATAGTTTTTTGGCTTTCTTGATCAGTAAAGGTGACCCGATGATGACATCATCTTTAGAGCCTTGGATTTTTCTAAAACAAGAACTTTGGATAGTAGCTTATGCGTTAGGAGTGGGTATTGTTGCCTCTGCTATACCGGCTTGGTCCGCTTATCAGACCAGTATTGCAAAGCAATTGACAAAAGCTTAACTAGGGAGAAATTTGAAATTGAATACAATGAAAAAGTGGTCTGTAAGTATCATTATGATGGTTTTCTTCTTGCTTGGAATGCAGGGAGTAAAGGCTCAAGGCGTGTGGAAAAACCTGGCTGAGGTTTCTTATAAAATCAGCGAAGACCAATTTGGGGAGCTATATGTTCCGGTCTTTTCCGAAAATATTACCAAGCTGGAAGGTAAAGTAGTGGAGGCAGATGGCTACATCATCCCTTTTGAGGGGATGTTTAAGCCTGATCATATCATTTTGTCCAGCCTACCCCTTGCTGAGTGCTTTTTCTGCGGTTCAGGTGGTCCGGAGACAGTGATGGAGGTGATGCTAAGCAAACCTATCAAATACACCTCCAAGCGGGTCAAAGTCAAGGGGAAGCTTACCTTAAATGCATCTGACCCGGAAAAACTGATGTATATCCTCAAGGAAGCAGAATTGATCCTAGAATAACAAAAAAGCTCCGTAGGGAGCTTTTTTGTTAGGATACGGTTACTTTTTCCAACTCTCTGAATTTTCCCAAGATCGTCTGAGTGACAGGTCCCACTTTTCCGTTGCCGATTTTCCGTTCGTCTATTTGAGTTACCGGTAGGAGTACTTTGGTCGTACTGGAGATGAAAGCCTCATCTGCATCCCAGACCTCTTCTAAAGAAATCGGTCTTATGATGGCATTTTGGGCTATTTTCAGCAATTGTTTTCGTGTAATCCCTTGAAGAATATGCTGGTCTGGGGTGTGGATTATTCCATTTTTCACAATGAAAAAATTACTTCTTGAGCTTTCACTGACCCATCCGTTCCAGTGATAGAGTACATCCTCAGCCCCTAGCTTTTTCCAATTGACACTATGCCATACAGGCAGGGTATAATTGGTGGTTTTTATTTCGGCAATTGGTCTAACATACTCAAGAGTAAGTAGTTTGATTCCGTTTTGGTACTTTTCTTCCGCAGGGAAATCTAGAGATTCGGCAAAGATGAATAGTTTTCCATCTGCGGGAGAGAAGTGATTGTCCGAAACTCCTCCGCTCAATACCATCCGGAAACCTCCCTGTTGAAGGTCATTTTTTTCAATCAGTTCAAAAATGACACTCCTCAGTTCTTCTCGGGAAAGTGGCAAGGGTAAATGAGTTTTTTCTGCTGATGCGATAAAACGATCCAGATAGTCTTCGAGAAAAAGGGGCTGATAATCGACGGTCCTGAAAAAGTCGAAGATTCCATAGCCTCTGATTAGCCCCAAGTCCATTGGGTGAATGGTAGCAGTCTGAGAATCAATGATCGAGCCGTCAGCAAAACAAAAGGGTTTCATAATTTTTCAGTTTGAATCAAAATTAGCCAATGGAAGGCGAAATATCATCAGACTAAATTTTGAAGGTTTAATTTTAACTAAAATAAGATTTTATTGTATGTTTGTTATAGATAACACATCAATATGAAGTACTCCATTGTTTTTTTGCTTTTTGGCCTGATAATTCTTTTTCAATCCTGTGGAAATAAGCAAGTTGAAGCTAATAAAAAGCTTAGAGAAGAAGTGATTGCTGTTCACGATGAGGTAATGCCAAAAATGGGGCAGCTTAAATCTCTAGAAAAAACAGCTCTACAGATGGTAGAAGAACTGTCTGCAAGCCCTGATCCCAATCAGGAAAAAATTGATGCACTGAAGACACTTGCCGTAGACTTGGACCAAGCCTACGAGGGCATGTTTGTCTGGATGAGGCAATATGAAATCGAAGACGGGGAAAAAACTCCTGAAGAAGTCAAGGCCTACCTGGAAGATCAAATGGTCAAGGTCACTAAAGTGAATGAGGACATTAAAAATGTGCTCCAAAAGGCCGATTCCCTGATCAAGCAGTAGTTTCAGTAGCCATTGGGGGATTCTCGAAGGTATTTTTCGACATCAGCAGCAGAAATGACCCCTTCCTCCATTCCCCAGATATTGTAGAGATAAGTAGTGATTTGCGCGATTTCCAATGGAGTAAGTTGAGCATTGGCAGGCATGGGTTGATCGTATTTTTGGCCATTGACCGTGATTTCTCCTTTTTGTCCATTTCGGATGATCCATACAGTCCGATGAATGCTGGCTTTGAAATAATCCGCATCCCTGAGAGGAGGTATCAGTTTCCCCAGCCCCCGCCCATCGGATTGATGGCAATTCGCACAATAATTTTCATAGAGCCTTTTCCCATTTACAGCGAATTTCATCACCTCAGGATCAGAAATCTGAGCAAGGGTATTTTCCTCATTGGTTGATTTCGGACTACAGGCAAATACCAAAACTGATAAAAAAAGGAAAGAGAAAACGCCTTTCATTTCTTCAGCAGTTTGGGGATGTCATTGAGCAATCGGTCCACTTGGTCCGATTTGGTACCATCGTAGACCCCACGGATTCTTCCCTGTCCATCCACCAAGGCGAACGCTCCAGTATGCAGGAAGCCTCCCGGTTCCAATTGATCTGCCATTGCTGTAGTCAGGTAGCTGGTTTGCCCAATTTCAAAGATCTTCTCCTGATCACCCGTAAGGAAATTCCAGGTTTGGGCATCTTCCACCCCCAGCTTTTCTGCATAGTCCCTGAGTACTTTTTGGGTATCATGGGTCGGATCAATGCTATGACTCAGGATTACAAAATCAGGGTTGTCCTTGTATTGCTCATATACCCTAAGCATTTCCTTTTTCATGATGGGACAGATGGTAGGGCAGGTGGTAAAAAAGAAGTCTGCCACATAGATTTTTCCTTCTACATCTGCATTGGTAATCGTATCTCCCATTTGATTGATGAAAGAAAACTCAGCGATCTGGTGATATACGGTGTCCTGATTGTCATCTACATACCTTTCTCCCAAAATTGGGAGCTCAATGGCGGAACTTCCGGATTCTGAACCCGAAGAGCAGGCACTTATCGCTACTACAATCACTCCAAAACCAAGCAAAAATCGAATCAATTTCATGTTTTAATCTTTTCTGTATTTTTTATAAATCTTAATCCCAAGCATGAGGAATACTCCCAATCCTACTAGGCCTACGATTCCCCAGACCATACTCAGGGTACTTTTCAGTACGATCAGGAATACTATAGCAAAAAGCAAAAGAGTGGCAACTTCGTTCCATAATCTCAGCTGAGTAGAGGTCCAGCGGGCTTTTCCACGCTGTAGTTCTTTGTACAAAACATGAGAAAAGCCGTGGTATACATACAATAGCAACACGAAGGCGAGTTTGGCATGCATAAAGCCCAGCTGCATATATCCCCATCGGTAAGTCAACACCCAAATCCCAAAAATCAAAGTCAATACCGCTGAAGGCCAAGTGATGATGTACCAAAGCCGATTGGCCATGAGGTCAAGTTGAGGTTTTAGGATTTTGCGTTCGGCTTCAGGTTTTTCCAGAGCTTCGGTCTGGTAGATAAACAGGCGGACGATATAAAACAGCCCCGCAAACCAGGTGACCACGAATATAATATGGAGTGCTTTGATGTACTCGAATCCCATTTTCAGAATTTTGGGCTAAATTACTGCCATAAAGGAACAAACCTTGCTTTCACCCCGAAAATGAAAAACAACAAGTGGATAATTTATGTTTTGGGCACTCTGGTGGGTATTCTTTTGTATAAAATCATCAGTGAAAGCCTTTCTCAACCCGGCTTGTCTGTTTTTGAAGGAAAGTATGAGGAGTTGGCTTTTTTCAGAAATGAGAACAACACCGGGCCTGTCATCCGGGTGTATGCCATTCGGGCTTTGGACGAGGATTTGTCTTGGATGAAAGGTTTTGCAGATGCCCAGCCCCACACCAAATATGGCAAGACGCTGGTTTTTTTCTTTTCCCGGGATCTAAACCAAGAAATAGAACTTTCCCCCACAGCACCCCATTTCCCTGAGCAGTTTGCTGCTTTCCTTCTCGCAGAATACGAAAAAACTCCCATGGGAGAGTCCCGCTTTTTACCTGCCAAGCCATGAAAAAGAGACTGAGTTTTGAAGCTTTTCGTGAAGGGGTTCTCAGCGGTGACCGGGTGGTTTTGAGTCAGGCGATCACGCTGGTGGAAAGCGCTTTGGATGCAGACCAAGAACTCTCTGCCCGCTTGGTACAGGAAATACTTCCCTTCTCAGGTCAGTCTATTCGGATCGGGATCACTGGAGTCCCAGGAGTTGGGAAAAGTACATTTATCGAAGCGTTTGGAAGCTGGCTGTTGGATCAAGGAAAAAAGGTAGCGGTTTTGGCTGTAGACCCAAGCAGTCAGCTGACCAAGGGAAGTATCCTGGGGGATAAAACCCGCATGGAAAAACTGTCCTCCGACAAGCGGGCATTCATCCGACCTAGTCCATCCGGAAGTACCCTTGGTGGGGTTAGTGGCAAAACCAGAGAATCAATCTTGCTTTGTGAGGCTGCGGGATTTGATGTGATTCTGGTGGAGACCGTGGGGGTAGGACAGAGTGAAACTGCCGTTAAGAATATGGTAGATTTTTTCCTCCTGCTGATGCTTTCAGGTGCGGGAGACGAGCTTCAGGGAATCAAAAAAGGAATCATGGAGATGGCAGACCTTTTGGTCATCAACAAAGCCGACGGAGAAAATCTGGATGCAGCCAAGAAAGCCAAAGCCAATTACCAAAATGCGCTTCATCTCTTTCCCGAGACAGAGAATAACTGGTATCCTCAGGTTCTTTTGGCCAGTTCTTTGACTGGATTTGGCTTAGAGAAAATCTGGGAAAATCTACTGAATTACGAGCTGAAGATGAAGGCCTCAGGATATTGGGATAGGAATCGGGCAGGGCAAAGGCTGACTTGGCTGGAAGATCAAATCCAGTATTTGTTGGGGCAGGCTTTTCTGAGAAATCCCACGATAAAGCAAAAACTGGAAACCGAAAAGCCAAAAGTAAAATCCGGTGAATTGAATCCCCGGATTCTGGCAAATCAACTTATCGATCTCTTTCTGAATCCTAAGTCATGAATTATTTCTTCATTTCTATTTTTGCTTTGCTCATGTCCTGCGGGCCAAGGGAAATTTACCAAGAGGAAGGGGCAGAGATTTTGTCGCCTCTTATTTTTGAGATGGATTCCTTGGTGAGGGAAAAATGCGTCGGAGAAAGCTGTGCTCAAATCCGTCTGGTATGGCCGATGGCCAAAGGTGGAGAGAAAGCAGATATAATCAACAGTCAAATCCGCGAAACTGTCAAGAATTTGATGCAATACGGAGAGAAGGATTCTCCTGATTTGGAAGCGGGAGCGGATCAGTTTTTGGAAGAGTTCCTCAGCTTCAGATCCGAATTCCCGGAATCTGCTCAAGAGTGGGAAATTCAGGTAGAAGGGGAGGTGTCCTATTCCTCAGATCAAACCCTGAGCATTTTCTTTTCTCAATACACCTATCTCGGAGGAGCTCATCCCAACAGTATGGTTTATTTCTTGAATCTGGACTATACCTCGGGTAAAGCCCTGGATAGTAATCAGTTAGTTTTGAATGAAAAGGAGCTTTTAAAGCTGACTGAGCAAAAATTCAGGGAGTATCACGAGGTAGAGGAAGGTATTTCTTTGGAAGAGTCCGGGAAATTCCTCCTTCCCGAGACTGGCTTTTTTCTGGCGAATGCCATGGGCTTTCAGGAAGATCGATTCAAGGTAATCTACATCCCCTATGAGATCGGGTCTTACGCGATGGGTTATACTGAGTTGGAATTTTCCAGAGAAGAACTGAAAGAAATTGTCCGCTGGTAAAAGCAGGGGAATGAAAAGTTTGAGCTTTGAGAAAATCTCAAATTTCAAATCTCAAATTTCAAATCAATAAGATCTGATCTTGAATTTTTTCTTCAACTCATTCACCGAGTTGCGGAAGCTTGAATCCGTCTCCATCATATCATTGACTGTCTGAATGGCGTGAATGACTGTGCTGTGGTCCCTGCCTCCAAAGTGATAGCCAATGGATTTGAGCGAGTGATTGGTGAATTCCTTGGAGAAAAACATAGCCACCTGTCTGGCGATCACGATCTCTTTCTTTCGTGTTTTGGCTTTAAGTTCATCGGCATGAATTCCAAAGTATTCAGATACTGCTTTTTGGATAAATTCAATGCCTACTTCCGTTTCAATGTCTTTGATGAAGTTTTTGATCACGGTTTTGGCCAGTCCCAAGTCGATTTCCACTCGGTTCAAGGAAGCATGGGCAATCAATGAAATCAAGATTCCTTCCAGCTCTCTGACATTGGTATCAACGGTGTAAGCCAAGTATTCGACTACATCGTCAGGGATAAAGATCCCCTCAGACTGCATTTTTCTTCGGATGATCGCCACACGGGTCTCGAAGTCGGGCATTTGCAGATCAGCCGTCAGGCCCCATTTGAATCGGGAAAGCAAACGCTCTTCCAGTCCTTTGAGGTCTCTTGGAGGACAGTCAGAGGTCATGATGATTTGCTTTTTGCTTTGGTGGAGATGGTTGAAAATGTGAAAAAACATCTCCTGTGTTCGGTCTTTTCCCGCCAAAAACTGAATGTCGTCGATGATCAGAACATCGACCTGCATGTAGAAGTTGGTGAAGCTCTTCACGTTTCCGTCTTTGATCGAATCCATGAATTGGTTCACAAACTTTTCCGAGGATACATAAAGAACAAACTTGTCCTCGGGACCATTTTTGATCTCATTGCCTATGGCTTGGACTAGGTGAGTTTTTCCCAGACCCACGCCTCCATATACCATCAATGGATTGAAAGAGGTGATGCCTGGCTTGGTGGCTACTGCAAAGCCGGCAGAGCGCGCCAGTCGATTGCAATCACCCTCAATGTAGGTGTTGAACGTATAGTTTGGATTCAGATTGCTTTGCGTAAGCATATCCGCATCCAGAGACTGCATTTCAAAAGGTGTCTTAACTTCTGCAGGTGGCGTAGTAGGCTTTTTCCCTGGAGAATTGCCTTGCGGGAAGGAAACGACATAGGGCTGATTGGCTGAGTTGCCTTTGTCCACTACTACGGCGTATTCCAGTCTTCCATTTTGGCCAAGTGTACTTTTGATGGCCAATTTCAGCACCTGAACGTAGTTGTCCTCCAGCCATTCATAAAAAAACTGGCTGGGAACCTGAATGGTCAGACTTGAACCTTCTAGTTTGACCGGATTGATGGGCTTAAACCAGGTGGAATAGCTTTGCTCATTGACGTGTTGTTCGATCACACGCAAGCATTCATTCCAAACTGCACTGGCTTCTAGACTCATTAGTAAAGATTTACTTGAAGAACCTCAAATCTTGGCTAAGACGAGGGCGTCAAATTTGTGGAAAATTAACTTAAATAAAAAATTGAAAAAGGCTTGAAAAAGTGAATAAATGATAATCGAAAAGGTGATTTGACAGTTTATTCGGTTTGTGGACAGGATTCAGTTGTATTTTCGGTTAAGGCGATTTTTTTCATTTTTTTTCACGGACTAAATGATGTTTGTCGATAGAATGTTTTAATGATTGATTTTCAGGTGATTTGAATATTTCCCGAATAGAGAAGGTGCTTAGTCGGATTTCTTCTGGTGAACCTCGATGGATTGGTTATTTTTGGAATGGAAATAAACCCAAATCGCATGAAAAAAGACTTTTTTGATTTTCCGACAATCTCCAAGGCGGAATGGATAGCGCAAGCAAAAAAGGACTTAAAGGGAAAGGATTTTGATGAGGTGCTAAAGTCCGATTTGTGGGGTCGGATTTCACTTGACCCATTTTATACCCGGGAGGATTTGGAAGGGACAATTCCAAATCAATCCAGTTTCCATCAAGCGTCAGATCTCCCCGGAGAATCTGCACGGATTTGGCAAAACATGACAAGTGTGCATCCGGGAGATACTTCCGATCAGGTTTTGGAGGCCTTGCAAAACGGTTCTGAAGGATTAATTCTCCATTTGACCGGTTTCGAGGATTTGGATCAGTTGCTTGAAGGGGTTTTACCCCAATATATTCCCATTGCCATCCGTCCCATGGGAAATCCTGTCACAGCATTGAAGTCCTACTTTGACTGGGTAGACAGGCATTCTGCTCCTTTGGATCGGATACACGGTGCATTGCTTTGGTCTCCATCAGACCTCGTTTTTGATCAAAACGAGGATTTTGGATTAGGATTGGAGGTATTGGAAGAGATTTTTGAAATGACAGAGCCTTATCCCCAGTTTAGAGCATTTTCAATTCAGGCAAGTCGGTATACCGAATCGGGAGCAAATCCTATCGATGGGACTGTATTTATGCTAGGAGAGTTGGTGGAGATATTGGACCGGTCGGTTCAGAATCCGGATTATATTTTCCAAAAACTTATGCTGGAGACCGCGGTTGGGGAGCATTATTTTGGTGAAATTGCCCGCCTTAAGGCCCTGCGTCAGGTTGTTGTTCAACTGGCAAAACTCTCCCCTATGGACTTTTCTGAAGAGAAGGTTTGCCTTTTGGCAAAAAGCGCCCATTGGGATCAGTCAATTCTTGATACAAATACCAATCTGATCCGACAGACTTATCAGGCTATGGCTGCTGTACTAGGAGGTTGTAATTGGCTTTGGGTACCTCCTTTGCACGAGGATCGGGCTGGGAAAAGGGAACGGAGGATTGCCAGAAATGTATCCGCTGTCCTCAGAGAAGAGGCTTATTTGGACAAGGTGATGGATCCTGCAGCAGGCTCTTTTTTTCTGGAAAACCTTCAAACTGAAATCCAGAATGAACTGCGTGATGGGCTTAAGAAACTTGAAGCCTCAGGCGGTTGGCTAAATGTGCTGGTCAATGGGACAATTCACTCCAAGGTAAGGAATGAAAGGGAGAGGGTTCAAAAAGAAATTTTGGACAAGAGTAAAACGAAAATCGGGGTCAATATTTTCCCGGCCAGTGAAAAGCTAAAAAACGATCTTGAGTTTGAAATTTTTGAAGAAAAAATCCACCAACTCCGACCAACCCGTGCATCTTACCTAGTAGAGCTTCAAACCCAAACTACCCTATGAGACCAGATCTAAGTAAATGGGAATTTTCTTCGCAGTCCAATTCTCCTGCTACACCAATTTCTACCTGGGAGGCTCCTGAGAAAATCAGGGTTCCATCATTCTTTGAGGTGAATAAGATTCTTGAACTGAAGCAATTGGACTTTGGAGCTGGGATTCCTCCCTACCTAAGGGGACCTTACAGCACTATGTATGTGCAGCGACCTTGGACAATCAGGCAGTATGCCGGGTTTTCTACTGCTGAGGAGTCCAATGCGTTTTACAGGAGAAATCTTGCCGCAGGGCAGAAAGGTCTTTCGGTAGCATTTGATTTGGCAACCCATCGAGGCTATGACTCAGATCATCCCAGGGTTCAGGGAGATGTAGGAAAAGCGGGAGTAGCCATTGATTCGGTAGAGGATATGAAAATTCTTTTTGATCAGATTCCTCTGGATCAAATGTCGGTTTCCATGACGATGAATGGGGCGGTGATTCCTGTTTTGGCTTTCTACATCGTAGCAGCTGAGGAGCAAGGCGTAAGCCCTGAAAAACTCAGCGGGACGATTCAGAATGACATTCTCAAGGAGTTTATGGTGCGGAATACCTATATCTATCCGCCACAGCCCAGCATGCGGATTATCGGGGATATTTTCGAGTACACCTCGAAGTATATGCCCAAGTTCAATTCCATTTCTATTTCAGGCTATCACATGCAGGAGGCTGGGGCCACGGCAGATTTGGAATTGGCGTACACTTTGGCGGATGGTTTGGAATATCTTCGAACCGGGATAAAGGCAGGATTGGATATCGATGACTTTGCCCCCCGTTTGTCGTTCTTTTGGGCAATTGGCATGAACTATTTCATGGAAATCGCCAAGATGCGAGCAGGTCGATTGCTTTGGGCAAAAATCGTCCAGCAATTTGATCCTAAGGATTCAAAGTCTTTGGCACTACGAACTCACTGTCAGACCTCAGGCTGGTCCCTAACAGAGCAAGATCCCTTCAATAACGTGACCCGAACAGCTGTGGAAGCTTTGGGTGCAGCAATGGGACATACCCAATCCCTACATACCAATTCCCTGGATGAAGCGATAGCCCTTCCCACTGATTTTTCTGCCCGAATTGCCAGAAATACCCAGTTGGTTCTTCAGCAGGAGACAGGGATCACTCAGGTAGTGGATCCATGGGGAGGCTCTTTCTATGTAGAATATTTGACGGATCAACTGGTCCAGAGAGCCTGGTCTTTGATTGAAGAGGTAGAGGAAATGGGAGGAATGGCAAAAGCTATTGAGGCGGGACTTCCTAAGCTAAGAATCGAGGAAGCGGCCGCCAAAAAGCAGGCGAGAATAGACAGTGGAAAAGACATCATCGTAGGAGTTAACCTATATCAGGTGAGTGAATCTACTGAAATAGATCTTTTGGAAGTGGACAACCAATCCGTCCGGGAATCACAAATCCAGCGTCTGAAAGAAATCAAAAGCCAAAGAAACCAGGCTGAAGTGGATCAGGCCTTGGAATCAATCACTCAGGCTGCCGAGTCAGGAAAAGGGAATTTGCTGGAGTTGGCAGTGGATGCTGCCCGAAAAAGAGCTACTTTAGGTGAAATCTCACTGGCCATGGAATCTGCTTTTGGTCGCCACAAAGCCCAAACCCAATCCATCTCCGGAGTCTATGCATCAGAAGTGAAAAATCAGGATTCATTTAAGAAAGCGCAAGAATTGTCGGATCAGTTTGCCGAGATGGAAGGGCGTAGACCGAGAATCCTCGTAGCCAAAATGGGGCAGGATGGGCATGATCGTGGAGCTAAAGTGATTGCCACAGGATTTGCTGATTTGGGATTTGATGTGGACATCGGACCGCTTTTCCAAACTCCCCAAGAAGTCGCTGAGCAGGCCGTAGAAAACGATGTACATATCGTGGGTGCTTCTTCTTTGGCGGCGGGTCACAAAACACTGATTCCTCAGCTTATCCAGGCTCTTCGAGAATTAGGAAGAGAGGATATCATGGTGGTTGCTGGTGGGGTAATCCCGGTGAAGGATTATGATTTTCTCAAAAAAGAGGGCGTTTCGGCTGTTTTTGGGCCTGGAACTGTGCTTTCTGAGGCTGCGATTGAGATTCTAAATCAGCTTCTAGAGGATTAGAAGGAAAATCATTGAATTAAAAGCCAGGTAGCTTTGAGACTTTATGGTCATTAGGTTTTAATTGACCTAGGTTTTCTCCATATTGGGTTAATCCATTGATCCTTTAATTTCCTTTTTATGAAGAGTTATTGGTTGGTTTTTGATCCCTCTATTCCGGAAGATGAGCGAGAAAGATTTTTTGAAAAACTGGATCCTCAGCCTCAGGAAAAAATTAACTGGAATGATTTTGATTTAGAAAATTATTCCAAAAAAGACCATCTTCTTCTTTGGTTGTCAGATGAGCAGTGCCGAATTATACTAGGAAAATTAAAGGACAAAGGAAATCCAAATCTAGCCTTATTACCTCACCCTGAGCTTAAGCTTTTTGCCAAAGCCCTTGGAATAGCCGCTTCTAAAGAAAAGGCGTTTAAGTGGTTTTTGGAGCAGGAAAAAATCCAACCGTTTGATCTCCTTTCGGTCAATGGTGAACTCTGCATCAGTTCTCTGGTGATCGGGGAGTCCCTGAGTGTGCTTTTCGATCCCAACGAATCAGACTTCTTTCGTTCTTTTGGAAAGCGTTTCTCCCGTTTTCTCAAATTGTTTCGCAAGGTCAAATTGGAAACTTTCAAGATCAAGCTTAAAAACGAAGAAGAGGAAAAAGTCTTGGAAGTAGCGGCAATGGGGATATTGGCTACGGGGCATAACGAAAGTAGCCTTGTATTCAAGCGGTTGATCGAGGATTCCGGGCTGAATGACGGCTTACTTCAGGTATTGATTCTGGCTCCCAAAAGTCTTTTTTCCATCATACAGTTTGGGCTTCAAAACCTGTTTTTTCCTATCAAGGGCGGTAGGATACCTGATTTTGTGAGCTATGTATCCACTGAATATTTGGAAGTGTCTTGCGGGAAAGAATTTACTTATGCCTTGGACGGTAACGAAGCCAAAGCTGAAAAGCTGGAGCTAAAGGTTTCTGAACAAGAAGTAAATATTTTAGTCGGATTTGAACAGACCAAAGAAAGTGAATCCAAAAGAAAAGAAATCAACCTTGGTAAACTTCCTACGGGAAAGCTCAGGGAGGCTTTGACCAGAGGCTATTTGCCTTGGGTGCGACATGCCACTACCGAAGAATTTAAAGAACTGTTTACCCTCCTGAAGCAAAATTCGCAGACTACCTCTTCCTTTTTGGTTTTGATGGCCTTGTCCACTTTGATAGCCACCTTTGGTTTATTTGCTGATTCTGGACCAGTAGTCATCGGAGCCATGATTTTGGCTCCGCTCATGGGACCGATTATTTCCTTGGCTATGGGAGCACTCCGTCAGGATGGAATTTTGATCAAATCCAGCTTGATCACCCTCTTTTGGGGGATTTTATTGGGGTTGGTTTTTGCGGTGGCGATTACTTGGATTACTCCTTTGCAAACAATGAACTCCGAGATCCTTGCCCGAATCAGACCCAATCTTCTCGATTTGGGAATCGCAGTGGCTGCAGGAGTGGCTGGTGCCTATGCACATTCTAAAGAAGAAATAGCCAAAACTCTTGCTGGAGTGGCCATTTCTGTCGCTTTAGTGCCTCCGTTGGCGGTGTCAGGAATCGGTTTGGGTTGGGGGGAATGGAATGTCTTTTGGGGGGCTGCCCTGCTTTTGGGGACCAACCTGGCTGGAATCGTACTTGCCGCAGCGTTGACTTTTCTTGTTTTGGGATTTAGTCCCTTTCAGTTGGCAAAAAAAGGCATATTCATTTCCTTGGGGCTTATGATTTTGGTCACGGCTCCCCTGTTTCTAAGTTTTCGGGAGATGGTTCGCGAAAATCAATTGATCCAACGCCTAAGCGGCAGTCAGATTCCCCATGGTACTTTGAGAGAAGTCAAGATCAGAAACCTCAGTCCGCTTCGGATCTCGGTGACCATTCTTTCGGATAAAGAATTGCACCAGGAGGATTTTGTCCAAATAAAAAGTGAAATCGAAGCAGTCCTGGATCAACCTATCGAGCTCGAATTGACTTTGGGGGTAATGTTGGAATAAAAAATCATCGGTTCAGGCTTTCCATAAATTTCATCTGCTCCCAATACGGCATAGCCCTAGTTTTGACCTCTGCGCCAAGTTCGATGATGAGTGGATTTTCGGGATCAAAAACAGGCCATTCGGGAAGATTGGGCCCATTTGGGTTTCCTGTTTTCACAAAGTTGACCCAGTAATCCGACATGGTTTTTTCCAAGTCATAATCCACCTGCTCAAAAGGTCGGTTCCAGTTTCTCAGTGTATGAAGTGCATAGCTGAACTCTGCCGAATGAAAAGCTCCGTAATTGGGTTCACCGGGAGCCACTCGGGTGAAATAATAGAGATAAGCATCTTTCTGACCCTTTTCGGTCTGCATTCTTGCCCAAGTATAATTCTGAAATCCAAATCCGAGGACTCCGATAGTCTTCAGGGTTTCTTCCAATTCGACTTCATTTCCGGCAGGGAAAAGCTGCAAATATTCTCCAGCGCGGCCTCCGTATTGCTTTTTCGCGTTGGCTTTGAATTCGGCGGGAGTGGTTGGTGGATTGCCGGAAACCCGATCATCCGCATTCCAGCCGGTTAATAGCGGAACGTCTGAGAAAGTCCCCTCTTCAAATGCCTGCCTCACACTTGGCAAAACCTTCCCGTCAACCACAGGTCCAAATCTTCCCGGAAACTTGAGCAGGCTGTCAGCAGGAATTTTGCGGAGGTCTGCCAACGAGATTCCAAGTGTGTCGGTGAGTTGTTTTCCACGATCTTCTGCCCCCTGAAGTCCGGAAACCAAGCCAGAGCCTCGATTAAACATGCCCCCGCTTTGGGCGATGGCTTTGTGGAAAAGGCCTTTTGCCTTAGGAGAGACCACTAAGGCGTTGACACTGAATGCTCCGGCGGATTGGCCTGCTATGGTCACCTTATCCGGGTCTCCGCCAAAGGCAGCAATGTTCTTTTTCACCCATTCCAATCCGGCAATCTGATCCAAAAGTCCATAGTTGCCGGAAGTTTGATCGGGATTTTCAGCGCTGAGTTCGGGGTGGGCAAGAAATCCGAGCATGCCCACTCGGTAGTTGAGGGCAACGACTACGATGCCTTTTTTCGCCAACTCTTCTCCATCGTAAAGCGGAACGGTATTCCCTCCCGAGCTGAATCCACCCCCATAAATCCAGACCATCACAGGAAGTTTTTCATCTGCCCGCTCTGCAACTGTCCATACATTGAGGTAAAGGCAATCTTCCGAAATAGGTTCTTTCGGAATCAAAAATTCTTGAGACCAGGCAAAAAACGGAACTGGAGGATTTTGCATCGGGGCAGCTGGATTTTCGATGCAGGCTTTTGTTCCTTCCCAAGGCCTGACAGGTTGGGGAGCCTTCCATCGCAATTCACCTACTGGCGGAGCTGCGAAAGGAATGCCTTTGAAGATTTTGACTTGGCCGCTAGAGTCGGTTTTTCCGGCGATCAGGCCTCCTTCCACTGCGACCGATTGGATAGAGATATCGGTGGAGGTTTTGGATTTTCCGCAGGAGAAAAAAAGAAAGCCCATCAACGCGATGAGCAGTAACGGACTTTTGGGCATAGGTTAATGGGTTTTGAAGCTGTAGAGATAGGGAGCTTTGTGGCTTTTGCCGGTGAACAGTTTTTCATGTCGGTCGAGGATATCGAGGCTGAGCATTTTTCGCTGAAAGCTGGTGCGACGGAGTTTTTGGCCCAAAATCGCTTCATACACAGCCTGAAGTTCATTCATGGTGAATTTTTCAGGTAAGAGATTACCGCCGATAAGCTTCCGATCCAGATTTTCCCGAAGCGTGAGCAGGGCTTTATTCACAATTTGCTTATGATCAAATATTAGCTCGGGGAGTTTGTCGATTTCGTACCAATCAATCGAATCAGAAAGAGTGTCAGGTTGTAAGGTGACTTTTTCATGATCGATCAATGCATAGTAAGCAATGGAAAAAAATCGGTCGAGCATCCAGTAATTGTCTGGTACCGTATAGCCATTGGCTTCTAAAATTCGCCTCATGGTTGCAGGATCAAACCGATCTACATTTCCAAAAAGATGGACTTGTTCCAAATAAATTTCTTTCAGCCCTGTTCGTTCAAAAAGGCCCCTTTTGACCGCGTCATCCAGGTTTTCATTTTTTCTGACAAAACCTCCCGGAAGTGCAAAAAGCCCTGTATCATGATATTCCATGACTAGGATTTTGAGTTTTCCTCTGGAAAATCCAAAAACCACCGAATCATAGGCCAAGTGGGGGACAAAATTGGTGGATTCGGGTAGAGGCATAAACTTTAAGATTATGCGCCTAATTAAATAGGAATTTTCTGGAGAAGCAATTATTATTGTCTCACAAAGAAACAATAAGCAATTCCTAATTTTGCTTGAGATTGATCTTTGAAGGATAATTTGGATTCAATACCCCCCTGAAGAAATTGTCCTGAATTAACTTAACACAGGGTCCAAAGACGACCTAAGGCCGGGAAACCGGCCTTTATTTTTTAGCTGATTTGAGTTGATGCTTCACCACCGTTCTGAGGATATGCTGATCCAAGTATCCTCCGTGGATTCTAGCTTGATGCCAATTCACATACCCCAAATCCAAGCTTAAGGCGGCGGAAAAAGAGAAGCTGAGATCTGCAGAAATCCGATTTTGGTCAAAGGCGAGCTGCTCTAAATCTCCTCCTCCCATGGCCATGATTTCATTGGCAATTTTAAGTTTTAGTGATTTTTCATCTTTTAGATTAGCCAGTGGTAAAATCGCTTGAAGGCGATACCTTATTCTCGCGGCAGTGAAATTAAACCCCGATTCTGAAGCGGTGTACTCCAAATTGGTGTTTTGAAAGAATCTTAATTCGCCCCTCAGTCGATTGTTCACACTAATGCCAGCAACTTTTGCCCGGAGGTTCAATTCCCCCTGAGGACGTAATTCGGGGAGATTAAAATTGGATAGATCTGAACCGGTAGGGATATGGAAGAGGAACATGCTTCCCCCCAGACCATAATTAAAAAAAGGAGTTACTTTCTTATGGAACCTGGTTCGGATAAAAAACTGACTCTGAAGAAATGGATCCACGAGGTGTCGTTCCATAAGTTCAGTCTCATTGAACCAATTTTTCGACAGTGGTGCATGCAAGGTATATTCATACCAAAGAGCTTTTTGATCCGAAGATTCCTGAGCAAAAGATGCCAAAGCGACAAATAGAAGAAGAAGCAAAAGGGTTAGTCTGGGTGATCTCATAGATCACCCATTTTAATGTCTTTGTTCTCAAAAAATTGGTGACAAAAGTCTCATATCAATAAAAAAGAACCGGCTTGCCATTTTCACAGGTCACTCCCCGGGGTGATCCTACTAGGAGACAATCTGAGACGATATTGTTGGCCCTGTTATATTCCGCTTGCTGCAAGGTGTACTTATCGATCAAAGGAAGGATGGAGTTTTCCACGCTTTGGTGGTAGGCGATGTAGCGCTCGGGTCCTCCGCAGGCTTTGCTTCCCATTGGGAAAAATTTCCATTGATCAGCATTGGTACAGGAGACAGACTCCGAAAGGGCGATGATTTCTGCTTCCAGTGACTCCAGAGATTCCAAAGAAGTTTTTTGCTCCTGATCGATACAGCTAAAGATAGCCAGGATCAAACTTAACATGATAAAAATGCTTCGTTTCATATTTCTGATGATTTTCCCAAAAAACGTAGGTTAGCTATTTTCTGCTACTGTTTTTCAAAAACTTTTTTTCCTCCCACCCAAGTCATCAAGACCTCTACTTCATGGATTTTTATTGGGTCGATGGTGAAAATATCCTGAGAAAAAACGACTAAATCTGCCAGATAACCCGGCTTCAGAAGACCTTTCTTATTTTCTTCAAAAGAGGAATAGGCCCCCATATAAGTATAGGCTTTCATTGCTTCGAAAATGCTGATTTTTTCCTGAGGAATCCATCCTCCATCGGGATATCCTTCAGGATTTCGGCGATTGACGGCAATGTGAATTCCCCGGATTGGATTGAGACTGATGCATGCCGGCCAGTCAGAGCTAAAAACCAACTCTGCCTTTTGATCCAACAAGGATCTCCAAGCAAAAGAATAAGGCAATCTTCCCTCCCCAACGGCATTAGACCAGACTACGGTAGTTCCGGGCTCGGCATGGATAGGCTCCATGCTTGGCAGCACTCCCAACTGGGCAAATCTTGGAATATCATCAGGATGGATCGTTTCGATATGCTCAACTCGATGCCTTTTTCCTTTGGATTGATTTTCTGATAGGGCTTTTTCGTAGGCATTCAAGACCTCTCGAACTCCTCGGTCTCCAATCGCATGGGTATAAAGCCGGAATCCTTTCGCATCCATAATTTTCACCAGTTCCTGATACCGATCTAAAGGATAATTCAATTGGCCAAGGGCCAAAGGGTCAGTGGAAGGAATATCTGAATAGGGCTCCAGCATCGCTCCGGTGTGGCCTTCGATCACCCCATCAATCATAAATTTGATCGCATCGGCTCTCAGCCATGGATTGGATGTGCCTACACTATCTTTCAAAAAGGTGAATCGATCCAATTGCTCAGGAGTACTGTTTTTATTGACTGAAAAAGCAGCTGCATAGCGGAGCGTTAGATCTCCATTTTGGTGAAGGGTCTGAAAAAGTCTCAGATCCTCTTCGGAGCCGCTGGCGTTTTGGACACTGGTGATTCCCAAAGAAGCGGCATAGGCCAAACCTTTCCGAAGGGAATTCAGCTTGTCTTCGAAGCTGGCCTCAGGGACTAATTTCCCTACCAAACCCATGGCATCTTCCTTTAAAGCCCCGGTGGGATTCCCGTTTTTATCTTTGACCAATTCCCCAAAACCAGAAAATTCAGTGTCTTTGGTGATTCCCGCCAATTCCAAGGCCTTGGGATTAGCATAAGCACTATGCCCATCGTAGGCTTTGATTAATACTGGTTTTTCCAAGTTCAAAAATTTCATGGTTTCGTGATCGGGAAGACCGGATTCGAAAAAAGTGTATTGCCAACCCCTTCCGGTAATCCAATCTTTTTCCGGATTGGCTTGGATGAAATCCATGGTCATTCTTTCCATTTCGGTAAAAGTCTTGGCAGAAGAAAGTTCCACTTGCGTCAGGCCCATTGACCCACCTAAGAAGTGGATGTGGGCATCGTTAAATCCTGCTGTCACCAATTTCCCTTGGAGATCAATAATTTCTGTTTCTGGTCCAGCCAAAGAAGAAATAAGCTCAGAATCCCCGATTTGGAAAATCGTATCACCTGAAATAGCAATGGCTTTGACAAATGTATCGGCTCCCTCTCCAGTCCATATTTTCCCATTGATCAAAATCACCGAAGGCGTTGTAGTGGTTTTTTGGCAGGAAAATAAAATCAGGCTGGCGAGGAATAAAGTGAACAGGTTTCTCATTGAATAATGGGTGTGGAATTAATTTGAGGTAGTTGGGTTCATGTTTCGGATGGCTGAGATTTTCCATTCCTTTTTATGAAAAACAACCGTAAAGCTGCTCCACATATTTCTGGTAGTTCCATCAGGGCTTTTGATGATGTAGCGGCAGTCAACAAGGGCTATTTCATCGGATAGGAATTTGATTTTTTCTACTTCGAGAGTGCGAGTTCCTGGGTTGGATTGGGTACTGGACTGCATGCCTTGGATGGCTTCGGAGATTCCTGTTCTCCATTCTCCGGAGGAAACGAGTTGATCGATGTCTTCGGTAAGTATTTTTTTGAGCAAAACAGTGTCTTGAGTTTCCCGTGCTTTGGAATATTCTCCGATCAGATAGTGGATTTTCAGGGCATTATCTTTTTGATCTGAGGTGATTTGGGGAAATCCGATCAACGGAAATAAAAGGAGAAGGATCAAAAGCGATTTCATTTCAGATTTTGTTTGGGTACTGCTCATACAACTTACGAAAAACAATTCTCACAGATTGATAAAATGCTACATTCTAACTATTCAAATCCCTTGATAATCACAGTTTTTTGACTTAAACCAGCCCAATCTATGTAAAATAGGCTGGTTGACTAGCGTAATTAATATAAATTAGGCTGTTTTAATTTTCAAAAGTGGTATCTTTAATTTTTCTAGCTATTGAAATACAAGTTTTTAGAATAGAGCTGAGTTAAATTAAGAAGATATGGACATTCCAAGATTTGTGGCAAAGAAGATGCTGAGTCAGATCGGAAAGCAAAAAGTGATCTTGCTCTATGGCAGTCGGCGTACGGGTAAGACTACTTTGATCGAAGAAATCCGTCAGGCTTATGCTGAAAGAACCCTTTTTCTATTGGGGGAGGATGCGCAGGTTGCAGAAGTCCTTCAAAACAGGACCGTGGTCAATTACAGTCAGATGATTGGAGATAAAACTCTGGTAATCATTGATGAGGCACAGACTGTACCTCAAATCGGAAAAATCCTAAAACTAATGATCGATTCTATTCCCGGAATTACCATAATCGCCACGGGAAGTAGCAGTTTGGACTTGGTCAATGATGCCGGCGAACCTTTGGTGGGTAGGCAACTCGTATATCAGCTATTTCCTTTATCTCAGGTGGAGTTTTCTCAAAAGGAAAACTTGATTGAGACTCTGGGAAGACTTGAGAATCGCCTTATCTATGGAGGTTATCCTGAATTAATTCATCTTTCTACTTTGGAGGAAAAGGAGGAATACCTTAAGTCGCTTGTCAACTCTTATTTATTGAAAGACTTGCTGGCATTGACTACTATCAAAGGTGCGGATGTCTTATTTCGTTTGTTGAAGCTGTTGGCTTTTGAGGTTGGGAGTCAAGTGAGTACCGTAGAGTTGGGAAACAGTCTTCAGTTGAACAAGGAGACGGTGGACCGCTACCTTGACTTACTATCCAAAGTCTTTATCATTTTTCCACTTAGTGGATATAGCCAAAACCTCCGGAAAGAGGTAAGCAAATCGAAGAAGTGGTATTTCTATGACAATGGAATCCGGAATGCCCTGATTAACAACTTCAGCCCGATGGCTTTCCGCAATGATATTGGCCAACTTTGGGAACAATGGATGATTGTGGAACGGATGAAATTTAACTCATCGAGAGGCTATGCTCCGGATTATTATTTCTGGCGAACCTACGATGGGCAGGAGATAGACCTATTGGAAGTAAATAGTCTTCAGGAGATTCAGGGACTGGAATTTAAATGGGGAACCAAAAAGCCCAAAGTTCCTGCCGCTTTTGCCAAGGCTTATCCCGATGCAAAGTGGACTGCTGTGTCAAAGGATAACTATTTGGAGTGGATATGCTAAACCTCCAGGAGATCAACGGAGAAAACACGCAGATTTCCATAGAAAAAGGAGCTTTTACTTCATCGGAATGTATATCTGGAGAAATCAAAAGAATCTGTGAGTGCAGAAAAGTCATTTTCTAATACCAAAATAAATTTGGTGGGGCTAGAAAGCTTTAGCTCTTGCGAATAATCGTATAATTCCCATGATGTGTTTTCTAGCCACTTTATCAAAGTAGGGTCAAGATTATTTCCAAATCCACGGATGATTCTTGCAGTAGACCGACCAAAAAGGTGGTGATACTCAATCTCAAATATCCCATAAGGCGGAATGGATGGATTGGATTTTAATCCTGATAATCTGGAGAAAAAATCGTTTTCTTTCCGGGATTCGAAAAGAATTTCTTCAACTCTGAAAGATGAAGTGTAGTTGATCTTTGAGTTTTTTAAAATCGTAAGAATTTCTAATTCTGGGCTCTGGGTTTTTACGTAATCCAAAGGAAAATATCTCGAACAATATCCCAAAAATGGAAGTCCATTTTCTATTGGATAAAGATAGACAAGGAGTTCTTCTCCAACCTTTAGATAGGGATGACACATACCACCTACTTTATCTGGATTGTTGACAAAAAATTCTTTCAGATTTTTCCCTTTGAATTCTTCATAAACTTCAATTGAGACTTTGAATAATGTTGGGTCATTTTCGTAGTTCTTAATCGAAGAAATTTTTCCAGAAACCACAAATGAGGAATTTCTGTAAGCATTGTCCAAATGCCACCATGAACAATCACAAGCCCAAATGCCAACCGAAACAAGGAAAAGAAATAAAGAAAAGATTACTCTTATCATGCATTTACAAAAAAAAACTACCACTATCCAGGTAGTCTTATCATGTTACTTCTAGCTTCTTGATTCTAAATTTTGGATTCTCGATCCTTACACTACATCTTCTCCTCTCAGCTTGATCACAGCTCCTTCTAGGATATCTCCGATTCGGATTTGGCAGGCTAGGCGGGAAGTGGGGAAGTATTCTGGCAGGTTTTCGAGCTGATCGAGTTCTGCATCGGTGGCATCTCCGAGGCCATCCTGTCCTTCCAATACCTCAATATGGCATGTGGCACACAAGGCCATGCCTCCGCAGGTGGCAAGGATTGGGTATTCGGAAGCTTTCAAAACTTCCATGAGACTAAGTCCCATATCTGCGGGAGCTTCGACCTCTTGTCTGTTGCCGTCTTGGTCCTCTACAGTAAATTTGATCATGGCTGGGGTAGATTTAGAATGCGTTGACGCCGTTTACTGTGGTGTATTTGAAGCTGAGCTTTTGGTCAGGGTACACATATTTGAATGCTGAGTGCATCATGATGGCTGCTTCATGGAAGCCGCAAAGGATCAACTTCAGTTTTCCGGGATAGGTATTGATATCTCCGATGGCATAGATTCTTTCCACTCCTGTAGAATAGTCACGGGTATCTACTTCAATGGCGTTTTTGTCGATTGTCAAGCCCCAATCTGCGATAGGTCCAAGCTTTGGACTGAGACCAAACAAAGGAATCAGATAATCTGCGTCAATCTTGATTTCCTCTTTGTTTTTACCCTCTAGGGTTACAGAATTCAGTTTGCCATTTCCTCCAATCTCTTTTAGGTTGGCAGAAAGAATCAGGTCGATTTTTCCTTTATTGGCCAAGTCAAAAACTTTGGAGGCCGAATCAGGCGCACCTCTGAAAGTTTCATTTCTGTGTACCAAAGTCACTCTATTGGCTACTTTGGCCAGGTATATGGTCCAGTCGAGAGCCGAATCTCCTCCTCCGGCGATTACCACGTTTTTTTCACGGAAGGTCTCCGGATTTTTGACCATGTAGGTTACCCCTTTTCCTTCAAAGTTTTCCAGATTGTTCAAAACAGGCTTTCTAGGCTCAAAGCAGCCTAATCCACCGGCAATGATGATAACTTTGGCGTGCACTTTGGTCTTCTCATTGGTAGTAATGATGTAGCTCCCATCAGTCTGCTTGTCGAGATGATCCACTCGCTCTCCCAAAGTGAAGGTGGGCTGAAAGGGCTTGGCCTGCTCCATCAAATTATCCACCAATTCCTGGGCTTTGATTTCAGGATACCCGGGGATGTCGTAGATGGGTTTCTGAGGATAAATTTCTGATAACTGCCCACCAATCTGAGGCAGCGCGTCTATCAGGTGGCATCTCATTTTGAGTAAGCCTGCTTCGAAGACAGCAAAAAGCCCCACGGGTCCTGCTCCGATGATGCAAAGATCTGTATGGATCATATTGGTATTCATTTCTTATCTTCTTTAACCCCGGAAGGGGAGTAATGTTTGTGTAATTATAATTAGTGTACTAACTATTCTTAGTCCTCTATTTTTTGCCCCTCCAAATTTTCATAAATCGTATTCAAAATCCGCTTGAATTCTTCGAAATCCTTTTCGTTCAGGTTCTCCCAAGCTTTTTCCCGGATTTCCAGAATTTGAGGCTTGAGTTCGGTTACTTTTGAAACTCCTGAAGGGGTGAGGTGAAGTTGAAAACTCCTTCTGTCCTGAGGATGAGTGACTCGCTCCACATAGCCTTTTTTACAAAGCAAATCGATAATTCTGGTCAGTGTAGGATGGTCTTTGAAAACTAAATTGGCTAGTTCAGTTTGACTCATGGTCCCATTTTCAGAGAGGTTTTTCAGGACCAGCCATTGATCTACCGTCACGTCAAATTCGCCCTGCTTGAATTGCTGTTGGGCATATTGCTTCACTCTCCGGGCGGTCCGGTCTAGTAGGAAGGAATAGCGGGCAAATAGTTCTTGTGTCATGCAAATAATTAGTGTGACAAATATAAGGACTTTCAAGCATTTTATCTTTTTTCTGGATTGTATCTGATTTTTTTTCAGAAAATGCCTCCTCTTTGTCAAATACTTGGCCGAGGATATCCATTCAATGAACTCATCCCCTTATTTTTAACCTGCTTAACACCAAATCCCGGAGTAGACCCACTCCTGCCTGAATTACTTTATTATGAATTGGAACTCTGTCATTGACAAAGCCTTGGAGGTATTGCGTACTTCTGACAAGGGATATGTCCTCATGGATATGTACAATAATATTCTAACCCCGGAAGAAGCCGCTTTCAATAAAATCCAAGTGACTCCCTACAATGCGCTGAAATTTATTCAAACCCAATTTTCTGCGATGGGTTTGGACATTTCAGACAAACACGTGAGGATAAAGCTCATCGCTTTGCTTGAGGAGTTTGAACGGCTTCAAAAAGAAAGAATAAAGTAAAGTTTTTATACTTTTCCGTAGGTTCTTTTCAGTTCGGCAAGGATTCCTTCCAGACCATTGAGTCGAATTTCATAAAGCGAACTCAGCTGCATCCCTAGTTTGCCGGGAGGAAAGCCTTGTCCTTTCATCCATACTAGGTAGTACTCGGGAATATCACAAAGCAGTCTGCCCTTGTATTTTCCAAAGGGCATGGTTTGATTTACCAATTCGATCAAAATTTCCCTATTCATCCCTGCAAAGCTAGAGGAAAAGGAGCAAATAAATGGATTTAGAATTACCCTTGATTTTATCTCCAGCTCTTGTTTTTGTGGGGTCTTTTCGACTTGAAAATTTTTTTATTAGAAAAATCGGTTATCTATTTAACTATTGAGAACTCCCGTTACTTTTGCAACGAAAACCTGTATTCTCACTGTCTAATTATTTTCCTCTTGCTAGTTACTCCCTCCCTTGCCCCCATACGGGTATTTTTGTTGGTTTTTGGTCTGTTTTTATTCTTCTGTATTCGATTGGAGGCCCAAACTTCCATGAAAACAGATTACATCATCATTAATGATTCGATCTTCGCACAGGGAAAAGTCGAGGGAATCCCGGTGGAAGACAATCGGGTGGTTTATTTCATAAGAAGTAAGTGGGAAGGGCCTAAGCGATATTCGGTCGAAGAGGTCTCCGAATTTCAGGTATCTGAAAGGAAGTTTTTCAGAAAGCAATTGAACTGGCAAGGAAAAAGTCAATTTGTCTTTTTGGAAAGACTTCCCAGGCCTTTCGTAAAGGCGATTTTCTGGAAATTGAACGGGGAACCCAATCAATTCTTTGTGGAAGTGGATCAGGAGCTCCTTCCTTTGGAGGAGGATTATAAGGAAACTTTGAGATCAGCTTTTTCAGATAAGAGTCTGGAAAATCTGATCCCTATCACGAGGTTGAAAGAGAGTTCACTCATCTACTTTTCCAGGACAGCTACCACTATCCAGAAGGAGAGGACTTTCTCCAAGTTTGCCTCCATCACTCCCCACGCAGGTATTGGATTGAATTCGATTGAGTTTTTGATACCTGAAAGTCTCGAGGAGGTCAAGC
Organism: Algoriphagus sp. oki45; assembly: GCF_036245605.1. Classification (NCBI taxonomy): domain Bacteria; kingdom Pseudomonadati; phylum Bacteroidota; class Cytophagia; order Cytophagales; family Cyclobacteriaceae; genus Algoriphagus; species Algoriphagus sp. oki45. Next base: position 265,759 of record NZ_BTPC01000005.1, read on the forward strand.
TGCAGGCTGCTGCACCTGTGATCGGGCTGAACGGTGAATTATTTTTGAACTTTTATAGAAGCCTTTCCTTCAATTTAGGATTGAAATGGTCGCAATTGGATGCACAGCAATTCCGGCAATATTCATGGAAAGGTTCTGATTTTCAGACCGACGTATTTGTAGATATGTCTTGGGTTCAGGTACCCGTTGCCGCTCGATATTACTTTGATTTGAATCCAAATCGGTTCAGGATTTTTGCAGAAGCAGGGTTGGTTTATGTTCAGGCTTGCTATTCCACTTCAGGGCTTTTTATGGCAGAGATAGAAGGCAATCAAGTCACTACTTCTTCACCTCCTTTGGAATTGGGAACAACCTTTACCGGCACTGGATTTGGTTTGGGTGCTGATAAATATCTTCCCAATCGAAGAGCGGTAGTTTTTGGATTCAACTATTCCAAGGCTACTGGAGAAACTAAGGGTGGAGCGCTGGCAGGTTTGAATTTTTATTTGGGATATAAATTTTGAAATGATGAATTGGTTAAGACATAGTTTTTGGGTTGTAATGATTTTACTGGCCGGGACTTCCTGCCGACAAGAGGAAGAAATAACACTGAGGGATTATCCATTCATAGAGAGCTTGGGTGTCTCTGATTTGAATCAGACCGGTGTTTCAGTAAATTTTGAAATAAAGAAAGCTGGAAGAAATTCTATTCAAGAGCATGGTCTTGAGTATTTTTTGAGTTCACCCAATGCCAACCCTACGGAGTTTGCAGATGTGATGAAGGTGTCTCAGGCGGGTTCTCCCAGCGGAGAGGTCGCGTCCCTTCGGATTCAGTACGACTTGATCGATGGTAGAAATTACCTGGTAAGACCCTATGTGAAAGCAGGGGAGACGACCGTCTACGGGGAATTTCTTCCATTTACCAGTTTGGGGACGTCTCCTCCAGTAGTCACCGAGGTAAGTCCGACCTCCTTTTATAAAAGTGCCAGAATCACCATCAAGGGAGACTTTTTTAATTCGCGAATCGAAAACAATGAAGTGAGGATTCCCGAATTAGAAAATGATTTTCGTGTAACCCTTTTGAGCGCGACCAATCAGCAATTGGAAATTTTGGTAGAAAATACCTCGTATAATTTCCAGCCTACTGAGCAAAAATTCGATTTATTGATCAAAAGCGGCGGGAAGACGGTTACACTTTCAGATGTGTTTTCTATTACGGTACCTTCTATTCTGTCGGTGGAGCCCAGGCAAGTCTATGTGGGGGAAAAGCTAAAGATTTTCACCAGCTATCCTGAGCTGAACATAACTTATGATTTTTTGCTGCAATCGGGAGAAAACTTTATTCAGGAAATTTATCCATTGACCTCTTTAGAGGGAGGTGTCTATGAAGGATCAGTACGATCTCTTCCCACAGGCCCCTCTTTTATTAGAATGTCATTTCCCGGTTATTTTAGTCAATATTCCCAACCCATAGAAATTCTTCCTTCTTGGGAAGTATTCCAAGATGGACTGAATGTCCCTCAACTCCATGAATTTCGCAAGTATCCATTTGGTGACCGGATTATCTTTTGGGAAAACAGTGGGGACGAGAGGGAAAAATTTTATCAACTTCAAGTGGGAAACACGTCCTTGGAAGCATTTCAAGATGAGGCCAACCAGCCTTTTCAGCGAATTGCCGAACTGATGGTAGGGCTGAATGACAGGTATATTTATTACGGCTTGGGCGTGGAGTTTTCCAGTAATGATGAGATCCATCACAAGGATTTTCATCGCTATGATTTTCAGTCAGGTCGATGGGAAAGACTGGGCGATTTCCCTTTTGATTTTTCGCACGTAGTGAAATCATTCTCCGTCAATGGGAAAATTTATGCTGTCTTATTTAATTACCTCAATTTCCGGGAATATGATCCGATCACTGACCAATGGAGGTTAAGCGAGATTCAGGTGCCTTCTGAGGTCAGAAATACAAATAGCTGGGTAGTGGTAGGCGATTATTTCTATTTTGTTTCCGGGAATTCAACCTTGCAGATTAAAAGGTATCGTATAGGCGGGCAAGTTGAACCTGTGGCAAATGGACCTTCACTTTTCAACTTTCAAGTAAACATGAGTGAATGGAAAGGGAATTTACTGATTTCCGATGGAAGTAATCTTTACCGTTTGGACTTGAATACACTTAGATTAAATGCAATCCAACGGATCTATGAGAGCCCATTCAGTTATTTTATCTCCTGGCCTACTTCGCAAGGGTTTCTTCAGGCTTTACCGGTCAATGGGAATTCCTACATTCAGGAAAATAAAGTATATCGATTGATTCAGGAATTCTGATAGGTCTTGATTTTCTGAAAAAACGGGTTTTTTCTGCCTAAGAAATCATGGCTAAAACTAGGAAATTTGTTTTTGGATACATCCTTTGCAAAGGCAGTTTGTACCTCAAAAAAATGGGGTGAAACTGCCTTTTTTTGAAAAAATACCCAGTAGTGGGTATTTTTCTACCCTCCTCAATCCCTACCTTTGAGTAATTACAAGGCAGAAATTATAGCCTTCAAGTGGGTACTTTTTCCTGTTAATTTTTATCGGCGTGAGGAAAAATTCAGATGGGAATAAAGTTTGGCATCCAATTAGGTGATTAGTGACTACCAGCCTTTCCAATGTGTGAAAAGCTTTTTTATGATCTATTTTAAAAACAGGTTTACTTTGAAAAAACATTCCGAAAAAGTGCAAGCTAAAAGAGAGGATATTCTCAGAAAGCGCAGGGAAAAAAATGAGGAGTTTCGGATTGATTTCATGCCCCTGTGCATGGACGAGGACCTTCAGGCAATGAGCGATTTTTATCAGGAGAAAAACAAGAAAAAGGATAACCTGGATTAATACTGGCCAATTTGAGCTGGAATTGACTATTCAAAGTTTCCTTTTTTTACCTTTCGGGCAAATTTCCAAGTATGTTTGACAGTCCCGATTATCCCAAATCCCTTTCCGAAGATCAATTTGAGCTTTGGATGGAAAAGGGGAGAAACAGTCCGCTTTCCTATTCTTACCTTTTGATAATCTGGAGTGAACTGGATGAAGATTATTATCCAGTATTTGCCGAGGAGAGAGAGGCCATTGAGGGATTTGGTAGATATGGTCTTTCGGCCGAAAACCAAGTCTTGGTAGCGGCCTACGATCTTTTTTCACAAACTAGGGTGGCCTAGGAGATTTAGTTAGTTTATTCTCCAACCCGTACTTTTCCTCCATGTGACATCATCAATTCTTTGGTGGCAGAAAAGCTGCTTCTTCTTTTTTATAGGGTGTAGGCAAAGCAGGGGATCGTAATTAGGTGATGGATATGCAGGCAAATCAGATCCAAACGCTTTTGTTTCGTCCAATGCCAATATGGTGCCCTTGGCAGCCATGATGAAATCCATCGAACTGGTCAATCCTGTCCAAGTCAGTACTTTCCAAACGCCCAAGCGACAGTATCCGGAAACTTCTTTCCAATCCTTCTCATTTTTGGATTACCCCTCTGATTTTTCAGACCTAATTTAGCCTGGGAAGGCAGAAAAAAATCCGCTCATAATCCCAATTTTGCTATTTTGCACAAGCGTGGAATTAGTGGATTTTTGGTATGCAAAGATGGTTGAGTAGTCTTTTTATTTTGCTTTTCTGTGTTCAGATGGAGGGTTTTTCCCAATCATTTGATGCCTATTTGGATTCAATAGATCGGGGTAAGAAAACCAACTTTTCCTATAACCGAAAAGCTGCCTCCGACTTTATGGAGAAGGTTTTGCTTGAAGGACTTGGTTCGGAAACCCAGCTTAATCAGGCGTTTCGGGCCTGGACCGAGCTTACATTTTTTGGCAGGCGCTATCGTGAACTTTTAGAAAAAGGCCCTTCCTACCTTGAACTCTTTTCCCAAAGCCCCAACAGAAATATGCTTGAAGCCGAATGGAGCTACTTTGATTATTCTTCTCAAGTGGCCTTGACCGGAAAGCAGGATTTGGCGCATTTGCAATCTTTAGTTAATCGACTTTCGAAGTTCCCTCAAAGCAGACGAGTCTACGGGTTGTCTTTGGATCGGCTGGGAAGGACCTATTTTGACCTCAATAGGTATCGGGAAGCACTGACCGCCTTGAAGCAAGCAGATCAGATTTTTTCAGAAATGGGGTTTTTGCTCGTTTCATCGAGCAATAGAACAGTGCAAGGGGTGGTTTGGGATGCTTTGGAGCAGTTTTCGGCATCTGCTGAGGCTTATGAATCTTCTACTCAGCTTTTGGGACTCTTGGATCAGAAACCTTACAGCACCATTGCCGCCAATTCTTATAATCTTGGGATTCTATATCTGGACAGGCTAGGAGACCCATTTCGGGCCTTGCCCTATTTCAAGCAGGCTTTGGACAGTGATCGAAAAGACGGTGGTGATTCCAGTTTTTATCTGGGAGATGATTACAAAATGTTGTCTCTTTCCGCCTTAAAAATGGGAGATCTCAGCCAGGCAGAATTTCAAGCCAGAAGATCTGTGGGGCATTTTCAGGCAATCGGTCAGGAATCTTCCACCCAAATGGCCTCTTCCAAACTTCAGTTGGCATTGGTCCTTCATCATCGGAAAAAGTCTGAAGAGTCAGTCAAGCTTGCAAAGCAAGCTTTGGAAATTCTCGAAATAGAAAGACGGACAAAGAATACCGACGTACGAAGATCAAAAGCACAGGGATTTAATCAGTTGGGCCTGTATCTGAGCCAATTGGGAGATGTGACAGGCGCAAAAGCTGCGTTTGATCAAGCCTTGAGTTTGGCTGATGAGTTGGGTAGGGATATTTTTAAGATTGAGGCTTTAAAAGGCTTGATCCGTTTGGCTATGACTCAGGTAAATTTCCCTTCGGCCAGGATCTACCTTTCGGAGTTGGATCATATTCTTAATTCAAAATTCAAGGATGCAGCCTCACTTCAGGCAGAATCCAAGCTGCTCCATTTGGAACTGGAGCAAAAGGAAGGTCGAAGTAATCAGGTGAGTTGGGAGCGTTCTTTGGATCAGTTGATAGAAGAGCTGGTTAGATTAAAATCTTCCCGTGGATTGCTTTTGCAGGCTATGCGGCTAAAGGCTGTTTTTTTGCAGACGGGTACTCAAGATCAAAATGCAGCTTCAACCTTTTTGAACGAAGTTATTTCTCAGGTGGAGACTCTGAAAAGAGATCAAACCGGCCTGATCAATTCTGTCTCCGTGCTGACTGAAGTAAAGCCATTGATCGAGGAATCGCTGTTTTTGGCCTGTACATTTCAAAGAAAGGAGAAAGATAAGTCGAAGGTCTGGAGTGATTTGGCTATTAGGCTGATGGAGATCCAAAGGAAGGTGGTTTATGAACAAGGCAGAGGTGAGGAGTTGGTCAAGATGTGGAAAGAGAAAGATAAAAGGTCTTGGCAGATCATCAGGCAATCTCTGGCAGAAGTAAGGATCAAAATCGCAGGTATTCAGCAGGGCCAAAACTCCGACAAATCCAAGCTTTTGGATTGGTATGAGGAGGAGGATAGCCTTCTTAATCTTCTTTCTACTATCGAATCCAAAATGAAGTCACCAAAAGAGTCAGGCCTTGACTCCGATGTGATCCAGAGGATATTAAGCGACCTCAAGGAGGGGCAAGTATTGATTTCTTATTTTCTTGGGGAGGAATCCATTTTTTATTGGATTGGAGATTCTAAAGGATCAAGTTTTGGGTATCTGGATCATAGCGCTGACAGGATTTTGGACCTCACCTCTTGGGTAGGTCAGATCAAAAATCCCGTGAGATCGGGGTCCTTACCCGATTTATGGGTAGAGGATTGGATTCCGGGCTTTTCTTCTTCCTATCAATCCCTTACCGTAGTACCTGATGGTTTACTTTGTCAGGTGCCTCTTGAGGTTTTTAAGCTAAAGGATCAAAAGCCATTGATAGAAAATACTACCGTCCGATATATCCCTAGCTTCCAGGTCTTGCAAAAGAGGCCGATTGATCATTTAGAAAAAGACTGGATGGGTTTTGCGCCCTACTACAAGTTAAGGTCTCTGCCTGGCAACAGGGAAGAGGTGACACAATTGAGCCGTTTGACAGGAGGAGAAGCCTACTTTGACTCTGCAGCTTCCAAAGCCAATTTCTTGAATAAAGCCCCAAGGGCAGGCCTCATTCATCTGGCAGTCCATGGGGAATTGGATGGGATTTCACCCAATTTCAGTAGACTGTGGTTTGGGGATGTGGAAGAGGAGACCCTCACTGCCTTAGAGATATTCGAAATGCCACTGGAAGCAGAACTGGCCGTGCTGAGTGCCTGCAATTCGGGGGTGGGGGATGAGCAATTTGGTAACGGATTGCTCAGTTTGGCTTACTCTTTTATGGTGGCGGGGACTCAAAGTACAGTCATGAGTCTTTGGGAAGTTCCGGATAGGGAAACCGGGATTTTGATGGAAGCTTTTTACCAGCGTCTCAAGGAGGGCAATCGAAAGGACGAAGCTCTTCGCTTAGCCAAATTGGACTATTTGAGTCAGGTGAATGATCCTGCCTTGGCCGATCCGTACTTTTGGGCGGGGTTTGTCATACTAGGAGATTCTGAACCCGTTTATTCCAAATCTTATGCATGGATTTGGATGAGTATGATCTTGATTATCCTAGCTGTCGGAATGATTTGGAGACAAAAAAGGCTAAGGGAGCAATCGAATTAGTTCCTTGCTTCTTTCCTGAAAAGGTCCTTCTTCCTCGGTCAGTTGTTCCAACTGTGACTTTGCTTCCTTCTTTTGGCCTAAGTTCAGCTGGGCCAAAGCCCAATACCATCCTGCCCGGTGGCGAAGTGTGCCATCTTGGGAGGTCAATAGCGGGTCAAGAGCTTGCTTTGCCATGGAAAAATCTCCAAGCGCCAAGAGGCAGTTACCTTCATAGAGGATGACGAATTCGGGCTTTTCACTTTTATCGAGATCGGAAAAGTGCCTAAGAGCTTCTTTCCAGTCTCCTTTTTCATAAGCAATGAGGCCTTGGTTTAAGGTAGAGGATTCTCCGGCGCTTCTGGTAATGGGTTGATAGATATTGGGCTGGGGAGAAAAGTAAGCCTGAAACAATTCATTTTGGTCTTTTGGCAAAAACAGCCAAAGCCCGGCAATGCACGCAAAGAGAGCTATACTGGCAGCAGCCATCCAGAATCTCCTTCTCTGTAGATTTGCTTTTTGATCCTTCTCCAGTCGATTCAGCTCGGACCGGAAGGAGTTTTCGTCCTCATTCCACAGGGCCTTTTGCACGCCAAGCTGAAATGAGACTTCCTCCCCAAGTTCAGGATCTTGAGCGATTAGCTGTTCGAATTGTACTTTTTCAGCTTCACTCATTTCTCCTTGAAGATAGCGCTCGATCTGTAGGTCTCGGTCACTCATTGGTTTTTTGTTTTTCAAGCCAGATTTTCAATGATTTCAAGCAACGGCTTTTTTGAGCTCTGACCGTATTTTCATTTTCATAGCCTTCCTTTTCCTGGATTTCTTTGATTTTTAGTCCCTGAATGTAGAATAATGTTAACATTCTTTGGCACGAATTTCCCAATTGTCGAATTCCCTTTTGGATCAGGTTTAGGTTTTCGTCCAGGTCCTCTTTGTCTTCAGCATCTTCCCTATCCTCAATATCAGGAAATTCAGAAATGGACATCCACCCCCTTTTGCCTTCTTTTTGGATCAGGTCATAGGCCTTGTATTTTCCTATTGCAAAAAGGTAGGTCTTGAATTGATGCTTCACTTCCGACAGTTTGCCCTGGATCGCTTTTTTCCTTAAAGTGATCAGCGTATCATGAAAAATAGAGAGCGCCTCATCTTCATTTATTCCCGTTTTTCTCAGAAAAGATAAAAAGGGAGTTCTGAAGGTAGAGTAGAGCTCTTTCAGACCTAGTTCGTCTCCTGTCAACGCCTTGACCCATTTAGGATCTATCATAAAAATTTTTTCTCCGGGTGGTTAATGTTTTCTATCGCTCTACCCACTAAGCTAAAAACAAAACTATCAAACGATGAAGCGATACGTATTTTTTCTTCTGCTATTTATCGGAATGGGATTTTTGTCAGATTTTGGGCTTAGGGCTCAATTTATCAAAGATCTCAAAAAAAGAGCCGAAGAAGCAGCCAAAAGAACTGTCGAAAGAAAGACAGAAGAAAAGACGGAACAAACCACCGAGCAGGCTATTGATTCCCTTTTCAGCATCCGGGTAAAAAAGAAAAATCCCAATGCCAGCACTGGGGAGGAAGAGTGGTCAGCCGATGTTGATCCGGCGTTTCCTGAGGAAATGGAAGAACCTTTTGGCACTGACCCCGGCCCAAAGAGTTTGCAGGCATACTCCAAGTTTGATTTTATCCTCGGATCGGATATTCTGTATGCATCGGATTTTTCGGCGGATGCTCTAGGAGACATGCCCGAGGGTTGGGTGAGTTCCAGTTCACTGGAGCTGGTAGAATTAGAGGGTTTTGAAGGGAAATGGATTCAGCTGGGAAAAGGGGAAAATTCATTTACACCGTTAGATTTGGGTGAGTTGCCAGAAAACTTCACGCTGGAATTTGATCTGATCTTGGATGTGGATGCCCAGAAGTTTGCCCCGGGCACTCGTCAGTTTTTGGTGGTATTGAATGATTTGGAGTCACCCACTATTCAGCTGGGAAATAGACGTGCAGGTACTCATTTGATCAATATGGGCTTCAATGCCGATCACAAGAGTTTGGAGAAAAGATGGAAGGATAGCCAATACAATGAATTCGTGAATACTCCGATTCCAATGCTCAGTAAGGAAAATCTGGAGCGGGGTGATATGATCCGTATTTCGCTTTGGAAAAATAAAAATCGGGTCCGACTCTATCTCAATGAAGAAAAAGTATTTGACATCGTCCAAGCTCAGCCTGATCATTCTGCATTCCGATCCCTGAAATTTTATTCCAATAATGCCAATGTGGACGAGTTTTTCTACTTCTCCAATCTTCGTTTCGCCGATGCTCCGCCAATAATCAAGAACAAGCTTGCCGAAGGAGTTTTTGAGGCTACAGGGATCTATTTTGACCCGGGAAGTGCAGAGATCAGGCCGGAATCCTTCCCTTCTCTAAAGCAGATAGCCGATTTTATGCTTGCCAATGGAGGAAGCTACACCATAGCGGGCCATACAGACAATACTGGGGATAAGGAGCAAAACCGTCTCCTCTCCGAGCAGCGTGCCTCGGCCGTTCGCAAAGCTTTGGTCAATGACTTCGGAGTGGATACCAATCAGTTGGCTTCCATTGGATATGGTCAGCGGTATCCCCTTTATTCCAATGATACGTCAGAAGGAAGATCAAAAAACCGCAGGGTGGACATCATCAATCTTCAGGTAGTCTCTGACTATGAAGACAGACTCATTGAACAAGTTTTTGGAGAAAAAAGGAATTAAACCACACCAATCTATTCAATTATGAAAAGACTATTGATTTTGTTTTTTGGGCTCTTCTTGAATTTTGGAGCCCAAGCCCAGGGAAATCTCTGGACAGGTGTATGGAGCTCCGACAAAGGGGAACTTTCCATCACCCAAGCCGGGGGATACATTTACGGAGTCCATGATCAATGGGTGTTTTTTGGGAAAGTCTACCCGGGAGGGCGTAGGGCAGCCGGAACTTTTGTCAATTCGGCTCAGAAAAGTGCCGGTCGGTTTGACATCATGATTAACGGAGATAATCTTTCATTTTCCGGGTTTTTGGCTCCCGGTGAAGACTTTCGGGTTTTGACCAAAGACAATGCAATCTCATGGGACGGCAATAAAACTCAAAAAGAGCTGCTGACCTTTTCCGATAAAAACGGGAACAGTCTGGTCATGTCCGAACAGGGAATGATCAATGGACGACAGGATAATGGGCGGGTTTTTTATGGGAAAGCTAAAACCACCCAATTCGATTTTCTGACGGCTGATTTGGAACTGGCCCGGCTGGACCCTACTGGCAAACGTGCTGACCCACCCGTGAAGGGCGAATTGATCTTGTTTTCAGATCCTTTCAATCCAGCAAATGTGAAAATGGCTGTGACTGGGGTAGGATCCATCGCCCGATGGCAAGCTGCCCGGGAGGCAGAAGCTAAGCGGATAGAGGCCCAAAACAAGGCAGAAGCTTCCAAACCCATGCCGAAGGCTTCCTCCAACATGTACCGGATGAAAATGACGTACAACGATGTCACACTCACCAAAGCAAGAGTGGGACGAAACCAACGAGGGGATTTAAGTATATCCACTCTTATTCAAGGCCCAAAGCCCCGGGAGGAACAAATCAGCTACGTGCGTGATAATCGAACCCGTGGGAAAAGCAATTTTGTTTGGTTTGGTTGGATGGGGAACAACTTTGGCACTACATGGCCGGAAGGTCAAAAACGGAACATAGGCAAGTTTGTGATCTGGAATATTCCCTTTTCAACGGCTGAAATCCAGTCCTCTACCATGAAAATCACTACTTCCATGCGATTTTCCTGGGGACCTAATCTATTGGCTGCGGATATGTGGGGGGATCGATCCAACAACTTGGCTGAAATCATTAAATTCTTATCCGGTCAGACTCAAGCAGGGGACTATCCCAATGCAAGTGGTGGACGAAAACGGCTTCCGAATTCGGATGAAACTTTTTGGCTGGAAACGGTCGGAGGCAAGCGCTATGTCCGAGGCGAAGGAGAAATGTATGATGACAAGGATCATGTAAGATTTAGATACACCTATACGCTTGAATTAATCGACTAAACGAATTTGATCATGAAAAAACAACTTAGATTTTACTTCTTAGGGCTAATAATGTGTACTTCGATAAGTTTGGGACATGCACAGTCTCCTTTGGCCCTAGCCAAAAAAGAAACCCTTTCCATCCCTTCTCAGGACGGAGAGTATCAGCAGATTTTGAAAATGATCCAAGACCAAAAACCTGTATTAAACTTGGATCGCGAAGCGCTACAGCGTCTAGGGAATAGGCAGGTCCAAGGTGCACTGGTCTACAGGGTGAAACAAAATGGAAAAGTCCTCTTCGAATCGGAACGTATGCCGGTCACATTGTCTCAAAATGTTTCTGAATTTCCACTTTTTTCCCAAGGGCTGGAGGAATCCATGATCAATACCTGGGAAAAGCAGGGATTCATCCGTCGCCAGGTAGGAAGAATCGATGACCCTGAAGCAAAAGGCGGAAATCTCCCCGAACCAAAAGCTCCGCAGGATGGAAAATCAGGTGGTGCTAATTCCGGAAAAACTTCTGGAACCTTGAAACCGGGCTCCAAAGTAGAACAGCAAGGGTTTATCCGTCGGCAAGTCGGACGTATTCCCAAATCTCAATATGAGGTGGAGGTGACCCTGCAAGGACCCAATGATCGCGGCAATTCTCAGCCATCCAGCTATATCATTCATATCATTTAAAATACCATGAGAAATCACATCTTAATCATTGCCTGTACGATAGGAGTATTGGTTGCCTGCACTTCCAAAACGACTGATGAAACAATAGAGCTTGAAAATATAGACTTACTCTCAGAGTCCGACAAAGTCATGGGAGAATGGGATGCCTGTGCGGGGATGGATGAGGAGACATTCAGAAGAATATTTGAGGTGCCTGCCTCATTTCAGATGGAAGACGTCTCCGCGATGAATGTAAGTAAAGGAACTTGTGTCATGATAGCCAAAGACTCGGGTGGGGCCGGGGTCGCTTTAATGGTGCAGTTGATGTCTTTGCCATCGACCTACACGATCATTTCCAATGGATTTATGCGTGACTTTGACAAAGTGCCGGAGGATCTAAAGATAAAAGGACTGGGAAAGGCGGCAATTTGGGCAGATCAGCAAAATGCCAAACAGCGCGGAATAGTAGTCGTCGGAAATGATCACGTAGTATCCATGTACATTGAGGACAAAGGGCAAAGAGATCGGAGTACTCTCCAACCCATGCTTGAGGAATACTACCGGCATTGGCTGAAGTCTATGTGATACAAAATCCGGCTACAAAGCAATGCTATTCAAATAATTTTTCAGGAGAACGGGCAGCCGGAGTAAAAAATATGACCCCGGGTCAGTTCCCTGCAAGAGGGGCATATTTGTGTATAGGAAAAACCAGACAATCCGTCTGGTTTTTTCATACGGATTAAATTAATTATAAAGCCAACATGAAGGATTGGCTTTGAACCGATTATGTCTTTGGTTTGGTTTGAGGATAAAAAATAAAAAAGCCAGACTTTCGTCTGGCTTTCAAATGCAGAGGAGGAGGGATTCGAACCCCCGGTACCTCGCGGTACAACGGTTTTCAAGACCGCCGCAATCGACCACTCTGCCACTCCTCTAATTTGACTTGAGTTGTTTAAAGACCGCCGTCCCGAAGTATTTCGGGAAGCACTCTGCCACTCCTCTAGTTCTCGTCTTTTGTCGATCGAGTTTGCAAAAGTAAATCCTTTACACTTTTCAGGCAAGTAGCTTTTTCACTTTTCTCCTAAGTGCCTGATTATATCCTAATTATTTTTCCTGCAGATCATCGGCTAGCACTTTTCTTCGGCTTTCTCTTTGTTTTTGCTTTTCTTCTGCCAGATCCAAACTCACATTGACCTCAAAGCAGACCAGGACAATCATGGACGTAATGAAAAGCCAGAGCATCAGTGCAATCAGGGTTCCAATGGATCCATAGAGCTTGTTGTAGCTTGCGAAATTTTCCAGATAGAATATAAATCCGTAGAAGCCTAAGGTGATCAGAAAGCCGGACAGTTGGGCACCGATGGAGAAAAAGTTCCACTTGTCGTGAACAGCCGGAGCAAATCTGAAAATAAACGCAGAGGTGATAAAAAAGACCGCCAGTAAGGTGAAGAACTTGAGGGTGTTGAATAAAAAGTACATGAATCCACTGTTGAATACATGCAGTTCATCCAGTCTGTTGATGAAAATTTCACCTAGAATCATGACCAAACTGGCTGCGATAATGGTCACCACCAAAGCGGTTACAATACTTATCGCTATCAGTCTCGTTCCGAAAAAGCCCCGATTCTCCTTGGTTCGATAGACCGAATTGAAGGAGTCCATCATGGATACCACACCTTGGGTAGATGCAAAAAGGGCAAAAAAGAAACCAAAGGACAAGAGACTTTGCCGGGGTTTGGATACGATATCCATCAGAGTGGTTTCGACATTTTGGTAAATACCCAATGGAACAATGCTTCTAACGAAACTCAAAATAGTTTCAGTTGTCACCATGGGGTAAAAATGCTGGATGTAGGGAATCAGATTTAGGATAAATAGCAACAATGGGAAAAGGGCCAATGTGTAGCTAAAAGCCATGGATCCTGCCCGCTCATTGATATCGTCTTTTTTAAGTTGTTGGATAAAAATCCGGGTGACATCATAAAGATTCTTATCCGGGTGCCCAAAGTGGATCTTTTTTAATCGCCTTGCTTTGAGCTGCAGTCGTACTCTGTATTTGAAAATTTTTTCTTTGACCACTTTCCTTAAAAATAGCGTTTCAATAAATCTAATAAAATTCCCGGTGGTCGGGTGGGCTGATGGGTATCTTTTTTCAAAAATGCCAGTGTGGTCCAGCCTTCCGTGATCAATTCTTGAGCTTCATTAAGTACTTGATATTCAAATCGAATTCTTACTCCCGGAAGTTGGGGGATTGTGGTTTTGATGGTCAAAAGCTCGTCGTATTTTCCAGGCTTGAGGTAGCGAAAATGGCTTTCCAGGACCGGCATCATCACCCCGTCTTCTTCCATTTTCCGGTAGGAAAAACCGGCCGATCGCATGGCTTCCACACGGGCCACCTCAAAGTACATGGCGTAGTTGCCATAGTAGACGTAGCCCATTTGGTCTGTTTCGGCGTAGCGGACTCGGATTTGGGTTTCGGCTTGGAACATCCTAAAATATTTTTGCAGCGTTCAGTGCGGCCTGATAGCGCCTCGCGTTGGCCAAATGCTCATTGTAAGTGACCGCGAAGGCATGATATCCTGAAAAATCCTCCTTGGCGCAGAAGTACATGTACTGGTGCTTTTCAGCATTGAGTACGGCATTGAGAGAATTGATATCCGGTAAATTAATCGGTCCTGGAGGAAGTCCGGTGTTTTTGTAGGTATTATATGGGCTGTCGATTTCCTTGTGAATGTTCAGAATTCGTTTCAGGGTGAAATCCCCCGCGGCATAGACCAGCGTGGGGTCGGCTTGGAGAGCCATTCCGATTTTCATCCGGTTGAGATATACCCCCGCAATTTTAGCCCTTTCGTCCGCCTTTTGGCTTTCTGCCTGCACGATGGAAGCCAGAGTGCTGACTTCTTTTGGAGTCAGTCCTATAGCCTGAGCTTTTTGCTTTCTTTCTTCTGTCCAAAAGGCTTGATACTCCCGATACATCCGGTCAAAAAGTCCCTCGGCGCTGGTATTCCACCAAAGCTCATAGGTATTGGGAATAAACATGGAGAGAATGGTCTCCTCTTCAAAATCAAACTTTCGAATAAAGACTGAATCCTGAATAAGACTGAGAATCTGATCGGGATTTACTTCCAAGTTTGCAGTAATTTTCTCTGCCAACTCTTCTTTGGTTCGTACGTTGTTGAAAGTCACCTTCACAGGTACCTGATCTCCAGCCCTCAGCCTTCGGACCAATTCAATATTACTCATCTTGGGATCTATCCGATACAGTCCGGGTTTTACTGCCTCTTGATAATCGAGGACTTTGGCCACGAAACTAAAGCTGAGGGCATCATTGATTACCTGATCCTCATAGAGTTGGCTGCTGACTGTTTTGAATACCGATCCGGTAGGAATCTTTAGATAGTAGGGCTGATCCTTCTCTATCAAGGTATTGGGACTGAAAAAGACCTGATAGAAATAGAAGGTCATCGAAATCGCCAAGACGGAGATAGAAACCAAGGCGACGAGCAATATTTTTTTACGCTTCTCGAGTTGCATAGGGGGCAAAAATAGGAAATAAAACCGGGGGAATTAAAAAGTTGGGCTTGCCTTGAATTTACGATTTGGGATTTTTGATTTACGGCCCACAGAATATCTTTAAAGTTAGTCTTTCCAAGTTGTAATTCTTGATTTAAGGGAGAATATTTCATTTTCTGACTTACAAATACTAAGGGTTCTATTATTTTGGGTGATCATGATTTGTTTTTAAAAATTAGGTATGAAAAAAGAGTTGTTTATTTTCTCACTTGCGGCTTTAGGTTTTGGGTGCGAGAAGACCCTTTCACCAGAGGAAGTATTACATAGTTCCAAAAATAAAATCCTAGAGGCTGAGCAAATTGGGTTTAATCAAATGATGCTTTGGGAAGATCCTAACTTAGGAGATATCGATACTATTTTTCTTGAGTCATTCTTTCGGAAGAATCCTAATGCGGAATTAGGGTATGACTTTTTTGGAAAAAAGGAGGATGTAGAATTCTGGTTTGTAGAAAACGTTTCTTATGGAGTAGATCACAAAAAAAAGGAAGTGACTGTATGGGAAAATCAACCAGACTTACTTCGGGGAAATGCTTACAGGTCATTTAGCCCAATCCATTTGCTGGTCCAAGAGCCATTTGCCTACAGAAAAGATACAGTGATAAGCAGGAAAACCCTGATGGATTTTGTTTGGGTGGAAATGGATACGGTGATTTCCGAGAAGAAAATTTATCTCGAAAATCATCTGTTTATCAATCCTGCCAATTCCCTACCAGAGTTTCTTTCACGGAGACTTTATCACGACGGCAAAAGAAATCAGCTGATTGAAGTTTTTTATTCTAATTATACCTTTTATCAAGGTGAAGACCCTTTGCAGCCCAATTTCCCAAAAGGTTATATTTCAAAAGTAGAAGATGAAAAAACGATAGTGTCAAATCTCCTTAAAGTGGGTGATACTGCACCGGATTTCAAACTTCAAGATATTCAGGGGGAATGGGTAAAATTGAGTGATTTTCAGGGGAAAAAAGTGCTCTTGGATTTTTCTATGATCCACTGTGGCTGGTGTAAGATCGCAATCGATGAGTTTAAAAAGCCCTCTTTTTCCTTTGCCGAAAATGTAGTTCCATTATATGTCAATCCCGTGGATGACATTTCGAAAATGGAAAAATATCAGGCTAAAGTGGGAATACCTTTTCCAGCGTTAATCGATGCTCAAGAAGTAGGTTCAGCCTTTGGAGTTAAAGGATATCCAACCTTCTACCTGATTGATGAAAAAGGAAAAATTGAGTTAGTTAATGAAGGGTATTCAGACAATTTGATCCAAATTTTGAATTCCCATAAGGAATGACAAGAAGGTTTTAATTCGGATTTTGAAAGAAATGAAAATCATCCCCGTCACTTGTGCACTCATTTTCTCGGAAGGGAAAGTTCTCGCTACCCGAAGGTCCCAAACCATGGATTTGCCGGGCAAATGGGAATTTCCCGGTGGAAAAGTGGAGGAAGACGAAAGTCCGGAGGAGTGCTTGAAGAGGGAAATTCAGGAGGAGCTGGCCATTGAGATTGAAATTTTAGAAAAATTGAGCCCAGCCGATTTTACCTATCCTACAAAAACCATCCGGCTAATTCCCATGGCGGCATATAAAGTGGGAGGGCAAGTCCATTTGGCAGAGCATGATCAATTCCTTTGGCTGGAAAAAAAAGACCTGCTTTCCTTGGATTGGGCACCTGCTGATTTGCCCATTGTGCACGAATTAATCGAAAAATGGGTTAAGCTTGTAGATTCAAAAGAAAGGTAACAACCATGGCCGAGTTTATCAGGCTTTATGAAGAAAATCCGGACCCTCGACGAGTTCGACAAATTGTAGAGATCTTACGAAATGGAGGGATAATCATTTATCCAACCGACACCGTGTATGGTTTGGGATGCGACATCACTAACCAAAAGGCCGTGGAAAAGATCTGCAAAATCAAAGGCATCAACCCCAAGAAGCACAACTTTTCCTTTGTATGTGCCGACCTGAGCAATATTTCTCAGTACACTCGGGTGATCACCAAGCCGGTTTTCAAGATGATGAAAAAAGGCCTTCCAGGACCCTTTACCTTTATTTTGGAAGCCAGCTCCCAAGTGCCAAAAATCCTTCATAGCAATAAAAAAACAGTGGGTATCCGGGTCCCCAACCATGGAGTGCCCCGGGCTATCGTGGAGGAACTTGGTCAACCCATCCTTTCCACCTCCATTCATGATGAGGATGAGATCATCGAGTACAGTACCGACCCGGAATTGATTTTTGAAAAGTATCAAAATCTCGTGGATGTGGTCATCGATGGGGGATATGGGTCCAATGTGCCTTCTACTATTTTGGATTGTACCGGGGACGAGGTAGTTCTGCTTCGTGAAGGACTTGGGAACTTGGAGGAAATTCTTTGATAGAGAAAAGAAACAAGAGGCAAGAAACAAGAAACAAGAAGCAAGAGACAAGGCTTCGACTTCGCTCAGCCTGACAAAAGACAACCTATAACCCTATCCTACTTCCCACAACGGACACAGAAAAACTATTAACCAATCCCTCAACCTTGAAAAGAATTGCCGTCGATCTTCATTACCTGCCGACACTAGAATGGTTCAGTGCTATAATTGATGCTGAGGAGATTCTTCTTTTTCCCAAAAACCAGTACCAAAGGCAGTCCTATTTCAACCGAACCCGGATTTTGCTGGCTAACAAGGTAGAGACCCTCAGTATTCCTATCCAAGGGAGGCGTCCAAGACTTCCTTTGGATCAGATTAAAATTGACTATTCACAAAAGTGGCCGTCAATTCACCTCCGCGGGATTCAGAGTGCCTATGGCAAGGCGCCTTTCTTTGAGTTTTTCTTTCCTTACTTTCTCCCTGTATTCGAAAGTCAAACGGAAAGTCTGTGGGAATTCAATACCCGATTGCTGACAATATGTCTTAAGCTTCTGCGATGGCCTGTCAAAGTATCGGTTGTGGAGGATTCCGCACATATCCCTGATTTCCTAGACCAAAGACGGCTTATCGTGCCTTCAAGGCCTTTTTGGGAGAGGAATTTCTATCAGCCGAATGCTTACCCTCAGCTTTTTGGCTTAGACTTTGAGCCCAACCTGAGTATTCTGGATTTGTTGTTTTGCATGGGGCCCGAGGCCGGAAATGTTCTCAAAAGCTCCGCAAAAAAAGAATGAACAATCGTTAAAATGATTGTGTTTTTAAAACAAATTCGGTAACATACGTACAGATTTATTATACAATCAGAAAGGAAATAAATGGAAGCAAAATTTTCAAATAGAGTCAAAGAGGTGATTTCTCTCAGCCGGGAGGAAGCCCTGCGTCTGGGGCACGATTACATCGGCACAGAGCACCTCTTGCTAGGGATGATTCGCGAGGGAGAAGGTGTAGCTGTTTCCATTCTTAAGAAATTGGGCGTGCCTCTGGATGAGCTGCGCAATGCGATTGAACGAGCGGTAAAGGGAACTGCCAATCATAATGTGAAAAACATGGCCAACATTCCCCTGACCCGGCAGTCCGAGAAGGTATTGAAAATTACCTACCTCGAGGCTAAGATTTTCAAAAGCCAATTGATAGGCACTGAGCACTTGCTGCTTTCTATCCTTAGGGATGAAGACAATATTGCCACTCAAATCCTGAATAAGTTTGAGGTAGGTTACGACACGATCAAAGATATGCTGGAAATGCAATCCGACCCGGGTGCTAGTCCAAGATCCAAAGCAGAAGCTGAGGATGGGGATGATGATGGCTCAAAATTGTTTGGATCCTCTGGGTCTGGTACAGGAAGTGGATCTAAGCCTGGGTCTGAAAAATCAAGAACTCCTGTCTTGGATAATTTCGGCAGGGATTTGACCAAAATGGCCGAAGAGGACAAACTAGATCCAATCATTGGTCGAGAAAAGGAAATTGAGCGAGTAGCTCAGATCCTTTCAAGAAGAAAGAAAAACAACCCTATTCTGATCGGTGAGCCTGGAGTAGGTAAAACGGCCATTGCTGAAGGTCTTGCCTTAAGAATTGTTCAGAAAAAAGTTTCCCGCGTGCTTTTCAACAAGCGCGTGGTCACGCTGGATCTCGCCTCGTTGGTGGCCGGTACCAAGTACCGGGGACAGTTTGAGGAGCGAATGAAGGCGGTGATGAATGAATTGGAGAAGTCTCCAAATGTCATTCTTTTCATCGATGAGCTTCACACGATTGTTGGAGCGGGAGGTGCATCCGGTTCTTTGGATGCTTCCAATATGTTCAAACCGGCTTTGGCAAGAGGTGAAATCCAATGTATCGGAGCTACGACCTTGGATGAATACCGACAATATATCGAGAAAGACGGAGCACTTGCCCGAAGATTCCAGATGGTGATGGTCGATGCGACCTCTCCTGAAGAGACCATCCAGATCTTGAATAACATCAAGGATAAGTACGAGGATCACCATAATGTAATTTACACGCCGGAGGCAATTGACGCTTGCGTTAAGCTTTCGGATCGATACATTTCCGATCGATTCCTTCCAGACAAGGCTATCGATATTCTTGATGAAGCAGGTGCACGGGTGCATATCAACAACATTCATGTGCCTGAGGAAATTCTCAAACTCGAAGCAGAAGTTGAAAACATCAAGACAGAGAAAAACCGGGTAGTCAAATCCCAGAAATACGAAGAAGCAGCTCAACTCCGGGATAAGGAGAAGAAGCTGTTGGAGCAACTCGAAATCGCCAAAGCTAAGTGGGAGGATGAAAGTAAGTCCAAGCGCTTCACGGTGGAGGAAGACAATGTCGCCGAAGTGATCGCCATGATGACTGGTATTCCTGCCAAGCGAATCGCCCAAAATGAAGGAAACAAACTTCTTAACATGGGTGAAGAGCTGAAAGGAAAAGTGATTGGTCAGGATGAGGCGATTAAAAAGCTAACCAAAGCCATCCAAAGAACCCGGGTGGGACTTAAAGATCCCAAAAAGCCCATTGGTTCATTTATCTTCCTAGGCCCAACCGGGGTAGGAAAGACAGAATTGGCGAAGACTTTGGCTGCCTACCTGTTTGACAAAGAAGACTCACTCATCCGAATCGATATGTCTGAGTATATGGAGAAATTCTCCGTTTCCAGATTGGTAGGAGCCCCTCCAGGCTACGTGGGCTATGAAGAAGGTGGCCAATTGACCGAGAAAGTCAGAAGAAAGCCCTACTCTGTGGTCCTTTTGGATGAAATCGAGAAAGCTCACCCGGATGTGTTCAATATTCTTCTTCAGGTGTTGGATGATGGAATCTTGACTGACGGATTGGGCAGAAGAGTAGACTTCAGAAATACGATCATTATCATGACCTCCAATATCGGGGTTAGAGACTTGAAAGACTTTGGGGCAGGGATTGGCTTTGCCAACCGTGCCAAGCAGGAGAATATGGACGAAATCATGAAGTCCACCATTCAGTCTGCTTTGAAAAAGGCTTTCAGTCCTGAATTCCTCAACCGATTGGATGATGTGGTTGTGTTTAATTCTCTTGGAAAAGAAGATATCTTCAAAATCATCGATATCAGCTTGGGTAAATTATTCCACAGAATTACCGAATTGGGTTACCAAATCGAACTCACCGATAAAGCCAAAGACTTCTTGGCCGAGAAAGGTTACGATCAGCAGTATGGTGCCCGACCGCTGAACCGTGCAATTCAAAAGTACCTTGAAGATGCCATCGCTGAGGAAATCCTCAAAGGTGACCTTTCTGAAGGGGACGTAATTACTGCGGACTATTCAGGTGAAGGAACGGAGCTTACCATAGTTGTAAAGAAAAAAGAAAAGGCAGATTAATCTGCCTTCTTCCCAAATCAAGCCCTGAAGACGCTGTTTTCAGGGCTTTTTTAATATACAGCCTTGTAGTTGATCTGGATATCCACTAAGGTCCATTCTCCTTCTTTCACGGTGACCGGCATGGCATTTCCTTCTCCATCAAAAATATTGGCAAAAAGCCCTCCTTCTTCTACCGTGAACACTGAGTATTTCCCTGGGGCTAGCTGAAGGCTATATTTTCCATTAGCATCTGTTTCAACTTGGGCAATGGGTTTGACTGCTAAAGAGACAAAAAGCCCATCTTCCATTTTCATATCATTGATACTCACTAGGGGATATACCTCCAGTTTACGTTTTACTCCTTCAGGTTTTGGTAGTACCTCTTCACCAGTATCCGAAATTCGAGGCATCAGATTGCCTTCTACCCAAGTGATTGTACCGGTAATTCCTTGTCCTTCGGGTTGGTATGGCTTGCAGGAGTGGAGGGTCGAAAATAGGGGCATGACCAAGATTAATAGAAGTTTGAAAATGTGTCTGCAGCTATTCATAATTGGATTGGACGGGATTTTTATCATATACCCTCAAAGAGGACTATGGACTCAAGGTATTGAGGGATGATTGTATGCCAGCCTAATTCTTCGGTTAGCTTTTGAGAGAGTACTTCTGCGCTGTCTTTTTCCCCGTGGACAATAAAGGTCATTTTGGGCACCTCACAGAACCCTTCTGCCCATTCCATCAACTCATCCTGATCCGCATGGGCAGAAAGTCCTTCGATTTGGTAGATTTTTGCCTTGACTGGCACCTCTTGTCCATAAATTCGAATCTCGGGCTCCTCCTCCAATAATCTTCTCCCTCGTGTGCCTTCGGCCTGATACCCGACGAGGATTACCCCGTTTTTTTCCGAAGGAAGATGATGGAAAAGATGATGAAGTACCCGCCCTCCTGTAGCCATACCACTTGCTGAGATGATGATGGCATTGCCCCGATATTCATTGAGCGTCATGGATTGTTGCTGCTTCTGAAAATAATGGAGCTGAGGATGCTTAAATGGGTGCTCGTTTTCTTCCAGCATCGCAGTCAATCTATGGTCGGTATGAAAGTCCAAATACAATTTGGTGGCATCAATTGCCATCGGGCTATCCAGAAAAATCGGGACTTTTGGAATTTTCTTTTTCTCCATCAACTGATACAGGTGGTACAAGACCAGTTGAGTTCGGCCAATGGCAAAGGAGGGAATTATGACCAGTCCTCCCCGGTCAAAGGTATCATTGATAGCGGCTCCTAATTCGGCTTCCGGCCTTATTTGAGGTGCTTTTCGGTCTCCATAAGTTGACTCGATCCAAAGCACATCTGCTTTGGGAATGGAAGTAGGAGGGTATAGCACAGGGTCATGATATCTGCCTAGGTCTCCTGAGAATACCAGCTTTTTGGTTTGGGAATCTCCCTGAATCATCACTTTGGCTATAGCGGCACCAAGAATGTGACCGGCATGATAGTAGGTGACTTGAACATTTTTTGAAATGGAAAAGGTCTTTTCGAAAGGCTGCGGGACCAAGAGAGGGAATACTGCCTCAGCATCTTCTACGGTATAGAGAGGCTGCGGGTCTTCGTGACGGGAATATCCTTTCTTTTTGGCGAATTCCGCTTCTTCTTCCTGAAGTTTACCTGAATCAAGAAGTAAGATTTTTGCCAATTCAGCTGTGGCTTCGGTACAATAGATGGGGCCTTTGAATCCCTGTTTGACTATTTTCGGTAAGTATCCCACATGGTCTAGATGGCCATGAGTAAGGATGATTGCCTCCAAGGCTTCTACAGGCATGGGGAATTTGTCCCAGTTTCTTTCTCTCAGGTCTCTTGGGCCTTGGAAAAGTCCACAATCCACCAGAAACTCAAACTCTCCCAGATCGACCAGGTATTTAGATCCTGTGACAGATCCTGAACCTCCCAAAAACTTGACTTTGACATCCATTTGAATTCCTTTTTTATTCCAGAAGGTACAAAAAAAGGCACTGAAATGTGCCTTTTTTTGTCAAAGATTAAGGTTGGGTTTAGTCCTTCATGAAATAGGAGTCTTTGAATTTTGCTCTACTTACACTGTCCAAGGTAGCTCGGGTCAGAGAATCAGTTTTGGCTTTTTCTTCTTTCCAATCATCCCAGTCTGATTCGTTGTCTCCTTTATTTGGACAAGTCAGACAGATCAGACCGGCTTCATTGAAGACCCATACCGCCTCAGGTCGTACATCCGAGGATCGGAATCCATTAACATAGAGCGTGCTCCTTAGAATTTCCAAAATGGATCTTTCCATGATAAAGGGGCGATCGTAAGGGATTTTCAGGGTCAGATTCAATCGCTGATCGCGGAAGGTTTCCAGCTGACTCAAGTCGTATCCTTCATCAAAGGTGACCACAGAGTCTTGGACTGAATAGTTGTAGACCAGTTTTTTGGCATTTTCCAAAGCTTCTGCCTTAGTTTTTCCCCGTGAAGAATTTTCCTGTACCAGTACGACAGAGGAGTCAGCAGTTCCCACCAGTTTCAGGTTAGCTTTATTGAAGATATCCTCATCATCCACATCTATTGCTTTGAGAATCAGGGTCCCTTCGCTCAAAGGAAGTTGAGAAGTGATCTCATGTGTATTTTCCTCCTTGAATTGGACCACGATCTTAGGAATCTGGAATGCGGCTATCCCAATACAAAGGAGCCACAATCCCAAAGCCACCAAGCCAAATCGGCCACCGATCAGGTTCTTTTGCGCAAGCACACTTAAGCCGAGGAGAAGGATGATTATCCCAGGAATAAAAACCAATCCCAAGGTAGCTACCACCAGCCAAACTGGTACCAATCCGGTGAAGAGTTCTACGGGGAAGTTTTCCAGCCAAACTCGGTAATCTGCATCACTTACCCCAAAGTAGGCGAATAAAGCGATCAATGGAGCGATCGTCAAGGCAAGCCCGAGGAAGAAAATGATCAGACCGAATACGACCCGAATGACGTGGGCAAGAAATCTCCCCAAGGGACCCAAAGCTGAACCTACAGCATCAATGACCTTTCCGAGTACCCGGAATGGTGCCATCAGGATTTTTCTTGCGGTGGACTCAGGTTGAGGTGGGACTGGGTTGATGGTTTCTTTCAGAGTAGAATCGATGCTATCCAGGGTGATTTCTCCTCCTTTCATTTTGATTCGCTCGGTGATGGAGCTTGCTACCGGTGTAATGATCCATAGAATGAGATAAATCAAAATACCCGAACCGCCAGCAAAGGCGAGGAGCACAAAGGCCAATCTCATGTAGAGTACATCTACACCGAAATATGCAGCCAGACCACTAGATACCCCTCCCAATACCTTGTCGTCAGGGTTTCTGTACAGCTTTTTGATGTTTTTGTCTTCTACCAATTCATAGGAAACGGGCAGAATTATCCAAAGCACGATGTAGGCTACTATGGCGAAAAAGCCCAAACCTAGATTGAATCGGAAATTGTCAAAAGGAAGGATGTCAAATAGCCCAAAATTGAAATTGACATTTCCGCTGAAAAGCAAAAGAATGGCAATCAGCCGAATCCAAAGCGGATCGACGGTGAAATAGTTGGCGATTCCGGCACAAACCCCACCCAGGATTTTTTTGGTTTCCAGCCTTTTGAGCTTTTTGTACCCTCCTCCTGTGGTACCGGGAGGGGTCACATATTTGTAAAAATCCTCCTGAGCGGTTTTTTCTTCGCCTTGGTCTTCGGCCATTTCTTCTTCAATGGAAGAGAAATCAGCGATGGTCCCCATTTTTTCAATGAGTTTGTCCACATTTTCGGCGGTGATGACCTGTTTGTTGTTTTTTAGGTTGGAAAGGAAAATTTCCGCGATTCGGTTTTCGATATCCGAAATGATCTCCTTGCTGTCTTTATAGCCTGAGAAGTGGCTGTTGATGGCGTCCAGATATTTTCTGAGGGTATCGTACCCATCTTCTTCGATGTGGAAGAGGATGCCGCTGATGTTGATGCTTATCGTCTTTTTCATGGGATTCAAGTTGTGGTGATTAGTCGCTGATCAATTTTTTGAGGTGATTTCCAGAGTGGAATTGACCAGGGATTTCCAGGTTTCGGAGAGTGTCTCCAGAAATTTTCTTCCTTCCTCTGTGATGGAATAGTACTTTCTGGGCGGTCCTGATTCTGATTCCACCCAACGGTAGTTGACCACTTCGGCAGTTTTGAGTCGGTTGAGCAGGGGATAGAGTGTGCCTTCCACCACGATCATCTGAGCCTGAGTCAGCTCTTCGATCAAGTCTGTGGTATAGACCTCCCCCCGGGAGATGATATGCAGGACGCAATACTCGAGGAGTCCTTTGCGCATCTGAATCTGTGTATTGGCGACATTCATGGGTGAGTGGTTAGTTGGTGTTTTTTTCTAAAGACTTTTTTCATTTCCTCATTCTTGTTGAAAAATGATACCAATCTTTTCCAAGCTACCTTGTATTGCCTAATTCCTTGCGGTCACGATTGATTTTTGGTTTTTAATTGATGCCAAAAAGTTGGAATAGATTCTCTGAAGGCTGTTTTTGGGTATTGGGAGAAAATTTTTCAAAAAAATAGCTGTTTTGGGGTATGTGAAATCTTTCTTGCCTTGTTGTTCAGGATTGCTACATTTAAGTGTGCGTTAATGGACATTCCTTTGTTTTTAGTACAAATGAATAAAGGAGTTTGCTTGGTGGATAAGAATTTGAGTTATTTTGGGATTGTGAACACAACACGGACTTGGCTTTTCCTTTTTTCGCTTGTATTTATCCAAAGCGTTCTCTGTAGGGATGTCTTTGGGCAAAGCCTTACTCCCAAGTATTCTAATGAATTTTTAAGTATCGGTGTAGGAGCCCGAGCCTTGGGAATGGGAGGAGCCCAAGTGGGAGCTGTCCGGGACGTGACCGCCTCATACTGGAATCCTGCGGCACTTACTGGGCTTAGGCATCAATATGAGATCTCTTTGATGCATGCCGAATATTTTGCGGGGATTGCCCAGTACGATTACTTGGGATTTAGCACTCCTCTTGGTGATCAAAACCAGCTGGGAGTATCGCTTATTCGCTTTGGTGTCGACGATATTCCAGATACCCGATTTCTCTACGATGCCAATGGAGCTTTGAATTATGACAATATCCAGTTTTTCAATGCGGCTGATTATGCCTTGCTTTTGAGCTTTGCCCGTGATTTTTCAGATAAGTGGAAAGTAGGAGCTAATGCCAAGGTCATTCATCGAAATGTTGGCAAATTCGCTCAGGCTTGGGGTTTTGGTTTGGATTTGGGAGCGCTTTATATCCAGAAAAGGCTCACTTTGGGCTTGATGATTCGGGATATCACCACCACTTACAATGCCTGGACCCATGACGCAGACCAAGTAAGAGATATTTATTCCCAAACCAATAATGAAATCCCGGTCAATACTGTAGAGATTACCCTTCCCAAGGCTATCGCCAGTATTGCCTACGATTGGAAATTGGGAGAGTCTTTTCAGCTTTTGACCGCACTTGATCTGGAAACAACCTTTGACGGAGCCAGAAATACCCTGATTTCAAGTGATGCCCTGAGTATTGATCCAAGGTTTGGACTGGAGTTGGGCTTTAAGAAGACAGCATTTCTTCGAGGAGGGATGAGTAATTTCCAATACATCAAGGATTTTCAAGGGAACGAATCCCTCAATTTTCTTCCAAGTGTAGGAGTAGGCGTGCTGATCAGCGAAATGTTCCAGATCGATTATGCTCTCTCTGATCTTGGAGATGTTTCGGAAAGCCCTTATTCTCATATCTTCAGTTTGCGGGTGAGTTTGGAGAAGTTAAAGCCTGAGTCTAAAAAATTTAAAGCTTGGGAATGAAAAACTTATTGAGATATCATTTCATTTTGACTTTGTTTTTTGGATTTAATCATACTTCCAAGGCACAAGAGACTCCTTGGTACTCCTATTCCCAGGCCTATTATAAAATCTCTGTAGCCGAGGATGGGATCTACAGGATAAATCCTGAGGTCTTATCTGCAGCAGGAATCAATCTGAACTCCACGGATCCCAGAAACATCCGAATGTATCATCGGGGAAAAGAAGTGGGGATTTATATCCAAGGCGAAGAAGACGGGAATTTGGGAAGCGGGGACTTCATTGAATTTGTAGGGAGAAGAAATGATGCAGAGTTGGATAGGAAGTTGTACACCAAGTTTGAGTCAATTCCCAACCCTTATTACAATACCTACACGGATTCAACGGCATTTTTTCTTACGATTACCCCTGGCACTCCAGGAAAGAGAATGTCATTGAGAGCTGCTCCAACCCAAAATGGCCCTCAAGCCTCTTCATTTCAAACAGAAAGGCTCCAAGTGTTTTCCGACAATTACTCTTTAGGAATAGGGTATCAGTTTGGATTCCGGCTTTCCAGCTTTGATTTGGGACAAGGATGGATGAGCGGCATTATCACTAAGGGAAGTACTCGGGAGTTGGTGTTTTCGGATTTAGGTCCTTTGCCAGGAGTTATTAATGCTCAGTTGGAAATTGGTCTAGTCGGTAGATCAGAAAATAATCATATTACCGTCATCACAGCTGGTCCGACTTCTTCTTCTCAACGAAATCTGACCTCTACCAACTTTCAGGGATTCAATTATCCCCAACTTACTCTGGGACTCAATCGCTCAGATTTCAACTCAAATGGAAGTATTGTCATTCGGGTCACTTCCTCAGGGACCGAAGGAGCAGACAATATCTCCATTGCTTACGCCAAGATCACCTATACCAGAGCGGTTTCGCAAGTGAATTTCCCCTCAGAAGTCCTTTATTTTCCGGAGGGAAATGCCCAGCTGACAATCAATTCTCTTCAGGAACCCTATGTAGCCATAGAGGCTTCTGATATTTTTTCTCCCGAGAAAATCCTCTCAGTATCCTCACCCACCTCCCAAAGACTCCAAGCAGGAGTACCGACTAAGACCAGTAAGATTCTTTTACAACAGACTTCAAAGGTCTTCCAGGTAGAGAAAGTCAAACCGGTTAGGTTTAGAAATTATTTGGGACAAAAGGCAGATTACATACTCGTGGGGCATCGAGAGCTGGAAAAACCCAGTGCACAATACACCAACCCGCTAAAGTCATATGCTTCCCACAGAGCATCTTCTCAAGGAGGGGGATTTGACACATTGACCGTGAGGATGGAAGATTTATATGATCAGTTTGCCTATGGAGAACAGTCAGCAGTGGCGCTTTACGAGTTTTTAAGGGCCTACTACCCAGTTCATCGGCCCACACACATGCTTTTGGCTGGGCGAGCTTTGGCTATCTATTCTCAAGCCAGGCTCAACGGGCAGAATGTTTTTTACAGAAAAGCTCCTCAGGCATTTCCTTTTCAGGACTTGGTGCCAGTAGGAGGTTTCCCTTTTTCTGATAATGTCTATGCATTGAACTTGGATCCACAAAATCCACTCACTCCGGCCTTGGCCATAGGGAGAATTCCCGCCAAAAACTCCCAACAGCTGGAAGATTACCTGAATAAAGCCATTGAAAAAGATCTTTTGGGTGCGACAGAACCTTGGCAAAAAGAGTTGGTCCATCTCAGTGGAGGCCTTTCAGAGTTTGAATTGGAGAGGTATTTCAATTTTCTCAATGGATTTAAGTCAATTGCTGAGGGACCATTCTTAGGAGGGGAGGTCAAAACCTACCGCAAGCGCTCCAACTCGGTGGTGGAAGTTATTGATATCACTGGAGACTTGAATTCGGGAAAAAGTATGCTGACCTTTTTCGGTCACGGAGCCCCAACGGTGATTGATATCGAAATCGGCTTTGTTTCCGATCCTACCTTAGGCTATGCAAACAAAGGGAAATATCCTTTAATGCTCTTCAATGGTTGCGATTACGGATCTGCCTTCGGTACTGTGTACACCCAAGGCGAGGATTGGGTAATCACTCCTGAGAAAGGAGCCTCTCACGTCATGGCCAACTCTTCCATTGGGGTGGATGTGTTTTTAAGGAGGTATTCTGACGAGTTTTACACCTATGCTTTTGCTGACAGTTCTAAAATCTGGCGAACTGTCGGTGAGGTCAAGCAGGCTGCCGAGACAAGGTATGTTCAGCGCTATGGCACTACCCCCTTGAGTTATTCTCATATGGAGCAAATGGTCATTCTTGGTGATCCTGGGTCGAGACTTTTTCCAGCAGACAAACCTGATTATTCATTGGATACAGAGGAAGTGGAGGTAGGAACCTTTGACGACAGTCCTCTCTCGGCGATATCAGACAGTCTCAAATTAAGCTTTGTTCTCAGAAACATAGGGATTACCAATTCGGATTCGATTCGGTATAAAGTCACGAGAAAGCTCCCCGATGGGACCATTTTTGAATTTGATCCGGTCAGGATTTCTTCAGTGACCCGAATTGATACGCTGGTTTTTTCCATCCCCAATTTCGACTTGGAAGCGGCTGGAGAAAATGAGTTTTCCATCTCAGTGAATACCGATCAGGAGGTGGATGAAATGACCTTTTTAAACAACTCCATATCCTTCACTTCATTTATTCCACTGAGTGGTACACTTCATCTTTTCCCTACTGACTTCGGAATAGTATCCGAAAATGAAATCGCTCTGATAGCACAGGCCCCCGGTAAACTAACCCAAAACCGGACACTTATTCTCCAAATGGATATCACGTCACGGTTCGATTCTCCTTTCAGGCAGGAATTGAGAGTGACGACTTCAGGCTTGGCAGAATGGCCTGTTCACTTGAGTGCCGGCACCGATTCCACCACCTACTTCTGGAGATCGAGGTATCAGGAACCTACCCCAGGAGAGACAGACGAATGGACGACGACCAGCTTCTCCTTTATTCCAAACGCTCCAAATGGCTGGACCCAAAGGAATGAAGATCAGTTGAGAATCAATCAACTGGATAATCTGGCCTTGCCGGAAGTCACAAGAACTTGGGAATATATCAAGCAGACAGCAGAGATTGAGGTATTTACAGTCGGAGCCGGAGTAGATTCGCTCAGCTTCAGAAATACCCAATTTTATCTAAATCAAATCCCTCAAATCATCGACAATGCCAACAATGCCAACAGCCGACTTTGTCCTAACGGCTCCTTGGGCCTAGTGTCGTTTGATAACAAATCCTTGCTTCCTTATCTGGCTATTCCTATTCCCGGCTTTGATATTCTCGATGCGAGGGCTTGTGGGAGAGTTCCTCAGATGATTCAGAGCATTCGGAATGCCTGGATTACTGACCCGGCAAATACTATCCTGCAGGACTATGTAAGAGCGGTCAAGGATCAGGATTATGTAGTCATCTTCTCGGTAGGCAATGTGAATTTTGGAGACTGGCCAGATCGGGCATACCAGAGTCTCCGTCAGTTTGGCGCAAGCGAGGCTACGCTGAGAGCTTTGAAAAATGGGGATCCCTATATCCTTTATGGAAAAAAAGGCATGCGACCAGGTGAGGCGATTGAGATTGTAGGCAATGCGGCCTTTGAAGTCCCTGCCAATCAGCAAACCCTAAGCTTCGAGACCGGACTGGAAGGATATATCACCCAAGGCGTGATATTCACCCCTAGAATCGGACCTTCGTCCAATTGGGAGCGGTTTTTCCAAAATGTCAATGCAAGAACTTGGATCAATGAGGAAAACACCTTTTTCGATGTATTGGGAGTCAAAGAGGACGGCACTGAGGAAGTGATCCTTGGTTCCATTCGTGATCCGCAAGTTGACCTTTCTTTTATCAATCCTCAAGTTTACCCATACCTGCGGCTCAAGTATCTGATGGACGATCCCAACTCTACCGCTCCTGCCCAGCTGGATCGCTGGCAGGTTAATTTTGATGGGGTGCCTGAAGGGGTTTTGGTTCAGAAAAATCCAAGTGAACCGATTTCCCTCCGGGAAGGTCAGCTGACTCAGGTAGACTTCATTTTCAAGAATGCTTCCGTATATGATTTTCTGGACTCGATCCGCGTGGATTGGACCTTGACCAATACCACCACCAAGCGTGTGGAAAATTTCTCCAAAAAATTCCCGGCTCTCAAAGCCGGAGAATCTCTGGAGTTTGCAGTAGAATTCAACAGTTTGGGTCGAGCAGGTGAAACATCCCTTGAGGTATTTGCCAACCCAAGAATCCTTCAGGAGCAGACTTACCGAAACAATCTGATCGATTTGGGCAAAACTTTTATCGTCGAAGCCGACAATTCCACCTCTCTTCTGGATGTTAATTTTGACGGAATCTACATCATGGATGGAGATTTGGTTTCCCCTAATGTGCTGATTACCGCTTTGCTGAAAAATGACCAAACCCTGATCTATAAAACCGACACTTTGGGAATGGAAATCTTCCTCAAGCAAAACTGTGAGGGTTGCCAGTTTCAACGCATCAACTTCTCCAATCCCAATCTGACTTGGTCTTCGGCCTCAGAGAATGAAGATTTCAGAGTTTCACTACTGCCAGGACCTTTGGAAGATGGAATTTATACCCTTCGTGTGACCAATGAGGATTCTGCTCAGCCTTATGAGATTACTTTTGAGGTAGTCAATGAATCCACGATCACCAACTTTTATCCCTATCCGAACCCCTTCAGTACTTCCGTAAGGTTTGTCTTCACGGTGACTGGGGCGGAGGTACCCGATGAGATCAAAATCCAGATTATGACCGTCACAGGAAGGGTGGTTAGGGAAATCCTGCAAGACGAATTAGGCCCGATACGCATTGGTAATAATATTACCGAGTATGCCTGGGATGGAAGGGATGAGTTTGGAGATCAGCTGGCCAACGGAGTGTATATCTATCGGGTTTTGGTAAGGAAAAACGGCCAGTTCGTCGAGCATAGACCCACTGCAGGAGACCGTGGATTCACCAAGGGCTATGGAAAAATGTACCTGCTCCGCTAGGATTTAGCCTTGGTCCAGGTACGATAAATTCCCCACATGCTTATGATCAGCAAAGCCAATACGATAACGATTTGCAGGGGATGATTCATGGACTCTCGAGCACCCAAAAAGGAGTTGGCGATCAAGCCTGTGGCAAATGCAATGAAAGTCCGGGGAAGCATGCCCGGTATCCCAAATAAAATCACCTTTCTCAAGGGTATTTTCAGTGAAGCAAATACAAAATTGGAAAGCGCGAAAGGGATTACAGGACTCAAGCGGATGAAAAAGATAAGACTGGAAGGATGGGTAAGTCTGTTTTCGATTTCTCTTTCCAATTTTGGCTGTTGGGAATAAAGAATTTCCATAAAATCCTCATTCAAGAGCTTTCCTAATCCATAGCCGATCATGTTGGCTAAAATATATCCTCCTACCAAAGCAGGAAATCCAATCCATCCCCAAAAGAATCCCACAGCAATGGCAGTCAATGTGGTAGGAAGTAAAGCTAGACCAAGGACTAGGGAAATTCCTGCAAATACCAGGAGTTGAATCCCTGGGGAGTTGAGCTCGATTTGTTCCAGGAGAAAATACCGGGAAAGGAGAATAAACGAGCCTACAGCCGGTACTATGCTCACCCAAACCCACCCGATCACAGAGAGTGGATGGGTCTTGAAGTACCTTCCCAAAACTTTGAAAATGCTCGCCTTTTTTGTCATCTTTGATGCCTTATGCAGGGCTATTGGTTGTATTTACCTGCAAGTTTAGCATGTAAAGTCGGTTTTTCGCCGGAAATCACTCTCGATCAAATATCCTTCACTTAAGAATATAAACTCAAAAATATCCACAATGAAATTTGGTACCAAAGCCATACATGCCGGAGTAAGTCCGGACCCTTCCACAGGGGCAATCATGACCCCGATCTACCAGACCTCTACCTATGTGCAGAAGTCTCCGGGAGATCATTTAGGCTATGAGTACAGCCGTACCCACAACCCTACCCGAACTGCTCTTCAAGACAGCTTGGCTGCTTTGGAAAACGGGAAACACGGGATTTGCTTTTCCTCAGGCTTGGGAGCTATTGATTCTGTCATTAAGCTTTTCAGTCCCGGTGATGAGATTATCTCCACCAATGATCTATATGGTGGTACCTATAGGCTATTTACCAAGGTATTTGAAAAGTACGGGATCAAATTCCATTTCGTATCGATGGCTGATCCTGGGCAGCTTTCGGCCTATGTCAACGAAAAAACCAAAATGATTTGGGTGGAAACGCCCACCAATCCCATGATGAATATCATTGACCTGGAGGCCATGGCAGCTTTTTCCAAAAAGCATGGTTTACTCTTGGCGGTCGATAATACTTTCGCTTCTCCTTTTATTCAAAATCCACTGGATTTGGGTGCAGATATCGTGATGCACTCAGTGACCAAATACCTGGGAGGACACTCCGATGTGGTGATGGGCGCCTTGGTGGTCAAGGACGATGAATTGGCTTCCCGATTGGTTTTTCTGCAAAATGCCTGTGGAGCCACTCCGGGACCTCAGGATTGCTTTTTAGTACTCAGAGGGATCAAAACGCTTCACTTGCGGATGGAAAGACATTCCCAAAACGGAAAGACCATCGCTGCTTTTCTAAAAAATCACCCCAAAGTAGAGAAGGTCTATTGGCCGGGTTTTGAGGATCACCCCAACCACGAGGTGGCGAAAAAGCAAATGCGCTCCTTTGGAGGGATGATCTCCTTTACCTTGGCTGGAAACCGACTCGAAGACGCCAAAACAGTCATGGAAAACCTGCACCTTTTCTCTCTGGCAGAATCCCTCGGTGGGGTAGAATCTCTGTGTGGCCACCCTGCAAGTATGACTCATGCTTCTATTCCTAAAGCAGAACGCGAAAAAGTGGGTTTGGTGGATTCATTGATCCGTCTGAGTGTGGGGGTAGAGGATGCCGAGGATTTGATGAGCGATTTGGCTCAGGCTTTGGCCAAAATCTAATCAGACGGCCAGCTTCTCCATCAGTCGGATAGCCTGTTTTTCTATTTGGGAAGACAGGCTTTTCTTTTCCGCTTTTAGTTCCTTGGCCCATTCCAGGTATTTTTTGGAAGGGTTTTCCTTTTCTGCCAAAAAATGGGACAAAGCCTGCAGAGTCAGGTGATTGGCGTACCAAGGCTTCAGACTTTCTTTCAATGCCTGGATTTCTCCATGAATCTGGGATACAAAAATGGGGTTGAATCCCAAGTGAATCAGCAGGTTTTCCAGCATGATGATTTTCCGCAGGCTTTCAAAAAGCTCCGGAAAAGTCTGTGTCTTCAGCGGGACTTCAATATCCTCCTGCAAGTATCCCAGTTCCTCATTGGCAAGTTGATTTATAGCAGTGGAGATCATCAGAGGCTTAATTCCCTTGCTGCTTTGATGGGTTTTGACCAGAAAATCGTCCCAGATTTTCAAGGTGCTTCCAATAGCCAAATCGAAGGCTTCTTTTTGGACATTCCTCTTTTCCGAAAGGATATAGGATGAAAAACTTTCCATCCGCTGATGATGCAGTGCTTCTCTGCTTTGGATATTTCTCTCGACCAGCTTGAGATGATGAATTTTCCTAAGAGCTTTTTTTAGCCGCTTAAAAGGAGAAAAAAGACTGACTCCCAAGTCCTCGTTTTCAAAGTGGATTTTCGCCATCAAGTCCGAGTAAAGCTCCAAAAACTCCAGTTTGGAGAGGAGTTCTACCGCTTTTTTGGTCTTGATTTGCTTTCCCAAGGCAAGGAATAGGGCCTTTGCCTCAGCATGCTGCTGCTCAAAGTATTGGAATACCGGCGATGTTTTGACGGACATGTTTTAGGAAATTCTCACCAGAGTGGCGCCATAGCCCCATTGGTCTTTCTGGGTGTCCTGAAAGTACTTAATATTTCCTAATTGGCTCAGTCGCTTGTGAATTTCTTTTCTTAGGACCCCATTCCCCAAACCATGAATGAAAGTAATTTCATCCATTCCGGAAGCGATGGCCTGATTGAGTTTTTCTTCAAAAACTTCCAGCTGAATCCGCATCTTCTCCGAATTACTCAACTTTTCGGGCTGGGAGTGAAGCACTTCGATGTGGAGATCTATGGAGCGTGATGGTTTTTGAACTGGAGCAGGGGCTGGACTGGGATTGATTTGACTGAGCTCTGAGTTCAAGCTGCGGATGTCCAATTCTTTGGTAGTCTGCTCGAGAGGGAAGAGATAGACATTTTTGTCTAGAAGGGGAGCTTTGCTCAGGTGCTTAAAAAACTGGGTGGGTTTCATTTTGAGCTGTCGCTCAAAGGCCGGGATGGCTTTTTCCAGTTGGTTTTGGATCGGGATAAAACGCAGCAGAAAGGCAGGCCATTCATCCATTTCCTTCAGAAGGCGCTCGTCAATTTTTTTGGCTTCGCCCGAATTGAGCGTACCTGCATATAGGGTCCGGTGATTTTCTCCGTAGACTTCCGAAGCATGGGAGAGGTAGATCTGCTTGCTGTCGTTGATCAGGTAGAGACTGAGATTTTGATCATTTAGGGGCAAAAATGCCAAGTAAAGCCCTTGATCCTTAGGGGCCGAGATCGGAGCCGGAGAAAAGGAGTCCTGGTCTGGATTTGATTGCTCCCCGAAGTAATTCTTTTCTGTAGCTGCTATCAGAACGACCTCGGATTTGAGTGCCGGGATGATAAATCCGTCTTCTATTTCTACTTCTATTTTTCCGCTGGAAGAAATCCTGCGGATTACGCCTTCTTCTTTTCCGTGAAGCAACCGGACTCGGTCTCCAATATTCATTGATCTAGGGCTTTTTTATAGGTATCTAAGGCTCTTTGTCTGGCAAATTTATGATCTACAATCGGTTTGGGATACTTTGAAGTGCCCAATTCAGGAATCCATTTTTTGATGTATTTGAGGTCTTTGTCAAATTTTTCTGTTTGAGACTCGGGATTGAATACCCTAAAGTATGGTTGAGCGTCAGTACCCGTTCCAGCGGCCCACTGCCAGCCGCCGTTGTTTGAGGCAAGCTCAAAATCAAGCAATTTTTTGGCAAAGTAAGCTTCCCCCCACCTCCAGTCAATCAGGAGATGTTTGGTCAAAAAGGAAGCTACAATCATCCGAACCCGGTTGTGCATGTAGCCGGTGGTATTGAGTTCACGCATCCCGGCATCCACTATCGGGTAACCTGTCTTTCCCTCGCACCAAGCCTGAAATTCCTCCTCATTGTTTCTCCAGGGAATCTGATCATAGGCAGGCTTGAAAGCATGATCCACCACTTGAGGATTGTATCCCAAAATCATCATGTAAAATTCCCTCCAAATCAATTCATTGAGGTAGGTATCATTGAGGCTATAGGCTGTTTTGGCGAGTTTTCGGATAGAGATAGTCCCAAAGCGAAGATGAATTCCCAATCGGGAGGTGCCGTTTTTGGCGGGAAAGTTTCGGGTTTGGTCGTAATGACTGATCAGGTCTTTGTCTGCAACTCGAGGGGGGATTTCGATTTCCGATTTCTCAAAGCCCATATCCCTGAGGGAGATTTCCTGTAGTGGATCGGTCTTTTTCAGGTTTTTCCATGTCGGTTCTCCCAATGGCTCCACTTGGCTTTCCTTGAATTTTTCCAGCCATGTCTTGCTAAATGGGGTAAAGACTTTATAGAATTCTCCGGAGCCATTTAGGATTTCCTCGGGCTCAAATATGACCTGATCCTTGAAGGCCAAGAACGAGACTGATTTTTCCTTTAATAGCTTTTCGATTTTTTGATCCCGCTGTTTGGCGTAGGGTTCATAGTCCCTGTTGGTGTAGACGGATTGGATTTGATATTCCTCCAAAAGTTGAGGGAAAACTTCTTCCGGCCTACCGTATCGGATGATCATTGAGCTCCCCTTTTTCTCAAGTTGTGCTTTAATATCAAGGATTTCCCGATGGATAAACTCCACCCTTGCGTCCTTTTTGTCCTCCAGCAGATCCAGGATATTCCGATCAAAAATAAAAAGAGGAAGGACGTTTTCTTCTTGCTGCAAAGCATAGAAAAGACCGGTATTATCCTCGAGTCTCAGGTCTCGGCGAAACCAAAAAAGGGTAGTTTTTTTCATGATTCTTTTTTCAGAAGAATAGATCAAAGGCAGTAAATGTTTCAGAGATTTTCCTTTGAAGGGATAATTACCCGGGTAGAATCCGATTTTGCAGGAGGGCTGAAAGGGGGAAGCTTTTCCAAATCAATGGGGGTCCAATCTTCATCCTGTTGATAGTCTCTTCTAAGGAAATCATCTGAGTCATTGGTCAGATTATTTCTGTTTTTTTTCTTGAAAATGATATTGAATAGCTCGGAGAAAGAATTGAAGGAGACATTTTGGGTGATAGAAGCTCCGTAGGTGAGCACATTTTGGGTCAAAGAGAGCGAGGTAAAGGTATTGAAATTATTTCGGTTAAAAATTCTCAGGCGATATACCCCGTCTTCCGTGATCAGGTATTCGGCCTGCCAGTCTCCGATAATGGAAGCGGCATTGGCATTACCTTGGTTGTCTGTGAATCCTCCGTCTCTGGATACCCGAAGCCTACCATCTAGAAAAGTGTAGGCTACACTCAGTTGGAAGTTTTCAAGAGCGTTTTGATCCAAGGTTGCCAAGTCTATGCTGATCTCGAGGTTTTTGTCCAAGCTGCCGATGAGGTTGTTCAGCTGAGAGGAGACTAAGCTGCTCAGGCTGGAAGAAATGGTCGCAACGCCGGTAAATTCACCTTCGGGAGAGAAGCTTCTGCTGATGATTACAGATACTACTTGGCGGTTCATTTCCTGCTCATCCGCTGCTACTCGATTCTGGAATGCTGATATGGTAGTCTGCACATCTCCGGAAGACGGGAACTCAGAGAAATCAAAGCTGAACCGAATATCCGGTGATAGGAGTTCTCCCTCAAGATCCATCAAGACTTTCAATGGAAAACGCCGTCTCATCTGACTATTTTCCTGTAAAGCGGTAGTACTTGCTAAAGGTTGGAGATTGACATTTTCCTCATAAACGGCTCTCAGATTCATTATTCCCTGAAGTGGGTCTCCAAACCAGGTGATTCTGCCTCCCGGCTGTATGGTAAACTGCTTTTTGACTACGTTGTACAAAGAGAAGTTGTAAAGTCCCTCTGTGATTTCATAGTTGCCGGATAGACCGAAATTTCCTTGGGTATCCACATTCATAGTCAATACTCCCCGGCCTCGACCTTGAATACTTTCTCCTGTTTTGGGATCAATGATGATTTCAACATAGGCGTCAGGGGTCACATCCAGGTTGAAATTCATCCTTACATTTTGGATATCCAGTCTATTGACATCTTCCGCCAGTGCATTGATCCGGACGGTATCCTGGATATTGATGATCTGAATGAAGTCTTCCTGGTATTGATCATTGCTGCTGACCAGCGGGATAAAGACCCGGGTATTGGGTTGGGAGGTGACTGAGGCGTTGATATTGAGGTTGCTTGTACTTCCTTTCACTTCCAAAGAACCGGTCGCAAAGGCTGTACCATAGAACATTTCGCTTTCTCTGGCAGTGGTGTTCAAGACCTGAAAGTTGTTCAAACGGGAAGTGATATCAAGATTGAAATCACTGAATCCATTGTGTCTGATACCCCCTGTAAATGTAGCTCTGCTACCATTGATGTCTCGAAGTATCAAATCCCTAAAGCTGATCAAGGTGGGTTGGAACAGGACACTCCCGTCCATTTGATAACTCGTATTAAGATAATTGACTCGGAATTTTGCCTGATTTAGCCTACCGGTACCGATAAGCTCCGGCATTTCTAGGGTGCCTCGGAGTTGTAGATTACCAGACATGTTTCCTCCAAGGTTGGTGATGTATTGTGATAAAAAAGGTTCGAAAATCACAAGGTTAGCTTCATCCAAGCGAGCTTCCAAATCGAGATTTTTACTATCCAAACCGATAGTTCCATTTGCAGTGATTTTCTCCACTCCATTGATGTCATTAACCAAACCAATGATCAATTCAGACTCATCCAAACTGGCGCTAGCTTGAAGATTTCCAATTGGAAATTGATTGATTTCTGTATCGGCTATTGAAATTCTTCCTCTAAAATTTGCCTCATTCTGAAGATTGGACAGAAGTAGCTGCCCTGTGGCTGTTCCGGCAAATTCATATGGAGTTACTGTATTAAGTAGATCGAGACTCACGTTTTGAATATCAATACGAAGTGTTTCTTCAGGGTCTGAACTGATCTTACCTTCTACTCCCAAGAGCTGTTCATCTTTGAGTATTTTCAGGTTTTCAAAGGTGATTTCACCCTGGGCAATCGACACTCGGTTAGTTGGGTCAAACGCCCAATCTCTGTTGAGGACCCTGAGTAGAGAAGGCTTGAAGCGAATCTCAGTGCCGGAACTGGAAAACTGGGTCTCTGCCTCAATTCTGGCCTTGCTTTGAGTAGAATCCTGATCCAAGCTGAACTCCAAATCCAAATTGGTTTGATTCCAGATCGCCTCGAATCCCAGATTATTGAAGGCCAATTGTTCGCCTATCTTTTGCTCTTTGGAATAGATATAAAAAGAGGCCAAAATATCCTCGCTGTTGATGATTTTGGAGGTGTTGAAGTCAATATTAGTTCCTAATGCCGTCTTGTCTTGGTAGGATAAGGTGTCAATACTTGTGAAGAAGTTAAACACCGTATTTTCGGAGGTTTGGTAAAAGGCTCCTTCGAGAATCGTATTCTTTGAAATGCTAAAATCAGGCTGGAAAAGTTGGATAATGGGATTGATATCTGGCATCCTCACATTGAGATCCAGATTATAAGGTTCGGAAAAGTTCTTTTCTAAGTCCGCGGTGGGTTGAGGCTCATTCAATACTATAGCCAAATATTGCTGCCCTAAGATTTCCAAATCCTGGAGCATTTGACCCAAATTGAACTGTCCTGAGGCAGCGGCCACCAGATAGTCCGAATTGAAAGAGATGGTACGCGTGCCTCCAGCAAACAAGGATTGGAAATAGGCTCCTCCAAAGTCCAAAAATCGGTCTTCATAGCCGAATTTCATATCAGTAAACTTGGCGATGCCGGTGATCT
Source organism: Algoriphagus sp. oki45 (assembly GCF_036245605.1). Taxonomy (NCBI): domain Bacteria; kingdom Pseudomonadati; phylum Bacteroidota; class Cytophagia; order Cytophagales; family Cyclobacteriaceae; genus Algoriphagus; species Algoriphagus sp. oki45. Next base: position 305,261 of record NZ_BTPC01000005.1, read on the forward strand.
CGTCCAGAGTCACCCCCTTAGTGTTGATATCCATTTTTCCTGCAATGAAGGCAGGCTTTTCGGATAAATTGATTTGATCAAGATTTAGCGTATCAAGGTTAGCCACCAGCCGAATTGAATCCACCCCTTCTTTGAGGTTGAGATACCCATCGATTTGAGCCATGAGGTTGGGATCGTCAATATTTAGCTTGCCTCTGAATAGGTTTAGCCCATAGGTAGCGTCTGTGCTGATTCCGCTGAAGTTGTATGAATTTACCCCAATCTGACTGATTGAGGCTTTCATATTGACCAAGAGATTTTCGATCGAATTACCTTTCAAATCCACATTTCCTTCCAAGCTGACCTTTTGAAGTAGTTGCCGGTCTTCTGCCAAAATTCCCAAATCCAGATTCTGGACTTTTACTCTTGAAACAATGTAGGGAAGGTTGTTTACCAAATCATACGTGATTCTTCCATCCAGATTGCCAATGCTAGTTTTGAAAGAACCATTGGTGACAAAGCGAGTAGGAACTCCTTGAAAATCCGTGTCAAATCGAATCAGATTAAATTTGTTGATTTGTTTTTCTACATCTGCGGGAAGATAAGGGGCCAAATCTTTGGCTGAAATCACCGAATTTTTAAGCGAGAGGTTGAGATAGGTTTTTTCAAAATCAGGCAATCCATCCAGCAAAAAGGAACCGAAAATGGCTGTTTTCTCTCCCAGTCTGATCAGAAATTCATCGGATTTGATCTCAGCAACAGGACCCAGTACCGTTCCGCTCAGAAAAATTACATCTTCTATTTCCGGTAAATCAGGAACAAAAAGCCTCAAATCGGAAAGATGGACCTGAGTCTCGTTCATCTTGGCGGTGATCTTGACTTGATTTAGAAAATCTGAATAGCCTTCTGGTCCTATCAGATCCAGTCTGAGGTAATCCTGTATTGCACTTTTATTGGTTTTCAGAGAAAGTCTATCCAGTTCTAAAAAGGCAGGATCATAAGTGAGCAAAGTTTTGAGCTCACGAATTCGTAGTCCCGAATTGATCTCTTTGCCCGTCAGCGTTTTGATGTCAATACCAATCGTGGAGCCATTCAAGGTGAAGTTTTCAGCATTGGCCGTAATTTCGTCAAACTGTAATCTGGCATAATCCAAGCCTTGCTCAATAGGTTCTGAATTGAGATCAACCAAGAAAAATTCGGACTGACGGAGCTCGATGGTGTTGATTTTTAGGCTGATCGGTTTTGTGCTCGGTTCCGATGATCCGAAGCGTTCACTCAATTCATTGACCCATCTGTTGATATTGAGTAGGCTGTCACCAGTTTGCGTCAGCAGATGGATTTTTGCTTTTTCCAATCGGATCATATCTACTTCAATATCCCCGGGAGGAAGTAGGCTGAGTAAGGCAAAGTCTGCATGAGCCCGGTCTACTCCAATCATGAGACTGTCCCTGGAATCATAAATTTTGACATCTTCCAGATCCAGAGCATCCCACCAATTGAGCTTAATTTTGCCGATTTCGGTGGTAAATTCCGAATCAGAATTCAGAAAAGAAGTGACCCGGTCGATCGCCCAGTTTTGTACAGAAGTGACCTGAAGAGCCAAGGCTAAAAAAATAAATAACAACAGGGTGGAGAATATCACCCAAGACAGCAAGCGGAAGGCTTTGTGCAAAAAATCCGTAACTTTCGGGCTCTTTTCCAATGGGTACCAACGATATCTCTATACTAGCAATTGAATCCTCGTGTGACGAGACTTCTGCCTCTATTATCTTAAATGGCAAAGTACTTAATAATATTGTGGCCACACAATCAGTCCACGAAAAATATGGCGGTGTAGTTCCCGAGTTGGCCTCGAGAGCCCACCAAGAAAACCTCATTCCTGTTATCCAAGAGGCCATTTCTACCTCAGGCATATCCAAAGATCAGCTGTCTGCGGTGGCCTTTACCCGAGGACCTGGTCTGATGGGCGCTTTGCTTGTCGGGGTCAGCTTTGCCAAAGCTTTTGCCCGGTCTTTGAATATTCCACTGATCGATGTGAACCATATGCAAGCTCATGTTTTGGCCCATTTTATTGATGATCCCAAGCCTGGGTTTCCTTTTCTCTGTCTGACTGTGAGTGGAGGGCATACTCAGCTGGTACTGGTAAGAGATCACCTGGATATGGAAGTGATCGGGCAGACTCAGGATGACGCAGTGGGAGAAGCTTTTGACAAGACAGCCAAACTGTTGGGACTTCCCTACCCGGGAGGGCCTTTGATCGATCGCTATGCCAAAGAAGGAAATCCAAAGGCATTCTCATTTCCTATCACAAGGATGCCCGGTTTGAACTATTCTTTTTCGGGTATCAAGACGGCAGTTCTTTATTTTCTCAGAGATAAGCTGGCTCAAGATCCTGATTTTATTGAAAAGAATCTGGCCGACCTTAGTGCGAGTATCCAACACACCCTGATCGAAATGCTGCTGATCAAACTCAAAGAAGCGGTAAAGCAAACCGGGGTGAAAGAAATTGCCATCGCTGGAGGAGTCTCTGCCAATTCTGGACTTCGTGCGGCTTTAGAAGACCTTTCCAAAAAGCGGGGTTGGAAACTTTTTGTTCCCAAATTCGAATACTGCACCGACAACGCAGCCATGATCGCCATGGCGGCTCATTATAAGTACCTGAAGGGAGAATTTGTCGGTCTTGATGTCACTCCCCTTGCCAAAATGAAATTTTGATATGTCATCCAAGCCCAATCGATTCGAAAAATCCGTCAACATCAAAAACAAGAAGGCCAGCTTCGAATTTGAATTTATTGATACCTATGTGGCTGGATTGATGCTAAAAGGCACCGAGATCAAATCCATCCGGGAGGGGAAAGTATCCCTTACGGAGGCCTACTGCGTGTTTCATCAAGGGGGACTGTACATCCGGCAGATGCATATTGCGCCATACAGCATGGCGGCGAGTTACAATCATGAGGCAGTGAGGGAAAGAAAACTCCTGCTCAACAAAAAAGAATTGGAGAAACTGGAAACTAAGTCTTCGGAAAAGGGGCTTGCAATCATTCCCGTTCGTATATTTATCAATGACCGAGGCAAGGCCAAACTGGAAATTGCTTTGGCAAGAGGAAAGAAACTCCATGATAAAAGACAGGATCTGAAGGAAAAAGATGCAAAAAGAGAGCTCCAACGAATGGCCTTTGATTGATGCGTATGGGATTTGCAGGCAGACCATTCTACCGGTTTACAGGCAGCCCACTTTTGATTCAGCTTTAGTCACTCAGTTGCTTTTTGGGGAGTGTTATCAGATCGTAGGTCTTACTTCAGACAGAAATTGGTTCAGAATTTACCATGAGGACACTGGCATGGGAGGCTGGGTTTGGGCTCCTTTGATCAAGGAAATCACCGGTGTGGAATACCAAAACTTTTTGGATCAGGATTTTCAGATTGTCACCAGTCCCATAGCAGTCATTGAGTATTTGGGAGCCAACCTCTATCTGCTTCCCGGTAGCCGGCTTCATTTTTCCGAGTTTGAATTATTCAACTGGCAGGATCACATCGGTTTTACGGGAAATTACCGCGCGCATGCCAACAAGGCGAGCCGAGAGGAGCTCCTCGAGATCGGTACCCGTTTCTTGAATGCGCCTTTCCAGTCAGGTGGTCGGAGTCTTTTTGGTTTGGACGAAGAGCAGGGATTCGCCCTGATTTTTGGGATAGCAGGCTACAATTGGATTTCCGGGAAGATTCCGGGAAAAAGTGTGACACCCGAGGAGGCAGTACCAGGAGATCTTTTTATTTTCAGGGATTTGGAAAAGCAAAAATCCCATTTTGGACTTTTTCTGGGGGCTGAGGAAATCCTGTGGATGGATAATAAACTCAAAATCTCAGATATGGACGAATGGGAAGATTTTCTGAGAAACAATAGTAGTGAACAAGTCGTTTTTGACGCGAGATCAGTAGTAAGTTAAGGTATGGATAAGCGGGTGTTAGTTCTCAATTTGGATCATTCTCCAGTGGCTGTGGTCAGTCCTCAGAAGGCTATTGTCTTGGTTTTACTGGAAAAAGCCAATATCCTCTCGACTTACCAGCTTTTGGAAATCCGTACGGTGAGCCGAAGCTTTGAATATCCGGCAGTAATCCGCCTCAGCCAATACAAAAATGTCCCCTATCGAGGTGTACTTCTGAATCGGAATAACCTTTTTCGCAGAGATAACGGGGAATGCCAGTACTGTGGCAGTCGCCGCCACCTGACGATCGATCATATTATTCCCCGGTCCAAAGGAGGGAAAACCTCCTGGACTAATCTGGTGACTGCCTGCAATCGCTGCAATGTGAACAAAGGGGACAAAACCCCAGAACAGGCTGGTATGGTTTTGAAAAAAGAACCTATTAAACCATCACTTTCCTACTTTTTAGCGGAATATGCAGAAAGACAAGCTGAGGAGTGGTTGCCCTTTCTTTCGGTATCTTCGGTCAAAGCTTAGGATTGGGTTTTTGCAAGCAAAAGCTGAAATTCCAAAGGGCTGCAAGACTGAAAGCCATCAGCATCCAAATCTTCAAAAATCTCCTCATCGGCTTCAATGCCAGTTTTTTCTATTTTTCCATCTGGATGGACGATTAATTCTGTTCCGGTCCAATCTCCGGGATTAACCATGACCAAAACCTGATAATCCTCAAAAATCCGCTTGAAATACTGTGAAATTGCTTTGGCCATACTTTTTTTTGCGAAGCTAATCAATCATTTCCTGTTATTGAAAGTGGTGACAGGTGCTGCGTAGTAGATCACATCAGCTGGTGGCTTTTGAGTAGCTTTTATCTGATCGAACACAAAAAAGGTGTGGGCAAGGAAATCTTGTTCATTCAGGGTCTTCACGGGGTTAATTCCGAAATTTTCTACGACGAAGAGTGGTCCGAAAGGCCCGATGATTTCATGTCCATTTCGATTTCGTGTTCGTTTCAATCTGAAAACTTCTCCACCCACAAACTCAAACCGGGCATTTCCCCAAAAGTAACTTCCTTTTCCTCTTGCCACTTGCAGTTTGGAGTCTTTGTCTACAATTCTTGCGTTTTTTAGAATTCCACTGCCATTATGGTAGAACAGTCGGAAAACACGCCCATCGTAATGAAGATCTGCATATTGAAATCCGGGATCGATTTTCAACAGCGTGTTTTCACCTCCGGATTCTTGGTATTTCACTTCGATCATCGGTACTTCCCAAGAAGCGGTGGATTGTGAATTGGCTTGGAAGGAAAGAATCAACAATCCGATAAGAAGAAAAAGAGTACGGGTTTGCATGGGAGTGGCTGTTAGTTGATAGCTTCAACGAAATCATTTGCTTGAGGTTCAAATGTTTTGGTTAGCAAATCCTATCTGCTCATTTATCAAAATGATACCATAAAATTATTTTTTTTGAAAAATCCGAAACGATGCTTTGTCTTTTCCAATCTCTTTCTAAATTTGCTCACTGATTATGAAAACAATCGCAAACAAATATTGGTGGTGGCATTCTAGTTCTTTCCAAGGGAAAGCTCAGAAAGCCGTTGCCTAAATTTTGCGCAGCACATACCATAGAAGGCTTACTGGATTCCCCGGTAAGCCTTTTTTTAATGCCAAAAAATAACCACAGATGAATCACATTAAGTATCCGATTCTCACCACCTACCGCAAGCGACTGGCCGATACCATCACGCCGGTGAGCATTTACCTGCAGATTAGGGACCGTTTTGCCAATCCGATTCTGCTGGAGTCCTCTGACTATCACGGGCAGGAAAACAGCTATTCCTACATCTGTTTTAATCCTTTGGCAACCTTCGACTTCAATGCCGGGCAGGTCACAGAGAAGCTTCCCGATGGGAAAGAGCTAGTCTACGAAGTCACCGCACAAAAGCGCCTGATGGACTGTCTGCGGGCATTTGGAAATAAGTTTGACCCGACTCTGGATAAGTTTAAGTTTAGTACCAACGGACTTTTCGGATACATTCAATACGATACGGTGGGCTGGTTTGAGGATATCAAACTGAGCAAAACTTCACCCAACGAAATCCCGATGATGCACTATGCGATGTATCAGAATATCATCGTGGTGGATCATTATAAAAACGAATTGCACCTTTTCGAGCACCGCGTAGCCGGAGCCAATAATCCGGAGTATATCGCTGAGATCGAGACGCTTCTCAATAATAAAAACATCCCGGCTTACTCCTTCAAAAGGGTAGGCGACGAGGTCTCCAACTACACCGACGAGGAGTTTTTGAAGATATTGAACCAAGGCCGTGAGCATTGCTTCAGAGGGGATGTGTTTCAGATCGTGCTATCCAGACGCTTTTCCACGGAGTTTAAAGGCGATGAATTCAACGTCTATCGGGCTCTTCGATCGGTCAATCCTTCCCCCTATCTGTTCTATTTTGACTACGGTTCTTTCAAAGTGTTTGGAAGTTCGCCCGAAGCACAGATTGTGGTCAAAAACCGTAAAGCGACCATTTTTCCGATTGCGGGTACTTTCCGGCGAACAGGTAATGACATCGAGGATGCGGAATTGGCTAAGAAGCTTTTCGACGATCCCAAGGAAAATTCTGAGCATGTGATGTTGGTGGATTTGGCCAGAAATGACCTTTCCCGATCTTCTGATTTGGTTGAAGTAGATGTTTTCAAAGAAATTCAATATTACTCCCATGTGATTCACCTTGTTTCCAAAGTCACCGGTCAACTTGCTGAGGGAGCCAATCCGCTTCAACTCGTTGCGGATACTTTTCCTGCGGGTACGCTTTCAGGAGCTCCGAAATACCGGGCAATGGAACTGATCGACGAACTCGAAAATGTCAGCCGTCAATTCTACGGTGGTGCGATCGGCTACTTGGGATTCAATGGAGATTTTAATCATGCCATCTTGATCCGATCCTTTGTCTCTGAAAACAATCACCTGAGATTCCAGGCTGGAGCAGGAGTGGTAGCCAAAAGCTCGATTCCCTCAGAGTTGCAGGAAGTGGCCAATAAGCTGGAAGCACTGAGAGTGGCTTTACGGGCTGCTGAGAATATTTGAGTGGTAAAGTTGGAATGTGGTAAGGTTGTAAAGTTGAGCTAATCCGAATTTTAAAATCATGAAAGCAAATAGTTTTGAAGAATTGGTTATTTGGCAAAAATCAATTGCTATCGGAGTTCAGGTTTATCGTTTATCCGACCAACTCCCCTTGAAGAATGATTATAAATCAAGAGATCAGCTCATTGGATCTGCTGTTTCCATCTCAAATAATATTGCTGAAGGTTTTGAGTATAATAATAGAATTCAATTCATCAAATTTCTAGGATATGCTAAAGGATTAGCTGGAGAATTGAGAAGCCAATTAGCCCTTCTAGTTGAAGTTGGAAGAGTCTCTAAAGAAGATTATTTAATCTTAAAAGAGGAATTGATCGGACTTTCAAAGCAGATCAAAGCATTAATTACTTACCTGAAAAATAAAAAGGATTAAATCCGGGGATTAGGGTTCATGAACCTAGCCACTTTACAACTTTACCACCTTGCAACCGAATTGAAAAATAAAACGATGCGTATTCTTGTTCTCGATAACTACGACTCTTTCACCTACAACCTGGTCTATATCGTCCGGCAGTTGGGGTATGGAGCGCAGATGGATGTCTTTCGAAATGATAAAATCAACTTGGAAGATGTCGCCAACTACGATAAGATTCTCCTTTCTCCCGGTCCTGGAGTTCCTTCTGAGGCTGGAATCATGCCGGAATTGTTGAAAACATATTCCTCCTCCAAGTCCATTTTGGGAGTTTGCCTGGGACATCAGGCAATTGGGGAGGCGTTTGGTGGGGATCTGATCAATCTCTCTGAAGTCCTTCACGGGGTAGCTTCTGAGGTGACGGTGCAGGATGATTTGTTGTTCAAAGACGTTCCTAAGACCTTTAAAATCGGCCGATACCATTCATGGGTAATTGATGAATCTACGCTTTCCTCTGACTTAGAGGTAATCGGCAGGACGCCCGATCAACAGATTATGGCTGTGCGCCACAAACAGTTTGATGTAAGAGGGGTTCAGTTTCATCCGGAAAGTATTTTGACAGAAAACGGCGTCAAAATCATGCAGAATTGGTTAGATTCTTAAATTTGAAGTTCACCCACTCCATAATCACCCATGAAAGATATTTTAAATCAGTTGATTGCCCATCAAACGCTTTCTCAGGAACAAGCCCGGGAAGTGTTGAAAAATATTGCCACTGGAGGCTACAATACCAGTCAAATTGCCGCTTTTATGACGGTTTACCTGATGCGATCCATCACAGTGGAAGAGCTTCGGGGATTTCGTGAAGCGATGCTGGAGCTTTGTATTCCCGTGGAAATCGACGAATACGATGCCATGGATCTTTGCGGTACAGGAGGAGATGGCAAAGATACGTTTAATATTTCCACGCTTTCTTCCTTTATCGTCGCTGGTGCGGGGCAAAATGTGGCCAAGCATGGCAATACGGGCGTTTCTTCCATTTGTGGTTCCTCCAATTTGCTCCAATATTTTGGCTACCAATTTACCAATGATATCGAGGAAATCCGCCGCTCTTTGGATGAAGCAGGTCTTTGCTTTTTGCATGCACCGCTTTTCCATCCGGCTATGAAAAATGTGGCGCCGATTCGGAAGGAACTTGGGGTCAAGACCTTTTTTAATATGCTCGGTCCAATGGTAAATCCAAGCTTTCCGAGAAAGCAATTGGTCGGCGTATTTAGCTTAGAATTGGCTCGTTTGTACGGGTATTTATACCAAGAAACCGAAGGGAAATTTTCAATCCTTCACGCGCTGGATGGATATGATGAGATTTCTCTCACGGGTCCGTTTAAGATGATTTCCAACTCGGGTGAGAAATTATATAATCCTGAAACTATCGGACTTTCTAGGCTTTCTGCTGAAAGCATCAAAGGAGGGGCTACAGTGGAGGAGTCAGCAAAAATCTTTGAAAATATATTGAAGGGAAAAGGGGAAAATGCTCAAAACCAAGTCGTTATTGCCAATGCGGCGGCGGCTTTGGTGACAGCTCGAGAAGGGTTGAGCTTTGCTGATGCGGTTTTGGAAGCCGAGGAAGTGTTGCTTAGCGGCAAGGCACTTAAGGTATTTAATGGTTTGGTCAATCCCCAAACCACCGTTTCATTCGCTTAACAAATTCTTATGAATATTCTGGAAAAAATCATTGCTGATAAATACAAGGAAGTAGACGAGAAAAAGAGTCTGATTCCTGTCAAACTGCTGGAAAAAAGCATCTACTTCTCCGGGCCGGTGGTGTCCATGAAAAAATATGTAAGTCATCCGGAAAAGTCAGGAATCATCGCCGAGTTCAAGCGGAAGTCCCCGTCCAAGGGTTGGATCAATGCTTCAGCTTCAGTGGAGCAAGTCAGTATCGGATACATGCAGGCTGGGGCATCTGCCCTTTCCATCCTGACCGATAAGGAATACTTCGGAGGTACCAATGAGGATCTTAAAATCGCCCGAAAATTCAATTTTTGTCCGATTCTGAGAAAGGATTTTGTGGTGGATGAATATCAAATCATCGAAGCCAAATCCATCGGGGCAGATTGCATTCTGCTGATTGCGGCAGCTTTGGAGCCTGAAAAATTGAAGTCTTTGGCCTATTTCGCCAAGAGTTTGGGACTTGAGGTCTTAATGGAGGTTCATGATGGCGAAGAGCTGGATCGAAGTCTTTGTGACGCTCTGGATTTGGTAGGGGTGAATAACCGTAACCTCAAAACTTTCGATGTTTCTTTGGATACTTCTCTGCAGTTGGTTGAGCGGATTCCTCCTCAATTTGTCAAGGTGTCAGAGAGTGGGATTTCTGAACCGAAGACGCTGGTGGAACTGAAAAAAGCGGGCTTTGATGGCTTCCTGATCGGAGAAAACTTCATGAAGTCAAGTCGTCCGGAGCAGGCCGCTTACAATTTTATCAAGGAATTCGGAAAGCTGAAAGCCTTGGAATCCGAGCTAAGCCAAGCCTGATGGAGCTCAAAGTCTGTGGCATGCGTGAACCGGACAATATCCGGAGTTTGATTTCGGAGATTGGGCCGGATTGGATGGGATTGATCTTTTATCCCAAATCTCCCCGCTATGTTTCAGATGAAAAAGCTGCTGAATTGAAAGAATTTCCGGTCAAGAAAGTCGGAGTATTTGTCAATGAAACAGTGGAGGAAATTCTCAAAAAAGTGGACCAATTTGGCCTTTCTGCGATCCAACTTCATGGAAGTGAGTCGCCTGATTTTGTGAAAAGTCTGGCTGAAAAAACCGAGGCGGAACTCTGGAAAGTGATCTCGGTGGGAGAAGAGATCGATTTGAAAAGTCTGGAAGGCTACCTGCCATTTGTGAGCAAGTTTCTTTTCGATACCGCTACAGCGGCCCATGGAGGTTCGGGTAAGCGGTTTGACTGGGAAATTTTGAAAACTTATCCCTTTGACAAAGGCTTTCTGCTCAGTGGAGGTTTGGATGAAGAGTGTGCTGAAGAAGTCTTGGCTTTGCGAGAGCAAATCCCCCAACTCCAAGGCGTGGATCTGAACTCTAAATTTGAGGATGCTCCCGGTCTAAAAAACATTGAAAAACTGAAGCGATTCAAAAAGAATCTCGATAAAAATTAAATCAAAGTCTGTGGGTTTGATGCGTCAAAAATGCTTAACCCTTAACGTTTAACCATTAACTAAAGCTCATGATACGTGTAGATGAAAAAGGCTTTTACGGGAAGTTTGGAGGGGCATATATCCCCGAGATGCTTCATCCCAATATTGAAGAATTGAAGGAAAATTATGATGCGATTGTAGCTAGTCAGGAATTTCAACTGGAGTTTCAGACCTTGTTGAGGGACTTTGTCGGGCGCCCGACTCCGCTCTATTTTGCCCATCGTCTTTCTGAGCAATACGGAGCCAAAATCTACCTCAAGCGGGAAGATCTTTGCCATACCGGCGCGCATAAAGTCAACAATACGGTGGGCCAAATCCTTTTGGCCAAAAGACTGGGTAAAAAGCGAATCATCGCCGAAACCGGTGCCGGTCAGCATGGGGTAGCGACTGCGACGGTTTGTGCCTTGATGGGCATGGATTGTACAGTCTACATGGGCGAGTTGGATATTCAGCGTCAGCGTCCCAATGTGGAACGAATGAGAATCCTCGGCGCCAAAGTCGTGCCCGCGACTTCCGGCTCCAAAACCCTCAAAGACGCCACCAACGAGGCCATGCGTGCTTGGATCAACAATCCAGTTGATACCCATTACATCATCGGTTCAGTCGTTGGGCCGCACCCGTATCCGGAAATGGTTGCTCGATTCCAGTCGGTTATTTCTGAGGAAATTAAATGGCAGCTGAAGCAAAAAGAAGGACGTGAAAATCCAGATGCGGTCATCGCCTGTGTAGGTGGTGGATCGAATGCGGCAGGAGCCTTTTACCACTATTACAATACACCTGAAGTCCGTTTGATTGCAGCCGAAGCTGCTGGTTTGGGAATCAGTTCGGGGAAATCCGCAGCTACCACTGTATTGGGTACTCCGGGTATTTTGCACGGATCCAAAACCATCTTGATGCAAACCGAAGACGGACAAGTGGTCGAGCCACATTCCATTTCAGCAGGCTTGGATTATCCTGGGATCGGACCTGTTCACGCGCATTTGTTTGATATTGGGCGTGCAGAGTTTGTGGCTGTGGAGGATGAAGATGCCATGAAAGCAGGGATTCTGCTCAGTCGAACCGAGGGAATCATTCCTGCTATCGAAACTGCCCACGCCATCCATGCCCTGAACATGATCGAATACCGAAAAGACGATGTGATTGTGATCAACCTTTCCGGAAGAGGGGACAAGGACCTGGAGACATATATCAAGTGGGGAAATTATTGATTTACGATTGACGATTTTGGATTTACGAAATCTTTAGGATCTTAATCATCAAATCCAGTAGCAGATTGATTTTGATTAATGGATCAACACTACTCACAAGCTCGTAAATCGTACTTCGTAAATCATACTTTTCAAACTTTAGGTTTAAATATTGCAAACGTACCAATGAATCGCATACACTACTTATTCAATACCAAACAGGATCGGGTGCTCTCGATTTACTTTACGGCAGGATTTCCCGAGCTTGAAAATACTATTCCGGTCATGGAAGCCATTGAGGCGGGAGGCGCAGACATTATCGAAATCGGGATTCCCTATTCCGATCCGATAGCCGACGGTCCCACGATCCAAGACAGCAACATGATCGCTCTTGAAAATGGGATGAGCATGAAAAAACTCTTTGAGCAACTCAAAGGTTTCCGTGCCAAAGTCCATCTGCCGGTGGTCTTGATGGGATATCTCAACCCGATCATGCAGTTTGGGATGGAGGAGTTTTGTAAAAAGTGCAAGGAAGTCGGCGTGGACGGACTCATCGTGCCTGACCTTCCCATGCAGCAGTATTTGGATGAATACAAAAGCCTGTTTGACTCCTACGGCTTGGTCAATACCTTTTTGATCTCACCGCAGACTTCCGAAAAGCGTATCCGGGAAATCGATGAAAACACCGACGGATTTATCTACATGGTGTCCTCCCATTCGATTACGGGAGCCAAGGCGGATATTTCAGAAGAACAGATCGCCTATTTCGAGCGGGTGAAAGCCATGAATCTCAAAAATCCCCAACTGATCGGTTTTGGTATTTCCGATGCCCAAACTTTCACGACCGCTTCTCAGTACAGCAACGGAGCGATTATCGGTTCGGCATTTATTAAAAAAATCAAAGATGCTCAAGACCTCAATCAGGAGATCCAAGACTACATTCAGTCAGTTATTCGATAGGAACTTTTCCAAAGCTTGAAACTTTGGAAAAGTTTCAACACTACTCACAATGGCGTAAATCAAAAATCGTAATTCGTACTTCCCCATGATTATCCAACTTCAACCCGATATCACCGATTCCCAAAAAGAAAAACTGATCTCTAAAGTCAATGAGAGCGGCTACAAAACCACCGAGGTCAAAACCCAACTCGGTGACTACATCATCGGTATCGGCAAAAATGAATTTGACATCCGCCGCATCGGTCAGATGGACGGCATTCAGGACATCCACATCGTCTCGGACGAATACAAGCTCGTGTCCAAAAAGTGGAAGGCCAAGCCGACTTCAGTTGATCTCGGCGATGGGGTTTTTATCAAAGATGGAGAAATGGCCATCATCACCGGCCCTTGCTCGATCGAATCCGAAGATCAAATCCGTAAAGTTGTCAACCACTGCGTAGAAAATGGCATTACCATGATGCGTGGTGGGGTCTTCAAGCCTCGAACTTCCCCTTATGCTTTCCGGGGCATGGGTATCGATGGACTGAAATTGTGGCATTCCATCGCATCCGAAGCAGGGGTGAAGATCGTCACCGAAGTGATGCAGACTTCTCAAATCGACGAAATGTACCCTTACGTGGACATTTACCAAGTTGGCGCTCGAAACTCTCAAAACTTCAATCTCCTTGACGAACTCGGCAAAGTGGACAAAGCCGTGATGATCAAGCGGGGGATTTCCGGTACGATCGAGGAACTTCTGCAATCTGCGGAGTATGTATTCTCCGGCGGTAATGAAAAACTGATCCTTTGCGAGCGAGGTATCCGAACCTACGAACGGGCTTCCAGAAATACGCTTGACCTCAATGCCATTCCGATCCTGAAAGCCAAATCTCACTTACCGGTAATCGTCGATCCTTCTCATGGCATTGGAATCCGGGCCTATGTGCCTCAGATGGCTTTGGCAGGAGTGATGGCTGGTGCAGATGGTATCATCTACGAATCTCATGAAGTTCCTGAGAAAGCCTACTCCGACGGACAACAAACCTTAGACTTTGCCCAAAGTGCGAGACTAGCCGCTTGGATCAGAGAGATTTTTGCGAAAAGGAAAACGTTCGAGCTGTTGTAAAAAACGATACAGGTTTGAATAACTGTCCTGCTTCGGGAGAAGCAGGATAACAAGTTTCCGCTGTTATGCTGCTTTTCCAAAAGCAGCATTTTTTATTCTTAAAGTCCAGATTCTGGAGAATCAGGACAGAAAGCGACAGAATTACAAAGGATTACAAAATATTGGACAAATCCTGTCGTCCAACAATAGCCATTATTTCGACCGTTTCCTGATTTACTCGAAAGTAAATGCTGTCGGTTCCACAGACACAACGCCTGTATCCTGATTTAATGTGTTCTATGGATTCAAAAGATAAGGGCCGCTCGGAAATCCTTTCAAAGCACTCGAAAAAATTCTCGAAATATCGGTCCGCCTGACTCATGCCGAATCTATTTACCCCATACCGATAGATTCGGATCAAGTCTTCTTTGGCCTCTTCGCTTAATTTATAATCAGCCATTCACCAAAGCTTTTGCTTCAGTCAAAATCTGCTCTTTGGTATCGGAGGTAAATCCACCTTTTTCGGCTTTTTCAATTTTTGCTCTTAGCCAATCTATTTCAGCCTGCTGTTTTCTGGCCTGACGGATCAGATCATTGATCAATTCGCTTTTGCTGGAGTATTCCTGATTATCCACTTGGGATTTCAACCATTCGTCATTTGGAGGGGTAAGGGAAATGCTTTGTCGTGCCATAGTTAATTGATTTGATGTAATATTACACCAAAAACGAATCACTTTCAAGCGAAGTTTTTGATACCTGTTGAGGTAAACATAAGTATGATCCAACAAGGCGGCTGAAAAGCTGATCTGATGGATAATTGAATTTGGATTTTGCCCAAAGTGCGTGACTAGCCGCTTGGATCAGAAAGATTTTTACGAAAAGGATTATTTTCTTTCTTGTTACTTTAGGTGGTAGATGATAAATACTGGATTTTGATTTTCTGGGGTATTTAACTTTTTAAGCTCCTTAGTAAATTCATTTTGATCTAGGTCCATGGATTTCATTCTTTCATATACGTAGTCGGAATCTAGAGAAACAATTGCTGTTTTGGAGTGGATGTCTCCAGGAGCTGCTATTGCTTCACTCGGCAATAAGTTATCAAGTCCGTTTTCGAATTTGGAAATTACTTCAACGCTGTTTTTTTCAGTATCAAGCAAAATAGTACAATGTACTGATGGTCCTTTAATTATTGGTAGAAGTATTTTGTTATTTCCGACATTGATGTAATTGTAGAGATAAAAGGCGTCAGATAAATAAATTTGATCGTAAATATCCATGGGGTTGTGGACCTTTTCGGGATCTAATATCAAGGGGTTATTTTGAATAGTAAATCGAATTATCGAGTGATTTCCTTCCCAATCCATTTTTACCAAATTATTGGAGTAAATGTCAAGAAAATAGAATTCCTCTTTTGAAACGGTCGGAAAAAAGTATTGGGTTTTATCTTCTAACACTTTTATAAATTCTCCTGGATAGTTTTCAAAAAATGTGATTTTCTTGTCTTCAGCATAGGTCTGTAGATTTAATTTTCCGATTCTTTTTTTAGAATCGACAGTCATCACATTTAGGAAGATAATTTCACTTTCCTTTTCGATAAGATCACCAATAAGACCTATTTCATTTATATGGGTCTCTTCTAAAAAATTACCTTTCCAATCAAACTGAAGTATTTTTTTTGTTAATGCGCAGTAGACTAATAGTCGGTCTCCATTTTCATTTATCCTTACCAAGCTTGGAATTTTAAACTTTCCCGGTCCTTCCCCTGTCGCCTGAATGGTATAAAGAAAATCCCCTTTGGTATTGAATATTTGGATTTTCTTTTGTTTTTGACTATCGACTATGATTAGTTTGTCTTCAAATATGATGGGAGTTCTAGAATGCGCTATAATTTCACTTTCTTTAGGATGGATTACTTCGGCTCGTTCTACTATTTTTGATAAAGGTATTGTAATACCTTCTGTAGGATAGATAGCAAAAGTATTTGGAGAAAGACTATTTATTTCCTCCCTTTTGGGCTGGCAGTAGGCTAATAAAATAATAGCAATTAGATAGGTTATCTTCTTCATTTATTATTGAATTTTTCCATGGCTTTCAGAGGAAAGCCATGGAAAATAGTCTTAAAAACGGTGGCGTTATGCGTATTCCATTGGGCAGCACCAGCCCCCTTCTTCACATACATATATTGGACTAAATTTTGGGACACCCAATTCCCCAACACTCACCGAGGTTCCGGTCTGAAGTTGACGATGCAAAGCTATCTCTGTTCCTGGACAGGCTTCATAGATCTTTGCATCTTGGCCTTGCACATCTAGGGAATTAAACCCGAAGAATCCGAGGAAGGCTAAAACTAACCCAAGTTTTGCGGAAATTGATTTTAAGTTTTTCATTGTGTTTTAATTTGGTTCACTTCAAAAATGTGGACTTATTTTTTAAATAAATCGGACAATTTAGTTTTTGAGGGCATTTCTCAATAATTTTTTCTTCGGGAATCAGCTTAAAATTTGTCTAACAATTATCAATTTAGATTTGTTTCTTAACAGTCCATCAGGTATGATTGGATGTAGTTTATATTATCCAAGTCATTCACATTTTTTTCCCATGTCCCGAAAACCCAAATCCCGTCAGGAAATCGCCCAAGAGTTTGGGATTTCTGCCAAAACCCTTTCCCGGTGGTTTTTAAAGGAGAAGCTCAATATTCCCAAAGGATTGATTTCACCCAAAAATCAAGACTTTATTTATGAAAAATTCGGAAAAGAGAAACACTACTAATTGTCGCAAGGCATAGGTCAAGCTACTTTAGGGAAACTTTCGACCTCCTGTAAAATTTGTTTGTGCCGAGACGAATCCCTGCTTAAATTCACACCATGAATCCAACGCCAAGAACCTTCGTGCATCATTCTAATTATTTCCTCCAATGAGGGATAGGAATGACTTTGGTTTTTGCTGAAGATATAAAAAGGCCTATTCCGTAACCGGTTTAGGCCTTTTCCAGTTTTAGAAGTAAAATGAACAGAGATAAACCCAACTATAAAATGATTAACCAAGCCAAAGACTGGGTCTTTTCCGACCCCAGACTGAAAGAAATGAGGCAGGATTACGCCGCCTACACCGAGGAAGATTTTAAGGTATGGAAAATCCTTTTCGAAAGGCAGATGCCCAACCTTCCCAAAGCAGCCTCCAAGGCCTATTTGGAAGGGGTGAAAACTGTAAACTTCACCGCGGATCGTATTGCCAACTTTGAGGAACTAAACGAGATCCTTTTAAAAACCACAGGCTGGGCGGTCCAAGTCGTGCCGGGATTGATCGATGACGATTTGTTTTTCGGATTGATGAACAACAAGCGTTTTCCTTCGTCTACCTGGCTTCGCAAAATGGAACAGCTGGACTACCTTGAGGAGCCGGACATGTTTCACGATGCCTTTGCCCACATGCCCTTGCTGACCAACCAGCACTATGTTGATTTTCTGGAAAAGCTGAGCGGAATTGCCCTGAAGCACATTCAGGATCCTTGGGCGATTCAGTTGCTGAGCCGGATTTATTGGTTTACGATTGAGTTTGGATTGATTCGGGAAGATGGAGAATTGAGGGTGTATGGCGCTGGGATTTTGAGTTCGGCTGGAGAGACCAAGTTTTCCCTTTCTGACGAACCGAAGCACTTTCCCTACGATGTCCGCCACATCATGAGTACCGAATACTGGAAAGATCGCTTCCAGGATAAATATTGGGTGATCGACAGCTACGAACAGCTTTTCAATTCTCTTCCTGAGATTGAGGAGGTGTTGGAGGAGATGGTAGCTGAGAAAGAAACTAGAAGCTAGATACAAGACATAAGAAAACGGTTGGATGTCGGATGACCGATGTCGGATGAAATTCATCGGACACCGGACATCGGACACCGGACTTCAACAAATGAAAATAGCAGTAATCAAATACAACGCCGGCAATGTACAATCGGTCCTCTATGCCTTGGAGCGATTGGGTGCAGATGCGGTGCTGACGGATGATCCGAAGGAAATCCACGCGGCGGACAAGGTCATCTTTCCCGGGCAGGGTGAAGCGAACTCCGCCATGACCTATCTCAAGGCCCGCCAACTTGATCAGGTGATCAAGGATATCAAGCAGCCCTTTTTGGGCGTTTGCTTGGGCTTGCAGTTGCTCTGTGAACATTCTGAGGAAAACGACACCGAGTGCTTGGGAATCTTTCCTGTGAAGGTGAAGCGCTTTATTCCGGAGAATTCACAGGAATTCAAAGTGCCTCATGTGGGTTGGAATGAGATCGAAAATCTTGCTGACAACGTGTTGCTGAAGGACCTTCCCGATTCGAAGTTCCTGTACTACGTGCACAGCTATTACGCTGAGTTGAGCGAAGCCACAATTGCTACTACCCATTACATTCATGACTTTACTGCCATTCTTCATCGGGATAATTACTGGGCGATTCAAGCCCACCCGGAGAAAAGCAGTACGGTGGGGGAGAAATTGCTAGCTAACTTCTTAAACATTTAAAGGATTTAAGATGTACGATTTTTGATTTACGACATGTTTTGGGACTTCAGACCTAATTCTCAAAGTTTAAATTTTGAGTGGAATGATTGAAGTTCAGAAAGTGGTCGTAAATCGTCATTCGTAGATCGTAAATTAATCCCACCAGCCCCCTTTGAAAGGGGGAGTTGGCCCAATAGAACCTCAAACCTTAAATCCCGCAAGTCTTGTGTCTTAGGTCTTGCATCTAAAGTCTTACTATGTATATCATTCCCGCCATTGACCTTATCGGAGGCAAGTGCGTTCGCCTCAGTCAGGGCGATTACAGCAGCAAAAAAGAATACCACAACGATCCGCTCGAAATGGCGAAGCGCTTTGAAAGTGCCGGAATTTCTCGCTTGCATCTAGTGGACCTAGATGGTGCTAAAGCTAAAAAAATCATCAATGGAGATGTTTTAAAGCGAATTTGTGCAGGGACGAGTTTGCAGGTGGATTTTGGTGGAGGTATTCAGTCCGATGCCGAGATTGAAAAAGCTTTCGCCCTGGGTGCTAAGCAGGTGACTGGAGGAAGTATTGCGGTGAAAAATCCAACTCTTTTCGACGAATGGATTACCAAGTACGGATCGGAGAAAATTATTCTCGGTGCAGATGCAAAAAACAGGAAAATCGCTGTGGGAGGTTGGGAAGAGACCACTTCGGTGGAATTGATTCCTTTTATCCAAAGCTATTTCGACAAAGGAATCCGCTATGTGATTTGCACCGATGTGGCCAAAGACGGTTTGCTTCAAGGACCATCAGTGGACTTGTACCGTGAGATTTTGCAGGAAATTCCTGAGTTGAAGCTCATCGCTAGTGGAGGTGTATCTTCAGTCAAAGACTTGGAAGAACTTGAGAAAGTTGGGGTTTACGGAGCGATTGTAGGGAAGGCGTACTATGAGGGGAGAGTGACTTTGGAGGAATTGGCAGCCTTTTAAGTTACTATTTACGAATGACGATTTACGACACTTTGAAGAACCTCAAACATATTTTCCAAAAGTTGAAATTTCCGAATAAAGGATTGAAGTCCACAAGGATGTCGTAAATCCAAAATCGTAAATCGTAATTACAAAAATATCGAACACTGAACCTCGAATAAAGAATTAAGAAGTTATTGAATAGCCAATCATGTTAACCAAACGAATCATCCCTTGCCTCGATATCAAAGACGGCCGCACAGTCAAAGGGGTTAATTTTGTCCAGCTTCGGGATGCAGGTGATCCGGTCGAATTGGCAAAAATCTACTCGGACGAAGGGGCGGACGAACTCGTCTTTTTGGACATTACAGCGACAGTAGACAAGCGAAAAACGCTGGCTGAATTGGTGACCAAAGTGGCCAAAGCGATTAATATTCCTTTCACGGTAGGTGGAGGAATCTCAACTGTGGAGGATGTGAAAGTGCTTTTGGCAGCGGGTGCAGATAAGATTTCCATTAACTCCGCCGCAGTCAAAAATCCAGGAGTAATTGACGAAATGGCCAAAGAATTTGGTTCGCAGTGTTTGGTGGTGGCTATCGATACCCGAAATGTGGATGGATTAGATTTTGTCCATACTCACGGAGGGAGAAAGCCCACCTTGCTAAGAACCCAAGCCTGGGCTCAGGAAGTGGCCGATCGGGGAGCGGGAGAGATTTTGCTCACGTCAATGGATCATGATGGGACCAAGGCAGGCTTTGCCAATGAATTGACAGCGGAGATATCCTCAGTCTTATCCATTCCTGTCATTGCCTCAGGTGGTGCTGGGAATATGCCTCATTTCAAAGATGTGTTTACCTTTGGAAAAGCAGATGCAGCATTGGCTGCGAGTATTTTCCATTTTAAAGAAATAGGAATTCCGGAGTTGAAGAGTTATTTGATTGGAGAGGGGATAAGTATTAGGAAATAATTAGAAATACGGTTGAAATAAAGTAGAAATAGATTCTGAAAAGTCAGGATGAAATTGTAGGAGTATAATTTATATCTATTTATATCAGCCCGATTTATCGGGCAAAATATCGATTGTATTTCTACAGTATTTCAAAGAAATAGAAGACATGAACATCGACTTTACTAAAATGAACGGCCTGATTCCGGCCATTGTCCAAGATGCCTTGAGCGGAAAAGTCCTGATGCAGGGCTATATGAACGAAGAGGCCTTGGCGAAAACCCAAGAGACCGGAATGGTGACCTTTTTCTCTCGAAGCAAAAATCGCCTATGGACGAAAGGAGAGACTTCCGGAAATTTTTTGGAGGTCGTTTCGATTGCAGGGGATTGTGATGGGGATTCCATTTTAGTGAAGGCGAACCCGAGAGGACCTGTGTGCCATACGGGTTCGGATACCTGCTGGGATGAAGAAAATACCTCCAAAACTGGCTTTATCGATCAACTTCGTGCCATCATCAAAGACCGCAAGAACAACCCTTCGGATAAGTCCTACACAGCTTCACTGTTTGCAAAGGGCATCAATAAAGTCGCCCAAAAAGTAGGAGAGGAAGCGGTGGAAATAGTCATTGAAGCCAAGGATGACAACAAAGAATTATTCCTTGGAGAGGCTGCCGATTTGCTTTTTCACTACCTCATACTGCTCGAAGCCAAGGGGTATGAACTCGATGAGGTGATGGATGTACTCATCCAGAGGCACCAAAAAAAATAAGCCCGAAAATTCTTCCGGGCTTACTCTTCGAGCCTATTGTTAATAGGCTGGAAATTCCTGTTCCAAGCCTTTGAAGGCATCAATCATCTCCCAAACGGGTTTGTAATACGTATTTGCCCATCTTCCGCTGACTCCTCCATCCTGAATGTACTGAAGCGCAGCTGCTAACCGAAGATCTCTAGGGTCACCCCAGTTGAATTCAGGACTATCTCCAACCCGGAAGTTGGCAGGGAATCCTTCGAAATATTCTGCTTTTCCCTGAGAATTGGCAATTGCAAAAGTAATGGGTACCAGTTCGACATTATTTGTCTCCAGCGTTCGGCTGTAGCGGGAAAGAGGAAAGGAGCCTACCGGTTTGCCAAAGGTGTTATCTCCAATTAATACCACTTCCATATAGGGGTCCAGACTATTGATGATCAGTTCAGATGCTGAGGCTGAGCCTCTCGAGGTAATGAAAATGACTCGATTGAGATTCAGATTTCCGATCTTATTGAAATTCTCCGTTTCATTCAAGCTGAATTTTAAGGAATTGAGCTTGTTGGTGTACATCACTTTTCCGGTATTGGAGACTTGGATCAAGTAGTTGAGAATCTGTTCTGCCACAGCCACAGAACCTCCGCCGTTGTATCTCAAGTCAATGATTAGTTCATTGATTCCCTGATTTTGGAAATACTCCATGGAGTTTTGGACTTCCTGACTCCGTGTAGGAGAAAGTCCAGCAGTGGCTCTAAAGCTCTGATAGGCCCAATAGCCCACTTTTTTTCCTCCTTCTTCAAAAACTCTCCTATCTAATACAGAATTGGACTGGTACTCAGCCTTAACATTGGTGCGGGTGGTCGTGGTACCGTCAGGAAGTCGGAAAGTGAAAGTGTTGGAGACTCCCGGGTCAGAAGGACCCAGCTGAAAATCATACCCTCCTGAGGAAGTCTTATAGGAAGCAATCGGTTTGCCATTGATTTCTATGATTTCCCAGCCTCTTTCCCAGCCGTCTTTTCCGGCAGGGGCCTCTCTGAAGACAAAGGAAACAAATAACCTTTCTTCAGCCGTGAAGGCAAACCCGAATCCATGTCCTGCATTTCTCCCAACAAAGGAGTTGTTGAATGCTTCCTGTGTCGTCAGGTAGGAAAACCGATCCAGTGGCTTGAAAATTATTGCATTGAGGAGATCCTCATTGCTTCCATATTGGGCAATATCGATCGAAGTAGGCAATTCCAGATTCCAGAAATACCACTCTCTCATGACATCAACAATAGCCTTTTTCACTTCCTGACCCGGAACTACCGGAGTGGGGGTTTCCTCAGGGTCACAAGCCCAAAGTCCTACCAGCACCAATCCAAATATCCAATTGAGCTTCTTCATAACTGATTTTTTTTTCGATAAACGAAGTAAAGGGTGGGAAAGGTTTAGATGGCTATATCGTAAACCTTAACTGTCTTCCACATTGCAGAATACTTTTCAATAAACTCCAAATGCAAGGGGTCAGTTTGATAGGCTGCCTGTGCTTCCAGAGAATCGAAAAAGAGTGTGCAAGACACATGGAAGCTATGATCGACTACTTCTCTTTTTTCAGTGGGGGCTGGAGTTCCCATGATAAAGCGGGAGACATCCTTACACCTTCCTAGCATAGGGGCGGCATCGGTCATGAATTCTTTCAAATCAGACTCTTTGTGCAGCCAGAAATAGACCTGATGAATAAGTGGTTGGGCCATGGATTTGGATTGAGTAAAATGAAATGGAAATAAGGAAACAGCACTCGCCATTCCCAGGGATTTTAAGACTTTTCTCCTTGAAGTCATGTATTTTGATGATAGAAATTAGCTCTGTGAGAAGGTAATTTGAAAGCGATTTAAAGATAAAAATTTAAATTGCTATTCCTTTATCAGACCGTTTTAGCTTTTTTCAAACGTGGCTGTCTTTACAATATAAAATTATGAACTATCGAGTTCTTGGGAAAACGGATTGGCAAGTATCTGAAATAGGTATAGGCACCTGGCAGGTAGGAGGCGGCTGGGGAAGTGCTTTTGAGCCAAAAAAGGCAAACCTCATCCTGCATGCAGCATTTGATGAGGGTGTAAACTTTGTGGATACAGCTGATGTGTATGACGGAGGATTAAGTGAGGCCGCGGTAGGAAAGGCTGTCAAGGAAAGAAGTGAGAAAATCTTCATTGCTACCAAATGCGGCCGGAGGATTCAGCCACATGTCGATGAAGGTTACACACCTGTTCGATTGAGAAAGTATGTGGAGGATAGCCTCCGGAATCTTGGAGTGGAGCAGATCGATTTGATTCAATTGCATTGTCCTCCCAGCCCCGTTTATTTAAGGAGTGAAATTTTCTCTCTTTTTGAAGATTTGAAGAGGGAAGGGAAAATTGCTGCAATGGGAGTATCAGTGGAGCGAATCAATGAAGCGATGACAGCGATGAAATATGATATTGTATCCACCGTCCAGATTATATTCAATCTTTTTCGTCAGCGCCCATCCGAGCTTTTTTTCAGGCATGCCAAAGTAAATAATATTGGGCTGATTGTCCGCGTACCCTTGGCAAGCGGTCTTTTAACCGGGAAAATCACGAAGGAGACGCAATTTTCAAAGGATGATCACCGACACTTTAATCGGGAGGGAAAGGCTTTTGACAAAGGAGAAACCTTCTCAGGGGTACCTTTGGAGAAGGCATTTCCGGCTGTCGAAGAGTTGAAGGGGGAGTTTTCAGGAAATGTGGATTTGGCTGCTCAGGCTCTTCGATGGGTATTGATGTTTGAGGAAGTCGGGACTGTAATCCCGGGAGCTTCATCGCCAGATCAAGTATTGAAAAATGTACAAGCCGCTGATCTACCTCCGCTCTCAGAAAGTCAAATGAATGCGGCCGCGGAAGTCTATGAAAAATACATCAAGCAAGAGGTCCATCATCTTTGGTGATGGTCAGAGTATTGATTCTCAATTAGTTTTTCGGTAAATACTCAGGAACTAAATGGAATAAAAAAACCTCCCTTAGGAGGTTTTTTGTTTTCTGCTTAAGCTTCTTTTTTAGCCATTCTGGCTCTTTCGTTCTCATCCAAATGGATTTTTCTCATTCGGATAGATTTTGGAGTGATTTCGAGGTATTCGTCTTTTTGGATGTATTCCATAGATTCTTCTAATGAGAAACGCTTTGGAGGGGCAATTCTCACATTGTCGTCAGACCCGGAAGCACGCATGTTGGTCAGCTTTTTACCTTTCTGCACATTCACCACCAAGTCATTGTCTCTGGAGTGCTCTCCGATCACCTGACCGGTGTAGAGTTCGTCACCCGGCTCGATAAAGAAGATACCCCGATCCTGAAGTTTGTCAATAGCATAGGCCGTACACTGACCGCCTTCCATCGAGATCAAAGATCCATTGATTCTGCCTGGGATTGGACCTTTGAAAGGCTCATAGGCGGTAAATCTGTGGTTCATGATCGCTTCACCCTGAGTGGCGGTAAGCACGTTGTTTCTCAAACCGATCAGACCTCTGGAAGGAATCTTGAACTCCAAGTGCTGAAGATCTCCTTTTGGCTCCATGATCAAAAGCTCACCTTTTCGTTGGGTGGCCAATTCGATCACTTTTCCGGCTGTTTCCTGCGGTACGTCTACTACCAAGGTTTCGATCGGCTCGCATTTTACTCCGTCGATTTCCTTGAAGATTACCTGTGGCTGACCTACCTGAAGCTCGTATCCTTCTCTTCTCATGGTTTCGATCAAGACAGACAAGTGAAGAATGCCTCGGCCGTAGACCAAGAATCGGTCTTCAGAATCCGTAGGCTCTACCCGTAGCGCAAGGTTTTTCTCCGTTTCCTTCATCAATCGGTCTCTCAGGTGACGGGAAGTCACAAACTTTCCTTCTTTTCCGAAGAAAGGAGAGTTGTTGATCGTGAAGAGCATGTTCATCGTAGGCTCATCGATGGCAATACGAGGAAGGGGCTCAGGATTTTCCACGTCTGCGATGGTATCGCCGATTTCAAAGTCTTCGATGCCGGTTACTGCACAGATGTCCCCGGCAGTTACGGTCTGTACTTTGTTTTTTCCAAGACCTTCAAAGGTATGAAGCTCTTTTACTCTCATTTTCTTGATGGATCCATCCGCTTTGCAAAGGGCGATTTGCTGGTTTTCGGAGATCGTGCCTCTTGCTACTCTACCGATGGCAATCCGGCCCACGAAGCTGGAGTAATCCAAAGAGGTAATTTGCATCTGAAGGGTTCCTTCGGAGATTTTTGGAGCAGGGATATATTCCAAGATCGCATCCAAAAGAGGAAGGATGGAGTCGGTCGGATTTTTCCAATCCGGTCCCATCCAGTTTTGCTTGGCAGAACCATACAAGGTGTGGAATTCCAATTGCTCTTCTGTAGCATCCAAGTTGAACATCAACTCAAAAACTGCCTCATGAACTTCATCAGGTCGACAGTTTTCTTTGTCTACTTTATTTACTACCACGATAGGGGTAAGGCCAAGAGCAAGCGCTTTGCCCAATACAAATCGGGTCTGCGGCATAGGTCCTTCGAAGGCATCCACCAAAAGGATTACCCCATCGGCCATTTTCAATACACGCTCCACTTCACCACCAAAGTCGGCGTGGCCTGGAGTGTCGATGATGTTGATTTTGTGGTCCTTGTAGCGTACAGATACGTTTTTGGAAAGAATAGTGATGCCGCGTTCACGTTCCAGGTCGTTGTTGTCGAGAATCAGGTCGTCGAATTGCTGATTTTCTCTGAAGATTTTTGAAGCGTGGATGATCTTATCCACGAGGGTTGTTTTACCGTGGTCAACGTGAGCGATGATCGCGATATTCCGAATATTCTGCATGGTTTGCCTAATTGAAGGCGCAAAAGTAAGAATTTAATTTGGGAGTAAGGTTATCGCCCCATGAAGTTTCTGAATTCCCAAAAGTGCAATTGACAGAGACTTACCTGATTTGCTGCTTGTCCAAATTCCAAAAATGATGCTTTTTTAAGGGCTCAAAATCTTCATCCATGGTTCGACTTTCTTTTTTGATTCCCATCCTGTTTTTTTTGTTTTGGTTAGGGTCGTTTTTGATCGTCGGATTGGAAGAATCCGGGTATGCGTTTGTGCTTTTTTGGTTTGCCTTGGCTTTTGGGTTGCAATCAAAACCAACATGGAAGGCTTTCAGTTTTCCGGTTTCTATTTTGGGAGTAGTCACTTTGGGGATGTTTTTCCCTCAGTATTTTCAGGAAATCGAAGGCTTCAAATTGACCGGACTGATCAATCCTCTGATTCAGATCATCATGTTTGGGATGGGAGCAACTTTGAGTTGGAGGGATTTTGGGGCTGTGGCTAAAAGTCCTAAATCTGTGGGAATCGGAATTTTGGCTCAGTTTAGTATTATGCCCATAATCGGTTTTGGCTTGGCCAAAGTCAGCGGGTTGGAAACAGAGGTCGCTGCTGGGCTGATTTTGGTTGGTTCATCTCCAAGTGGGACCGCTTCGAATGTCATGGCTTTTCTAGCCCGGGCGAATGTGGCACTTTCCGTGACTTTGACCTCGATTACTACACTTATTGCACCACTGATGACTCCGATTTTGATGAAGCTTTTGGCCGGGCAGTTTATCGAGATTGATCTCCTCAAGATGATGTGGGATATTTTTAAAATCATCCTGCTGCCTGTGGGAGCTGGGCTTATCGTGAATCAGGTCTTGGGTTCAAAATCTTCCTGGATTGAAAAACTCCTACCTCTGGTCTCTATGCTCGGGATTGCCTTGATTATTTTGGTGATTACCGCAGCCGGACGGGATAGTTTGTTGGCGATAGGTCCGATTTTGATTCTGTTGGTCTTGCTGCATAATTTGCTGGGTTATGGGATTGGGTATGGATTTTCCAGATTGATCGGGATGAAGGAGCAAGATGCCCGAACACTCGCCATTGAGGTTGGGATGCAAAATGCAGGTTTGGCTTCTGGGCTTTCCAATATTTTGGGAAAGATAGCAACCGTGGGTTTAGCTCCGGCTGTTTTTGGACCGATGCAGAATGTGACCGGGTCGATTCTGGCTACTTTTTGGAGTAGGAAAGGGTTGAGGGAAAAATAGTTGTGAGGATTTATAATTTTTTCTTTGAAGCTTAGTTATAGATCAAATTGATCTAACAATGAAAGCTTTTTATTTACTCTTGATGAGCTGTGGAATTGCCAGTTATTCTTTGGCTCAGATACAAACCAATGCTTCTAAAAAAGCTTCTAGAATTGTAAAAAGTGAAAATTATCGATCCCTGAGTGATGATAATGGCTACTATTTTTTTCCTCATCTTGGGATGAGATATGGAATTGTCCCTGATTATTTACAAACGGGAATAGAAGATTTGAGTCTGAAATATGGAATGGGCTTTGGATATAGGAAGCTAAATCTCTCCTTGGAATCTGGATTATCAGTTATCCATCATTCATCTAGCGCTATTTATTTTCCGATTTGGGAGAGAAGAGAATATTTAATGAATTCTGATTTATCCTTTTTGGTTCTGCCAGTTACTTTGCGCTATGATATTCCTACGGGGGAAAAGGAGAATCTCAGAATAGGTGCTTTTATTAACGCTAATTGGTCAATGATCACTCTGAAGGATGATGATAGCCGATCAGGTACGATCCAAGTCGGAGAAAATCAAGAAACGTATTCCATCATTTCCTCAGCAAAAAGCCCATTTTTCTTTATGACCGGTATTCATTCCAGGTTAAGGGTGTTTAATTCGGCCTTCTTTAATTTCGAATTGGGTACCTTTTTCTCCCTCGGCTCTAACAGAGAGTACCAAGTGCAATATGGGGATGCCCCTTCAAGTCAGTTTGACCGGCGATGGGAAGGCCTCACTTGGTCAGTTGGAGGAATTTTGCCACTAAACGTTTTTGAAGCCAAGCTCCGTAAGAACGAATAGGCTAATTCTTGAAATATCCCTCAAATATCCCCGCCCAAATCACATACCCTTCCTGATTCAGATGAAGTTGGTCTTGGATGTAAAGCTCAGGCCTTGGACTCCCATCTGAATTGGTCAGGGCTTTCCATACATCCACAAACTCTACCTTCTCCTTGGCCCGGCAGTATTCGCTCAGCTTTTGGTTGAAAATCTGGTAGCTGGCTCTTTTCTCCCAGCGGGAAGGACTGGGTTTGGCTCCGATCAAAAAAATCTCAATGTCAGGATTGATAAGGTGAATGCGGGTGACAATGTTGTCTAAGCTGGTCAGGATATCAGCAACTTCCACGCCTGCCCAGAGGTCATTGTCTCCTTCGTAAATAAAGACCCGGCTGGGCTCAAACTTGATCACCAAAGGGAACAGATGCCGTTCCAGATCGGAAGCTTTGGATCCTCCAAAACCTGTGTTGATCAGATCTTCCCTAGGAAAAGTTTCTTCCAGGTTACTCCACATTCGTATGGTTGAGCTTCCGGTAAACACCGTCGATCCTGCTTTCCAGCCTAAGCTGTCATACTTGGCTGAAATTTGTTTAACCTCGTTTTCAAATGGTACTTGCTGTGCAAAACCCAGTTGACTGATTAAAGCTAGTGAGAAGATTAGTTGAAGCGAAAATCTGTTCATAGCCTCAAACATAAATCAAAAATCACCTGAACCAAAACCGTTCATACTCTTGACCGAATGTGAACATTCCGAGCAATTTTTGATTTTGTCAATCAGCATTCCGTGAAGATCAAAAAGCCACTTTCTATCCCAGAATCGCCCCTTTTCATCCCAAAATCAATGAATGGACCGCTCGGTTGATTTCTTTGGTCGTGTTTTCGCGTTATACAGCTATTCATCTACCAAATCCCCTTGCTATGAATTCGATCACCCGGTTTTTCTGGTTTTGCAGCGGAGCCAATTTTGCCATTTTGAAAAGAACCCCTACCGAGTCTAATAAGTATGTAGGAATCGGTGCTACCGTCTTTTTCACAGGAGTTTTGGCGGCCTTGGCAGCTGGATATGCCTTATTTACCGTGTTCCAAAGTCTGCTTCCGGCTATCTTTTTTGGGCTGTTTTGGGGGATGATGATCTTCAATCTGGACCGGTTTATCGTATCCAGCATGCGAAAAAAGGAAAATGCTTGGGCAGAATGGAAACTGGCCATCCCACGATTGGTTTTGGCAGTTTTACTTGCTTTGGTGATTTCTAAGCCCTTGGAATTGAAAATGTTTGAGCGAGAGATCAATCGGAAATTGGATGAGAAGAAGACCGAATTTATCGCTCAGTCTAAAGCCAATCTGGCCAAAGGTTTTCCTGAAATCCAGGAGCTGGAGGGAAAAATCGACACCCTGAAATCAGAGGTTTCACAGGCTGAAGCTTTCCGGGATCAACTACAAGAGGAATACGATGCAGAGCGATTCGGGGAAAAGACTTCTGGCACCAGCGGCATTGTAGGATTGGGGACTAATGCAAAAAAGAAGGAGCAACAACTCGATGCCGCTCAGCTTGCTTTGGATGAACTGCGAAAGCGAAATCAAGTGAGGATCGATACTTTGGAAGCCCAAATCAGGAAATTTATGGCCCTTCGTCAGGCGGAGTTTGAAAAGAAACAGCCCGGAATAGAAGGATTTGACGGGTTGGCAGCACGGATGGATGAGCTAGCTGGGTTGACTACGGAAAGTTCTGCGATGGCTCTTGCGAATATCTTTATCATGCTGCTTTTTATAGCAATCGAGACTGCTCCCATTTTTGTCAAACTGATTTCCAGTCGTGGACCTTATGATGAACTCTTGGAGCTTCATGAAGATAAAGTGAAGCTCTTCAAAGGGGAAAAATGGACCATTGCCAAAGGAGAATCAGAGGCACGAGTAGGTTACTTTCAGGATACTCATTTCTATGCTACAGACTTGAAGAAGGAAAGAACCAACCGGAAAAACCGGGCGGAAACTGATCGGGAATTGGCCAATTGGGAGTGAAAAGGAAAGAAAATCAGGGAGTTGTTTTGAAATACGTGTAAAATTATTTTTCTTTACGGCATACTTAGAAATCAGCGAGTTATGGACACCAAGATCACCTTGTCTTTCAATAAAGACATCATTGATCGAGCCAAGGATTTTGCCGACCAAAATAACATCAGTCTTTCTAGACTGACAGAGTTTCTTTATGCCCAGATGACTTCCAAAAATTACAAGTCTTTGGATGAGCTGCCGATTGCTGATTGGGTGAGTAGGGTCTCCGAAGGAGAGGTAGAATATAAGCGCATGCCTTCCAGTCGTAAGGCAATGAAGGATGAATTCTTCGATTCTAAAAAATGAGGGTGTTTCTGGATGCGAATGTCCTGGTATCTGTGTTGAATAAGGAATACCCACTTTTTCCCCACTCTGCTAGGATTTTGAGTTTGGCGGATCAGCTAAGGTTCCAACTCTACACTACACCGATTTGCCTGGCTATTGCTTTTTATTTTGCAGAGAAAAAATCAGGAACAGCGCTAGCGAAGCAAAAAATGCAGGTTCTTTCTTCCAAAATTCACATTGCGGCTGTGGACTCCCAAACTGTCAAAAGTGCTGTTTCAAATCCCAGTGTGTTGGACTTTGAAGATGGTTTGGAGTATTATTCCGCTTTGCAGGTTGACTGCAAAGCCATCATTACGGAGGATTCTGAAGGGTTCTATTTTTCAGAAATCCCAGTGTATGATTGCCGTAAGTTTCTGGAAGAAGTGGTGTTTTAAAAGTTTTAACCCTTCTGGCGTTTAGGACCCTTGGAGGGTTTTATTGGCCACCTGATCGAGCTGGTCCATTGTTTTTTGAACGGATTTCCATTCTGCAATTCCTACGATTTTTATCAAAAAGCCCAGAAACTTTCCCGGATTGATCAGCTTGTTGGCCAAGGAAGCAATGTTTTTATCCCGATCCTTAATCTGAAAGGCTTTGTCAGGGTCTGCATGGTATTCCCCGGCATATTTCCAAGCTCCATCCCGGGCGATTTGAATAGAGAAGTTGAGGAGCATTTCATCCCGACCTTTTGCCAAAGGAATCAATAGGCCGAAAACTGGAGAAACCTTGCTGATATTGGACTTGACTCCATCAACCAGTTCGGCTAGCATTGAATTGATTTTGTCAAAATCCCCTTTAATGCCATTCAAATCTTTGCCTTCCATGGTTTCTGAGGCAGCGATTCCCAAATCCAAATTAATATGGGCATTGATTCCGAGGAAAAGATGCTGTAGAACCAAATGCCCTGAATCTTTGCTTACTTCAAAAGCCAATCTCCAGCTTTCGGTCGGTTTCTGACCGGATTTCCATAAGTCATAGGCATCGATAAATCGTTTCGCAAAAAGTACGTCCAAAATTTCCATCCGGGGATTATCCTCAAATTCCCCGGCCAAAATCCCGTCTCTTACTCTTCGGGTTACTTGTCGGTAAAGAATGGAGAAATAGCCAATTCGGCTATCGGAGGTCCTGCATTCGTCTACAATCTGATCCATTCGGATCAAAACTTCATCAATTGTCTTCATGAGTTATTTGAAAAAACTTTCCAGAACATCGCCGACATAATAGGCTACTACTGCTGCCAACAGACCTAAAGCCACTGTCTCTAAAATGCTGCGAAGGGTGGAGGTTTGATTGACGATTCCTTTGAGCCACCCTACAATCAAAAAAGCCAGCCCTGTTAGTACACTAGTCCAAAAGAAGGTGTTGATTTCCATCGGAAAGAAGAAATTCCAGAGATAGACCATCAAGGGGATAAAGCCTACTAAAATAAAGGAAATCAGGGTGGCCAAGCCGATTTTAAATGGGCTTTTGGTTTCCTTCATCATGCCCAATTCGTCTTTCATCATTTCAGCTACCCAGAGATCCTTGTCCGCGCAGATGTGGTCGACAATTTTATCCAAAAGCTCACCTTTAAAGCCTTTTTCCCGATAGATTTCAGCCACTTCCTCTCGCTCGATTTCGGGAAGATTTTCGATTTCCCAATATTCGATTTTTTCGTGTTTGTCGAAATTGTCCCGTTCACTTTTGGCAGAAAGATAGGCTCCCACTGACATTGAAAAACCATCTGCCAACAAATTGGCAAAACCCAAGATAATCAAGATACCTGGGTCGAGGTTTGCCCCATAGCCACCGGCTACAACGGCAAAGGTGGTCACAGCCCCGTCTATGCCCCCGTAGACAAATTCACGGAGGTATTCCTGAAGCTTTCCAAAATTGGTATTGGGGAGATGCTGCTTTTCTTCCATGATTAGTTGAGGTTTTGTAGGAAAAAGCGTTTGACATTTTCCCCCATGACTGCGCGGATTTCCTCCTCAGAAAATCCCGCCTCCATCAAGCCTTCCACGATCAAAGGAAGCCCTGTGATGTCAAAAGGAACGGCTACTGAACCGTCATAATCCGAACCCAAGGCTACATATTCCACACCAACCAAATCACGCACATGCTTGATGGAGGCGATGATATTGGGCAACTCGGGTTCGCCGACAGCCATATCAAAAAAGGCAATTCCGATGATTCCTCCGTTGGCTGCGATTTTTTGAATCTGATCGTCACTCAGATTTCTCTGAGAATCCAAGACAGCCCTAACTCCGGTATGAGAAACGATGACTGGTTCGGAAGTAAGGTTCAATACATCTTCTACAATGGCTGGTGAGGCATGCGCCAAATCAATAAAAATCCCCAATTCATTCATACGCTTGACCGCTGCCTTTCCAAAATCAGAAAGTCCTGCCCCGTTTTCCCCATGTGCTGAGCCTCCAAATTCATTGTCAAAAAAGTGAGTGGGGCCAATCATTCGTACCCCTGCGGCATAGACCTTATCCAGGTTTTCCATAGATCCTTCTAAGGCATGCCCACCCTCAATTCCCAGCATGGCTCCGATGGTGCTTTTATCGCTTTTTCTTGCGTCTAGAAGCTCCTCGAGATCGGCCTTGGATCGGATGAAGATGGCTTTTCCTTCCTCCTTCTCCACAAACTGAGCAAGCGCTTCACTTTGGCCAAGGGTCCTGTTGATCAGACTAAACCAGTTCCATGGACTTTCCCCTTTGGCAATGGTAAGAGGTGTGATATTATCAAAGGCATCTTCGGAATTGCTTTGCATGTTTTGCCCTGCCGGAGATTTGGATACGATGGTAAACATCTCCAGAGCCACATTGGCTTCCCGCATTCTGGGAAAGTCTACATGGCCTCGATCCCCGCGTTCATTTAGATTTCTTCCCCAAAGCAAAGCATCACAGTGCAAGTCACTGATGAAATCCAATCGTTCGTAGAGCGCTTGGGCCTCGGCTGAGACTGAGTAGGGTGCGGGACTTTTTACAGGGTTTCGCTGGCTTTCTATGTAGGAGGGAACAGTATTGATCCCAATCAGATAGACCACAAAGAGAATGGCGAGAAAGAGAATTATTTTTTTCATCGGCTGGGGTTTTGCCGATTAATATAGCTAAAATGAGTGTAAAGAGAGATTTTCAGCTCATTTCTTACAATGCAGGATCATTTCCTAATCTTATCGGAGGTAGCTGAAGATACTCTTCATAGGAAAAAACTCGGGAACGAATCAAAAACCGGAGTCCGAGTGGAATTTCAAGAGAAAAGCTACTACCTCTTCCTTCGACCACATCCAGCGTCAGTTCGGTATGTTTCCAGTATTCAAATTGGTCCTGTGTCATGAAAAACTCGCATCCTTCGATTTCACCGATCAATACATCCTGGGAACCGAGTTTGAATTCTCCTTTTTCAAAACACATGGGAGCCGAACCATCACAGCAACCACCGCTTTGGTGGAACATCAGTTCGCAGGCATATCGCTTTTTTAGTACAGTTATGATTTCTGCCGCTTTTGGGGTTATGAGGATTCTTTGGGGCATGTTTTCATTTTAAATGGAAAGGCAGAAGAAAATTCTCCTGCCTTTCCTGAAATTGGCTATGAATTAGAAGAATCCCAGCTTCTGCTTGCTGTAGGAAATAAGCATGTTTTTGGTTTGACGGTAATGGTTGAGCATCATCAGGTGAGTCTCTCGGCCAAAACCAGACTTTTTGTATCCTCCAAAAGGAGCATGTGCAGGGTAGGCGTGATAGCAATTGACCCAAACACGACCCGCCTGAATGGCTCGCGGTACCTGATATAACTCATGAGCATCTCTGGACCACAGACCGGCTCCTAGGCCGTAGAGCGTGTCGTTTGCAATGGCGATTGCTTCTTCTGTGGTTTTGAAGGTGGTGACACAAGTGACAGGTCCGAAAATTTCTTCTTGAAAGACTCGCATTTTATTGTGGCCTTTGAGGATGGTGGGCTGGATATAGTACCCGTTTTCCAGTCCGGAATTTAGGCCTGTTTTAGCACCACCGGTCAGGACCACAGCACCTTCCTGCTTACCGATCTCGATGTAGGAGAGGATTTTTTCGTATTGATCATTAGAGGCTTGCGCACCCATCATGGTGTCTTCTGCAAGGGGATGGCCCAGTTTGATCGCTTTGGTGCGGGCAATGACTCGCTCCATAAATACTTCATAGATGTCTTCGTGAACCAAAATTCGAGATGGACAAGTGCACACTTCCCCTTGATTGAGCGCAAACATGACGGCACCTTCTACCGCTTTATCAAAAAACTCATCATCTGCATCTGCGACAGACTTCATGAAGATGTTGGGGGATTTTCCACCCAGCTCCATGGTCACGGGAATGAGGTTTTCGGAAGCATATTGCATGATCAGTCGGCCTGTAGTCGTCTCACCGGTAAAGGCCACCTTTGCCACTCTTGTGGAAGTAGCGAGTGGTTTTCCCGCCTCGATTCCAAATCCAGTCACCACATTGATCACTCCGGGAGGTACTACGTCAGCGATGAGCTCCATCAGCACCATGATGCTGGTGGGAGTTTGTTCAGCTGGCTTCACTACGGTACAGCATCCTGCTGCCAGGGCAGGGGCTATCTTCCAGGTAGCCATCAAAAGGGGGAAATTCCAAGGGATGATTTGTCCCACCACACCTAGTGGCTCATGTAGATTGATGCTGACTGTGGTTTCGTCATGCTCGGACATCGTGCTCTCATCTGCCCGGATTACTCCGGCAAAATATCTGAAATGATCGATGCATAGAGGCAAATCGGCTGCTCGGGTTTCCCGGATGGCTTTTCCATTGTCGATGGTTTCTACCCTTGCCAAAAGTTCAAGATTGTCCTCGATGATATCTGCAATTTTGAGAAGGATTCGACTTCTTTCGGCTGCTGGAGTTTTTGACCATCTCACAAACGCCTCATGGGCTGCATCAAGTGCCTTCTCGATATCTTCTTTGTTTCCTCTTGCTGCTTTGGAGAAAACTTTCCCGTCGATAGGAGAAATATTATCGAAATACTCTCCTGAGGCAGGTTTGACCCATTCCCCGCCGATAAAATGGTCGTATTGGGATTTGATCAGAGGCCGGTCTACTGGCTTGGATTTTGAAAGAGTTAGCGTTTCCATATGTTGGGTTATTTTGGTTTTGACCAAATTTCCCCTTTAGGAATTTTAAAAAATTGCACTGAATAATCAATTTATTCGCTTAAAGTGACTTTTGTCAGAATTTTACTTCGCTCTTTTTTCTATTTTTTGAAAAATTAGGATAATCAGCTCAATTCCAGCCCATTCCCATGACCCAAAATCCCTTTCAATATACTGTGCCTTGGAGAAGGCCTAATGACCTCAAGACTCTGGTAGAAAATCGGACTACCTATACTCTGGACAACTGCGAACTCAATATTTTTGAAACCCATCAAGCAGCAGAAAAGGTCAATCTTGTCTTTGGAGATTTGGTGTTGACCACCATGCTAAAGGGGAAAAAAGTGATGCACCTATTCGGTAATCCCGGTTTTGATTACCTTCCCGGTGAATCAGTAATTGTACCTCCCAACGAGGTGATGAAAATTGATTTTCCGGAGGCAGAATTGGACAATCCGACTCAATGCATTGCCCTTTCCATCTCCAAGGAAATGATAGAAAATACCTTCAATTTGCTTAATGAACGTTTTTCTTCCAAAGTACTTACCCAAGAATGGGGCTTGGACCTTTCCTATTTTCATCTGATCAATACTCAAGATCTTTCCGAGATTATTAATCGCTTTATTCGCATAGGAGTGAAAGAGCGATCTAAAGAAAAAGACCTGATTGCTTCATTGGCCCTTAAAGAGCTATTGATCCGACTGACACAGACCCAAGCCCGCGAGATGCTTGAAAAAACCTACAAGGAGCTAGCTTCAGGCAATCGATTGGCGCATGTGGTGGGTTACATAAAGACCCATATCAGGGAAAATCTCCAATTGGAGGAATTGGCCTCTCAGGCCTGTATGTCCAAGGCGCATTTTCTCAGAACATTCAAACAAGAGTTGGGATTGACCCCAATGGAGTTTGTGCTCATTGAGCGGTTGAAACTGGCCCGATACTTCCTATCGGTCGGCAACTATCAAATCCAGGAGGTATGTCACATGGCGGGTTTTAATAATATTGCCTATTTCATCCGGGTATTTAAGCGGGAGTTTCATATGACTCCGAAGTCATTTCAAAGAACAGGAAAAAAATAAACAAGAAATTTTTTATCGAAATTTTGATTTTTTATTTGCTTTTGATAGGTTTATCCAACTTTGGCAACAAGAAAAATAGCTCAACCCAGTACTTAGCCAAAGTTTATATGGTTTTAATCCATTAACAATAAACCCCAACAGGGAGCCAAAATCAAAAAAGGCTCCCTTTTTTTATGCTTTATAAATCGTTGATTTTGTCTAAAACCAAAAAATAGGTTTAAAAATGAACCTGTTTTATAGAAAATTGTGCAAAATATATAAAAATAGGTTTTTGATATTTTGTGAAATCGATTTCCTGGAAATTCTGTTTTTTGATCAAAAAACAAAAAAACCTTCCCGAATATTTCGAAAAGGCTTTCCCATTTAATTAACCCTTTAATCCAAAAATCTAATTCAATGGCAGATCTTTCTTAGCCAAATAGAAGTCTACCATCTCATAATCACTGTTTTCTCGGGCAATCATCTCTTCCACAGTTTTGGGTGGAGGGACAATCGCTTTTTCACCCGGAGTCCAGTTAAGTGGCAAAGCAACCTTGTGTTTGTCAGCAGTCTGAAGAGCCACCAATGCTCTTTTGACTTCCTCCATGTTTCGGCCCACATTGAGAGGATAGTACATGATCAATCGGATCTTTCCGGTAGGATCGATAAAGAATACCGCACGGACAGCTGCGGTTTCGCTTTCACCGGGCTGCAGCATTCCATAGAGTTTGGATACCCTCATGTCAATGTCTGCGATGATCGGAAACTCGAATAGGACTCCAGTGTTTTTCTTCACATTATTCACCCAAGCGATATGGGCATGGATAGAATCGATACTTAGACCGATCAATTTGGTCTGATGCTCATCAAAGAAGTTTTGATCCAGAGCAAATCCGCTCATCTCTGTGGTACAAACCGGTGTAAAATCGGCAGGATGAGAGAATAAAATAGTCCAGCTGTCTTTGATGTATTCGGAAAATTTTATTTTCCCTGTAGTGGTCATTGCCTCAAAATCCGGAGCTAGGTCTCCGATTCGTGGCATAGTTGGTGTTGTAGTTTCCATGTGTATGATTGTTATTGTTTTTTGAATTTGATAGAACAAATTTAACTAACCCTTTTCCGGCCGATCGTGACCAAGGTCACCTCAGATGGTCGGATTTGGGTTTTTTCTCATTGTCTTTTTCTATGTGCCATGCAGGATTTTCGAGTTCATTGGAATAGATGTATTCGACGATTTTTTTCAAGTCATCCTCATCGACCATGGGCTTGGGCATCAGCCCAAATCGTTTGATTGGGCCTTTCATCAAGGCTTTTTCTTCTGTTGGATTTTCAATGAAGCTTATCATGGCTTTTTCAAAGTCTGTTTTTTCAGGATAGGCTTCGAGGTAGTGTTTTTTCATTCCCCAAAGCGGAGGGGCTATAATTTCATCATGCGATTTTGACTTGGGGTTGTGGCAGGTGTAGCAGTGCTTTTGCAGCAAAATCAGTCCTTCCCCTGACAAGACTTGTTTGACGAAAAGCTTTCTGTCGGTGTCGAAGCTTTGTTCCCATTGAGGAGTTTTTCCTCCACAGAAAAAGAGAAGAGTAAGTAGAATCAGAATATAATGCATAAATCAATTGGGTTGGCAGGAAGAAGTTTCGGATTGAATGATAAGATCAAATTCAGATTGAGTGAGGTGGGCAGGGGTATATTCCACGCCAAGGAGCTGTGCCTGTCTGTAAAATGCTCTCATGTGATTTTCTGATCCGCAAAGGAGCTTTTCGTAAAGTTGAATCAGTTCTGGCTTCTGGGTAGAAGCTACGGCAAGCCTCAAGTCCTGGATATCCATGTCCTCGATCAGAAGTCCTGCTCGGATAGCATCAGCTAAAGACTGGTCTACTTTAGAGGTGAGTTCCGCGTATAGGCTCTTTAGGACTGGATCCGAAAATTCTCCGGGTGAGGTACTTCCATTCAACGGGTCCGTAAGCTTATTAGCGTCCATTAGCTGAAGGACGGAAGCGATATGTTGGGTTTCACTTCGGGAAATATTCTGAAAAACAGAAGTTCCGTACTTTTCAAACGCATAGGTGTATACGTCATGAGCTAGCTTTTCTTCCTCTCTTGTAAAAAGAAGATCATTTAACTCCTGCTCGGAAAGCAATGGGGTGGACGAGGGCTTTTCTGCTTCTTGACAACCCGTTAGGGAAATTACCATCAAGGCAACTGGGAGAAAGATTCGTTTCATCTTAACACTAGGTTTTGTGAAGATGAATTTCACTTATCATTTACGGGTTTGCAGTGATTTTTCTCACTTAGGCAAATCAATAACTACTTTCATCCAGCTTCACTTTCCCCCGATAAGTCCAATAAATAATGATCGTGTAGGATGCCACAAAAGGCAGTCCGAAAGCGGCTAGTATCGCCATCGTCTTTAAGGTATAGGCTGAGGAGGCGGCATTGTAAATGTCCAGATTGAAAGATGGATCAAGGTTGGATACCATCAGATTGGGGAAAATACCCAAAGCAAAAAGCATCACGATCGCCGCAATCATACAGGCTGATGAGATAAAGGCCCATCCCTCCCGGCCTTTGGAAAGCATTCTCGGAATATTGGCAATCGCCAAAACATTCAGAAGCACGATGGTCCAAGCAAAGACGGAAATCAGTGTTTGATGATTTTCCACCAATTCATGCTTGTTTCCCGGAAGGTCAATTTTACCAAAGGAGAAATTGGCAATCATCTCCGGCTTGAAATACAAGGTTAGTCCAGAGAAAATCAAATAGAAAACCACAAAAATCCAGTAATTCACTTTGATCCAGCTTTGAACTTGCTTTTGAAGTTCCCCCTCTGTTTTCATGTTTAGATAGATTCCTCCGTGGAGGGAAAACATGGTCAAAGCAAAAAAACCGGCCATCAAAGAGTAGGGATTGAGCAGGTCAAAGAAATTTCCCTGATATTCCATATCGCCGCCGATCGGGAACCCCATCACCACATTTCCAATGGCAATCCCAAAAAGGAGCGTGGCAACTATGGAACCAATAGAAAATCCTTTATCCCAAAAGCTTCTCCAGCGGGGATTAGCCTCCTTACTTCGGAATTCGATCGAGACGGCACGGAAAATCAAGGCGATCAGCAAGAGCATAAAGGGCAGGTAAAAGCTGGAAAATGCCGTCGCATATACATTGGGGAAGGCCGCAAAAAGCGCTCCTCCAGCCGTAATTAACCAAACTTCATTTCCATCCCATACAGGCCCGATGGCATTCATCAGGATACGGCGGTCATGATCTCCTTTGCTTCTCAAATGAAGAATTCCCACTCCCAAATCAAATCCGTCCAGGATCGCATAGCCGATCAAGAGGACTCCTACCAAAACATACCAGACTACGTTGAAATCCATGATTTAATGAGGTTTGATGGCGTCCATTCGTTCGGACTTTTTATGAAAACCGGCTTCTACTCCTGATGATAGATGATCTGGCCCATGTTTGATTTCCCGGTCCAAGACATAAAGCCAAACAAAGAATAAGAGAATATAAACCAGCACGAATAAGATCAAGGAAATCATCACTTCAGGAGCTGAAATGGATTTGGATACGCCTTCGCTGGTACGCAAAAGCCCCTGCACGATCCATGGCTGACGTCCGCGCTCAGCAGAGAGCCAACCGAGTTGGTTAGCGAGTACAGGCAGGGCCACCGCCGGGATGTACAATTTGAGCAGCCAGGACCAACTCTGGGTAAAGAGCTTTTTCCTCCAAAGCAAAAACAGACTCAGAAGTGTCGCTCCGATAAACAGCATTCCCAAGGCGACCATTAGGTGATAGCTTTGAAAGACTCCATTTACGGCAGGCCAGTCTTCTTCGGGAAACTCTTCCAATCCTTTTACCTCTCCATCAAAATCTCCGTGCACCAAAAAGCTCAGCATTCCGGGAATGGCAATTCCGGAAGTCTCGCGAGTTTCTGGATCAGTCCAACCTATGAGATAAAGTGGGGCGTTCGTTTGGGTTTCATAGAGTCCTTCGAATGCCGCAAGTTTGGCAGGCTGCCACTCGCTGACCACCTTGGCATGTTCGTGCCCAACCAAGGGCTGTGCCAAGGAAGCAATGGCCGCAAGCCCCAGGGCAATGGCAATTGACTTTTGGGCAAATTCCACATGAATCTTTTTGATCAAATAGTAGGCAGAAACGCTCATTACCAAAAAGGCTCCCTGAATCCAAGCTCCCAGGATCACGTGAGTAAAGCGAACCATCGCGGAAGGATTGAAGACCATTTCCCAGAAGTCCGTGATCACCGCCCTGCGAATTCCGTAATCCACCACGATTTCATAGGCTACAGGTGTTTGTTGCCAGCTGTTTGCTACTACGATCCAAAAGCCCGAAAGCATACTGCCCAATGCCACCATGATCGTAGCAAAAAGGTGCATTCCCGGCCTCACTCGATTCCAGCCAAAAAGCAGAATCGCCAAGAAGCCCGATTCAAGGAAGAAGGCAAAAATCCCTTCTGCTGCCAGTGGCGAGCCAAAAATATCTCCGACAAATCGGGAGTAAGTGGACCAGTTGGTGCCAAACTCAAACTCCATGACGATGCCGGAGGCTACTCCCACCGAGAAGTTGGCTGCGAAAATCTTGATCCAAAACCGGGTGATTTTTTCATAGATTTTCTTTTTGGTAATGAGGAAAAGGGATTCATATACCACCAGTAGCAATCCCAACCCAATACTGAAAGGTGGGAAGATGTAGTGAAACATGATGGTGAAGGCAAACTGAATTCGCGAGAGCAATTCTACATCCCAGATCATGATACTTGATTTTTGGATTTTCGATAAATGAGAAAAGTCGACACGATAAACACGAGTCCGACTATGATTTTTAAAAGTTTGCCTCCGTCAAAACCTGCAATTTCGCCTTCGAATAGAGGGATTTTGGAAAAGATTCGGAAAAGTAACATAAGTCCTAGACCGAGGATAAAAAGTTGCTGAGCTTTGGATTTAATCATTTTCCAAGGTGTTTTGGAGAAAACATGGTCAAAACTATCTATCACAAAAAATAAAAAGGTGATCAATGTCACCTTTTCAAGTTAACCACAGATCAACTAATGAAAAAGGAAATAGCGCAGTTTTTGGATTTAAATTTTCCTGATTTTGAAAAAGGACTTCGGGAGGAGATTTTCAAAGACGGAACACTTGT
Source organism: Algoriphagus sp. oki45 (assembly GCF_036245605.1). NCBI lineage: Bacteria > Pseudomonadati > Bacteroidota > Cytophagia > Cytophagales > Cyclobacteriaceae > Algoriphagus > Algoriphagus sp. oki45. The sequence goes on from NZ_BTPC01000005.1 coordinate 346,837, forward strand.
CGTCTTACCTGCAGATACGCTGATGATGGATATCGGACAAAAGGTGGAAATCATCCCGCTCATTGTTCAGGGACAGGTGAAGGTTTTCAGGGAAGATGAAAATGACCACGAGCTATTTATGTATTACCTCGGGCCAGGAGAGGCTTGCGCCATCACTATGATCTGCTCGGCTAGGGAAGGCTATTCTAAAATCAAAGCTATTCCGGAGGAAGAAACCACCATCATTTCGGTGCCCATCTCCAAGTTGGATGAGTGGATGCCCAAGTACAAGTCATGGTATTACTTTGTCATGGACACCTATCAGGATCGATTTGAAGAGTTACTTAAAGTGGTAGATGGAATTGCCTTTCACCAAATGGATGAGAGGCTTTTGGAATATTTAGAGAAAAATGCCGAGGCTATCCAAAGCAACTTGATTCACAAAACCCATCAGCAGATTGCTCAGGAACTGAATTCCAGTAGGGAAGTGATTACGCGATTGTTGAAAAAACTGGAACAAAGAGGAAGGGTAAGAGTCAACCGAAATCAAATTCAACTGATCAACTGATCAATTCCAAAGCCTCCAAAAGGGCTTTTTTTCTTAACCCAAAGTTGAAGAGTCTCGAGATTCTTAAGATGGCTTTTTGTGAAAATGAATTCAAGTCCTGCTTGGCAAAGTCTTGAATGGCTGAATCAAGCACATGTAAATTCTTTTCTGTCAAAATCACACCCGAATCCCCAATAATCTCCGGAATCGCCCCAACAGCCGAACCAATCGGAATGCAACCACAAGCCATGGCTTCTCCAAGTGCATTTGGAAAACCTTCTGAAGTAGAAAGTTGAAGGTAAAACTGATGGGAATTGTAAAGCGCCAAAAGTTCGGAAGGATTCATTTTTCTTAAAACCTTTACGTTCGAATTTGGTGATACATAATTCGAATCGCCAACCAAGGTGAATTCCCAATTTGGATGAGCCTTTGCTAATTTTTCAATTAGATCGTAGCCTTTTACCATCGCGCGGGAAAGATTGGAAGTGCCGGTTGCTACCGATATAAAGGTTAACGTATTACGTTCTTTTCCTGAAGCTTTCCAGAAATCTGTATCAAAACCATTGGGGATGACCTGAATGGGGGTTTTCAGATCTGGAATCAAATTCAAAAGACCTTGCTTTGGCGAAATACTTGAATCATACGAATAATCCTGCTTGACCAAGGCCTCGGCTACTGGCAAAATCAACGAGCAGTTTTTAAAAGAGTAAACCGTGGCTTTGCGAAGCCATTTTTTCCGAAAATTCCCATAACCTATCTCGGGCATATTGATGCAGTCGGTGCCTCCTGCTTGGATGGTGCATTTTTTTCCAAACACCTTCCCAAACCAAACCGGCAACACACTATGGTATCCTCCGAAAAAGCAGAGGTATTGGCTAGTCTGAGGTAGAAACCAAAGCAGTTGAAAAAACTGAAGAATAAAATGAAATGGAAGTTTGACCGGGCTTTGGGTAAACTCCAAAGGCTTGATTGCAGCCACCGGACTGATCATTTCTAGGTCACGGTCGGTAAATGCGGTGCGGACGGGGAAGGCGTAGAGGATCATTTTTCCTCCAAGAGTTTTTTGACTTCTTTTTTCAAAAGTGGGAAATGATCCCTATTAGTTCTGGTAATAATAATATACGAAACGGACTCATATTCATGAGCAATATAGTTTCTAGCCCCAATTATCTCATTTGCGTCAGAGATTGGGATTTTTGGCCCGACTTTGATCAATCTTTTAGTTGTTTCCCCAATTATTTCAAGATTTCGCTCGACTGCTCGGAGCGTTTTCCGATCTCCAGTTAGGTGTTCGATTGTGATTTCTTTTCCATCAAAAAAGGATTCGATTTCATCAATACAGGTCAAATCATCAAAAAGGTATTTTTTAATTTTTCGACTCATACAAAAGAGATTTAGTTTCGTCGATTTCTTCTTTAAAGTAAGGGTTGCTAATTGACCTATATTCTATGAGGTCAACTTCTTTATTAAAAAGTGTTTCCAGTTCCTCTTTGAGGGAGAAAAAATTGGTCACGTACTTATCAATATCTTTAATATGGAATTCCACCAAAAAATCCACATCGCTTTCATCATTAAAAGCAGAAGTAAGCACCGAACCAAAGGCATAGAGTTTAGCCACTTTGTGTTTTTCACAAAGGGTTTTAATGCCTAGCGTATTTTCCTCAAGCAGGTTCATAAATCAAATATAAGTTTAATCTCTAAAAACGAAAAAAGGCTCAATTCCTTAAAATTGAGCCTTTTGAAAAGTAGGATCAGTCTTTATACGACCAAATTCACAATCTTACCTGGTACAATAATCACCTTCTTTGGAGCTTTGCCTTCCAGCCATTTTTGTACGGTGGTATCGGCCAAAGCTGCTTTTTCAATTTCAGGAACGGATAAAGAAAGTGGCAAGTCCAACTTTGCGCGCATCTTACCATTGATCATGACCGGATACTCAAAGTTGCTTTCAACCAAGTATTCTTCTTTGAACTTAGGGAATCTTGCAGTGGTAATTGAATCTGAATGACCTAAAAGCGACCAAAGTTCTTCGGCAATATGCGGTGCGTATGGAGAGATCAAAACCGCTAAAGGCTCCAACACTTCCCGCTTGTTGCATTTCAAAGCCGTCAGTTCATTCACACAGATCATAAAGCTGGACACGGACGTGTTGAAGGAATAATTGCCCATGTCTTCTTCCATCTTTTTAATGGCTTTGTGAAGGGCTTTGAGTTCCTCTTTGTTGGCTTTTTCATCAGAAACCGCAAATTCACCAGCTGCATTGTGGTAAAGATTCCAAATCTTCCTTAGGAACTTATACACTCCATCGATGCCATTGGTATTCCAAGGCTTGAACTGCTCCAAAGGTCCAAGGAACATTTCATACAATCTTAACGTGTCCGCACCGTATCGCTCGATGATGTCGTCGGGATTGACTACGTTGTACTTGGATTTGGACATTTTTTCGACTTCCGATCCGCAGAGGTACTTGCCGTCTTCCAGAATAAATTCGGCATCAGCCAAGTCTGGTCTCCAGGCCTTGAACTTTTCCAAATTCAACTGATCGTTGTGTACGATGTTTACATCCACGTGCATGGCAGATGTGTCGTATTGATCCTTCAGTCCGTAGGAAACAAAGGTGTTGGTGCCTTTTAATCGATACACAAAATTCGACCTTCCTTGAATCATCCCTTGGTTGATCATCTTTTGGAAAGGTTCGTCGATGCTTACCACACCCAAATCATACAAAAACTTGGTCCAGAATCGGGAATAGAGCAAGTGACCTGTGGCGTGTTCGGAACCACCGATGTACAAATCCACGGCACCCCAGTAGTCTGTTTTGGCTTTATCTGCGAAAACTGATTCGTTTTTCGGATCCATGTACCGGAAGAAATACCAGCTCGATCCCGCCCAACCTGGCATCGTGGAGAGTTCCAAAGGATACTCACCATCAGCCGTTTTGTAAGTCCAGTCTTTTGCTCGACCGAGTGGGGGCTCGCCGTCTTCTGTAGGCAAATATTTATCTACCTCTGGAAGGACTAAAGGAAGGTCTTTTTCTTCAATTAAATAAGGCAAGCCGTCTTTGAAATATACGGGAAGTGGTTCGCCCCAATAGCGCTGACGGGTGAAAATAGCATCCCGCATTCGGAATTGGATTTTACCTTTTCCGATCCCTTTTTCCTCCAAAAACTCAATGCATTTCTCCATGGCTTCTTTCATGTAAAGGCCAGAAATAAAGCCCGAATTGATGATCAAACCACCTTTTCCGGGGAATGAACCGTTCTCCATCGAGCCTTCGATCACTTGGCGAATTTCCAATCCGAAGTGCTTGGCAAAGTTGTAGTCCCGCTCGTCATGAGCAGGTACCGCCATCACGGCACCTGTTCCATACCCTGCCAAAACGTAGTCGGCAACCCAGATTTGGATTTCTTCTCCGTTGAAAGGGTTGATGGCATAGGAACCGGTAAATGCGCCTGAAATAGTCTTCACATCGCTCATTCGCTCTCGCTCGGAGCGGTTTTTGGCGACTTGGATGTAGGCTTCTGCAGTTTCCCGCTGATCGTCTGTGACCAGTTCGGCTGCTAAATCAGACTCTGGAGCTAAAGCCAAATAGGTTACTCCGAAGATCGTATCTACTCGAGTGGTAAAGACCTTAATTTTCTTATCTGAACCTTTTACATCAAACAAAACTTCAGCGCCGATCGACTTTCCGATCCAGTTGCGTTGCATTTCTTTGATGGGTTCGGACCAGTCTACTTTTTCCAAGCCTTGGAGCAAGCGATCTGCATAAGCCGTGATCCGCATGGACCACTGCATCATTTTCTTTCGCTCCACAGGATGACCACCTCTTTCGGAGAATCCGTCCTTTACTTCGTCATTTGAAAGAACAGTTCCCAAAGCAGGACACCAGTTTACCGTCGTTTCAGCCAAGAAAGTCAATCGGTATTTGAGCAGCATTTCCTGCTTTTCTTTTTCAGAAAAAGCGTTCCATTCTTCTGCGCTGAAAATAGTTGTGTCGTCATCGCAAACCGCCTTTACCTTTCCATTTCCTTCTTTTTCAAATTGGGAAACCAAAGATTCGATTGATACAGCCTTGTCCGCATCATGGTCATAGTAGCTGTTGAACAGCTGCATGAAAATCCACTGCGTCCACTTGTAGTAGGAAGGATCCGAAGTTCGAACCTCTCTATCCCAGTCGAAGGCGAACCCGATGTTTTTAAGTTGTTCTGTATATCGAGCGATATTTTGTTCGGTGGTAATGGCAGGATGCTGACCGGTTTGGATCGCATACTGCTCTGCCGGCAAGCCAAAGGAATCATAGCCCATCGGGTGGAGGACATTGAAGCCTTTCAGCATTTTAAATCGGGAGACGATATCCGAAGCGATGTATCCCAGCGGGTGGCCGACGTGTAGCCCGGCACCGGATGGATAAGGAAACATGTCCAGGGAATAAAACTTGGGACGATTGGTGTCCACTTCGGCTTTAAAGGTTCCTTTTTCTTTCCAGTAGCCTTGCCATTTTTGCTCGATTTCCCTGAAGTTGTACTCCGCCATGATTGAATTTTTCTTGATTTTTTGACTAAATGCCTGCAAAAATAGAAAATTCAGGCGGCTTTGGTAGTCAAATTTCCAATTCCTCCCAAATCGGGATTTTCGCCATTAGTCAATTTTGTATTCGGTACTTCCTTCTTTTTTGTACTTTAAGAAACCTAACCAACCGACCTTATGAGAAAAAATATTCTAATCACATTATCCTTAGCTGGAGGAATCTTCCTTTCGGCTTTTCCCCAGAAAAAATACAATGCTAAGCAAATCGAGGCCTTGAAAGCCGAAGTTGCTGAAATTGTCCAAGCCAATCACAAGCAAAGTCAAGTGATGGTGGATAAGATTTTTTCCTTTGCCGAATTGGGCTTTCAGGAAATTGAATCTTCCAAATACTTGACCGGGATTTTGGAGCAAAATGGCTTTACCATCGAAACGGGAATCTCTGCCATCCCCACGGCATGGTGGGCTACTTGGAGTAATGGGGAAGGTCCGGTGATTGCCTTGGGTTCTGATGTGGACAATATTCCTAAAGCCTCTCAGTATCCGGGAGTTGCCTACCACAAACCCATGGTTGAGGGAGCTCCGGGCCATGGAGAAGGGCATAATGCCGGTATTCCTTTGAATATCACGGCTGCCTTGGCCGTGAAGCAGATTATGGAGCGGGAAAATATCGGAGGCACCTTAATTCTTTGGCCGGGGATTGCCGAGGAATTGGTGGCTGCAAAGGCGTGGTTTGTTCGGGATGGGAAATTTGACGGAATTGATCTTTGCATTTTCACCCACGTGGCAAATAATCTTGCGGTCAGCTATGGACAGGCTAGCGGTACGGGATTGATTTCCGTGGAATATACCTTCTCCGGAGATGCCGCACACTCCGCTGGTGCCCCTTGGAGGGGAAAAAGTGCCGCTGATGCCACAGAGCTGATGAACATTGGCTGGAACTACAAGCGGGAACATTTGCATCCACTGAAAAGATCGCACTCTGTGATCACCGATGGAGGAGATCAGCCCAATGTGGTACCTTCAAAGGCGTCGATTTGGTACTATTTCCGGGATGTGAAGTATGACGGGATTATGGAAATGTATGTCCAGGCCAATGATATCGCCAAAGGAGCGGCACTGATGACCGGAACGACCATGGAGTACAAGGTGCTGGGCACTGCATGGCCAAGGCACTTTAATAAGGTGATCGCTGAGAGGATGTATCAAAATATTCTGAAGGTGGGGCTTCCCGAGTGGGATGAAAACGATCAAACTTTGGCAAAGGCTGTTCAGGAAGAGATGGGTTCCAAACCGACAGGCCTGGCTACCAAACTGGATACCTTGGGGCTGCCTGTGAAAGAGCCTGTCTCAGGTGGCTCAGACGATATCGGAGATGTGTCTTGGGTCGTGCCGACCGTGACTTTGAGATTTCCTTCCAATATTCCGGGACTTCCCGGTCACCACTGGAGTAATGCCATTGCAATGGCCACTCCGATCGCTCACAAAGGGGTGACAGCTGGAGCCAAAGCGGAAGCGATGACTATTTTGGACTTTCTGCTTCAGCCCGAACTGGTCGATCAGGCTTGGGATTACTTCAAAAATGTGCAGACAAAGGAAGAAACTTACAAGCCGATGATTACGGCGGATGACGCTCCTCCGATTTATCTGAATGAAGGCATTATGAAGCAGTTCCGTCCAGCTTTGGAGAAATTCTACTACGATGAGACGAAATACGATACCTATTTGCAGCAGCTTGGGGTGACGTATCCGACGATTAAGAAATAGAGTTGTAAAGTGTAAAAGTGGCAAAGTTGTAAGGTTGGTCGAACCCCAACTTTACAACTTTACCACCTTTCTACCTTTCAACTATTGAAACTTTCCAATTGAATGCAATATCACATCAGAATTGCTTCTCCCGCCGAACTCCTCTGGGTGCACGAACGCATCCCGGAGTTTCCTGGGAAGGCTTCGTTGGATTTTTACACAGAGCGACTACAGCATCGGCTTCATTTGGCATTGGTAGCAGAAAAGGATGGTGAGCTTTTGGGTTTCAAGGTAGGCTATCAAAGTGATACACCGGATACCTTTTATTCTTGGATGGGAGGGGTACGGCCTGGGTTTCGCATACAGGGAATAGCAGAGGCCTTGGCAGATTATCAGGAGAATTGGGCCAAAGAAAAGGGATTCGAGGCTATCTTTTTCAAAACCAGAAACCGCTTCCCAGCAATGATTGCTTTCGGATTGAAGCGTGGATTTAAAATCATGGAAGTAATTCCCAGGGTTGGGGTGGAGGATTATCGGGTTGTGATGTGGAAGGAACTTTGAATTAGGAACAGCAATTTGAGTAAGTACGATTTACGATTTCAGATTTACGATGCTTTTTTGCCCCTCAAGCCTAATTTCCACAGGGTAACTACCCAGAATTAGATTTGAGGTTCTTATTCAAGTCGTAAATCGTACTTATCCTTTCAATTTTAACGCTTACCTTTGTTTTCTAAACCAGCGGTCGAATCACCCGCTTTACCAAAAATTCATGCAGACACTCGAACGGGTAGCTCCGACTACCCAAGAACTCGTAGCCGCAGGGCTCCAGCTTCCAATCATGGAGGCTTTTTATACCATTCAAGGAGAAGGCAGATTTACAGGACATCCCGCATATTTTATCCGGCTGGGAGGTTGTGACGTAGGCTGCGTTTGGTGCGACGTAAAAGAAAGCTGGGAAGCTGCCAAATGGCCGGTTTTGTCTATTGGGAAAATCGTTGAGGACGCTTTGGCTTTTCCGGGAAGACTAGTGGTCATTACCGGAGGCGAGCCTTTGATGTACAATCTTGATCCTTTGACCAAGCTTTTGAAAGAAAAAGGATTTACTACCAATATTGAAACTTCTGGCGCTCATCCTTTTTCAGGAGATTTTGACTGGGTGTGTTTTTCTCCCAAGAAATTCAAAAAACCGCATTCGTCTATTTACCAAGTGGCAGATGAACTTAAAGTAGTCATCTATAATAAGAGTGATTTTACCTTTGCTGAGGAGCATGCCCGGTTGGTGAATCCCGTTTGTGAACTCCGTCTGCAGCCCGAGTGGAGTAAGGCACCGAAGATGACTCCCGAGATCATCGACTACGTGAAAAATCACCCGAATTGGAAAATATCCCTGCAAACTCATAAATTTATGGACATCCCCTAAGTCGATGCGCTCTGTTTACCTGTTTTTCTTTGGATTTTTGCTGTCACTCCAGCTAAGTGCGCAGCAATATTCGATTATTGACAACAGAGCTATCAAACTATTTCAAGAAGGGGAGGAGTTAACTCTTTCAAGGAGATACGATGAGGCCTTAGGAAAATACAGAGCAGCTATAGCTAGGGAGGGATCTTTTTTAGAAGCATATATTAAAGCCTCCCAACTATTAATTACCCAGGGAGATTTAGACGAAGCGGAAAAGTTAGCCTTGGCAGGAAAAGCAAGGCTTTCTGGAAAGAATGCGACTTCCAAGCATGTGGCAGATTATGGCTGGCTATTCACAAATCTCTATTTAAATCAAGGGAAATTTCCGGAAGCTTTTCGGCAGTTTCAGGAAGTAGACCCACTTTTGGATGAGGCTTTCAAAAAGTCCATGTATTACTCTCAGATGAAATCTCAAATGGACTTTTTGGGAACTCAGCTGGGACAGATTGGAGAGATCACGAAAGAGGTTCTTCCCTTCCCCCTGAATGAATATCAACTACAATATTTTCCTGTTTTGACAGCAGATGGAAATCAGATTTTGTTTACCAAAAGAGATGGCACGGGAAATTTTGACAAAGAAGATATTTACACCTCTTATATAAAGGATGATGGTGGATGGACTCCACCTCAGGGAATATCCCAAACGATCAATTCTCCCTACAATGAGGGAACATGTTCGGTCACCGCAGACGGGAATATTCTGATTTATACCTCTTGTGATGCTCCCGATTCTCAGGGAAGTTGTGATCTGTATATCGCTTATAGGGTCAATGGCGCTTGGCAAAGACCGAGTAATATGGGGCCAAAAGTTAATTCCCGATCTTGGGATTCTCAGCCCTCTCTTTCTGCGGATGGCCGGCTTCTGTTTTTTTCATCCAATAGAAAAGGGGGGTATGGAGGAAATGATATCTGGTATTCGGTGAGACAAAATGACGGTAGCTGGTCAGAAGCAAAAAATCTCGGAAACACACTCAATACCCCAAAGGATGAGATCTCTCCTTTTATGTTTTTCAACAATGAAATCCTATTCTTCTCTTCCGACGGGCATCAGGGATTTGGGGGGATGGATATTTTTCTTTCCAGGGTAAAGAATGGGCAATTTCAAAGCCCTGAAAATCTCGGTCTTCCGATCAATGATCAATTGGATCAGGTCGCTCTTTTTATCACTGCACAAAAGGACTTTGCCTATTACACTGAGCTGACCAAAGGAGAAAGTGAGTCAGAGCCTGATCGTTCACTTCTTTATCGATTCAGGTTTCCTGAGGAAATTTATCTCGGGGAAAATCTGACCGTAACAGAAGGAAAAGTCTTCAATGCCAAAACTGGGGAACCCGTGGATGCTACTCTTTCCTTGGTCTCTTTGACCAATGACAGTACGCTGTATCAGTTCAAGTCCGACGGAAAAACAGGTGACTTTATGATGCTCTATCCTGAAAAAGCCGTTTCTGGTTTGTATGTGGAGAAAAAAGGGTTCTTGCCAAAAATTTACAATGTGGAGCGTGATAAGCTTCAAAACGTCAAAGATCTAAAGGTGGAGCTTACCCCAGTTGCCTCAGGAGAGGAGTTTGTTTTTGAGAATGTATTTTTTGATTTTGACCGATACGATTTGAAGCCAGAATCTATTTCCTCTTTGAAGCGGCTTTACAAGTTTCTTACAGAGAATCCGAATGTGAATGTCTTGATATCAGGGCACACTGATAATATTGGGAATGCAACTTACAATCAGAATCTCAGCTTAGAGCGGGCGAAAAGTGTCCAAAAATATCTGGTTAATGAAGGTTTGCATCCGGGTAGGATATTGGTGGAGGGCAAAGGCGACACTCAGCCCATGGTTCTTAACACCACTCCACAAAACCAGGCCCTCAATCGAAGAATTACGATCAAGGTGCTTTAGGATTTTTCGGAATTAAATTCTGTGAAAGGAGACTTTGCTTTTTAACTTTTGATCTTTTATATAAAAGAGAAAAATAACTTAGGGTATTGTATAATAAGGACAGAATTTTATTCTAAAAAACATTATATAAAACTTTGTTTTGGGACTCCAAAAGCATAAATAAAAAAATTAGATTTTTTTTAAAGTGGTTAATTAGAAACTCAGCAGGGGCCTCTGACTCAAAAAATAATTCCAGTTTCCATTATTTTTTTTCTCAAAATTAACTTTTGTTAACATTGAGATATCATTTGGAAAAAGTCGGTTGAGTTTTAAAAAACAATTTAAAACAAAATATAATTTTGATTTTTCTTATTTTTCAGGCCCTTTAGGTGTTTTTTTGAATCAAACTTTTCCTTACCGTTCGTGGTATAGCCCTTTGTATTGTGAATTATTCCAAATATCATTGGAATTAAATTAAACCAAAATCTAACCAATATGAGGAAAGTTTTACTTCTAGGACTCATGCTGTTTTTGGTAAGTGCAGTTGCATTTGCCCAAAGCCGTGTGATTACCGGTACAGTAACCTCTACCGAAGACGGTATGGGTGTACCAGGTGCAACAGTTCTGGTAAAGGGAACAACTATTGGTACTGCCACAGATATTGATGGCAAGTATTCAATCAGTGTCCCTGCCGGAAGCAATGTATTAGTGTTCACATTCGTGGGCCTGACCACTCAGGAAGTTACAATCGGAAGCCGTACTACCATCGATGTAGTAATGGAGTCTGATTTGACGGCATTGAGTGAAGTCATCGTAACAGGTTATGGTACTCAGCCTAAGAGAGAAGTGACTGGTGCAGTTTCTTCTGTTAAGGGCGAAGCTATTCAAAACCTGCCTTTGCAATCTTTTGACCGTGCATTGCAAGGTCGTGCTGCCGGTGTACAGGTAAGATCTTCTAACGGTCTTCCAGGTGGTGCTGTAAACATCCGTATCCGAGGTGTAGGCTCCATCAACGCTGGTAACGAACCCTTGTTTATCGTGGATGGTGTTCAGTTGAACAACCAGTCTAACGCAGCATTTACTCAGTCCAATCCATTGGCTTTCTTGAACCCTAATGACATCGAGTCTATGGAGATCTTGAAAGATGCTGCGTCTGCTGCGATCTACGGTTCTCAGGCTGCTAACGGGGTTGTGATCATCACTACCAAAAAAGGAAAGCAAGGCAAGGCAAGATTTGAATTCAATGCATTTGCCGGTGAAACCCAGCCAATGAAATATTTGGATGTTTTGGGTGGTTCCGAGTGGTACAACATGAGAAAAGAAGCCTATATTAATAGCAATCAGACTATTCCAGAAGCTAGAACCCTAAGCAACATGGGTATTCTTCCTTCTAACTGGCAATCTTTGAGTGCCGAAGAGTTGGATGCAATTGGACAAGGTCTTCAGACATATGATTGGCAGAGAGAAGTAATGGGACCTGGAAGACTTCAGAACTATGAGCTTTCTGTATCCGGAGGTGATGACAAAACTACCTTCTTCCTTTCTGGATCTTATAACTATCAGGAATCCTCCTTCCAGCCAGTCGACTTCGAAAGAGGAACTGTAAGAGTATCCTTGCAGCACCAAGCAAACAGCAAGTTGAACATCGAGACCAATGTGAACCTTTCTACTTTCCAGCAGAATATTCCTTTCGCAGTATCTGGTTCCTTCTTGGGTAGCCCTGCATTTTCTGCTTCAGCTATTTTGCCTCACAATGCGATCTACAATGAAGACGGTACTTTCAATACAGCTATTGGTGGTGTATTGGGACAAAACGTAGTATTGGTTAATGAATACAACTCCGGTCTTCAGAGAACAAATACTGTTGTTGGTAACATCATCGGTAATTACAAGATTCTTGACAATCTGACCTTCCGTTCTTTGTTTGGTATCGATTACAGATTGCTTCAAGGTGATTCTTACCGAGACCCAAGAACTCCTGACGGAGCTGGTGTAAGAGGTAGAAGCTCTCAGCAGCAAGACTGGAGAACCCGATTCATCACTACTCAGACTTTGAATTGGAATAAGTCTTACAACGGAGTACACAATCTTTCTGCTCTCCTAGGTTTTGAATTCCTTTCTGAAACTCGTGAAGGTATTGATGGAGCCGGTATCGGATTCCCAACTTTCCAGTTCAGAACAATTCAGTCTGCAGCTACCCCTGAATCACTTTCTGGATTCTGGACAGGTTACAGAAGAGTTGGTTTCTTCGGTTCAGTCAATTATGACTACAAGAAGAAATACTTGGCTACTGTGACTGCTCGTTACGATGGTTCTTCCAGATTCGGTGAGAATAACAGATATGGTTTGTTCCCATCCATCCGAGTAGGTTGGAGCTTGGTTGAAGAGGAGTTTTTGAAGTCTTCTTCAGTAGTCTCTGAATTAAAGCTTAGAGCTTCCTACGGTTTGACAGGTAATGATCAAATTGGAAACTTCGCTGCAAGAGGTCTTTACGGTGGTGCTGGTAATTATTCTGGAAATGCCGGTATCAGACCTAGCTCTTTGGCCAACCTGAACTTGGGTTGGGAAACCAACAATACCTTAAACTTCGGTTTGGATTATGGATTCTTCGGAAACAGAATCACCGGTTCCTTGGATGTGTTTGACAGAAGAACCAAAGATCTATTGTTGGATCAGCCAATCCTTTGGACAAACGGTTTCTCTGATATTGCAAACAACGTAGGTGAGCTTCAAAACAGAGGTATAGAATTGGAAATCTCTACCGTAAACATTGACCGAGGTGGTTTCCGTTGGAATTCCAGCTTCAACTTCAGTGTGATTGACAACCAAGTGATCAGCTTGTACGATGGTCTTGAATTTCTTCCTGCTAACCCAGGTATTGCTGTGGGCCAGCCCGTAGGTAGATTTGGTGAAGGTGCTGTGTTTACTCAAGAATATGCCGGTGTAAACCCTGCCAATGGCCGTCCAATGTGGTATGATATCAACAGAAACATCACTTATCTTCCACTAGCAGCTGATAGAATTTATTCTGGTTCTAGCTTATCCACTCATTTCGGTGGATTGAATAACACCTTTACTTACAAGGGATTTGAGTTGACCGCCTTCTTCGTTTATGAGTACGGAGCAAGAATCTTTGATGGTCAGTACAGCTTCCTAAGAGAAAATGGAACCCGTCTTACTCTAAATGCATTGAGAGAAGTTAATGAAAGATCTTGGAGAGAACCAGGACAAGTGACTGACATTCCAAGAAACTTGACTACCAATGGTGGTAACTTCCCAAGAAACGCCTCCAGAAATACGGGTTCTGCAAACTTGTTGAAAGCTGATTTCATCAGACTTTCTCAGTTGACCGTGGGATACACCTTCAATCCAACCTTGGTAAGTAAAATTGGACTTTCTAGAGCCAGAATTTATGTACAAGGATTGAACTTGTGGACGTATACTGACTATCCTGGATACGATCCTGAGTTTACCGGTGCTGGTACAGGACAAATTCCTTTGACTAAGAACTATACCGTCGGGGTTCAAATTGGATTCTAATCACCCAAAAAGATGAAAAAAATGAAATTTATAAATAAAGCAGTTCTATCTATTGCGCTGGCAGGTTCATTTCTGCTTGGCTCATGTGAAAGCGCGCTGCAGGTAGATCCAAGACAGTCCATTGACGCAAATGGAGCTCTTACTACTCCAGACGCTGTGGATGCAGCTCTAAACTCGGTGTATGCACGTCTAAGACCTACCAGCAACTACGGAAGAAACCTTCTTGCAATGGCTGATGCTCTTGCAGATGTTGGACAGACAACCAGTAACTCAGGTCGTCTGATCGGAGAAAATAACAATCAGCCAAACGTACACTTTCCTGCTGCGACTTGGCAAAACAGTTATTTCGCAATAAATGAAGCTAATTTGATCATTGATGGCTTGGGAGATGTTCAAGGTGCATCTGAAGCTCAATTGGCAAGATGGGAGGGAGAGTCTAAGTTCCTTAGAGCTCTTTACTACTTTGATTTGGTAAAGGTTTATTCTTACATGCCAACTGCAATCTATCAGCCAGGCATTATAGATGAGGGTGGTATTCCATTGGTAACAGAGGGTATCATTACTTCTGAGGCTGCGTTTAGCAGACAGACTCCAAGAGCCACCATCAATGCCGTTTATGATCAAATTTATGCTGACTTGGAAGATGCAAAGAGACTTTTGACTTCTAGAGGTGTGCAGTATGGATCTGGTGCAGCTGCTTCAGCTTTGTTGTCCCGAGTTGCTCTTTACAGAGGCGATTGGGCCAAAGCTGTTTCTGAATCATCTTTGGCTTTGGATAGCAGTGTGGGTGTTGTTTTGTCCGGGGACGCTTACGTTAGCGGATGGAGAGCTCCAGTTAATCCTGAGTCTATGTTCGAAGTAAGATTTGCTTTGGCAGAAGAGTCTATCGGGGTTAATGAATCTTTGCAGTCTTCTTATACAGCTTTGTTGAATTTGGATAACAAAAATCAGCAAGGAGGTTGGGGTGATTTCATTCCTAATGCTACAGTTAGAGGGTTCTTTGGACTTAGCCAGCTTCAAATTGGGGAGCCAGCTTCTGACAATAACAACTGGGATGTAACCCGAAACGACGATGTTAGAGCTCAGCTCTATACAACTGGTAATACCGTAAGAGGTGCTGGTCGTCAGATCGAGTGTACCAAGTTTATGTCTAAGAGTGGTTTTGCCTATGGTGACAACGTCCCTGTGGTAAGAAAGTCAGAAATGCACTTGAACAGAGCTGAAGCAAATTACCACTTGGGTAACGAAGGCGCTGCTCTCGCTGAATTGAATGCTTTCAAAGGCCTTAGAGGTGTGGAAGAAGTTGACTTGGCGGGTGAGGCTCTTTTAGAAGAGATTCTTTTGGAGAGATTCAAAGAATTTGCTTTCGAAGGACACAGATTCTTTGACCTGAAGCGATATGGAAGACCTATCGTGAAGACTACTCCTAATGTAAGAGTGGAGTTTGATGACTTCAGAATCTTGCCTCCAATCCCTCAAAGAGAAGTGGATGGTAATTCTAACCTAAACCAAAACAGAGGCTACTAAAATCAGAAATCATGAAAAAGATATTTTCTTTATTAACCCTAGCCTTAGTCCTTGTTTTCTCTTCTTGTATTGAGCAAAACTACCCCCTATGGGAAGGAGCTTTGGTAGAATTTGATGACGCAGTAAACAGAAACCCTGTTGCTGGTCAAAAATATCCAAGAATTACCGTAGCAAATACAGTAGGTACCGTAAGTCTCCAAGTAAACTTGGTGTCTGCTCACAGATCTTCTGATGAGACCATCAACTACAGTGTAGTTGCAGAAGGAACTACTGCTGTTTCCGGTACGGATTTTACTACCTCCGGAACCTTGGTAATCCCTGCCAACTCCAGCTTTGGAACTTTGACAGTGACTATTCCAAATACAGGAGCTATCGGAGGATCAGTTGACTTGCTGTTACAGTTGGATGGCAATGCCAATATCCAACCTAGCGAAAATTACAAGCAGGTTCAACTAAGAATAACAAGACCTAACCCGCCTGCTGAAGGCGCTTGATCAACTTAAACCAAAAAGACCGGAACTTCCGGTCTTTTTTTTCCCAACTATTATGAAAACGATCAAATTAATTAACATCCTCTTTCTTTTGTGCTTGCACTCAAGTGTCATGGCACAATTGTCTGTACTTCGTGATACAGGTACTGGAAGTCCGATCATGTCAAATCCATACAACGAAGTAAAAGGATCGCAGTACATTGAAGAGTTTAGATCGGGAACCCTTCTTTTACCCAATGGCCAAATCGTAGAAGGCCTTCAAATAGCACTCAATGGCTATGAAAATACGGTAGAGTACAAGATGAATGGTTCTCTTTTTGCCTACAGCGCTGACAAGCTTGCAGGCTTTACCTATGTCAATAATCGAGGGGAAATAGCGGAGTACACCTCCGAATTTGTAATTCCAACCTTGAATAAAAAAAGGTTTATTAGGACACTGGAAAAGGGAAAATACTCACTCTATAGTCATGATTACAAAATCATGACTGACGATGCTGCTGCCACTTATGGGGCACAGGGAGCAAAAGTCTTTCAGACTCTCGAGGATCTTTTTGTGGTCAAGGGGGGTGAGATTTATCTTTTCAAAAATAGATCTAAGGATCTACAGCGCATCTTTGGGGAAGATTTCGAGAAAATTTCTCAATTGGAAAAGAACCTAAAGCTTAATCTCAAAGAGACCAATGACGTTCGTATACTTATCCGGGCGCTCAATCAATGATTAATGACACTTCCAAGTCCCTCAGTTTTCCTTGAGGGACTTTTTTTTTAGCTTTGCAGACTTATTTGATATGTGATGATTTACGTTTGCCGGAAAGAGCACTTTAATGCTGCCCATAAACTTTGGAATCCCAATTGGTCTGATGAAAAGAATTTCGAAGTTTTTGGTCCTTGTGCCAATGTCAACTGGCATGGGCACAATTTCGAATTGATAGTAACTGTCAAAGGGCTTCCTGATCCTGAGACAGGCTTTGTGGTGGACTTGAAGCAGTTGAGCACGCTAATCAGAAAACTGGTTATTGATAAAGTGGACCATAAAAATCTGAACATGGACGTGGATTTTATGCTGGGTAAAATGGCTTCCTGTGAGATTTTGGTTATGGAATTTTGGAAGATTCTGGAGCCCGCTGTAAAAGAAATCACTCCAAACGGTGGATTGTACAAGCTGACTCTTTATGAAACTCCAAGGAATTTTGTGGAATATTTTGGAGAGGGCATTTGATACTTTCCAGGAAATAAAGCTGTGGAAAAGTAGGCCTAAAAACCTACTTTTATTTTTCTAATCAAAATCAAACCTTTTGAAAAGGATATACCTGATATCAGGAGAGCGTTCGGGTGATTTACACGCTTCCAATCTAGTTTTAGCACTTAAAGCGAAGGATTCATCCCTGTCATTTAGAGGAATGGGCGGGTCCTATTCCAAAGATGCGGGTGTAGACTTGGCTGTGGATTATTCTGAAGTGGCGTTGATGGGTTTTTTGGAGGTGGTTTTGGGTTTTCGGAAAGTACTTAAATACCTGAATTTGGTCAAAAAAGATATTATTACCTTTAAGCCCGATGCTTTGATTTTGGTGGATTATGGTGGGTTTAATATGAAAATTGCCGCCTTTGCCAAGGAAAATAGCATTCCTGTTCATTACTATATTCCTCCCAAAGTCTGGGCTTGGAATCAAAAAAGAGCATTGAAGTTAAAGGCGATTACAGATCAGATTTATTCCATTTTGCCTTTCGAGCCTGAATTTTTTCAAGAATTCGGAATAAAAGTTCATTATGTCGGCAACCCACTTTTAGATGAAATCAGAAAGTTTAAATCGCACGATTTCTTTTTTCAGAAGAATGAACTGAACTACCAACCCATCATTGCTTTGCTGCCTGGTAGCCGAAAGCAGGAGATTCATGCAATGTTGGACAAAATGATCACTCTAGTTAAGGAATTTCCAAATGCTCAATTTGTCATTGCGGGAGTGGATAGCCTACCTGAGCAGGTTTATGAACCCGCCCGAAAAGCAGGAATAAAGATTGTATTTAATCAGACTTATGATTTGCTTTCCCATGCCACTGCAGCGGTAGTTACATCTGGTACTGCCACCTTAGAGACAGCTCTTTTCCGGGTGCCGCAGATTGTGGTCTACCGAACCTCCTCGATTACCTATCAAATCGCCAAGCGTTTGATTCGGGTTCCTTTTATTTCTCTGCCCAATCTAATTGCTGGCAGAGAAGTGGTAAAGGAGTTGATTCAGGATGATTTTTCTATTGAGAATCTTCGAAATGAACTCCAGAGGATTTTTTCCAATGTGGTTTACAAAGGGGAAATGCTTCAGGGGTATGATATTATCCGGGAAAAAATAGGAGAGGGGAGTGCATCTGAGACAGCGGCTAAGTTGATTTTAAATTTCAAGAATTAAAATCATTTATAGAGCTGATGACTACGGGAAATTCTGAAAGAATCTTTTCATGAAACTATTGGAGCTATGGGTCTTGGCTATTTCTGGCCCAGAAAAGCAAAACCCCGACGCTTGCCGGGGTTCTTTATTTTTAAGCAACTTGTAGTCGCTTGAATTTTGACTTATCAAACTGTGATTTTGCGTATTCTGCATCGATAATCAGCTCCTTGACTGTATCATCAGAAGGCAGTTCGTACATGGCATCGGTGATGATTGCTTCGCAAATGGACCGAAGACCTCTTGCACCAAGATTGTATTCCACTGCTTTGTCTACGATGAAATCCAATCCATCCTCTTTGAACTTCAGATTCACCCCTTCCATGGCCATTAGCTTAGCATACTGCTTGACCAGCGCATTTTTGGGTTCTGTCAGAATTCGCTTCAGTGCATCTTTGTGAAGTGGGTCCAGATGTGTCAAAACCGGAAGTCTGCCGATCAATTCCGGAATCAATCCAAAAGCTTTCAAATCTTGGGCTGTCACATACTGAAGGAGGTTTTCCCGGTCCGCAACCACATTTCCAGAACTTTTGCTGAATCCCATAGGCTGGGTATTCAAGCGCTTTCCTATATGCCTTGCGATTCCATCAAATGCTCCCCCACAAATAAACAGGATGTTTTCTGTGTTGACAGCGATCATTTTCTGATCCGGATGCTTTCTGCCTCCTTGTGGGGGCACATTTACTACCGTTCCTTCCAGAAGCTTGAGCATGGCCTGCTGCACGCCTTCACCGCTTACATCTCGGGTGATGGAAGGATTGTCGGATTTTCGGGCGATCTTATCAATCTCATCGATGTACACAATCCCCCGCTCGGCAGCTTCTACATTGTAATCGGCCGCTTGCAGCAGGCGGGTAAGGATACTTTCTACATCTTCGCCTACATACCCTGCTTCGGTAAGCACTGTCGCATCGGCAATACAAAAGGGAACTTCAAGGATTTTGGCCAAAGTTTTTGCCAAATAAGTTTTTCCAGTTCCTGTATCTCCGACCATGATGATGTTGGATTTTTCGATCTTGATTTCATCAGGATCTTCCTTCTGCTGAAGTCTTTTGTAGTGGTTATAAACGGCTACGGTCAGTACCTTCTTGGCATCCTCTTGACCGATCACATATTGATCCAGATAAGCTGTTAATTCCTTGGGTTTCTTCAGCTTAAACTTGGGTTTGGCTCCTGATTTTTTGGTTTTTTCTTCTTCTCCCAAAATCAGATATGCCTGATCGATGCAAAAATTACAGATATGGGCGGAGATGCCCGATACCATCAGGTCTACGTCTTTTTTATTTCTACCGCAAAAGGAGCAGGTAACTTGAGCCATTATCTAGATTTTTTTACGAGAACTTCATCAATCAATCCGTATTCTTTGGCCTCAGGGGCTCTGAGCCAATAATCACGGTCTGAGTCTCTTTCGATTTCTTCAAAGGTTTTTCCGGTGTGGTTGGCCAAAATCTGGTACAACTCCTGTCTCATGGCTAATATCAATTTCAAAGAAATCTCCATGTCTTTGGACTGACCTTGCATACCTCCTGAAGGCTGATGAATCATCACGCGGGAATGCTGTAATGCCGAACGCTTGTCTTTGGCACCACCGGCTAACAATACAGCTCCCATAGAAGCGGCAATACCGGTACAGATCGTCGCTACATCCGGACCGATGTACTGCATGGTGTCGTAAATTCCCAATCCAGCAGTCACAGAACCTCCCGGGCTATTGATGTAGAGCAGGACGTCCTTTTTGGAGTCTACAGATTCGAGGAAAAGCAACTGGGCCACGATGATATTGGCAATATGATCGTCTACACCTGTGCCCAAGAAGATGATCCGATCCATGATCAATCGGGAGAAAACATCAATTTCACGGAAATTTTGCGGTCTCTCTTCGATTACTGACCGAGTCATGTTTTCGATGTGGGTGGTATATTGATCAAATGCCGTCCCGCTTACGCCCTGATTGTGAATGGCGTATTTTCTGAATTCTTCTTTACTAATCATTTTTGAGTTTGTTGTGGTAAGCAAAAATAAAAAAGTCCTTATAAAAAGGACTTTTCAATATAACTCTCTTAATCGAATTACTTCTCCAAAAGTTCCTTGAATTCGTCAATCGAAATTGACTTTTCTTTCATGTCAATTTGCTCCTGCACAA
The DNA here is from genome assembly GCF_036245605.1 of Algoriphagus sp. oki45. Lineage (NCBI taxonomy): Bacteria > Pseudomonadati > Bacteroidota > Cytophagia > Cytophagales > Cyclobacteriaceae > Algoriphagus > Algoriphagus sp. oki45. The sequence goes on from NZ_BTPC01000005.1 coordinate 367,104, forward strand.
ATGCCAGAACCTTATCATTTTGGACTGAAGTGAGCATGTTCATGTAGTTTTGACCTTCATTCCCTTTCAAGTAATTGTCTACAAACATATCCATGCTAGCTTCCAATTGACTTCCTAATCCAGAAGAAGCAAATTGCTCGCGGATCATTTCTTTGGTCTTCTCAATGACATCCTCATGCTCTGCCTGGATTCCATTGTCTTTGGCGATTTGGTTGGAAATCAAAGACCAAGTCAATTGCTGGGCATAGATTGGGTACTCTTTCTCTACGTCAGCTTCGGTTACCTTGCCTTCATTAGCTTTCAAAAGCCACTCTTTCAAGAAAGCATCAGGAAGCTCAATCTTGGCTTTCTCAACCAATACTTTCTTAAGCTCCTCCTCAGTGAATACTTTGGATTCTTTGTCATAGCTGCCCTGAAGGGTTTCTTTGACTTTAGTGGTAAATTCTTCTTCAGACTTTACCTGATCTGGACCGAAGATTTTATCGAAAAACTCCTGATTGAGTTCAGCAGTCTGAGTTCTGTTGATGTTCTTTACGGCAAAAGTAAATCCGCCTTTTGCCTGCTCTAATTCTTCTTCTGTCAAGCCAAAAGCTTCAGTCCATTCGTCTTTCTTGACCTCTTTTGCATCAAAGGATACTTCTGTGTCTTTTCCAATTCCGATAAACTTACCCGCGAGTTTTTTGGAAATTTTTGAAGTAGGAAGAGAAATAGACTTGGTGAAATCACCTTCTACAGCCTTCAGATCTCCATAGATAGAATCACCCGCTTCGGAAGTTTCCGGATTGGTGCTTTCTCCGTATTGAGACTTTAGGTTATCGATTGTTTCATTGACCAATTTGTCGTCAACCTTGATTTCGAACTTTGTAGCTTTTGTTTTTTTGTCCAGAGAAAGGTTTACTCCTTCTACAAAGCCGATTTTGTATTCAAAATCAAAATCTTTCTGGGTTTTCCAATCGATAGAATCATCCGCTTTTTCAACTGGAAGGGGTTCACCGAGGATTCGGAATGTTTGTTCTTTGAGATAATTGTTGAGTGATTCTCCCAAAATATTGTTGATCTCATCCACCAAAAGCGATACACCATACATGTTTTTTACCATGGAAATCGGTGCTTTTCCAGGTCTAAAGCCTCTGATAGAAGCCTTTTTGGCATAATCCTTTAGTTTGGCATCAACCTTTGGTTGATAATCTGCTTCGTTCAGTGTAATTTTAATAGAAGCTTGATTTGCTGAATGCTTGTCTAATGTAATTTCCAAGGTGTATTGTATTAAACAGATGATGAATTAAAAACCCCCAATCACTTTCCTGTCTGATCAAAACAGTGGAGTGATTGAGGGCTTGTGCTGTGCGGATGGAGGGACTCGAACCCCCATGCCTCGCGGCGCTAGATCCTAAGTCTAGTGCGTCTACCAATTTCGCCACATCCGCATTGGATTCAATCAGACCGAGATTATTTGATCAAATGACCTCGCTTTCCAATTGTGGATGCAAATGTAAGTACATAATCTGATTTTTGGCAAGAGATCAAAAAAATATTTGAAAAAAAGTAGATCAATTCAACCTCACCCCATAATTTCATATCAAATCCACACCCATGATCCAGACGGATACCGAAGTAGAAAGAAAAGAGATACTCAAAAGATACCGGAAGATTCTCCGTCAGGCCAAGCCCATTCTTAAGCCAGGGGACACCAAGCTCATCAAAAAAGCTTTCAATATCAGCTTGGAAGCCCATAAGGATATGAGGAGAAAGTCCGGGGAGCCTTACATTTATCATCCTTTGGAAGTGGCTTTAGTCTGCGTAGAGGAGATCGGGCTGGGGACGACCTCCATTATTGCCGCACTACTTCATGATGTGGTAGAGGATACCGATATGGAGCTGGAGGATATCGAGCGGGAGTTTGGACATAAGGTCATGACCATCATTGACGGATTGACCAAAATTTCCGGTGTATTTGAATATGGTAGTTCTCAGCAGGCTGAAAACTTCCGAAAGATGCTCCTGACACTTTCTGATGATGTCCGGGTCATTTTGATCAAACTGGCCGACAGGCTTAATAACATGCGGACCCTGTCCAGCATGCAGAGGCATAAGCAGCTCAAGATCGCTTCTGAGACTATGTACCTCTATGCCCCATTGGCGCATAGATTAGGCTTGTATGCCATCAAGTCCGAACTGGAAGACCTTTATCTCAAGTATACTGACTCCTCGACCTATAAGGACATCGTTAAAAAGATCAATGAATCCAGATCTTATAGGAATAAGTTTATCCGCCAATTCATCCAGCCCATAGAGGAAGAACTGACCAAACAGGGTTTTCACTTTACCATAAAGGGAAGACCGAAATCGGTTTATTCTATTTTCAATAAAATGAAAAAGCAGGGTATTCCTTTCGAGGAAGTCTATGATCTTTTTGCAATCCGAATTATTCTGGACAGTGACTTAGAAAATGAAAAGGCGGATTGCTGGCAAGTTTATTCAATTGTCACAGATTTTTATCGACCCAATCCAGATCGCTTGCGAGACTGGATCAGTACTCCGCGCTCCAACGGCTATGAATCTCTGCACACTACGGTCATGAGTAATACCGGGCAGTGGGTAGAGGTGCAAATCCGTACCACCCGGATGGATGAAATCGCTGAGCGAGGCTATGCGGCCCACTGGAAATACAAGGAAAAGGATTCCTCAGGCAAGACTGGGTCGGGACTCGACGATTGGATCAATCAAGTCAGAAGTATGCTGGAGTCCAATGATGGCAATGCCATCGAGTTTATGGAGGACTTTCGGGGCAACCTGTTTCACGACGAGGTTTTTGTGTTTACCCCTAAGGGAGATCTAAAAGTACTTCCCCATGGAGCTACGGCTTTGGATTTTGCCTTTGAGATCCACACCGAAGTGGGAGCCAAATGTATCGGGGCCAAAGTCAACCAAAAGCTGGTCTCAATCAATCATAAACTCAAAAATGGAGATCAGGTAGAAATTCTGACCTCCAATAAGCAAAAACCGACCGAAGACTGGCTCAACAATGTGGTCACTTCCCGAGCCAAAGCTAAAATCAAAGACGCGCTTAGGGAAGAGAAAAGGTCTTCCATTCTGGATGGAAAAGAGATCGTACAGCGTAAGCTGAAAGCCATGAAAATGGAGTTCAATTCTGAAATCGTCGAACAGCTTCGGGCATTTTACGAGTTGAAGACGGCTAATGAATTTTACTACCGGGTAGGGAAGGGGATAATTGATCCTACGACCATCAAATCCTTCAAGGATTTTAAAGAGGCCCAAGCATCCAAAGCCAAGGTGACAGGAAAAGTCAAGGATGAGTCTACTTTTACCAAGGAAATAAAAAGCCTAAAAGGCCCTGATCATGATCAGCTTCTTATAGGAGAAGATATGGACGTGGTCGATTACATTTTGGCCAAATGTTGTAACCCTATTCCCGGTGATGATGTGTTTGGATTTGTCACGGTCAATGAAGGCATTAAAATTCACCGTACTTCCTGTCCCAACGCGTTGGAGCTCCTCTCCAATCATGGCAACCGGGTGATCAAAGCCCGATGGACCAGCCAAAAGGAAATTGCCTTCCTAGCCGGTCTTCGGATTCTGGGTACAGACCGTGTAGGATTGATCAATGATGTCACCAAGGTTATTTCAAACGAACTCAAAGTGAATATGCGGTCCATCACCGTGGATTCGGATGCGGGGATTTTTGAAGGGACGATCAAGCTATATGTGCACAGTACCGAGCATTTGGACCATTTGATTAAAAATCTCCAGGAAGTGGACGGAGTCATTAAGGTGACACGCTTTGATTAGCTGTTGAATCTTTTCTGAGAGACATAAGTTATATTTGGAAAAAATAGGACAAAATGCCTACGACAACTACCCATTTTGAAGAGGTAAAAAAAATATTCACTGCTTACCTGGAAAACCAAAAACTCCGAAAAACTCCTGAGCGATATGCTATTTTGGAGGAAATCTACACCCGTTCGGGACATTTTGATGTAGAGGGTCTTTACATCAGCATGAAAAACAAAAACTATCGGGTGAGTAGAGCAACGGTCTACAATACCCTGGACCTTCTAGTGGAATGTGACCTCGTCACCAAGCATCAATTCGGCAAAAATATCGCGCAGTTTGAAAAATCTTACGGATACAAGCAACATGACCACCTGATTTGCGTGGATTGCAATCAGGTGCTTGAATTTTGCGATCCCCGCATCCAAAATATCCAAAATACCGTAGGAGAGATTCTGAACTTTCAGGTGATGCACCATTCCCTGATCCTCTACGGAAGCTGCACCAAAGAAAACTGCCAAAACAAAACAGGTAATTGATGAAACTGACTTATCAAACTGAAAAAGACGAGAAAGCCAACTATTTGAGCATTCAGGGAGATCTCATCGGAGATGAGGTTGGGCCAAAATTGGTCGAGGTAGTCTCAGATGCCATCGAAGATGGAGCCAAAACTTTTGTTATCGATCTGAGTGAGGTCCGATACATCAGCTCAAGTGGGATTGGCCTCTTGATCACCATGCTTACCAAAATGAGAAATGCCGGTGGAGAAGTTTACCTGACCTCACCTTCAGAGCATGTAAAAAAGCTGTTGATTATCACAAAACTAAATAATATTTTCACCGTCTATGATTCGGTGGAAGATTTTAAGGCTAAGCATTAATTCCCTTTTGGGAGTAATCCTATTTTGGTCCTGTTCGGATGAAAAAACAGATTCCGGACAGGATATTTTTTTTGAATTTTCTGAGAGGAAAGAGGTTTTCTTGGGATTCAGTGGACTTAGCAGCGACTATTTGCAAAGTTTAAGTTGGAGGAATAGGTCAAGCGGGCTGATTTATAATTATGTAAACCATAGTTTTGATTCACTTTTTTTTGAAAATGACTCGCTTATCATCAAACATGGAGTCCAAATGGAATTTGATGGTCATGGCTCTGTTCCGCGATTTTATTCTTTTTTCTCTATGTCTGATTCTATATTAATTTTTTCGGGTAAGGAATTGATAATCAAGAGTAGTCTTTCCAGCCAAACACAAAAAGTTCACTTAAAGGAATTTTCGATTTTTGATCTTGAAAACCCTTTTCAAAACATTGCTTATTCACCATTTTTTTCTCTTGAATGTAACTACCAGGATGCTAATTCAAACAGAGCTTACTTTTTTATCCAAGACTCCAGAAATAAAATCTTTGATTTGGTTTGGTACGATATTTCCGAAAATGAATTTCAAAAAGTGCCTTTAGAGATTGAAAATGAGGAAATCAATCAAATGATTTTGGAGGTGGACCTTGGAAAAACCAAAATGGCTCCCAATTTAAGCCCTGAACTTTTTGTTCATCAGGATAAAGTGATTATTACATATCCGTTCAAAAGTGAATTTCTTGTTTATGATATATGGAAGAATGACATTCAAAGAATTTCCCCAAAGACTTTTGGTTTTCCTGAAAGAATAGAAGCTCCTATTGAAATTAAAAATGAGGTAAGCTTCAACGAGGCGTTGGAGCTTATCAAAAATGAAAATATGAAAGGTAGATTTGGGTCTTTTAGTTTTCTGGAAGAGGAAGAAATTTTCTTTCGCATGATTAAAGGGCGCTCCCAAGGTGAAGTAAAAAATTTTGATTTATACCTTGAGGTTTTTAATCAAGAATTCGAAAAAATCGGAGAGCAAAATTTATCTGATTTAAATCCGGATTTGGATAACCGATATTTTTTAGTCAATGATAAAATTGCCTTTGTTGCCAAGGATCAACCGGACGAAGACGTGATGTACTTCTACTACCTCAATATCCGCCGTTCCAAATAATTGTCCTTTTTCACTTGGTTTTCTTTGCCCTTATCGCAAATTTCGCCTTTTAAAAAATCAATCAACAGGCTAAAAAGCACATCAAATGAAGATGGATGTATTGCTGGGTCTCCAGTGGGGAGATGAAGGAAAAGGGAAAATTGTGGACGTTCTTGCTCCTCAGTATGAGGTGGTTGCCCGTTTTCAAGGCGGCCCCAACGCGGGTCATACTTTGGAATTTGACGGTATCAAGCACGTTCTGCATCAGATTCCTTCAGGGATTTTTCGCTCCCAAATCCTTAACATCATCGGCAACGGGGTGGTTTTGGACCCAATTATTCTCAAAAAAGAGATCGAAGGCCTGGGTAAATTCTCCATTGATTACAAAAAGAATCTGGTAGTCTCCAAAAAGGCTACGATTATCATTCCTACCCATAAACTTCTGGATGCTGCCTACGAGCAATCCAAGGGGGATAAGAAAATCGGCTCTACCCTAAAAGGAATCGGACCAACCTATCAGGATAAAATCGGAAGATCCGCGCTTAGAATAGGGGATATCCTCAGTCCTGATTTCAGGGAAAAATACCACACCTTGCTTGCTAAGCATAAGACCACACTTTCTTTCTATGATTTTTCTTTGGTTGCACTTCCGGAAATGGAAAAACAGTTTTTTGATGCAGTCGAATTCATCAAGACCCTCAACCTGATCGATAGCGAATATGTAGTCAATGAAGCTTTGGCAGCCAAGAAGAAGATTCTTGCTGAAGGTGCTCAGGGCTCCTTGTTGGATATTGACTTTGGTAGCTATCCATATGTCACCAGCTCCAATACCATGACTGCCGGTGCCTGTACTGGACTGGGCGTGGCTCCATCACGAATTGGAGAAGTTTTCGGAATTTTCAAAGCTTACTGTACTCGAGTAGGTAGCGGTCCTTTCCCAACCGAACTTTTCGACGAGACGGGAGAAGCCATGAGAAAAGAGGGGAATGAGTTTGGCAGTACCACAGGAAGACCGAGAAGATGCGGATGGTTGGATTTGCCCGCATTGAAGTACTCCATCATGATCAATGGGGTAACTCAACTCTTCATGATGAAGGCCGATGTCCTGAATATTTTCGAAGAAATCCTGGTCTGCACCCATTATGAACTTCCAACCGGTGAAAAAATCGATCGCCTCAGCTTTGAAATTGCAGAACTGGATGTCAAGCCAGTCTATAAAAAGATGAAAGGATGGAATTGTTCGTTGAAAAATGTCAGTTCCTATGATCAGTTTCCTGAAGAATTGAAATCTTACGTGACATTTTTGGAGGAAGAGCTCCAAGTTCCGATTAAGTTGGTCTCTGTAGGACCGGATCGGACCCAAACCATCCTAAGGTAATATCTTCTCAACCTGTAAAAGCTCCTGGAATATCTTCAGGAGCTTTTGTTTTATAGGGAATTTGTAAGTTATTTCAGGATAATTAGTTTAGTAAAAGTGAAGCGGAAAAATCTTGTCGGGGTGTTGTTTTTTTGGCTGATGCTGATGTCATCAGCGTCTGGACAGATAGGTTTTCCCTATTGTGAAACTTTTCAGACGCCCAATACCTTAAGCGAGACTATTTTTGGAGGCGACGCCCGGCTGACTGAGGGCGTGCTTCGGCTGACTTCCAATCAGCTCAACCAAAGAGGATATGTATATATAAATGTACCTTTTCCCTCTACCTATGGTTTAAAAGTAGAGTTTGAATACTTTAGCTACGGAGGGGTTGGACAATTTTTGGCCGATGGATTGACAGTTTTCCTGTTTGATGGGGATTCTCCTAATTTTAGTCCCGGTGGATTCGGAGGTTCTTTGGGCTATGCCCAAAGAGACGGGGAACCGGGCCTATCCAATGCTTATTTAGGAATCGGATTTGATGAATTCGGGAATTTTGGTGTGGCCAATGAAGGTAAAGTAGGTGGGTTCCCCTCTATTGCTCCCGATTCGAGAGCTCCTGATGCTATTGTCTTGAGGGGGCCGGGGAATGGCACAAGTGGGTATCCTTTTGTAGTGGGCAGAAGGACCATGGAGACAGGAAACGATGGATTCAATCCCGGGGCGCAATTCCCAATCAGTTCAGGCGGTGCCGGAACCAGTAGAGTCACTGACCCCAATCAGATTGGCTATAGAAAAGTCTTTTTGGAACTCCAGCCAAATGATGACGGGCCTGGATATTTTTTGACCTTAAGAATGATGGTTACTACCCAATTGAATCAACCAAGGGTAGTCACCATATTTGACAGGCCATATTATTTTCCTGCACCAAAAAATTTGAAAATTGGCTTCACCGGCTCTACGGGTGGATTCTCTAATTTTCATGAAATAAGAAATCTCATCGTGGAGGTGTCCAATGATGAGGCCTTGAGAACTCCAGAAGGGATAAATATTGAGGATTTTACCTCCTGTGCCGGCCGTGAAAACCAATTTTTCATCAAAGATGCTGATGTATCTCTTCCTAATGAAAATAGTACCATCCGTTGTTTGCAGTTTTTTCGAACCAAAGAAGATATCACCAAAAACGAAGGTGACATATGTACTCAGGCAAGATGCTTGGAGCAAAATAGGTTTTTGGTGCTTCCGGAAGGAGTATTCAGAGCAAGTGACAATGCAGGAGGATTTACCTTTACTCCAAACGAGGAGTTTATCGGTCAAAAGGTCGAGGTATTTTATACCATAACTGATAATTACGGGAAAACTTCAGATGGCAATTCTATCACCTTGGATATTTTTGAGTCACCCGAGCCAATTGGGATTTTTGTAGATGGAAGCACCGATTCTGAAGAGCAGGTTGAATTATGTCCCGGAGGAAGTATACTCCTTCAGGGAAAAGGAGAAGAGGAATATGTCAGCTACCAATGGTTGAAAGATGGACAGGAGCTAGAAGGTCAAGTATCAGATAGCTTTATAGTCAGCGAAGAGGGTGAATATGAAGTGTTAGGATTCAACCTGAAGGGTTGTCCGGCTTTCTCTCAAAAGCTCGTGGTTTCATTTCCAGAATTGCCCGAATTATCGTTTTCAGACCCTTTGGTTGGGTGTGAGCCCGGGCAATCATTGGATGTGACATCATACATTCCCGGTTTTGATACAGAGAATTTTGATTACTTACTTTCCTCAGAGAGGCGGAGCTATTTAAATGAGGAGATAAGTCAGGTGAATTTATCAGGACTTTATGACCTTCAAGTCAAACCCAAGGATTTGGATTGTTATTCTGAACCCATCCCTGTAGAGGTTTTTATTCAAGAACAGGAATTGAGTGTAGATTTTGATTTTGTGGTCGAAGGAACGGATATCAAAGATGAGACAACAGGAGGGGTGTTTCCTGATGATCCGATTGCATTTACAGACTTATCAGATCCGAGAGCCGTAGAATGGAGTTGGGACTTTGGAGATGGGAATACCTCTTCCGAAAAGAATCCCATTCACGTTTTCGGAAAAAAAGGGGTTTTTGAAGTCATTTTAATCATATCGGATAGATGGGGCTGTGAAGAGCAAATGACCAAAACGGTAGAAATCACTCGTAGCTATAGGGTAATGATTCCCACTGGATTTACCCCAAATGGAACACAAAATCAGACTTTTTTACCCAAGTGGAAAGGCTTGGTTTCCATCGAACTCTTGGTATTTAATACTTGGGGGGAATTGTTATTTAGTGCTACGGACCTGGATACAGAAGGATGGGATGGAACTTTGGAGGGAAAGCTGTTGGATGCTGGAGTCTATGTTTATAAATTCTCTGGCATAGCCACCGATGGTGAAAGAGCTAGTGAAAGCGGGAAATTCAGGTTGATCAGATGAAAAGACTTGCGCTGCTCCTTTTTATATGTGTTAGTACTTTGCATCCAGGCAAAAGTCAGGATATTCAATACAGTCAGTACTATGCTAATCCCATCTACCTTAATCCAGGTAGTGTCGGTAGCACTGGAATGAGTAGAGTAGGGATAAATTTTCGGAATCAGTGGCCTGCTTTGGATCAGACTTTTTTGGCATATACAGCATACTATGATCAATATTTTGATCAGATCAATTCAGGGATTGGATTGATTATTCAAGGGTCGAGCGAATCCTTTACCCAAACTCAGCTTTTTGAAATTGGGTTGGTGTATAGCTACCGTCTTCAGCTTTCGGAAAATGATTTTATTCAGGCGGGGATTCAAGGCAGCTTTGTTTCCAGAGACGCCTTATTTGATCGGGTAATTTTAGGTACTCAATTGGATATTGATCGTGGAGTGATTTTGGGTCAGCCTGGGGAGGCCTTCGAGGGTGACAGTCAGATCCGGTCTGCAGATGCCCATGCCGGATTAATGTATTATGGAAAAAAAGTATGGTTTGGTGTGGCTGCTGCCCATTTACTTCAGCCGGAGATTAGCTATTTGGTAGACAATTCCAATCAACTTCCTATCAAATACGGCATTCACGGAGGCTATAGATTTAATCTGGCACCAGGTGATATCAATGATTATTTCAATAATTGGGATCAAGAGCGATCTGTAGCCATTGGTTTTAACTACAAACAGCAAGGACAATTTTCTCAATTGGATGTAGGGGCCGAGTTTTTCTTCGAGCCGCTCCTATTGGGGGTTTGGTATCGAGGTTTACCGACCAAATATGAGCTGCCAAATAATGAGTCTGTGGTAAGTTTAGTGGGTATAAGTTTCGATTCAGGGTTGGAAGTAGGATACAGTTATGACTTTCCTGTTTCCAAACTGGGGTTAAATGCTTCAGGTGGTGCCCATGAAATATCTGTTCGCTATGTTTTTTCCACTAAGGATCCTAGGAAGAGGTACTTCGCTCCATTGCCTTCATTTAGATACTGACAATTCCTTTTTTTTTAAAATTTTATTTGGTTTGTATTGATAAATACTTGAGCTAAGAGGTGTTTTGGGTTGGAAATCATTCTCAATAAGAAAGAAAATTTTACACTTCATTTTCAGTGCATTATAGAATTTGCAAAGTTTTTTCTGAATTAAGCCTTGCTATGAAATAAAAAAGGGAGATATTTGCACTCCCAAACGACGCGGAAGGCGTCGGGGTTGATTTGAGAGGATTGGGGGGATATGGAGTAGTTGAGCAGGGGGAAAAAATATTTTTAAAATTTCTTCTTGCCGGGTAAAAAATATCGCGTACCTTTGCAGTCCTGTTCGAAAGGAACGGGTCAAAAAAAGCGAAAAGCGAAAGGAAAAAAGCCGGTGATGCGGCTGGAATCCACCAGTTCTTGTGAAGACAAGAAACAAGTTCATTGAAGTGATGTAAGGCGAAAAAAATCTGATGAGCTAGTCGGGCTGATGTCTATGTTTTAGGCATCGGTTGAATAGACTAAGACAATTTACAATGGAGAGTTTGATCCTGGCTCAGGATGAACGCTAGCGGCAGGCCTAATA
>NZ_BTPC01000006.1:5000-124218 GCF_036245605.1 Algoriphagus sp. oki45
TCATCGAGCTTACCGTAATAGGGGACATTCTTGAGAGAAATCTTCTTTCGAATCAAGGAAAATTCCAAGGTATCCTGATCTCTTTTCACCACAACCTTAACAGGTGTATTAGCAGGACCTTTCAGCAATTCAGAGACTTGGGAGGTGGGTTTTGAAGAGACATCCACACTGTCAATTTTCAAAATCATATCTGCGATCTTGAGCCCTGTACTTTGGGCAGGAAAGCCTGTATAGGGCATCAGGATCATATTTCCTCCCCCTCTATTTCCAATCAAAGCTCCAATCCCACCGTATTCCCCGGTAGTAAGCATTCGGAAATCATCCGAGTCCTCCTCAGGAATATATTCTGTATAGGGGTCTAACTCTTCCAGCATGGCATTGATACCTACAGTAACCAATTGATCTGGGTCAATTTCATCTACATAATAGGAATCCAATTCACGAATCAGGGTGGCAAAAATATCAATGTTTTTGGCGAGGGCGAAAAGCTTGTCATTCTTTACTTGAAACGCCAAGGTCATGGACAGAACAAGGATGACGAAACCTCCTATGAAAAAGGACTTTCTTGAATTAGTGTTCATCAGTATTGGATTTTGGGGATATTTCCTTTTGTAACTTTTCCAAAGAAGCAATCATTTTGGACTCCAGTTCAGAATAGTTGATTTCAGGACTGCCAACAAATATAAAGCCGAGCATCATCCCTACAGGGGATAATTTATGCTTATTTAACCTGTAAGCCTCTCTGATTTTCCTTTTTACCCGATTTCTATCGACAGCCTTCTTGAGTTTTTTCTTCGAAACAGAAATCAGGATCTGATTCACCTCTCCCTCTTTCTTCTCTTTGTTAAGGAAAACAACTTTGAAAGGGTACAAAAAAAAAGAGGAACCTTCGTTAAAAAGTTCCTTGATTAGTTTGTCGGCATGAAGCCGTTCGCTTTTGGGTAGTCTTAAATTCATCGCAGGGACTTGAATCGTATGTGAACATACGAAAATCAAAGCAGAGAATTATTTCTTCAGCGTCTTTTCGTCAGACACAGTCAACTTATGTCTGCCTTTTGCTCTTCTGGCTCTCAATACTCTTCTACCATTTGCAGTAGCCATTCTTTCTCTGAAGCCATGCTTGTTTTTTCTTTTTCTGCGAGAAGGCTGGAATGTTCTTTTCATGATCGAATATCTTTATATCTGTTGCTCTCCGGATTTCCTTTTCAGTATTTCCCCCAAAAAGGACTGCAAAGATATGTACCATTTTTTGAATTGCAAACTAGGCCTCTACATTTGTTTTGAATAACAAGGACAAACACATGATTGAATTTCAATTTTCCTGCCCTAACCCTGCTTCTCAACTTGTAGAGATCCAGATGACTTTTGATCCTCTTCCCGATCAAAAAACCCGTCTGCAGCTACCTGCATGGCGTGCAGGAAGGTATCAGCTGGCTGATTACGCCCAAAACATCAAAGGATTTAAGGTCAATAATCACAAGAATAATCCTGTCCCTTTTAAAAAAATCAATAAAAACACCTGGGAAATTGATCTAGTCCAACCTGCTTCTCTGACTGTATCCTATTCCTATTGGGCAGGAAAAATGGACGCCGGAAATTCTTGGGCAGACGACGAGCAGGTTTATTTGAATTTTGTCAATTGTTGCTTTGAGATTTTGGGACAAAGTGACACAGAGATTCAGGTATCGTGGAACTTCCCGTTTCTAACTCAGCAAGTCTGTACGCTGATGGATGTGAATGGGGCAGAAGGAAAGGCTTCCAACTTTCAAATGCTCGCTGATTCTACGCTAGTAGCAGCAAAAACCTTATCCCACTGGACCTATTCGTCAGAAAGTACTCTGTTTCATATTTGGATCAATGGAAGGGTATTTTTTGACCAGGCCCTTTTCATGAAGTCCTTCCAAGCCTTCTCCCAAAGACTAATTCATGATTTTGGGGAATTTCCTGAAAAAGAGTACCATTTCATCTTCCAATTGCTTCCCTACCCTCATTACCATGGAGTAGAACACCGAAGAGGCACCGTCATCACCTTTGGTCCAGCAGAAAGCCTCAAAGATTCTCAGCAAATGGAGGAATTACTTGGGGTTAGCTGCCACGAGTTGTACCATGCCTGGAATGTATGCAGGATTCGTCCCGTGGAACTTTTACCATACCGATTCGGCAGTGAAACATACACCGAAGCAGGTCTAGTCCTGGAAGGTGTTACTACCTATATGGGGGATCTGTATTTGCTGAAATCCGGGGTATATTCTTTGGAAACGTATTTGAGACATTTTGGAAAAGTCATTCAAAGGGAAGCCGATTCCTTCGGATGGAGGAATTACACCATACTCGAGTCCTCTTTTGACCTTTGGCTGGATGGCTATCAGTCCGGGATTCCTGACAGAAAAGTAAACATTTACACCCGCGGAGCTATTTTGGCTTTTTGTCTGGACTTGATGCTTCTGGAATGTGGGTCTTCGCTTTCAGAAGTCATGAAAGCAATGTGGAAAGAATTTGGAAAACCCTTTAAAGGGTATCTCATGGAGGATTTTAAAAACAAAGTCGGACAGGCAATGAGCTCCAAAGGTATGCTGACCGACTTTTTTTCAAACTATGTGGAAGGGCACGAAGACCTTTTTCCCTTCCTTGAACAAAAGCTAAGCCTTTTAGGAATAAACCTCCAACCCTCTTTTAAAGATAATTTTCTTCTTCATCAGGCAGGAGTCAGGACTTCCTCCACTGGAAAAGTGCTTCAAATCCATCTTGAATCCCATGCTTATAATTGGGTTATGGCAAACGACCAAATAGAAGAAGATATCCTGATTTCTCCGGAGACTTTAAAACTGAAAATCAACCGAAACAACCGAATTCTGGAAGTGGAATTGGAGGTGACAAACAATCAATTTTTCCCGATTTATGATCTCGTTTTAACTAGGGAAACGGAGCTTTTCCAGAAATGGAGAAAATAAAAAAACCTCCTTCAAAACAAGCCTGAAGGAGGTTACCAATTAAATAATTGAATTATTGAAAGTCTGAATCCATCAAGGAAGCATTGAATTCAATTGATTTGATTTTCGCCTCCATAGGCACCGGAAGCATGGGATTTTTGATGGTCATAGTCATAGGGAACTTGATCCCATCGACTTCCTGGTAGTCTGAGTAGGTGATCTCTCCAGTGGCATCGCTGCTGGTTCTTACCTTCAATCCTGTGGCAACAGAATAATACTCCTTGGTCACGATGCCAATGGGAGCAGTGATATCCAATACATGGACATCTTCCCCATCAATTTGCTCCACGCCTACATAAGCCAAGGCAAATCCCATTTCTTCATATCGCTCTTCGGGAAAAACGAAAGTCTGAGGCTTGAGCATAGCGGCAGTCTCGTCAGGAAGCTCCTGCACTTGTCCACCTGCCATTACCTGAGCTTTCCCGTTTACAAACATGGTTTTTTGCAAAACATTACCTCCCACAGAAGTGGTCTGGATCATTCTGCTATTCTCAGCATCTGCAATGGAGCTCAATTCCAAGACTTGGCCTTGAATATTTGCTTCCATGACCAGTTTGGCATTTTTTATGGCGTTAACCTTATCCTTTCCTCCTACAGCTTTGATGTAATTTGCAATCACTGTAGCAGGGTCGTTTTCAATAATTGCTACTTCTGAGGAATTTTCTGGATTTCCAAAAGCCAAAACATCTGAAAAAGAGACCAAGCCCAAAGCTGCCGAGAAGAATAAATACTTGATTTTCATAAAGAGTTAATTTTTTTGTGAAAAATAGAAAAAGGAAAGGCGAAAACCGCCTTTCCCGTTGATTATTTAATATCCTCGTCCGTCACCGGCACATTGAGTTCCATACTTGTGACTTTGGCTTCCAGAGGTACTGGAATCATCGGAGATTTGATCGTCCAGGTCATGGGGAGCAATACACCTTCTTTTTCCTGATAATCGGAATAGAAAGTATCTCCTGAAGCCGGATTTTCATATTTGATTTTCAATCCGGAGTCCTGAGCATAGTAGTTCGTCAATTTGGCTCCGCTTGGTGCAGCGAGGATGACTTTGTATGCAGGAGTACCCTCTACGTCTTTTAGTCCATCAAGCGTCAGTGTATAGCCGTTTTTCTCATAAACCGCCTCCGGGAACAAATAGGAATTGAGCTTGGCTTCGGCCAATTGTGCTTCATTCATTGCTATAGATTGACCCTGCACTTCCATAGAGCCAGAGCCCTCAGATAGTGAAGTTTTCTGCATTACGTTTCCTGCCACAGAGGTTTTCTGACCGTATCTTCCACCTTGAGAGTCATAGACGAAGGCAATAGACAAGGCAGTCCCCATCACATTGGCATCCATTGAAATCTTTGCCGTCTGAATAGCCAGCACTTTTTCTTTTCCACCGATGGCATTGAGGTAATTTTCGATCACCTGCTCAGCAGTCATGGAGGCATCTGCTTCCAGCTTTTTGGCAGGCTGTCCCATATTGTCGTATTCGATGACTTCACCAAACTGTGCCAGTTTTTCCTTGATTTCGGATCCATTTCCTACTGTGGTGATGATAAACTTATCCGGATCGATCAAGCGCTTTGCAGTGGCATTGATGTCCTCCACAGTGTAGGAATTCAACTTTTGGAGGTAAGTAGCATAGTAGTCTTTCGGTAAGTTGAATCGCTCAATGTTCAATGCAAAGTTGGCTACAGTAGAAGGCTGCTCCAGGGATCGACCGAAACTGCCGGAGAGCTCGGCCTTGGCTTTATCCAATTCCTCTTGAGTGACCCCGTTTTCTACCAGGTTTCTAATTTCGTAGATGAACTCATAAACTGCCGAATCGGTCACTTCGGTACGGACGGATGCATTGGCTGAAATCGTCGCTACCAATTTGTCTGCACCGATGGAAGAATAGGCACCATAGGTATAGCCTTTGTCTTCACGAAGATTCATGAACAATCGGGACGCAGAACCTCCCCCCAAAATTTGATTCAGAAGTCGGCTGGAAATGTAATCCGGATCGCCAACTTTCATTTCTACAGGCTGGGTCACATTGATGACCGACTGCACAGAGGAGCTTCTATCCACGAGGGCTACAGCCTGCTTCGCAGCTCGCTCAGGCATAGGATAAGTGAAAGTAGGGACATTTCCCTGTTGCCACTTTCCAAAGTATTGATTGACCACCTTCTCAGCTTCCGCCTTGGTCATGTCGCCCACAATAGCCAAGTAGGCAATATTTGGCTTAAAGTAGGTCTGGTAGTAAGCTTTGAAATCGGCAACTTCAATATTATTAATTGTCGCCTCAGACTCAGTTTCCCCATAAGGGTGGTTTGGTCCATACAAAACTGCTCTGGACAGTCTACCTGAAATGGCATTCGGATTGTCTTTGCTTTGAGCCAAACCGGTCAGAGTCTGCTTCTTCAACTTATCCAATTCTTCCTGAGGAAAAACAGGGTTGTATAGAATATCAGCCATCAGTTCCAAGGTTTTGTCCTGATGCTTTTTCAAAGAGGAAGCAAACATTGAAGTAGAGGAAGCCCCAATGCTGGCCCCGATAAAGTCAATTTCATCATCCAACTGATCCTTGGTTCTATTGGTGGTCCCTCCCATCATCATATCTCCTACAAATCCGGTCAGTCCCGCCTTATCTCCTTCCAAAATTGGATCTCTTTCCAAGACCAAAGTGAAGGATACCCGAGGAAGTTTATTGTTGTTGACCACGAAGACCTTGAGCCCATTGGGAAGGGAAAAGGTTTCTGCATCCTTGATTTGGATTTCCGGTGCAGGACCGGATGCAGGCAATTGACTTCTGTCTACCTGGGCAAACGCCGCGACAGCAGAGATCAAACTCAATACAAATACTATTGCTAATTTTTTCATTTCTTCAGATGATTGATAAGGTGAAACAATTATTCGGTAGTCGGTTGGGCTGATTTAGGAAGGTAATAAAGCACTACTCTTCCTTTTAGGTCCAAATATTCCTTAGCCACCCGTTGGATGTCAGCTTTGGTCACTTGGGAATATTTATCCATCACCTGATTGATATAATTGGTATCGCCGTAAATCACTTTGGCTTCTGCAAGGTTTTCGGCGACACCGGCAACGGTTGAGTTTCCGCTTACAATGGCATTTTCCATTTGGTTTTTCAGCTTTTCAAATTCCTGATCTGAAATTCCCTGCTCCTGAACTTGCTGAATCAATTTATCCACTTCAGCTTCCAAATCCTGTGGCTCCACGCCCATGTTGGTGATTCCATACATGATGAAGATCCCTCCGTCTTCCAATTCCAAAGGAATAGCAGCTAAGGCCAATGCTTTCTGCTGCTTGTCTACCAATTCCTTGGTCATCAATGAGGAATTGCCTCCAGTCAGATAGGTAGAAAGCATGGAAAGTGCATAGCTGTCGGGGTGATTTCTTGGAGGCAGATTGTATGCCTGAATCACTGCCGGAATCTGAATATTATCGTAAACAATATCCCGGATTTCGGCAGTTTTCTTGGGTTCAGTCACATCCGGACGATAAATTTCCTTGGTTCCTTTTGGAATCTCGGAGAAGTATTTTCTTACCAAATCTTCGGTAGTCTTGTAATCGATGTCACCGGCAATGGTCAAGGTTGCATTGTTAGGCACATAGAAATCTTTGTAAAACTGCTGAAACTCCTCGATAGAAGCCGCATTGAGGTGCTCCAGAGAACCAATCGGCGCCCATCGGTAGGGATGATCGGAATACGCCCTTTTCAGAGTCTCCAAAAGGATGGTGCCATAAGGCTGATTTTCGTATCGCTGTCTATATTCCTCTTTGACTACTTCCCGTTGTGTCTCTACTCCGGTAATATCCACCTTGGAGTGAAGCATTCGCTCACTTTCCATATATAGGGCAAGTTCCAACTCATTGGACGGAAGTAGCTCGTAGTAATAGGTGATATCATTCGAGGTGTAGGCGTTCAATGTTCCCCCACGGCTTTGAATGATATTCATGTATTGACCACGGTCAATATTTTCTGATCCCTCAAACATGAGGTGTTCGAAAAAGTGGGCAAAGCCTGTTCTTTCGGGATTCTCATTTTTTGATCCCACATGATATAATACTGAAGTCACCACAATGGGAGTAGTATTATCCTGATGCATGATAACATGCAAGCCATTATCCAAGGTGAATTCCTTGAACTCAATTTTGTTTTGGGCAAAAGAAGAGAGCGAAATCACTCCCATCAGTAGCCCGAGTAGGGTAGTTTTCTTCATGACAAAAAGACTGAATAGGGTTTCTAGTTGGAATATTACTGAATTAATTGATTTTTGTTTGAGCAACTCATCTACTTTAAGATGATGAGTGGGCAATTTTCACTTCTTCTTGGAAAAAAGGAGTGATAAATCCATCGATGAGGAAAAAAACGGACAAGCGAAGAGGTTGCCTTTTGGGGACAACCTCTGCAGAAATTACGGATTTAATCTCGCTAAAATGTCTTTTGCCTGATGCCACTGCAGCCTAGGCCCAAACTGGCTTACGATCTGAGAACTTGCCATGGAGGCCAACTTCCCACTGGAAGCATAGGAATGCCCATTGGTGATTCCGTATAGGAAGGCTCCGGCGAACATATCTCCTGCCCCATTGCTATCGATCGCTGTGGTTTTGTACGGTTCGATATCGATGAAGGTATCCCCATCAAAAATCATCGCCCCGTTTTTCCCTTGGGTAATGACAAAATGCTTAGCCGCTTTTTTCATCTCCTCCCGGGCATCCATTAAGTTGTCTTTGCCAGTGTAGAGCATCGCCTCCTCTTCGTTTGCAAACAGCAAATCCACACTTGGACCAATGACGTCATCGAAATTTTCTTTGAAATACTTGACCATCGCCGGATCGGAGAAAGTCAAAGCCACCTTAGTGCCTGCTTCCTCGGCCACTTTTTTGGCATGAAGCATAGCCTCTTTCCCATTGGGAGAAGTAACCAAATACCCTTCGATAAATAAGTATTTGGAATCTTTTATGGCTGATTCATGGATATCCTTCACGGAAAAATTTTGGGTAATACCTAAAAAGGTATTCATGGTCCGCTCAGAATCCTCCGTTACCATGACCAGGCATTTTCCGGTCACTCCATTTTCCAAACGCTCGGGAACCAAGGCAATATCCACTCCGGAATCATTCAAATCCTGAAGGTAAAAATGTCCCAATTCGTCGTTGGCTACGCGGAAACAGTAGAAGGACTTGCCTCCAAACTGACTTACTGCAACAATGGTATTGGCTGCCGATCCTCCCGCCTGTTTTTTAGCTTCTTCGGTGTTGATCACCCCCATAAGAGAGTTTTGGCGCTCCTCGTCGACTAGCGTCATGAGGCCTTTTTCGACCCCGTTTTCCAAAAAGAACTGATCAGTCACTTTAAACTCAATATCTACCAGGGCATTACCGATGCCGGCTACGTCGTATTTTTTCATTTTTTGATAGTTGGAAAGTTGTAATGTTTAAAGGTTGTAAAGTTGGTTCACTTCATTATTCGAAATTCAGCATTCGATATTCGATATTAAAACCTCCAGCCCTAAAGATATCGATTGATGTTCTCATAAGCCTCGTATATCGTACTTCGTAACTCGTCAATCAAAGATAGGATGTCTCTCGAACGGCTTTTCCCGATCAAATAAGTACCTGTAGGTATGGTGCGTTTTGTAGATCGTCGCCAAAAGCTGCTCGCATACCCGCATCATCTTGGGATTAAAATCACCAATCCAGTTCATCTCAATGGTTTTGTAGGGGAAAGAGGACTTTCCGCTCATCTTGTCATAACTGATGATCATGGCGCTTTCCACTCCTTTGCCCTGATGCTCCGGCACTACACCGAATACCAATCCGAGCATTTTATTGGGTGGAAAGAAGGTCTTGTACCACAGAAACTTCAGCTTCCCGATCAGGTCCATTTTTCCATTCACATGCTTGAAAATCTGATTGATTTCCGGGATTTGGATAAAAAAGCCTACCGGTTCCCCTTTGTAAAAGGCAAAGTAAATCAACCTCGGATCGATGATGGGTTTCATTTTACCAAACATCAATTGGGCTTCTTTTAAGGCAATGGACTTGCCCATATGGCGTGCCCAGGCTTTGTTGTATACGGTCATGAAGTACTCCGGTGCCTTTTCCTGAAGTTCTTTGCCCTGAATATATCGGAAGGAATACTCCGGGTTAGCAATTATCGCATTGGCCCGCTGAATCATCTTTTCATCAAAGCCCAAATCCTGCACCGGCCGCATGTAGGTGTATTGCTTGAAGTAGAGTTTGAATCCATAATCCTCGAAAAACTTCTGGTAGTACCCAAAATTCCAAGGCATGTTGTAATTCGGTTCGGAGAATCCGTCCACCAACAGTCCCCACCACTTGTCCCGCTCCCCGAAATTGATCGGACCATCCATGGCTTCCATTCCTTCGCTTTGAAGCCATTCCTTGGCGGTATCCAAAAGCAAAAATGCTGCCTCCTGATTATCGATGCACTCAAAGAAACCGACC
Organism: Algoriphagus sp. oki45; assembly: GCF_036245605.1. NCBI lineage: Bacteria > Pseudomonadati > Bacteroidota > Cytophagia > Cytophagales > Cyclobacteriaceae > Algoriphagus > Algoriphagus sp. oki45. Next base: position 14,453 of record NZ_BTPC01000006.1, read on the forward strand.
CCACCGGTCGGCTGCTTTTCCTTCATTTTGGGATTGATAAAAGCTGCAATTCTCCCGATGGTCTCTCCTTTGTCATTTTGAAGCAACCAGCGCTTGGCTTTGGCTCCGTTTCGGAAAAGCTTGTTGGTTTCAGGATGAAAAAGTCCCTCGATGTCTTTATCGAGCGGTCGAATCCAGTTTTTCTCATGCTTATACAGCCTCACCGCCATCTCGATAAACTCTTTCTGATGGGCAGGAGTAGTGACTTCTATCAGCTTCATTCGGGGAATTTTAGATCGGCTAAATTAGGGGATCGGGGGGAAAGGGCAAAAGACGAGTATTCCTGCTTTTCCAAAAGCTTGACTAAATAGAATCTAAAACCAAATCAAAATAACCAATTCTCTCACAACCATAATCAGACCACATGCCATCAAAGCGTAGATGAATGCGTTTCTCTCGAATTTGTATAAGAAATTGAATTTGTGAAATCCTACTTTATCTGGCTTTATGACCCTTTGATACCGATAATATCCCCAGCCGAAAAGAACTAATCCAATTAAGATTTTAAAAAAAATAGAAAGATTATTCATAAATATCCTTTCTATGTCCAATAGCAATAACCTCAATGGTTAGAATTCTATCCTCTATTTCATAAATAATTCGGTAATCCGATACTCGAATTCGATAGGCGTCTCTGCCTTTCAACTTTTTATATCCTAAAGGTCTTGGATTTTCCGCCAAATTATAAATGGCCTCTTTTAAGCTTGAAAAATAAGGTTCTGAAATCTTGGAAAGAGATTTAATCGCAGACTTCTTAATGGCTATTTGGTAAGCCATTATTTTTCTTTTCGGAGAATTTCGATCATTTCAAAGGCCTCGTCAATAGGAAGGGAGGATTCATCGGAATTCTTGACTTGGTCATAAAGCTTGATATCCTCCAATTCTTCGATCTTTTCAACCATTGCTTCAAACTCTTTGACAGAGATCACCACGGAAATCTTATTCCCTGCATGGTCTGTGATGTATTTAGGATTGATTGTCAGCATAATGAAAGTTAGCAATTTTGCTTGATACTCCTAAAACGAAAAAAGGGAGAAACCATCTACAATTTCCCCCTTTTCATTTTTATTTATTCCTCAACCGTCGCATACAGATCAAACTCCGTCGCATCAAAAACTTTCGCTTGGACAAAGTCTCCCACTCGGCAGTAAAACTTGGAAGAATCGATCAGCACTTCATTATCAACTTCGACAGAATCAAATTCAGTCCGGCCGACGAAGTATCCGCCTTCTTTCTTATCGATCAGGACTTTGAAAGTTTTGCCGATTTTCTCCTGATTGAGGTCGTAGCTGATCTGCTCCTGCACCTCCATCAGGTGATTGGCGCGGTCCTGTTTTTCTTCTTGGGTAAGGGTATCCTCCATGGAGAAGGCATGGGTATTTTCCTCATGGGAATAAGTAAACACGCCCAATCGCTCAAATTTCATTCGCTCCACAAAGTCAACCATCTCCTGGAACTCCTTTTCTCCCTCACCCGGATGCCCGGCGATCAAGGTGGTTCTGATGGCAATCTCCGGGATCATTTCCCGAATGCTGTGGATCAATTCTTCCTGCTTCTCACGGGTTGTACCTCTTCGCATCGTTTTCAAAACTGAGGTAGAGCCATGCTGCAAAGGAATGTCTAAGTATTTACAGATGTTCGGACGATCCTTCATGACTTGGATTACATCCATCGGGAAACCTGTTGGATACGCATAATGCAGTCGAATCCAATCAATCCCTTCCACATCCGCCAATCGATCCATCAATTCTGCCAGGTTTCTTTTTTTATACAAGTCCAAGCCGTAATAGGTGGAATCCTGCGCAATCAAAAGAAGTTCTTTCGTTCCATTGGCGGCCTTGTGCTGGGCTTCTTTCACCAATTCCTCGATGGGTCTGGAAATATGGCCTCCACGCATCAAAGGAATCGCACAAAAGGAACATGGTCTATCACAACCTTCTGAAATCTTCATGTAGGCATAATGTGCTGAGTGCGTCAACAAACGCTCTCCAACCAACTCGTGCTTGTAGTCAGCCTTGAATTTCTTTAAGATCGCAGGCAAATCACGAGTGCCAAAAAATGCATCAACCTGTGGGATTTCCTTTTCCAAATCGTCTTTGTATCGCTGAGAAAGACAGCCCGTTACATAAACTTTGTCCACTAAACCCTGCTCTTTGGCATCCACATATTGGAGAATGGTATCAATCGACTCCTGCTTCGCATTGTCGATAAATCCGCAGGTGTTAATGATAATAATGTTATTGTCTTCAGAGTTGGACTCGTGGCTGGCGTCGATTCCATTTCCTTTTAATTGAGTCAAAAGGACTTCAGAATCCACCAGGTTTTTAGAGCAACCCATGGTGATGATATTGACTTTGTCTTTCTTTAATGTTCTCGCTTTCACAGAATTCGCTTCGATTTGGGAGGGCAAAGGTAATTAAAAAAGGGTTGAAAAGGTTGTAAGGTTCAAAAGTTGTAAAGTTAGTCCCACTCACCTTACAACTTTTCCACTTTGCAACTTTCTCACTTCTCCTCTTAACACTTTGATAAAACAAGCTTAACGCAGGTCTTCGTATCGGGGAGAATCCTTTGCCTAATTTTGAACCGTACAGCAAATACTTTTCTAACTCCTTGCATTAACTTTTTGCCCCCGATGTGAATCGGGGTGCATTGCAGGGGAGTTTCGATTTCGGAGTTTGGGATGTCAGATTTCGGATTTTTTGATTCTCAAAGTTTTCAATATCTGTGAAAATCTGTGATTTTATCTGTGTCTATTTGTGGGAACCTCTAAACTTCGAACCCACCAATTCAAAAATCCTTTGCCGATTTCAGGGCTTCCTGTACCTTAGATTCCCAAATCGAACCCTATGGAATTCAGCGCCCCAAATGCCCAAATTTTAACTTTTGACAGGAAAAATCATTCGGATGAAGCTCTACTCAAGCTTTACGAATCCCTGATTGTTCCTCGCCGAATCGAGGAGAAAATGCTCATTCTCCTTCGTCAGGGTCGGATCAGCAAGTGGTTTAGCGGATGGGGACAGGAAGCGATCTCAATCGGTGCGGTCAATGCCTTGAACTCGGATGAATTTATCCTGCCTATGCATCGGAATTTGGGGATCTTTACCGGCAGAAATCTGCCACTAGAAAGACTTTTCGCTCAGTTTCAGGGGAAAAAGTCCGGCTTTACCAAAGGCCGGGACCGATCCTTTCACTTCGGTAGTATTGAGCACCATATTTTGGGAATGATTTCCCACCTCGGTCCTCAATTGGCGATTGCAGATGGGATCGGATTGGCGCATAAGCTTTCTAAAGAAAAGAAAGTGACGCTGGTTTTCTCGGGCGACGGAGCAAGTTCAGAAGGGGATTTTCACGAGGGATTAAACGTCGCGGCTGTTTGGAAGCTACCGGTGATTTTCGTCGTCGAGCACAATGGTTACGGACTTTCTACTCCGAGTGAGGAGCAGTTTGCTTTCAAGTACTTTACCGAAAAAGGCCCAGGCTATGGCATGGAGGCCGTTCGGGTACAAGGAAACAACGTGCTGGATGTCTATGACACCATTCTGAGACTGGCAGAAGATATCCGGGAAAATCCAAGACCTGTATTGGTCGAAGCGATCACCTTCCGCATGCGCGGCCATGAAGAAGCTTCCGGCACCAAATACGTGCCCAAACACCTGATGGAAGAATGGGCCCAACTCGATCCGGTAGACAATTACGAAGCCTACTTGGAATCAATCGGAGTGCTTGATGCAGCTACCAAAGAGAAGCTGAATCAGAAAGTCAAAAAGGCAATCAACGATGGGTTGGAAATTGCCTTTGCAGAAGAACCTATCACTCCAAATTTGGAAGAAGAACTCGCCGATGTCTATGCGCCTTTTTCCCAAGAAGTCATAGCTCCAAAAGGGCCAAGTACCGAAAAGCGCTTTATCGATGCGATCAGCGATGGGCTTCGACAATCCATGGAAAAGTATCCCAATCTGATCCTCATGGGTCAGGATATCGGGGAATATGGAGGAGTTTTCAAAATCACGGATGGTTTCAAAGTGAAATTTGGAGGAGATCGGGTGCGCAATACCCCACTTTGCGAAAGCGCCATTATCGGCGCAGGACTCGGGCTCTCCATCAAAGGCTACAAAGCCATGGTCGAGATGCAGTTTGCGGACTTTGTGAGCGTGGGTTTCAATCAAATCGTGAACAACCTAGCCAAAATTCACTATCGCTGGGGACAGCAAGCTGATGTTGTAATCCGAATGCCAACCGGTGCAGGAACAGCCGCAGGTCCATTTCACTCCCAATCCAACGAAGCTTGGTTTTTCCACACTCCGGGATTGAAAATCGTCTATCCTTCTAATCCGCATGACGCCAAAGGCCTGCTGAACGCAGCTTTGGAAGACCCAAACCCATACCTGTACTTTGAGCACAAACTGCTATACAGATCCATTTCGGGGTCTGTTCCAGAAAACTACTACACAGTGGAAGTGGGAAAGGCTGCTTTGGCACAGGAAGGCAACCAAGTCTCCATCATCACCTATGGGATGGGCGTGCATTGGGCGATCAAAGCCGTCGAAGAAATGGGAATTTCAGCCGATATTCTCGACTTGAGAACACTTTTACCTTGGGATCAGGAAGCAGTAGCAGCCACGGTGAAAAAGACCGGAAAGGTAATTTTCCTTCAAGAAGACACGCTCACGGGCGGAATCGGGGCGGAGATTTGTGCTTGGATTTCCGAGCATTGCTTTAAAGACCTTGATGCTCCTGTGATGCGGGAAGGAAGCTTGGATACGCCTGTGCCTTTTGCTCCAAACTTGGAAAAGCAGTTTTTGCCGACAGAGCGATTCAAGGGGAAGTTGAGGGAGTTGGTTGAATTCTAATTTTTGATTGAAATATTGAAAGATTTGAAAATTGGAAGATTGGGTTGAAAAGTGGTAATGTTGGAAGGTGGTAAAGTTTTCAGGCCTTTTAGGTTTTGAACCATTTTTTGACATCCACTCTGCTCAGCACCTCGTAAATCGAAATTCAAAAATCGTAAATGAAAATCAGACAGCTAGCCAAAAAGGAACTCTCCACTGTTCAATCCATCGCTCACCGCACTTGGCCATCGACTTTCGCCAATATTCTGAGTCCAGAGCAGATTGACTACATGCTCAACTGGATGTATGATCTCAAAATGCTGGAATCTCAGTTGGAAAAAGGTCATACCTTTTTATTGGCTGAGGAAAATGGAGAAGAACTCGGTTTTGCGGGATTTGAGCTGAATTATTCTGAAGGCCCAAAAGCCAAACTGCATAAAATCTACCTTTTGCCAGAGGCTCAGGGAAAAGGGGCTGGAAAGGCCTTGCTCCTTGAAGTTGCGGATCGGGCCAGAAAAGCCGGCCAGCAAGGTCTCCTCCTAAACGTCAACAAATACAATCAAAAGGCTATCGATTTTTACCTGAAAATGGGTTTTGTGGAGATTTACAAAGAAGTCATTGACATCGGAAATGGCTATGTGATGGATGACGTGGTGATGGAATTGAACCTTTGAGGTTTTGAAAACCTCGAAAGTTTGAATCAAAAAAATCAGCTCGCAGATGACTCAGAAGACCACAGATAGCATATTCATCTGTTCAAATCCGTGTCATCTGTGAGAAAATAAATCACTTTAACTCCAGCGCCTCCACTTTGCTTTCCCCTCCTCGAATCTTCTGATAGATTTTTTTCATTTCCTCCAGTTTTTCAGGATTGGAAGCCGCCAAATTGGTTTGTTGTCCGGGATCTTTCTTCAGGTTATATAGTTGGTAATCCGTAGAATTCCCCAACTCAATGTTTACTTGTTTTTGCACCTCAGGACCGGGATAGGGAGGAATCATGGCCCAATCCCCAGCACGAAGAGCTGTACGGCTAGTGGCTTCCAAAATCACGGCTTCCCTTCCTTTTTCACTTTTTCCTAAAAAGGCTTCCAGTAGGTTTTCGCTATCAGGTCCTGTTTCGGAACTCTCGACCAAAGCTGCCAGAGAATTCATCAAATCAATTTGTGTAACCAACGCAGAAGAAACTCCTGGTTGGATTTCCCCTTTCCAAAAAGTGATGAATGGAACTTTCGTTCCAGCCTCGAACAAGGAGTATTTCCCACCTCTCAAAGGACCTGATGGCGTATGGTCTCCCAATTTTTCCACGGCATCATCATAGTACCCGTCATTAAGCACAGGTCCATTGTCGCTTGACAAAATGATTAGTGTATTTTCCAAAATACCCGATTCCTCCAGCGTCTTCAGAATTTCTCCGATCACCCAATCCGCCTCCAAAATAGCATCTCCACGAGGGCCCATGCCTGATTTTCCCTCAAATCTGGGATGCGGCGTACGAGGCACATGCGGCTGCTGCATGGGGAAAAACAAAAAGAAAGGGGTTTCCGATTTCACTTTTTCCTGGATATAGGCTTTTCCTTTCTCCAAAAAATGATCGGCCATATCCACATCGCTCCAGTGGGCACTTTTGCCTCCTTTCATAAATCCGATGCGAGGGATTCCATTTACGATGCTGTTGTTATGCCCGTGATGCCACTTCATGGTAAGTAGCTCCGGATTTTCCAGTCCTGTAGGTTCTCCTTCGAAATTTTTCTCATAATCCACCTGAATGGGGTCATTTGGGTCCAAATTGACTACCCTACCATTTTCTATGTAGACAGTAGGTACGCGGTCCTGAGTTGCTGCCAAAATATACGAATGATCAAATCCTACATGATTCGGGTTTGGAGCGATCTCTTGGTTCCAATCGACTACTCCCGTACCCAATCCTAAATGCCATTTTCCGATTACTGCGGTGTGATATCCCTGGTTTTTGAGCATTTTTGGAAGCGTCATCTGAGCCGTATCAATGATCAAAGGAGCTGTGCCGGGGAGAATTTTGGCATTTTGATTTCTCCATGGATAGGTACCTGTCAAAAGTGCATAGCGGCTAGGCGTACAGGTGGCAGAGGAGGCATAGCCGTTGGTAAACCTCACCCCACCATTGGCCAATCGGTCCATGTTGGGAGTTTGGAGTGTCCCTACTCCATAGGCACTGACATCTCCATAGCCGAGATCGTCGAGATAGATGAATAAAATATTGGGAGGCGTGGCCTGATTTTCCTGAACCTTTTCAGAAGGAGTGCATGAAAGGAGGAAAAGTAGGGCAGACAAAAAGCTTAGCGGATTCCAAAGCTGTAATGTATTCATTGGTCGGGATTTATCTGTTAAAATGCGTTTTATTTCCCTAGAAATCAAAACCCAATCAAAAATCCCGCAATACCGTCTCCCAAAGCACCAATCCATGGGCCGGGGCAGTGGGAACTTGCTTGTATTCTTTTTCGGGAACAGCTAGCCTTTCTTTGATTTCATCGGATGAAAAATGCCAAATCGCAGCAACCATTTTTCGCACCTGATTGTATAGAAAGCCAGTTCCGGTGACCTCAAAACAGTAGACACTTTCAGGGAAAAAAGGACCTTCAAACTCCTTCGTTTGGTAAACTTTAGCTTCTAGGACTTCCCTCACGAAATCCGTTTTGTTGGGGCTGATCTTGCAAAAGGCTTGAAAATCATGTTTTCCAGCAAAAATTAGGGCCTTTTCTCCCATCTGATCCAAAGGGGAAAACTGATGGACTTGGGTAACAAAGGCAGAAGCAAAAGCCGGGAAGCTATGTTCCTCTGCAAAGAAATAGCGGTAGGTTTTATGAGAAACAGCCTGAATAAGATTCAATTCTCGAGGGACCTCCCGTACTGAATTCAGCACAATTTCTCCGGATAGATTCAGATTAAGTACTGGCAAAAGTGTCTCCAAGTCGGTTTTCTCCCTCAAAAACAACTGAACAAATCCCTGTCTGCAACTCACTCCTGAATCGGTCCGACTCGATCCGATCAAGCGGAAATCTTCATGTCCCAGCACAAAGCGAAACACTCGTTCAAGCTTTCCCTCGATGGTCGGTTGGCCTTTCTGCTTGGCCCAACCCTTGAATCGGGCGCCGTAATACGAAATAGAAAAAAGGTAGGAGAAAGGACGAGAAAGCATTTGAGGTAATGAGATGATTTGGTCGGAGAATTTTATTTCTCCCTGATCTTGGGTAACTTGGTACAAACCCAAAAATACGCGCTATGAAAACATTTCTCAGCCTCCTGCTCCTTTTTATCGGTTTTTCAGCTTTGTCACAAACTGTTCCAAGTAAAGAAATCCAAATCAAACTGGCTGTCCAGGCAGCTCCGGAAGATCAGCGGGCTGGTGCCACGGTGTATGCTTTTGACGGTACCCTGCTTCGAAAAGGCACCAATCAAACTGTTTGCTTAGGTGATGATCCCGGCCGAGAAGGACTTTCTGTTTCCTGTTATCATATCAGCGCGCAGCCTTTTATGGAAAGAGGATGGGCGCTTAGAAAAGAGGGAAAAAATGCTCAAGAGATATTTGATATCCGGGAGTCAGAATCAAAAGCCGGCATACTCAAGCTTCCTGATCAGGGAAGCCTTTTGAATGCGCTGACAGCAGAACATTCAGATGTGAATTGGACCAAGGGTGAAGCTAAAAACACCTACACACGCTCGGTGGTCTATATCCCTTGGGCTACTGCGGAAAGCACCGGATTACCACTGAAACCAGCCGGTCCCGGTTTACCTTGGATTATGGATCCGGGAACGCATCGGGCGCATATCATGATCAATCCGGCGAGGGATTGAGAAAGTTAATAGTTAAAGAGTTAATCGTTAAAGATGCTGTCAATCGAATTGTAGCAAAAATTTATTCCCCTCGAGAGAGGGGAACAAACCACCCCATTCCTGAGGTGGTTTCTTCGTTTTTTTTAGAAGAAAAGATTATCCAAAAATCTTAGCAGCCAGCCAGTCTCCCACCTCAGAAGTCTTGTAAGCTTTGCCGCCTTCGGCGATATCTTCGGTGACCACTCCTTCGGCCAATGAAAGATTCACCACATCGCTGATCAATTTGGCTTCTTCTGCCAATCCAAAAGCATAATCAAACATCATCGACGCTGAAAGCACCGTTCCAAGCGGATTTGCGATATTTTTCCCAGCAGCTTGAGGATAGGAACCATGAATTGGTTCGAATAGCTTCACTTTGGAACCCAAAGAAGCGGACGGCATTAAGCCCATAGAACCGGAAATCACCGACGCTTCATCGGTTAGGATGTCGCCAAACAGGTTTTCTGTAATCAACACATCGTAAGCCTTAGGCCACTGGATCAGCCGCATGGCCACGGCATCCACAAATTCATATTCAACCTTCACATCAGGATATTCCGGTGCGAGTTCCTGCACAGTTTCTCTCCAGAGTCTGGAAGTCGCCATCACATTGGCTTTGTCCACGCAGGTTAGGAGCTTTCTTCTTTTTTGCGCAGCTTCAAAGCCCATTCTCGCCAAGCGCACAATCTCTTCCTTGCTGTACACATTGGTATCAAAGGCTTTGGTACCCTGCTCATTTCGGCCTCTGGGTTCTCCGAAATACACTCCGCCGGTCAACTCTCTAAAAAATACCAAATCCACTCCGTCTACTCGATCCAATTTCAAAGGAGACTTATGCACCAAAGAGGGAAAAGTAAAGGTCGGACGAACGTTTGCAAATAGACCAAGCTTCTGTCTCATTCTGAGCAAACCTTGCTCCGGACGGACTTTGGCTTTGGGGTCATTGTCATATTTCGGGTCACCGATCGCTGCAAAAAGAACCGCATCCGACCCTGCGCAAATCTCATGGGTAGCATCCGGATAGGGATCTCCCGTGGCATCGATAGCGCAAGCACCGACTAGTCCTTCTTTGAAAGTAATCGTATGGCCAAACTTTTGCCCTACAGCTTTTACTACTTTGACCGCCTGGGCGATGACCTCAGGACCGATGCCGTCACCCGGCAATAACGCGATATTCATTTCCATAATAGGTGGATTCTTCTTTTTCTGGTTGGTAAGTCATGTTTTCGATGATGTTGAGCATTTTCTCAGTGGCCATCATCGCTGCCACGGTTTGGTCAGGGTCTAGCCCTTTGGTTTTGAAGATTTTGCCATAATCCCAGGTAATCACCGTCTCCACAAAGGCGTCGGTTTTTCCCCCTGGAGGAATGGAAACATGGTAATCGGTCAATTTGGGAAGTTCTCTGCCCAAAGATTTGTAAATCTTTTTCAGCGCACGCATAAAGGAATCGTACTGCCCGTCTCCCGTGGCGCTTTCATCATAAAACTTCCCGTGGATATTCATCCGAAGCTGCACGGTAGGTTTCAAGCCCTTGGAATGAGTCATGTGGTAGCCTTCGATGCTGATCGTTTTGGCAATGGAGTTGTTTTGCAGGACATCGGAAATGATATAAGGCAAATCCTCTGTAGTGACCCGCTCCTTTTTATCTCCCAATTCTATGATTCGTTGGGTGACTTTGGCGAGTTCTTCTTTTTCCAGAGAAATCCCCAATTCCTCCAGATTCTTGAGGATATTGGCTTTACCGGAAGTTTTACCCAAGGCATATTTTCGCTGGCGCCCAAATCTCTCTGGCATCAAATCATTGAAATACAGGTTTTTTTTATTGTCTCCATCTGCATGAATCCCAGCAGTCTGAGTGAATACATTTTCACCCACAACGGGCTTATTGGAAGGAATATGATGACCGGAAAACTGCTCTACCAGCTTGGAAACCCGGAAAATTTTCTGTTCCTGAATCCCGATTTCCAAATCAGTAAAATCTTTGATCACTGCCACCACAGATTCCAAAGGCGCATTTCCTGCCCGCTCACCCAAGCCGTTGACCGTGGTGTGGATGCCCGAGGCGCCATGATTTACCGCTTCCAGCACATTGGCTACGGATAGATCATAGTCATTGTGCGCGTGGAAATCGAAGTGAACTCCCGGAAATTTAGCCGTGATCTGCGCCAGGAAAGTTTTCACTTCCTCTGGAGAAAGCAAACCCAAGGTGTCCGGAAGCATGATCCGTATCACGGGTTGATGGGTCAGAAACTCGATCAGATTTAGGGTGTATTCCGGAGAATTACGCATACCATTGGACCAGTCCTCGAGATACACATTGACTGCGATTCCCTTTTCCTGGGCATAGGCAATGCTTTGGGAAATTTCGGCAAAGTGTTGCTCCGGCGTTTTCTTTAGCTGGTGTACCAAATGATTCAGAGAACCTTTGGTCAGCAGGTTGAGCACTTTGGCTCCCGACTCCACGATCCAATTGACTGAAACCGGGGTGTCCACGAAGCCCAAAACCTCCACACGGTCCAAATAGCCCTTTTGAGCTGCCCATTGGGTAATTTTCTGGACTCCTTCCAGTTCTCCTTCGGATACCCGGGCCGAGGCAACCTCAATACGGTCCACCTTCAGCTCCTCGAGCAGCAACTTGGCAATCTGGAGCTTTTCCGAAGGCAAAAAGGAAACCCCTGAGGTCTGTTCGCCATCCCTCAGCGTGGTATCCATGATTTCGATACGCCGGCGGTTGAAACCCTCCAAGGGTTCAGCACCCTTGGAGGGTTGGGCAGTATGATTTTTATTTGCCTCCATTTTTGATTTATCTGGATGCAGCAAATGCATCGATTTCAGACGCCATGTTTAACAGGTAATCGATGTCATCGAAACCATTTTGCATGTTGTCTTTTTTGTATTCATTGATATCGAAAGATTCAGACTCTCCTGTGGAAAGCAATTTGATCTTTTGCTCGGGGAGATTGACTTCAATTTCGGTCTTAGGATCGGCCTCGATGGCAGCGAAGAGTTTTTCGGCAAATTCGGGGGAAACTGTCACCGGAAGGACGCCGATATTCAGACAGTTATTTTTGAAGATGTCTGCGAAAAAGCTGGACACCACACAGCGGAATCCATAATCGTAGATCGCCCAGACGGCATGCTCGCGGCTGGATCCTGAACCGAAGTTTTTGCCTGCCACAAGGATTTTTCCCGAGTAGGTTGGGTTATTTAAGACAAAGTCCTTCTTTGGGTTGCCTTCTACATCGTATCTCCAGTCACGGAAGAGATTGTCTCCAAAACCTTCCCGCTCGGTTGCCTTCAGGAATCGGGCAGGGATGATTTGGTCGGTGTCCACATTTTCGGCTGGCAAAGGAACTGCGGTACTGCGTAGGACGGTAAATTTATCGTAAGCCATATTTTTGTTGATTAGTTAATTGTTACCAGTTATTAGTGGGTTACTAGTGTAGTGAAGGATCCTATCCAAACACTGCTAACTAGTAACCATGAACTCAATAACCAGGAAACTTAATTTCCAAAGACTTCCCTAGGATCGGTAATACGGCCAGTGACAGCGACCGCTGCAACCGTCAACGGAGAAGCCAACATCGTTCTCGCTCCTGGACCTTGACGACCTTCGAAGTTTCTGTTGGAAGTAGAAACCGCATATTTTCCGGCTGGAATCTTATCGTCATTCATCGCCAAACAAGCGGAACAGCCTGGCTGGCGAAGTTCAAAACCAGCTTCCTCCAGGATTTTCACCAAGCCTTCTTCATGAGCCAGTTTTTCAACTTCTCTGGAACCCGGCACAATCCAGGCAGTGATGTTGTCTGCCTTTTTCTTGCCTTTAACAAAGTTTGCTACAGCTCGGATATCTTCGATTCGGCCATTGGTACATGAACCCACAAATACATAATCTACTTGCTTTCCTTTTACCGGTTCGCCCGGCTGAAAGCCCATGTATTCGAGTGATTTGAGGTAAGAAGTCTTGTTGGAGCCTTCCATGCCATCGGTAGTCGGGATGTTTTCGACGACTTTGATCCCCATACCGGGATTGGTTCCATAGGTGATCATCGGCTCAATGTCAACGGCATCAAAGACCAATTCCTTGTCGAAAACCGCGCCTTCGTCGGTTTTTAAGGTTTTCCAATAAGCTACTGCCTGATCCCAAGCCTCTCCTTTTGGAGCATACTGTTTGCCTTTCAGGAAAGCAAAAGTCGTCTCGTCAGGAGCGATCAAACCTCCACGGGCGCCCATTTCGATGGACATGTTGCAGATGGTCATACGGGCTTCCATAGATAGATTTCGGATAGCTGAACCAGCATACTCGACGAAATAGCCTGTTGCACCGGCAGCGGAGATTTTGGAGATGATATAAAGAATGATGTCTTTGGAAGTAACTCCTTTTCCAAGCTCCCCTTCCACAGAAATCCGCATTTTATTGGGCTTGGACTGCATGATGCATTGGGTAGCAAGCACCATTTCCACCTCGGAAGTACCTATACCAAAAGCAATTGCTCCAAAAGCACCGTGAGTAGAAGTATGTGAATCCCCGCAGACGATGGTCATTCCGGGTTGAGTCACTCCGAGTTCGGGACCGATCACGTGTACGATTCCATGATGAGCAGAGCCCAAGTCATGAAGTTCAATGCCGTATTTCTTACAGTTTTCGCGGAGCTTTTCCACCTGCATGCGGGAAAGCTTGTCCTTAATCGTCTGATCCTGATCTACCGTGGGCACGTTATGGTCAGGAGTAGCAATTGTACGATGCGGATATTTCACACCAATTCCTCTTTTCTCTAGGTTGAGAAAGGCCACAGGGGAGGTTACTTCATGAATAAAGTGTTTATCGATGAAGAATACATCCGGGCCGGCAGGGACAGATTTCACTACGTGTGAATCCCAGATTTTATCAAATAATGTTGTCTTTTCCATAATTAGGCAGTCGCGTATTCTTTGACTGGTATTTTGTTGAGTGCATCGACAAAGGCTTGGGCAGAAGCCAGGACAATGTCTTGATTGGAGGCAAAACCGTAGTAGGGTTTGTCGGATTTGATCAGGCGCATGTGAACTTTAGCCACATCATCACTTCCGTGAGTGATCGCCTGAATGAGGAATTCTTCCAAATCAACCTGTGGCTTTACGATCTTTTCAATAGCTTTTAAAACAGCATCCACAGGACCGACTCCCGAAGAAGAAGCCTCATGTTTTTCCTCCCCGATTTTCAAATGAACTTCCGCTTTCACCGAACCATTGGAGGAATAGCTGACCTTTTCCAATTCAATGAAATTGGACTCCTCCATATATTTCCCTACCAGTTCCAACAGGTCTTTTCGGCCTATATCACGCTTGGAATCAGCCAAAACCAGGAATGCTTCATATACTTCTCGAAGCTCTTCTCCTTCGAGTTCGACTCCCAAAGCATCTAAATGATGCTTCAACGCCGCACGTCCTGATCTTGCGGTCAATACGATGGAAGATTCCTCCACGCCCACCTCTTTTGGGTCGATGATTTCATAGTTTTCTCGATGCTTCAATACCCCATCTTGGTGAATGCCGGAAGAGTGGGCAAACGCATTTCTTCCTACGATCGCCTTGTTGGGCTGCACGGGCATATTCATCAGCTTGGATACCAAGCGGCTGGTCTGATATATTTTCTGAGTCACAATATCCGTGTGAACAGGAATAGATTTGTGGCATTTGATGGCCATGACCACCTCTTCCATTGAGGTGTTTCCGGCTCGCTCTCCTATGCCATTGATGGTCACTTCCACCTGACGAGCCCCATTTTGAACTCCAGCTACCGTATTTGCCGTCGCCATCCCGAGGTCATTGTGGCAGTGAGTAGCGATGATGGCCTTATCGATGTTCGGCACATTGTTTTTCAAGCCTGCTATGATCGCACCGTACTGTTCGGGAAGAGTATACCCCGTTGTATCCGGAATATTGACTACAGTAGCTCCGGCTTTGATTACTTCTTCGATGATTTTGAAGAGAAAATCCGGCTCAGAGCGACCCGCATCTTCTGCATAAAACTCCACATCTTCCACAAAGCGCTTGGCAAACTTCACCGCGGCCACACCCCGACGAATAATTTCATCAGGCGTAGAGCGCAGCTTGTATTGGATGTGATAAGGAGACACTCCAATTCCCGTATGGATTCGGCCTTTTTTGGCGTACTTGAGTGCCGCGGCGGCTACTTCGATGTCCTTTTCTACAGCTCGGGAAAGGGCACAAATGATGGGATTGGAAACGGCTTTTGAAATCTCCTGCACGGAATTGAAATCTCCCGGACTGGAAATCGGAAATCCCGCCTCGATAATATCCACGCCAAGCTCTTCAAGAGCCTTGGCCACTATGATCTTTTCCTGGGTATTGAGCTGGCACCCGGGCACTTGCTCCCCGTCACGCAGGGTCGTATCGAATATCCACAGCTTGTCACTCATAATCTTTCGGGTTTGGGTTTTTAATTATTCTCTGGTCTCAACTGACGGACGACCGCTCCGGCCTGCCACATTTCAGACTCTCGTAGTTCTTTCAATTCAGCCTCCAGCTTTTCTCTGTAATCGGCTTTGGAGTTGGAATCGATGGATTTCTGGGCTTCCTTACCTGTCTTTACTGAATCATAAAGCGCCTCGAAAACCGGCTTGGTGGCATCACGGAAAGGCTTCCACCAGTCCAAAGCACCGCGCTGAGCGGTAGTGGAACAGTTGGCGTACATCCAGTCCATTCCGTTTTCTGCCACCAGAGGCATCAAAGACTGGGTCAATTCTTCTACCGTTTCATTGAATGCCTCGGAGGGAGTATGGCCATTGGCTCTCAATACTTCATACTGGGCTGCAAAAATCCCCTGAATAGCACCCATCAAGGTTCCTCGCTCTCCGGTCAAATCGGAAGTCACCTCACGGTAAAAATCTGTCTCGAATAGATATCCAGAACCAACTCCGATGCCTAAAGCAACCACTCGATCTTTGGCTTTGCCGGTCGCATCCTGATAGATGGCATAGGAAGAGTTCAAGCCTCTGCCTTCGACAAACATTCTTCTCAAGGAAGTGCCTGAGCCTTTTGGAGCTACCAAGATCACATCCACATCAGCTGGCGGGATAATGCCCGTCTTTTCCTTGTAAGTCACGCCAAAACCGTGAGAAAAATACAATGCTTTTCCAGGAGTCAAATGCTTCTTAACCGTTGGCCAAAGGGCAATCTGTCCCGCGTCAGAAAGAAGGAATTGGATGATTGTACCTTTTTCGCAAGCTTCTTCGATTTCAAAAAGAGTCTCACCAGGAACCCAGCCGTCGGCAATGGCCTTGTCCCAAGTTTTGGAGCCGCTTCTTTGGCCTACGATTACGTTGAAGCCATTGTCCTTAAGGTTCAATGCCTGACCTGGTCCCTGGACACCGTAGCCGATGACTGCGATTACTTCATCTTTGAGAACTTCTCTGGCTTTTTCCAAAGGGAATTCATCTCTTGTCACTACGTTTTCCTCAACGTTTCCAAATTTCAATTTCATAAGTGTGTGGTTTGATTTTTAAGGCTTTATAGAATCTCGCCTAGTTGAAGTCCAACTTTTCAGTGAAAGCACCTCGACCGGCTTGATTTCATAGTCTTGGATTTATTTAAAATTTGATGTTCAATAGGTTATACTTATTTCAATAGCGTATCTATAGTTAGCATTCTCCTGGCCACTGCTACTCTTCCTGATCGGGCAAACTCCAGCAAACCATAGCTTTTCAGGATTTCCAACAGTTCTTGGGTTTGCTCCTTGTGTCCGGTGAGTTCGAGTACGACAAACTCCGGCTCTGCAGCAATGATTTTGGCATTGTGCTGCCGGATGATTTTCTCCAAACCTGAATCCAATCGGGTGACCGGTATTTTGTAAAGAGCTATCTCCTGATAAACTACCCCAGAATCTTCGTGATAAAAGGCTTTGATCACATCGATGATTTTTTCGATCTGATTGACCAGATGGATCACTGTTTCTTCACTTACCGTGACTTCAATGGTAATTCGGTGAATTCCGGCAATCCGGCTTTCTGATGCCGTAAGAGCATCGATATTGATTCCTCTTCGGGTGAAAATGATCGTGATCCGGTTGAGTATCCCGATGAAATTCTCTGTGATGACGAAAATGGTATAGCGTTTCATGGGCTTGTGATTAGCTGAGTCTGACTTCTTCTACCGAGCACCCGGTAGCGATCATCGGGAATACATTGTCTTCTTTCTCCACCACCACTTCAAGGAAATAGGGTCCATCATGGATCAGCATATCTTCGATGGCTTCTTTGAGATCTCCTCGCTCAACTACTTTTTGAGCTTTGATTCCATAGGCTTCGGCAAGTTTGATGAAGTCAGGATTATCCAGCTCAGTAAAGGAATAGCGCTTATCAAAAAACATCTGCTGCCATTGCCTTACCATACCCAAGTAGTTGTTGTTGAGCAGAACGATTTTGACTGGAGCCTTGGTCTGCTTAATCGTACCCAATTCTTGAATGGTCATCTGAATTCCGCCGTCTCCAGCTACACAGATTACCTGTCTGGAATAATCATATAGCTGTGCGCCAAGGGCCGCAGGCAATGCAAAACCCATTGTGCCCAATCCGCCTGACGTCACTTGTGTTCTTGGCTTTTTGTAGTTGAAATACCTCCAGGCAATCATCTGATGCTGTCCTACGTCAGTGACCAAGACGGCGTCGTCTGCCTTGTATTGATTGATCTGATGGATCACTTCTCCCATGGTCAGGCCTGTTTTGGTAGGTGTCAGGTCATGCTGGACTACTGAAGATTTTTCCAATTGCTCCAATTCACGGAATTTGGCCATCCAATCTCCGTGTTTCTTTGCCTGAATGGAATCTGTCAACATGGCCAAACTCTCCCGACAATCCCCCTGCACTGCCACAGTTGCTTTCACATTTTTGTTGATTTCCGCAGGGTCCAATTCCAAATGAATCACCTTGGCCTGTTTAGCATAGCGCTTCAAGTCTCCGGTCACCCGGTCATCAAATCGCATTCCCACAGCTATCAATACGTCACATTGATTGGTCAATAGGTTGGGCGCATAATTGCCATGCATTCCCAGCTTTCCGACGAAATTCGGGTGATCTTCTGACAGCGCTCCAGAACCCAAAAGGGTAGAAGCTGCCGGAATTCCCGATTTATCCAGGAAAAACTTCAGTTCTGCCTCCGCTTTACCCAAAACCACTCCCTGACCAAAAAGCAAATAGGGTCTTTCGGCTTGATTGATCAATTCTGCTGCCTGCTGTATGGCCGAAAGGTCAACAGGATGATGAGTCTTATAGGACCTAAACCCTAGGCAAGGCGTATAGTTGAATTCCCCAAAGTCCACTTGGGCATTTTTAGTTATGTCAATCAAAACCGGACCGGGTCGGCCTGAGCGTGCGATATAGAATCCTTTGGCGATAGCAGGAGCAATATCCTCTACCCTTCTCACCTGAATATTCCATTTAGTACCCGGCATGGATATACCGACCACATCCGTCTCTTGGAAAGCATCTGTTCCCAAAAGATGTGCAGCCACCTGTCCAGTAATGCAGACTAAGGGAGTACTGTCAATCTGGGCATCAGCAAGACCCGTAATCAAATTGGTAGCACCCGGGCCTGAAGTAGCTAGGCAGACACCTACTTTTCCAGAAACTCTGGCATAGCCTTGAGCGGCATGGATAGCTCCCTGCTCATGGCGAGTCAACACGTGCTTGATCTGATCATGGTAATCATACAAGGCATCATAAACGGGCATGATCGCACCTCCGGGATAGCCAAAGATAAGCTCCGCCTGCTCGGCAATCAGCGAGCGTACTACAATGTCCGCACCTCTTATCAAGTCCTTCATAGGCTTTAGAATTTGTCGGTAACGCAACCTTCAGAGGCAGTTGCTACGAGTTTATTGTATTTTTTGAGAGTACCCTGTAGGCCTTCAATAGGCTTGGGGGACCATGTTTTCTTTCTTTCTGCAAATTCTGCATCGCTTACTTCCACGGACAAGGATTGATTGTCCGTGTCTATGGTGACCAAATCCCCATCCCTGAGCAAACCAATTGGCCCACCGCACCAGGCTTCCGGAGTGACATGCCCCACTACAAAGCCGTGAGTACCTCCTGAAAATCTGCCGTCGGTAATCAAGGCTACATCTGCACCCAATCCCGCTCCGATAATCATGGAGGTAGGCTTGAGCATTTCCGGCATTCCGGGAGCTCCTTTTGGCCCTACATTTCGGATCACCACCACGTCACCAGCCTGAACTTTGTGGTCTCGGATAGCATTATTGGCCTCCAATTCGGAATCAAATACTTTGGCTGGACCAGTAAATAGTCGCCCCTCTTTTCCGGTAATTTTTGCCACAGCTCCCTCAGGGGCCAGATTTCCGGAAAGGATACAGAGGTGTCCAGTTTCCTTGATCGGGGATTCTACGGGATGGATTACATTGACTTTGGAGGGGATGATGGCCTCTACTTTTTCAAGATTTTCTGCCAAAGTCTTTCCTGTCACCGTCATGCAATCCCCATGGAGGAATCCTTTGTCCAGGAAATACTTCATGAAGGCTGGCAAGCCTCCCTGCTCGTGAAGGTCTTCCATCAAAAACTTACCCGAAGGCTTGAAGTCGCCGATCAGCGGAGTTTTTGCATTTAGGTCTTTGAAATCCTGAAGGGTGAAATCCACCCCTGCTGTTCGGGCTATGGCCAGCGTATGAAGCACTGCATTGGTACTGCCACCAAGAGAAATTACCACTCGAACCGCATTTTCTATACTTTTTCGGGTGATGATATCCTTGGGCTTCAGGTCCTTTTCCAAAAGGATTTGAATGTACTTATTGACCTCACGGCATTCTCTCAATTTTTCCGGTGAATTGGCCGGAAAAGAAGCGGAATAGGGCAAAGACATCCCCATGGCCTCAATTGCCGAAGACATGGTATTGGCTGTGTACATGCCTCCACAGGCACCGGCACCTGGACAGGCATTTCGGATTACGCCATCGTAGTCCTCATCGGAAATGGCACCTTGGATTTTCTTTCCAAAAGCCTCAAAAGCGGAAACGATATTTAGCTTTTCCCCTTTGTAAAGTCCAGAGGCAATCGTACCTCCATAGACCATGATTGCGGGTCGATTGATACGGAGCATTCCGATAATCGCACCGGGCATATTCTTGTCGCAGCCAGCGACTGCAACGCAAGCGTCAAAGGAGTGTCCCAAAATGAAGGATTCGATAGAATCTGCGATGATTTCTCTGGAAACCAAAGAATAGCGCATCCCCAAGGTACCCATTGAAGTGCCATCCGATATCCCAATGGTATTAAAAACCAAACCGGTCAGATCGTATTCCTGCGAGGAGGACTTGATCAGACCGGCGAAGTCATTGAGGTGCATATTGCAGGGATTACTTTCGTATCCGCAACTCGCTATCCCTACAAAGGGCTGCTTCATTTTTTTGTCCGACAGTCCTGTGGCATAAAGCATGGCCTTGCCTGCAGGATGCTCGTCGTTGTCACTGATTTCCCAACTATACTTTTTCAGGTGGTTCTGGGTCATAGGTTCGAATAATAAAAAAGTGCCTCATTGGCGTGAGGCACTTTAGATTTTATATGCTGTATTAGATATGGTCTAGTGCCTCACTTCGAAAATCCGATGAGAATAATAAAGCTTAGCAGGACGACCAATGGGTACATAGCGATTTGGAATAGTGAATGCTTCTATTGAGAATCACAGGACAATATTAAAACCCATTTCCCAGACTTACAATATTTAATTCTTCACAATTCGACCTGCACAAGATTAAATAATATCAAATATGAATTTTTTCAAAATTTAATTTCTTTTTTTCACAGTTATCAAAACCTATATTTTTGAAAGGCTGAAAAAAGGACTCAAATCCAAAATTTTGTTCCGATTTGTAATTTTGATAAAATTCATGAAAAATATTTTCCTTTTATTTAAAGAAAATTTTTCTATCGTTTAAAATCCTTCAAAATTCCCTTGATTTATTAACGATTATTCAATTCCGATCTCAAGCCATCTCCTCCTGAGCATTTCGCTTAAATTTGCCTCAAAGCTTTTCTCATGATCACCTTTCCCAACGCAAAAATCAATCTCGGTCTTCACATTACTTCCAAAAGGAAAGATGGATACCACGACATCGAAACCTGCATGGTCCCGATTCCTCTTTGCGATGCACTGGAAATGGTTTTGGACAAAAAACCGAGCTGGAACTCCTCCGGACTTGCCATCCCTGGAGATCCTAAGGACAATCTGATCCTGAAAGCTGAAAAACTGATCCGGAAAGACTTCCAAGGTCTGCCCAATCTTTCCATTCACCTGCACAAAAACATCCCCATGGGAGCAGGACTTGGTGGAGGATCCGCAGACGGGGCTTTTGCCTTGCAGCTGATGAACAATCTTTTTGACCTGCATCTGGATGATTTCTTTCTGGAAGAATACGCTGCCCAGCTAGGAAGCGACTGTCCATTTTTCATAGAAAATACCCCAAAAATCGCCAGAGGCCGGGGAGAAATCTTAGAACCTATTGATCTCTTGCTAAAAGGTAGCTACCTCGTTTTGATCAATCCAGGTATCCATGTAGGCACCAAAGAAGCCTATGCAGGTGTGACTCCTGCAGCCCCAAAAGTTAATCTTGAAGAGGTATTGGAGGACAGAAGCAGGTGGAAGGCCGAACTAGTCAATGACTTTGAAGCCAGCATTTTCAAAAACCATCCTGAAATCGCCGGGATTAAAGAGAAAATGTATGAAGCCGGAGCTTTTTACTCAGCCATGTCCGGTTCAGGCTCGAGCGTTTTTGGTCTTTTTGAGGAAAAGCCTAATAGTCTTGGCTGGCAAGAAAATTATTTCGTTTTTGAGAGTGCTCTTTGATTAATTGATGAGTTTGACCGCCTTCCTCCTTTTATTCCAATAATTCAATACCGGATAAATCAGAACCGAGATCAGAATTATCAGAGTGCCTAGGTAAAACTGGGGAGTCATTTTTTCACTTTCTCCAAAAACCAGCACAGCCAGCAAAATACCGTAAACCGGCTCCAGATTGATAGTAAGGTTGATTGAAAAAACGGGTAGCCGCTTCATCAGTTCCACGGAAACAGAAAAAGCATAAACAGTACAGATTCCTCCCAAAATCAACAGCCAAAACCAGTCTAAGCCTTTCCAAGTCCATTGGATTGGAGCGCCATCCATTAAAAACGCAGAATAAAACGGCATAAAGAGCAAAGCAAATAAGCTTGCCGCCCCCATCTCATAAAGCGTGATTTGATAAGGTGTATGCCTTTGCGTCAGCCTGCCATTGAGCACAGAAAAAAGAGCCGCCAAAAATGCAGAAACCAAAGCCATGGTCAGGCCCAACCAATACCCAGTCTCAAACTGAAAGATGACAAGCAATCCGGAAATAACAAGTAGGCCCAAGGCCACTTCATACCATTTTATTCGGGTTCGGTTGACCAGCGGCTCCACAAATGCCGTCCAAAGTGAGGTCGTGGCCATTCCTGCAAGGCAAACAGAGGCCGTGGAAACTTTGGCCGACCAAAAGAATAAAATCCAATGCAAGGAGATAATAGCTCCTACACCGGCAATTTTCAAAAGTTCGGGAGTCCTAACCCACATGCTTTCTTTCCTGAATACCATGATCAATGCTACTCCTACGGTAGCAAGGAGAGTTCGATAAAAAACCAATTCAAGAGAAGGAAGGCTGATGAGTAACCCCAAAATCGCCGTAAATCCCCAAATCAGCACAATAAAGTGCAGCATGAGGTAGTCTTTAAGATTGGAATGAATCATTTAGCGGGGAACTGTTTTGTAAAGAACAAGTCCTGTTAATGCAAAAAGAATATTGGGAAGCCAGACGGCAAAAATGGGATATTGAGCTCCGTTTTCGGCAAAGGTTCTCGACAGGATAAAAAGGAGAATGTAAATAAAGGCCAGAAGAAATCCCATCGCAATCTGAAATCCGGATCCTCCCCGGGTCTTTCGGGCGGACATGATCACCCCGATAAAAGTCAGAATCAAAGCTGCAAACGGAGACATGAATCGGACATAGCGCTCGATTCGGTAGTAGTTGACATTGTCAGCACCTCGGTCTTCCAGGATTTTGATCTGCTTGGTCAACTCAGGCAACTTGAGTGTCTCGTGGTGATTTTCCGGCAAATCAAAATCAGCTGGAGTGATAGAAAGCACGGTATCCAACTGCTCTCCCACAGAATAATCTTCCCCATCAGGCCTGAGCTTTCTCAATCTCCAGTTCATAACCTTCCAGGCATTGGTGGTGGTATCCCAGAGAATCCGATCCGCCGAAAGCTTGGAAATCAACTCCCCATCGCGAATTTCTTCCAATGTGAAATTATACCCTGTATTTCCTGTACGAAAAAATCTGCTTAGATAAGCATAGGTATCCGGTCCCACTTTGATATGGATGTTAGGATCGGTAGAAGCTCGGCCTTTATCCAAATACTTGATCCTAAACTCGGTCACTCCTGCAGTTGCTCCCGGAAGTACCCAGCCATTTAACACAAAGCTGATCGCGCCAATCATGACTGCAGCTGAAAGAAACGGAACCAAAAGCCGGATAAAACTTACTCCCGAACTCAGAATGGCAATAATTTCTGTCCTGCCAGCCATTTTGGAAGTGATAAAAATAACGGCGATAAATACGGTAATCGGAGTCAGGAGATTGTTCAGATAGAGCCCGTAGTTGCCCATATATCGGAGGATTTCCCCCGAAGGAACTTCATTTCGGATATAGGTGTCGTTTTTTTCTGTGAAGTCCAAAACCAAAACAATCAGGATGAGCATGACCACTACAAAAAAGTAGGTCTTTAGAAACTCCTTGATGATCAGCCAATCCAGTATTTTCATGATTATAGTCTCGTGCTTACTTTTTTCACCATCTGATCCTTCCAAACGGCAAAATCTCCGGCAAGGATGTGCTCCCTAGCTTGCCCTACCAGCCAGAGATAAAAAGCTAAATTATGAATACTGGCAATTTGAGCGGCCAAAATTTCCTTAGAAATAGTTAAATGCCTCAAATATGCTTTGGAGTAAAAGGTGCTGGCATAGTTGCCAATCGCAGGATCTATTGATGAAAAATCATCCTTCCATTTTTCATTACGGATATTGATGATTCCTTCCGAAGTGAAAAGCATTCCGTTTCGGGCATTTCGGGTCGGCATCACGCAGTCAAACATATCCACGCCCAAGGCAATGCATTCCAGAATATTGGCCGGAGTTCCCACTCCCATCAAATATCGGGGTTTGTCCTGTGGCAAAATTGCAGTCACTTCCTCAGTCATCTCGTACATCATCTCTGCTGGCTCCCCAACCGAAAGGCCACCGATAGCATTTCCTTCCCTGTTACGGGAAGCGATGAATTCCGCACTTTGCTTTCGAAGATCTTTGTAAACCGAACCCTGAACAATCGGAAAAAGAGTTTGGCTGTAGCCATATTTCCCTTCCGTGGCATCAAATCGATTAATGCAGCGATCCAGCCATCGATGGGTCATTTCCATGGAATTGCGGGCATACCCGTACTCGCAAGGATAGGGAGTACACTCATCAAAAGCCATGATTATATCTGCTCCGATTGTCCGCTGGATGTCCATTACCCCTTCCGGAGAAAAGACGTGCTTGGAACCGTCAATGTGGGATTTGAAGGTCACGCCTTCTTCTTTGATTTTGCGGGTTCCAGCAAGAGAAAAGACCTGATACCCTCCTGAGTCCGTCAAAATCGGCCGATCCCAACCGTTGAATCGGTGAAGCCCCCCTGCTTTTTCCAAAATATCCAACCCCGGACGCAGGTAAAGATGATAGGTGTTTCCTAAAATTATCTGAGCCTGAATGTCTTCCTTCAACTCCCGCTGATGAACAGCTTTGACCGTTCCTGCTGTACCAACTGGCATAAAAATAGGAGTTTGGATGGTGCCATGATCGGTCTGTATCTGTCCGGCACGGGCTTGGGATTGAGCGTCTTTTTTCTCTAAAGTAAACTTCATGGGGTAGATTATTTCCGTAAACCCATTGGTTTTCACCAAAGAGTTTGGACTCGCAAAAATATCCACTTATTCCTAAATGACTTGCTGAAATAGATTTTATATTTGCCCAGCAAAATCGACCTATGGGCCTATTTTTACTTTGGTTTCTCTTTGGCATTGGTATTCTTATTCAGGCAGTTTATCTCCTGTTGATATTTGGTAGGACCGCTTGGTCCAAGACTCCATCTTCTTCCAGTTCTGCTTCAGAATCGGCAGAAGGAGTCACTGTCTTGATATCTGCACACAACGAATACCACAACCTGAAGAAGCTGATTCCCAAGCTTTTTGAACAGGAATACCCCAAGTACGATGTCATGATCGTGAACGATCGAAGTACAGATCGCACCAAACGACTTTTGGAAGAAATGATGGCAGAATATCCCCGCCTCAGATCCGTGACTGTCAAATACACACCCAATCACGTCACTTCCAAAAAATATGCATTGACCTTGGGTATCAAAGTGGCGAAGTACGACGTCATCCTTTTGACTGACGCAGATTGTATGCCTTCCACCCCTCAATGGATAGAAAAAATGACCGCTCCGGTACGAGACGAAGGAAAAACCTTTGCTTTGGGATTTTCGGGCTATGAATCCAAAAAAGGCATGCTAAATGCTTGGATTCAGTTTGAAACCTTACTGACTGGATTGTTATACCTTTCCTTTGGATTGTGGAAAGCACCTTTCATGGGTGTCGGAAGAAACTTGTGCTACCGCAAGAGCTTCTTCATGGATGTAAAAGCATTTAAAGGAATCTGGCATTTGGAAGGTGGGGATGACGACTTGTTTGTCAATGCCTACGCTACCGGGAAAAATACCGGATTGGTCATTGACCCGGAAGCTTCGACCCTTTCCTTGCCAAAGGAAACTTGGAAGGAATATCTGATTCAAAAGAAGCGTCATCTCCATGCAGGAAAATACCTCAGAGGAGAAGACAAGCGAAAAATAGGACTTTACTCTTTTTCCCATGCATTATTCTGGATTGGTGGCCTGGGCTTATTGATCTATTTGGGAGTTTTCAAGCAATGGGAACAATTTTTGGTCGTTTTCAGTATTATCACCATGAGGGTTATTTTGGTTTGGAGTATTTTCCGCTCCGCTTCCAAAAGAATCCAAGGCAAGGTAAAGGTATCCCAAACCCTGATTCACGATTTGTTTTACCTCGCTTATTTCTGGGTTTTGGGCACAGTTTCCTACCAGGCAAAAGACATCAAATGGAAATAAACGAACGAGGTTTTTCAAACAAAGCGCTTCAGGACTTTGATCTGATTGACAAAGCAGTCATCGAAAAAGATCAGACAGCCTATGCTACCCTGATGAAGCGGTACAAAAAGGCCGTTTATTTCATGATCTTAAAAATGATCCGAGATGCAGATGATGCCGAGGACCTGACTATGGAGGCCTTCGCCAAAGCCTTTAGAAACCTTCACCGGTTCAAAAAGGACTACACCTTTTCTACTTGGCTGTTTCGTATTGCTACCAACAATACCATTGACTTTATCCGAAAGAAAAAGCTCAAAACCATGAGCTTGAACAATACACTATCGGATGACAGCGGGAACTCGGTCAATATCGATGTAGAAGATGACGACAACAATCCTCAGGATGAATTCATCAGATCCCAACGTATCGAGATGGTGAGGATTTTCGTGGATAAGCTTCCTGCCAAATACAGAAAGCTTGTCCAACTTCGCTATTTCGATGAACTCTCCTACGAAGAGATTGCCCAAGAATTGGAAAAACCCCTCGGAACCGTAAAAGCCCAGCTTCACCGCTCTCGAGAGTTGCTGTACGAAATCGCCTCAGGCAAAGAAAAACACATCTGATGAACTCCGGCACCCAGCTGATTATTTCTTACTTTCCTGACCTCACCGAGAAGCAAATCGAGCAATTTGACCGCTTGCAAGAGCTCTATGAAGACTGGAATGCCAAAATCAACGTGATCAGCCGCAAGGATATGGATCAGTTTTATGTCCATCACGTGCTGCATTCCTTGGGAATTGCCAAAGTCATGCGCTTTCAACCGGGTACCAAAGTACTCGACATTGGTACTGGGGGTGGTTTCCCGGGGATTCCGATGGCCATTCTTTTTCCCGACACCCACTTCCATTTGGTTGATTCGATTGGAAAAAAGATCACCGTGGTCAAGGAAGTCGCCAAAGAACTCAAACTAAGAAATGTCGAAGCCCAGCAGGCTAGAGCCGAGACTTTGGTGCGGAAATATGACTTTGTGATCAGCCGGGCTGTGACTCGAATGATTAATTTTTATCCTTGGGTGAAAGGGAAAATCAAAAAAGAAGACTTCAACGAGTTTCCCAATGGCATCCTTTATCTCAAAGGTGGGGATGTGGATGAAGAAATGGAAGAAACCGGCAAGTCCTATGTCACTTACCACTTGAGTGATTACTTCAAAGAGGATTTCTTTGAGACCAAAAAGGTGGTTTACATGCCTTGGGAAGATAAAAGGTAGGAGACTGCATCTTTGAAGAGTCAGTATTTTTAACTTATTGCACCTTTGAAGATACAATTTTTTATTATTTTTGTATCTTCAAAGATACAATGGAAGTCCTTCTAAAAAGATATCAGTCTCTTCTATCTACAGTCCAGCTGGAATTTGATAGGAATCTATCCTCCAAGATCAACTGGGAGGCAAGAGCTATTGGGCTAAAAGGAGCTCGGGGAACTGGTAAATCCACATTAATGCTTCAGCAAATCAAAAAGAAGGGAGACTTTTCCAAATCAGTATATATTTCCTTAGACGACCTCTATTTCAAAAGTAATACTGTGCTAGAAACTGCTGAGCGCCTTTATCGAGATGGAATCCGAAATCTTTACTTGGACGAAGTCCATAAATACCAAGATTGGCAAAGGGAAATCAAAAACTTGTATGACTTCTATCCCGATCTGAAGTTGATCATTTCTGGCTCTTCAATTCTTGAGCTGCAAAAGTCAAGTGTGGATCTTAGCCGAAGAGTTCTTTTTTATGAATTAACAAGCCTTTCATTTCGAGAATTTTTAGAGTTGAAATATGGGATCTTTATTCCAAAATTCACACTGGAAGAACTGCAGAAAAATCATATTTCAATCGCACAGAGCATCAAAGAAAAGCTGGATTCACCTCTAACTTATTTTCATGAGTTTTTAGAATTCGGCGCTTATCCGTACTTCATAGAAGGAATTGCAGATTTCAGCTATAGACTTCAGCAGGTAGTCAATGTGGTAATCGATTATGATTTACCCGAGGCCAAAGACATCTCTGTAAGTACCCAAAATAAACTGAAAAAGCTCCTCTTTATACTCTCAGAATCAGTTCCATTCACTCCAAATATTTCAAAACTGGCAACCCAACTCGAAACGACTCGGCCTATTTTAACTGAAATGTTGCACTTGCTAGAGGAATCACGCTTGGTCAGAAATCTTCGATCCGCCACCAAAGGAAATTCACTGCTTAATAAGCCCGAAAAAATCTACCTTTCAAACACCAGTTTAATCCATAGTTTTTCAGAAAAGGGAAGAAATCAAGGAAATCTCCGAGAGACTTTTGCAATTGACCAACTTCAAAACGCAGGCTATTCAGTTACTTTCCCAAAAAAAGGAGATTTCCTTGTTGATGAAACCTATTTATTGGAAATCGGCGGGATAGGAAAAGACTCCTCCCAAGTTTCGGATTTTGAAAACCACCTCATCTTTTCTGATGATCTGGAAATAGGCTGGGGAAGAAAGCTACCCTTGTTTTTGCTTGGTTTCTTCTATTGAAATCCAAGATCCTAATCTGTACAATTTCAAAGTTAAAATTTCATTACTACCTGATTTTCAATTTTTTATCAACAAATATAAGACAATCAGAGTCTTAGACTTTTATTGTGACAATTCCCGCCAATCGATTTTTTGCTTGGGCATAATCCCCTAATTTGAAGCCTCATTACCGCTAGAAGTATGTACATTATATTTGATACCGAGACTACCGGTTTGCCCCGGGACTACAATGCTCCCATGTCCGATGTGGATAATTGGCCCAGGCTGGTTCAGATCGCCTGGCAGTTGCACGATGCCCGAGGCAAGCTCATTTCCAATCACAATTACATCATCCGCCCGGAGGGATTTACCATTCCCTACAATGCCGAAAAAGTCCACGGCATCTCTACCAAGCGAGCATTAGCCGAGGGGCATGACCTGAAGGAAATCCTCCAAGTCTTCCGAGAGGATGTAGTTCAGGCCAAATTCTTGGTAGGCCATAATATCGGGTTTGATATCAATGTGGTGGGTTCAGAATACCTGCGCGCTGAGCTGGTGATGCCACTGGAAAGCAAGGCTGAGCTTGATACGAAAGACATCTCCACAGATTTCTGTGCTCTTCCCGGCGGGAAAGGTGGGAAATTCAAATGGCCAACCCTGACGGAACTGCATCAAAAGCTTTTTGGAGTCGGATTTGACGATGCACACGATGCGGCCTATGACGTGGATGCCACGGCCCGATGCTTCTTTGGACTGATCACTCAGGGCGTGCAAAAACCCGAACCTGGAATTTTGCTCGAAGAGGTAATCTATGAGGCGCCTAAGCTGGCAGAAGCCAATTTTGTCCAAGCGAAAGACGAGCAAAAGGCTGCTAAAGACATTTTGAAGCAAGCCGGCAAAGCGGATATCTCTGATTTGGCAGATGTTCCATTTACCCATCTCCATGTCCACACTCAATACTCCGTACTCCAAGCTACCTCCGAAATCCCTGCCATCGTAGCCAAAGCCAAATCCATGGGCATGTCTGCTGTAGCCATGACCGACCACGGAAACATGATGGGAGCTTTCCATTTCGTAAAGGAAGCGATGGGGAAAGAACTCAAACCAATTTTGGGATGTGAGTTTAATCTCTGCCGGGACCGAAAAAACAAAGCCAATAAGGATGACGGCTATCAAACCGTCCTAATTGCCAAAAACAAAGCCGGCTATCACAATCTGGCTAAGTTGGCCTCCTATGCCAATATTGAAGGGTTTTACTACTTACCTCGAATTGACAAAGAAGTCTTGGTCCAATACAAAGGGGACTTGATTGCCACCACAGGAGGTCTTTGGGGGGAAATTCCTTATCTGATTCTCAATGTAGGTGAAACCCAAGCCGAGGAAGCTTTCCTTTGGTGGAAAGAGCAGTTCGGGGAGGACTTCTACGTGGAGCTCAATCGACACGGGATACCCGAAGAAGAAAAAGTAAATGAGGTACTTCTCGAGTTTGCGAAGCGATATAATGTCAAGTATTTCGCAGCGAACAACACCTACTACAACGACAAAGGAGACGCCAAAGCTCATGACATTTTGCTCTGTGTGAAGGATGGTGAACTCGTAGAAAAGCCCAAAAAATACATCGGCAAGCGAGGCCGAGAGTTCCGATATGGGTTTCCCAATGATGAGTTTTACCTCAAGAGTCCCGAGGAGATGAAAAAGCTATTCGCGGACCTTCCTGAAGCCATAGCATGCACTCAGGAAATCGTGGACAAGTGCGAAGCTTACAAGCTAGCCAGGGAGGTATTGCTTCCCAAATTTGACATTCCTGAGGAATTCAAGCATGCAGAGGATGAGGTAGATGGAGGAAAGCGAGGGGAAAATGCTTACCTACGCTACCTGACCTATGAAGGCGCCAAAAAACGGTACAAAGAAATTACCCCGGAGATTCAGGAGCGATTGGATTTTGAATTGGCAACAATCGAAAAAACAGGATATCCAGGCTATTTTTTGATTGTCCAGGACTTTACCCGAGCTGCTCGGGACATGGGGGTATCCGTAGGCCCGGGACGGGGGTCTGCGGCTGGTTCGGCTGTAGCCTACTGTGTAGGAATTACCAATGTAGATCCCATTGAGTACGATCTGCTTTTTGAGAGATTTCTGAATCCGGACCGGGTATCCCTTCCCGATATTGACATCGACTTTGACGATGAAGGACGACAGGATGTCATCGACTATGTGATTAAAAAATACGGTTCCAATCAAGTCGCTCAAATCATCACCTACGGCACCATGGCCGCAAAATCTGCGATCCGAGATACCGCCCGGGTGCTCAATTTACCATTGCAGGAGGCCGGACGCTTAGCCAATTTGGTTCCGGATATCAAATTAAAAGCCTTGTTTGATCTTGCAAAAAATCGTCCTTCCCTTCACGAAAAGCTCAAAGGACAGGGGGAACTGATCCAAAAAGCAGAAGAATTGCTTCGGATCGCACAGGGACAGGACGAACTGGCCAAAACAGTCAATCAGGCAACGGTCCTGGAGGGTTCGGTAAGGAATACGGGAATCCATGCCTGTGGGGTAATCATCACTCCGGATGACATCACCAATTTTGTCCCGGTTGCTTTGGCTAAGGACTCAGACATGTTTTGCACCCAGTTTGACAACTCGGTTGTAGAATCCGCCGGCCTGCTGAAGATGGACTTTTTGGGTCTCAAAACCCTGACTTTGATCAAAGATGCGATCAAAATCGTCAAAGAACGCCACGGAGTAGCGCTCGATTCAGATGCCTTTCCTATAGATGACATCAAGACCTACGAACTTTTCCAGAGAGGTGAGACGGTTGGCATTTTCCAATATGAAAGTCCCGGAATGCAGAAATACATGCGGGATTTGAAACCCACAGCTTTTGCCGATTTGATTGCCATGAATGCGCTCTACCGTCCGGGACCTTTGGCCTACATCCCGGAGTTTATTGATCGAAAGCACGGCAAAAAAGAAATCACCTATGACCTCGATGATATGAAGGAGTATCTCGAGGAGACCTATGGGATTACCGTTTACCAGGAGCAAGTCATGCTCCTTTCCCAAAAACTCGCCGGCTTTACCAAAGGTGAGGCAGACGTGCTACGTAAAGCCATGGGTAAAAAGCAAAAGGACGTACTGGACAAGATGAAACCCAAATTCATCGAGCAAGCAGCTGCAAAAGGACATGAACCAAAAAAACTGGAAAAGATATGGACGGATTGGGAAGCTTTTGCCTCCTATGCCTTCAACAAGTCCCACTCCACCTGCTATGCCTGGATAGCTTATCAGACAGCCTACCTCAAAGCCCACTATCCTGCAGAGTATATGGCTTCAGTACTCAGTAACAACATGAATGACATCACTCAGGTGACTTTCTTCATGGAGGAGTGCAAACGGATGGGGATCCTGGTTTTGGGTCCAGATGTCAACGAATCCAAAAGCGGCTTTACGGTCAATGCCGCTGGAGAAATCCGCTTTGGACTGGCAGCCATCAAGGGAGCAGGAGCGGCCGCAGTAGAGGAAATCATCAAGGAAAGAGAGAAAGGCGGATTCTTCAAAAATATCTTTGACTTTGCCAAGCGGGTAAATTCCCGGGCCCTGAACAAAAAGACGATGGAAGCTTTAGCCATGGCAGGAGGATTTGACTGCTTCAAAGAGCATCATCGCCGTCAATATCTGGAAGCTCCCGATGGAGACATTACACTCATAGAAAAAGCGACCAAATATGCCCAAAAAGTGCAGCAGGAGGAAGAAAGTGCACAAGTCAGCCTTTTCGGAGGCGGTGGCGGAAATGCTGAAATCCCCTTGCCTTCCGTGGCACCGATGGAGCCCTTCTCACAGATTCAACAATTGAATATCGAAAAGGAAGTGGTTGGGCTTTTTATTTCCGGGCATCCTTTGGATCAATACAAGCTGGAAATCGAATCTTTTACCAATTGTGCCCTGACAGCCCTTTCGGATTTGGAGAGTCTGAGAGGGAAAGAACTGAAAATGGCGGGCTCAGTGGCTTCTTTTGCCCATAGAACCACCAAAAAAGGTAATCCTTTTGGTACCTTGACTCTGGAAGATTATCACGGGTCTCACACCTTCTTCCTCTTTGGGGAGGACTATGTCAAGTACAAAGAATACTTCATGACGGGGTGGTTTATTTTCCTCACAGGAAAAGCGGAACAGCGAAAATGGGGTAATGAAAACGAGCTGGAATTCAAGATAAATACCATGATGCTCCTCAGTGAAGTCAGGGGAAAAATGGTAAAGGGAATCCGGGTGCATATCGACTTGGATGATCTGAATTTGGACCTGATGGAAAAATTGGAGGCCATCACCACCAAATACAAAGGGGCAGCCAAGCTATTTATTGATGTGATTGACAAAAAAGAAAACATCACCTTGGAGCTCTTTTCCAAAAAATTCACCGTGGACCCCAGTTCGGAGATGATTCAGGAACTAAAATCCATCCCGGAAGTAATTTACAGGGTGATTTGAAAGCAAATCATCGACAGAAACTATGATTCATAGACATTTATTTCAAACACTGAGGAACTAATCGGGCGACGATTCACTTTCTCTGATATATTTGAAAATCCGAACAGAATCAAACAAAAATAAAATGGGAAAAGCAATTGAAATCACCGACGCGAATTTTGAGGAAATCATCTCCGGTGATCAGCCAGTATTGGTAGACTTTTGGGCAGAGTGGTGTGGACCATGTAAAATGATCGGCCCCGTAGTAGAGCAAATGGCGGCAGAATATGAGGGCAAAGCAGTCATCGGTAAGGTGGATGTGGACTCCAATCCTTCTGTAGCTCAGGCTTTCGGAATCCGCTCTATCCCTACGCTGCTGTTCTTCAAAGATGGACAGATTGTAGACAAGCAAATCGGCGCTGTGCCAAAAGCAGTCCTAGCTCAAAAGCTGGATGCACAACTTTAATTCTTAATTACACTGAGAATCGAGCCGTGGAGATATCTTCACGGCTTTTTTTATCTTCACCACCAATATGGCCGAGACAATGATTTCCTTGGATGAGATTTGGACTTTGCGAGAGCAAATTCCAATGATCGATGCCCGAAGTGAAGGGGAATTTGCCCAAAGCCATATCCCGGGAGCTTTCAATCTTCCCATTCTGAATGATTCAGAAAGGACTGAAGTAGGAACCCTATATAAACAAAAAGGCCCTGAGGAGGCAATTTTGAAGGGTTTTGAATTGGTAGGACCTCGTTTTCATCTGATTCAAAAAGAAGCACTTTCTAAATTTCCCGGGAAAAAGATTATCGTCTATTGCTGGAGAGGAGGTATGCGGAGTCAGATTCTTTCCTGGCTTTTGAGCATGGCGGGATTTGAAATCTTTCGGCTCAAAGGGGGATATAAAACCTATCGGAATTTCACTTTTAAGGAGGTCCGAAAAGATCTTCGCTTTTTGGTTTTGGGAGGAAAAACAGGAGTGGGTAAAACCCAACTTTTAAAAACTCTTGCACAAAGAGGTGAACAGGTCCTAGACCTCGAAGGATTAGCCAATCATCGAGGGTCCTCTTTTGGATCCATCGGGCTTCCTCCCCAGCCGAGTGTGGAGCAGTTTGAGAATCTTTTGGCAGAAATGATTCGCAGGTTAGATTCCACCCAGCCTGTTTGGGTAGAAAATGAAAGCCGAAAAATCGGCCGGGTGATTCTACCGGATCGGTTTTTTGAGCAAATGCTCCAAAGTCCATTCATAGATATTCAAAAAACAGAAGAAGAGCGAATCGAACACATCGCAGAGGAATATGCCCAACTTCCCAAATCAGACCTGATTCAAGCCGTGAAAAGGCTTCAGAAGCGTTTGGGTGGTCTCAGAACTCAGGAAGCGATTGCTGCAATTGAATCAGAAGATCATGCCTCCTGGATTAGAAATCTTTTGATCTATTACGACAAAACCTACGATTTTGACTTGGAACGGCATCAGGAAGAAAAAACAAAACATCTGGATTTGAGTCATCTTTCTATAGAGAACCAAATCCATCAACTTTTACAGGCTAAAAACCAGCTTTATGGAAACTAACCCAATACGACTGACAGAATGGAGCGAAGGGTCAGGCTGTGGCTGCAAGATTGCTCCCGCGATTTTGGAGCAAATCCTGGCTTCAAGCGGATCCTTTTCCCAAAAAGACCCCAATCTCCTGGTGGGCAATTCTTCCAAAGACGATGCAGCAGTCTATCAGGTCTCGGAAGACTTGGCTGTCATCAACACGGTTGATTTTTTTACCCCGATTGTCGATGATCCATTTGATTTCGGCAGAATTTCGGCTGCCAATGCGATTTCAGACATCTATGCCATGGGGGGCAAACCCATTTTCGCCAATGCAATTTTGAGTTGGCCGGTGGAAAAGCTGGCTCCAGAGCTTGCAGCGAAGGTATTGGAAGGAGCCAAAAGTATTTGTAATTCAGCAGGAATTGAGCTTGCCGGCGGACATAGTATTGCCGCAAAGGAGCCGATTTTTGGACTATCAGTCAATGGGATCATTCATCCCAAAAAGATCAAAACCAACACCGGTGCCAAAGAAGGGGATTTGATTTTTTTGACCAAACCGATCGGCATCGGCGTTTTGGCTACGGCCTTGAAAAGAGGCAAAATCCAGGAAAAAGACTATTGGAATCTTCTGGATACTGCATGTAAGCTAAACTCTATCGGAGAGATCCTAGGCAATCATGAGGAAGTCCACGCCATGACCGACGTGACTGGATTTGGACTGTTGGGCCACCTGATTGAGATGGCGGAAGGGGCTGGATTGAGTGCTGAAATCGAATTGGGCAGAATTCCTTTGATTGAAGGGATACAGGACTACATCAACCAGTTTATTTTCCCGGACAATACTTACCGAAACTGGAATGCCTTCAGTTCTAAAGTCACCGGAATTCAGGGAATGGATTTGGTCAAATTCTGCGATCCTCAGACCAGTGGTGGTTTACTGATTGCAGTTGCTCCTGAAAACAAGGACTGGTTTGAAGCCACCATGAAGCAGGAAAATCAGGTTTTTTGGGAATTAGGAAATTTTAGAAAAATGAAAACACATATTATTTATTCAAAATAATTTAATGAGATTTTTGAAATCAATTGTTTAACAATTATCCATAAAAAGGAATTTAAGATTATAGATTTATCCAATATAAACTCAAAACTTGGCTGTTAAAAAAATATTTACTTTAATCTACCTCCAAGAATTCAATTCCAATTTGAAAAAATTCTTTTGTGTTAATACTATTAAGTTTATTGATAGATAGTAAATCATTGTCTTTATAAAAAAGAATAAATATTCCATAGCCACTAGATATTTTTAGAAAATCCTCCTCCTTAACAAAAACAACGTTCCCGATCTTCGAGTCCAATTGAAGAAGCTCATATTTTGCTTTTTGTTCCAAAATCGGAATAATATTAAAATATTTACTTACAATATCATTTTTTAATTGAAGAATCACTTCATCAACACATTTACCACATGACCCCAGATCTAACAATAAAAAAACAGATCGACTTTCATGAGAAATAGGGTCATAGTAATAACTATCTAACATTGAATCAAGCTCATTTGAAGGAGCAGAATTACAAGATAATAAAAAAAATGTGAATAAAATTAAGATTTTACAATTTAAATCTTTCAAATACAATATAATCTTCTTCATTAGATTTTTTTCGTATATAGAACTCTCCATTGGCAAAAAAGGAATTCTTTAGTATATATTTATTATTAGGCAATTCAAATACATTGATAATTTTATTTAAATTGATATCATAATGTATGAGATTAACTTTCCTTAGAGGATCCCTTAAAGGGGATTTAACTCCATATGAAAAAGTTCTTATCAATGTATTCGAACCTTTATCTAAAAATATTGGACCAAAAATTGAAACCGAATTCATTTTGAGAAGCCAATCCT
The DNA here is from genome assembly GCF_036245605.1 of Algoriphagus sp. oki45. NCBI lineage: Bacteria > Pseudomonadati > Bacteroidota > Cytophagia > Cytophagales > Cyclobacteriaceae > Algoriphagus > Algoriphagus sp. oki45. The sequence continues at coordinate 50,830 of NZ_BTPC01000006.1, forward strand.
CAGATTCAAATACATAGTTATTATTTTCAAATGGTGGAGTAATTCTTGGTCCGAAATAACTATCTGTCATTTCTAAGATTTTTTCAGTAGCTAAATCACGGACAAAAATGGTATTTGAATTTGGAAAAGAATAATAGACTTGATTCTCAGATTTATCATGAACCTGGTATATATAGTCAAAGGCAAATGCCCCCCAGTCACCTTCTTGAAAATAAACCTCAGGATAATGATCAAAAAGCTCAACTTTCCTATTTCTTACATCAAATTTCAATATTGGTTGAAATTCTCGAAAATAATTTCCCCACATAATTGAATTATAATAAAATGCATCTTCAGTTATTATAATTGGACTTACGTTTGAGGAATAAGGACTTTGTCTTAATGATAAATCAATTAATTCAAATTTATCTAAAATCTCGCCTTTAAAATTTGACCAATAAGAAGTTCTACCTTTCCCGAAAAGAAAAATGGAATCCATACCGAAATGAGAATATGTCATAACTCCACGATGAATACCCATTTCACCTACCTCAAATTCTAGTCTGTTTACAAATTGTTTGGACTCAAAATCATAGTAGTAAATTGAATTAGTCAAGTCATTCAAAAAAGTGAAATATAAAGAGTCATTTTTTTCTACTATCTCCATCCCATGAAAATAATCTGGTGTTAGGGAGTCTAATTCAAATTTTATTTCTTCAATGGCTACAAGCTTTTTTATGGAACTTGAAACATTAGGATTTTGACACCCAAAAACAATTATAGCTAAAGGAAGTAGAATAAAGGAAGATTTCATTCGGAACAATATATTAAAACATCCCATACATCAGAAAGATGCATGGGATATGAATAAAAAGATTTTTTAGGTGGAAGCAGTAAAATTACAATCTTTTACTTGTGGACCAGAAATAACAAACCCACACTTCGGAATAATATCTCCCCCTCGACAAGTAGCATCATTTGTCTGTAAAGTAACACACTCCCCTCCACTTCCCTCTCCAGGGTCAACACTGGCTTGACCAAATACGGCAATTGAACTTAAGCTCGCAACTACCCCAAGTGCGAATAAAATCTTAGAATACTTTTTCATGCTTTTTTTTTTAGATAGATAACCTTGAAAACTGTATAGTCAAAGAAAGAAAGAAAGAAAGAAAGAAAGAAGCAAGGAGTTAGTTGGTTTTTTTTTTAATTTTTTTTCAGGTCAAACTGGACACCCCACCTGACACCATAAACTTCATCACATCCGAGCTTTTCACCCCTCGAAGCGGAGTCACCTTTTCCTTTTTGACTAAAAATACATTTCCGGACACATTGTAACTATGCGGAAAATACACCGCTACCATGTCTTCTTTTCCCACCACGGACATATCTTCTTGCGTGATAAAACCCAAGCGACACATAGAGTCCGAAATTTCCACAATGACCGGAGAGCTGAATTTTTTCTTTTCCCCCACAAAAGCCCCCATCAAATCCTTGATAGAAGTATAAAGCAGGTTAACCAAAGGAATCTTAAACACTCCCCGCTCAAACCACTCAAAGAAAGGCTTGGTGAAGAAGAGACTGGCCAAATAGCCAATAAAGGTAATCAGGGCCAAAACCATCAAAATCCCGATACCGGGAATAGGCACAGGAATCAGATTATCCAGAAAAACGAAAATGGCATACATCACATAAATGGTGACAGCCAAGGGGGTGAGAAAAAGTAATCCTCGAAAGAAGTAGGATAAGATTCTGCGATAGGTAAAAGCCATATAAAACGTGTTTCAAAAAAAATGCCCAATCAGAAGAAAAGGCATTTTATTGTTGGTCTTCAGGGATTTCAGTCTAAAATTTTCACTTTGACACTTCGGTAGTAAATCACGCTTTCCGGGTCATGGGCCTGAAGAGCGATGGTTCCGCTACTCAGCTTCTTTGTACCCAAATCGCCACCCCGCTTTTCGTCCTTGGACTCATCGTATTCATTGATGGTTTGGCCATTTACTTTGACCGTAATTTTACTTCCTTCTACAATTACATGTTCGGTATACCATTCTCCATCTTCTACATATACTTCCCGGACATCCTGGAAAGAATACACACTGCCTGTTTTTCTCCAGTCTCCATGGCTTTGATTTACCTGAATTTCATAGCCTACATTGGGCCACCCGGTATCTTGGTATTCGGTATGGATAAATATGCCGGAATTGGCCTTAGGCATGGTCTTTACCTCTACCATCAGCTCGAAGTTTTTGAAGTCATGATCGCCAACAGGCCCCACATAAAAGGCATGTCCACGAGGTCCGGCCACTTTGATGACCCCATCTTCTACCGTGAAGGAACCTGGGTTTTCAGAAACTTTCCAACCATCCAGGTTATTTCCATTGAAAAGCTCGATCCATTCTCCCTTTTGAGCAAAAACAGCCACAGAAAGAAAGGTGAAGGCAAAAAGGAAAGTAAGTTTTTTCATAAGGCAAGGTTTTGATTAGCAAGGATCAAGATAAAGCATATTTGGCAAGATTACTTTACCATCAAAAACAAAAAAGCTCCGAAGAATCTCTCCGGAGCCATTTTTTTATGATCAGGTGATTTTACAAATCAATTCCCATGAAGGACATGAAGGCAATACCCATCAAACCGGTCAAAAGCATGGTAATTCCCAAGCCTTTCAAGCCGTCAGGAACTGCAGAATACTTTAATTTTTCACGGATAGCAGCCAATGCTACGATAGCCAAGAAGAACCCTGTACCTGAACCAAATCCATAAACTGCAGATTCAGCAAAAGTATAATCTCTCTGAGCCATGAAGAGAGAGCCACCCAAGATCGCACAGTTTACCGCAATCAATGGAAGGAAGATACCCAACTGACCATATAGAGCAGGAGCAAATTTTTCGACAACCATCTCTACCAACTGCACCATCGCTGCGATGATGGCGATAAACATGATAAAGCGAAGGAAAGTCAAATCAACAGACGCTAAAGATGCGTTTGCCCAAGCCAAGGCTCCTTCTTTCAATACAAATTCGTTCAATAACCAGTTGACAGGAACAGTTACCGTCAATACGAAAATAACTGCAGCACCCAAGCCAAGGGCTGTGCTTACTTTTTTGGAAACGGCAAGGAAAGAACACATCCCCAAGAAGTAGGCGAAAACCATGTTGTCGATAAAGATCGACCGGATTCCAAGATTAATTAAGTCCATTTTTCTAAGCGATTTTTAGTGTTCAACATATCCTGTTTTGGTACGCTGTACCCAGATGATCAATCCCAAGATGATAAATGCACCTACAGGAGAAACCATCAAGCCATTGGTAGCTAACTTGAAGTCAGGACCAAAAAGACCGGAAACATAATCAAATACAGGAACCCCAAATACTGAACCTGAACCCCACAACTCACGGAAGAAGGCTACTGCCAAGATGATCCAGGAATAACCCAAGGCAGAACCCAAACCATCGAGGATGGAGTCGTAAGGCTTATTACCCAAAGCAAATGCTTCCAAGCGGCCCATTACGATACAGTTGGTAATGATCAAACCCACAAATACAGAAAGTTCTTTGTACATGTCGTAGGCGAAAGCTTTCAGCACCTCGGATACCAAGGTTACCAAAGTAGCAACCACAGCCAATTGTACGATAATTCGAACTCGGGTTGGGATGGTATTTCTCAATAAGGAGATGGCCAAGTTGGACATCACTACTACGAAAATTACTGATATCGCCATTACTAGGGTTGGCTTCATCTGGGTGGTTACCGCCAAAGCAGAACAAATCCCCAATACCTGAATGGTGATCGGATTATCATCTACTAAAGGGTCAGTAACCAGTTTTTTTCTACGCTTGGAAAGAAGGGCCTCTGCCGGCTTCTTTTCAATCGCTTTTTCTATAGTTTCAGCACTCATAGGTCTTTATTTCTAGAAAGGTGGAAAGTTGAGATTAAATAGCCTCGGCGACTGCCTGATTACTCTTTTTGGATTCGATGAAAGACTTGTAGTAGCCTAGGTAGTTTTGCAGCATGGAATTTACTCCGTTACCGGTAATAGTGGCTCCGGACATACCGTCTACTTTATGCGGATCGGAAGAATAATCCTTACCCTCACCCTTCTGCATGGAAATGGCAACCAATTCACCACTTTCATTGAATATTTCCTTTCCAACATATCTCTCTTGTACTCCCGGCTCAGTAATTCTTGCTCCCAAACCCGGAGTTTCACCGGCATGAGCTAGGGTAATCCCTCCCACAGTATTCATATCTGTATCCAAAGCCAGGTAGCCCCAGATCGCATCCCACAAACCAGCTCCATAAAGAGGGAAAACGTAGGATTCAACTGCTTCATTATTTCCTTCAGCATGGAAGATGAAAACAGGGAACAAGCGCTGATCAGCAGGCTTTTTGTAGTTCTTAGCAATGTCTACATTTTCAGCAGTGACAGGCACACCAGCTTGTTCAGTTACTTCTTTGCCATTGATATCCACCACCACAGAAGAAATTCTGTTGGCATAAAACGCATTGATTTGCTCAGGGGTCATAGCGTCGATTTCCTCGCCGGAAATCACAGCACCCAAGATTTGCTTTTTCTTGTCCAAGGCAATGGCTTCTTTTTGCAAAGGACCCAAAACCTGAGAAGTACCTGATAAAAGCAGACCAAGAACCACGGTCAATATGACCGAAAATGTGATAATGTAAACGTTAGACTGTTGCACGTTGTAACCTCCTTGTTTTATTGGCTTTTACTACATAATAATCGATCAAAGGTGCAAACACGTTCATAAACAGAACGGCTAGCATAATACCTTCCGGATAAGCTGGATTGGTAACTCGGATAATCACAGTGAGCATACCGATCAGCAAACCATAAATCCATTTACCTACTTCGGTTTGTGCGGCAGATACCGGGTCAGTGGCCATAAAGATTACTCCAAAAGCCAAACCTCCCATTACCCAGTGGTACTGAGGCGGCATGGCCATAAACTCATTTACAGCGAAAATATTCATCACAAAGCCCATCAAATAGGCACCTGCAAAACCGGATACAATAATTTTCCAGCTAGCTACACCAGTACCGATCAATATCACAGCACCAACTAGCGCCATCAAAGTGGAAGTTTCCCCGATAGAACCGGGAATCCATCCCATAAACATATTAAAGAAGCTAAAATCTGCACCGGTTGAGGCATTGTGTGTGGCTAAGGCATCAACAACCGGAGTTCCTTCTATGCCTGCATTGTAGGCAACCGCCAGAGCGGTAGCACCGGAGAATCCATCAACCGCTGTCTTATCGGACAAGTAAGTCCAAACTTGGTCACCGGAAATCTGAGCAGGATAGGCGAAATAAAGGAATGCTCTCGCAGTCATCGCTACGTTAAGGATATTCATTCCCGTGCCGCCAAAAACTTCCTTACCCACGACTACGGCGAAAATTGTAGCCAAAGCCACTTGCCATAGCGGAATGTAAGGAGGCATGACCAAAGCAATCAGCATGCCCGTCACCAAATAGCCTTCACTGATGGGGTGATTTCTTATCACACAGAAAGTAAACTCGGTGAGCAAACCTACTGCATAAGAAACGATCACAATCGGAAGAACAGACCAAGCTCCAAAGATGGCTTTGTCTATCCAGGTAGCTTCTTCGCCAGTAGCGATAAAGTGTTGGTGTCCAACATTTAAGATACCGAAAAGCAGAGCCGGAATCATGGCAATCACCACGGTAATCATCACTCGCTTCAGATCGGTAGCATCTTTAATTTGAGCACCTTTGGCCTTTGTGGTCAAATCCGGAGCAAAAGCAATGGTTCGGTGACCTTCATAAAGGGTATAAAACTTTTCCCATTTGCCTCCCTTTTCAAAGTTTGGCTTGACACTATCGAAGAGATTTTGTAACGCCTTCATATCTTTAACTATACATTAATAATTCAATCCCATTTCTTACCAACTCCTGCAAATCATTCTTGGAAGGATCTACAAATTCACACAAGGCTACATCTTCCTCGACCAATTCATATAGTCCCAATTCTTCCATTTCATCAAAATCCTCAGCGATAATCGCTTTGAATAGGTAGGTGGGAAGAATGTCCATAGGAAGAACCTTTTCGAACACACCGGAAACGACAAATGGTCTTTCTTCTCCGTGAGTATTGGTATCTACTTTAAATTCCCCTTTGTTGAGGAAAGAAAACATTCCAAGCGCTTTATGGAAGCTCAACTTGGAAGTACTAGGCTTCAACCAGCCCAAGAATTCCTCATAATCACCCTCAGGAATTACTGTGATTTGATTGTGGTAAAATCCAAGATATCCATCCAGACTGATTTTTTCACCTGTCAATACATTGCCTGAAATCACACGAACGTGGCCTGAATTGAGGTTGCCTTTCACGAAAGTGGAAACATTGGCACCAACGAAGGTCTTAACATAGGCAGCTTTGGTAACCTCAGACCCGGTAATCGCGATAGTTCTGGAAGCATCGTAGATGCCTTCCAATACTACTTTCCCGATCTGTACAACTCCAAAAGGGCTAACTGTCCAAACCAGATCTCCCTTATTTATCGGGTCGATATGGTGGATTTGCACGCCTACATTTCCCGCAGGATGAGGCCCGGAGAACTTGTTCACCTGAGCATTCTGAACTCCGGAAAAGACTGCTGGTACTGGCTTGGATCCGTCTACATTGAGATGAACCTTTCCAGAAGTAAGTTTGGTCAAAGCATCGATTCCAGCTTGAAAATACTTCTCTTCTCCCTGAAGAGTAAATCCATAATCCGGAGCCAAAGGATGGGTATCAAAAACAGAGATGAAAATAGCTTTTGGCTTTTCCGCCGGATTGGCTACCACTCCAAAGGGTCTTTGGATGATATTTGGCCACACGCCGGAAGAGGCGAGCTTGGCTGCCAAATCTTCGGAGTTTAGATCGATTTTGCCCAAATTTTCATGAGAGATCGTTTGGTCAGCCAGAATTTTGATTTCGAGGAGCTTTCTTTTATCCCCTCTTTTGATCTCGACAATCTCACCGGAGACAGGAGCTGCATAGATGACCTGATCCATGGCTTTGTCGATCAGGATGGGAGTACCCGCTTTTACGGTATCTCCTTCTTGGACGAGGACTTTGGGGCGTTGGATGCCGGGAAAGTCTGTCGGCTTAAGGGCGAAGGTCTGTGCCGGGGCGAAATTGGCCATCTCCTGAGAGGCCTTTCCTGCCAACTTTAGGTCAAAACCCTTGTTAAGCTTCACTATTTTAGACATATCTGTTTTTGAACTATGAGCTTTTGAAAAACGCCCCAAATCTAAAGAAAAACCTTTTGAATTGAAGCCAAAGTGATGGGAATTATCGGAACTTTTCCTTGGTTGGTCAAATCACTGAAATCAAGCCTCCATTAGATTCTCTTCCATGGTTTCCAGAGAGTTTTTGACCTGCTCCATCAGCCACATCGGAGTGGAGGTGGCTCCGCAAATCCCAATTTTATCCTCAGGGTTAAACCACTCTGCCTGCAACTCTGTTTCGTTTTCGATAAAATAACTTCTCGGATTTTCGCTCAGGCAGACTTGATAAAGGGCCTTACCGTTGGAACTTTTCTTGCCTGAAACAAAGAGAATCACATCGTTTTCCTTGGCAAACTTCTGAAGCTGAGGCTCTCTGTTGGACACCTGACGGCAAATGGAGTCATTGGCATTAAAGTCCAATTCGGTTAGCTCACCTTTGGAATTTTTGATTCTTTCTTCAATTTTTTGAGAAAGTTCATAGAAGCCTTTGGTACTCTTGGTCGTCTGACTGAATAGAGTGACCGGCTTGTTGTAATCGATTTTTTCCAAATCGGAATCTTCCATGACCACTATGGCTTTTTCCAGGGTCTGTCCGGTAAGGCCGATTACTTCCGCATGACCTTTTTTTCCGTAGATTACGATCTGACCATTTTCCCGCTCCATTTTGTCAAATGCAGTTTTGACCCGATGCTGAAGCTTCAGCACTACCGGACAGGAAGCGTCAATGAGTTCAATATTGTTTTCTATGGCAGTCTTGTAAGTCTCCGGCGGTTCACCATGGGCACGAATTAGGACTTTGCAGTCGCTCAACTCGGCTAGTTGATCTCTATCGATGACAATCAACCCCCTTTCACGAAGGCGCTTCACCTCCATGTCGTTGTGTACAATATCTCCAAGGCAATACAGCTGATCGCTGTTTTCCATTTCGTCCTCGGCCATTTTGATGGCGAATTCCACTCCGAAGCAATAGCCGGAGTTTTTATCAATGGTTACCTGCATAATCTTTTTCTTTTTGTATGGCTTTTTGAGCCAAATCCACAATCAGCCGGACTTGCTCCTCAAATTCCAAATTACTCGTATCTATTTCTGCTGCATCGGGCATCTTGAGCAAAGGACTTGCTGCCCGGGAAGAATCCACGCGGTCTCTTTCTGCAAGGTTGGTCTTGATTTCTTCCAAATCCACCAAATCTCCTTTTTCCATCAGTTCCTTCTGCCTTCTTCCGGCTCGGGTCTCCAAATCTGCAGTCATGAAAACTTTCAATTCTGCCTCAGGAAACACTACTGAACCTATATCTCTTCCATCCATTACCACTCCCTTCTTTTTCCCCAAACGCTGTTGTTGTCGAACCATAGCCTGTCGGATTTCGGCAACAGCAGCTATTTCACTTACGGATTGGGATACCCTCATGGTTCGGATTTCTTCTTCCACATTCAGCCCATTGAGATAGGTTTCCTGCTTTTGGGTATCGGGATTGATTTGGAAAGAAATGTCTATGCCTTCCAGACCTCTTTGCACATCTTTGGGATTGCCAGGAGATAGATGTTCGTTCAAAAAATGAAGCGTTACCGCTCGATACATCGCTCCTGAATCGATGTAAGTGTAGCCTAGGGTCTTTGCAACAGCTTTTGCGGTCGAACTCTTCCCACATCCTGAATATCCGTCTATTGCAATGACTATTTTGCCCATCAAAAAACCTGTCTTGGTTTGGCTATTAATTTTGCGCAAATATAGTAGTTTTAATTCAAACCATTTTCCAGGGAAGAGAGGGATAAATCCAAAATCCCCTCCCAGTCTCCCCCAAAACTTCTCCCTATGACTATCGAAGGCATTCTTGTAAATATTCCCAAAAAACAACTTCAGCCTGTCCAGCTCTCCTTGGAAGCGGGAAAGATTATTTCAATTCAGGAAATTCCTGCGAAAGAAGGACTCCCCTATTTGATGCCCGGATTTATCGATGCGCATGTACATGTGGAGTCCTCGATGCTGGTTCCCTCGGAATTTGCCCGATTGGCGGTGGTCCATGGTACCATAGCCACCATCTCCGACCCCCACGAGATCGCCAATGTATGCGGCATGCAGGGCGTGGAATACATGATCGAAAACGGCAAACAGGTGCCCTTTCACTTTTTCTTTGGCGCACCTTCCTGCGTGCCTGCAACGCCTTTTGAAACTGCCGGAGGAGAAATCAATGCAGAAGATATCGAAAATCTGATGGCTCGCCCTGAAATACTTTATCTCGCCGAGATGATGAACTGGCCCGGAACGGTAAATCGGGATCCATTGGTGATGGAGAAAATCCGGATTGCTCAGAAATACAGCAAACCCATCGATGGACACGCACCCGGTCTGATGGGAGAACTGGCAGAAAAATATGTGTCCGCAGGGCCAAGCACGGATCATGAGTGCTTTACTTACGAGGAGGCCCTAGGCAAAATCAAACTCGGAATGAAAATCTCCATTCGGGAAGGTTCGGCTGCCAAAAACTTCGAAGCCTTAATCGATCTGATTGACGACTATCTCGGGATGATCATGTTCTGCTCCGACGATAAGCATCCCGACAATTTGGCTATCAGTCATATCAATGAACTCGCCGCCCGTGCGGTGGCCAAGGGAAAAGACGTGTTTGATGTGCTGAGAGCAGCCTGCCTCAATCCGATTGCTCACTATTCCTTACCGTTAGGTCAAGTCCGGGAAGGAGATCCTGCTGATTTTATTTTGGTAAAAGATCTGCAAAAGTTTGAAGTGCTCGCCACCTATATTAAAGGAGAAAAAGTAGCCGAAAACGGAAAGACACTGATTCCCCGAGTCAACAATGAGGTCATTAATAATTTCCACACCTCGCTCAAAAGGCCGGAAGATTTTCAGCTCTCAGCCTCAGGCACAAAAGTGCGAGTAATCGAAGCCTTGGACGGGCAACTGATCACCCCTGAGATCGAGGGGGAAATTTTGATCCGGGATGGTTTTGCGGAATCGAATCCAGAAAAAGACATTCTGAAAATCACCGTGGTCAACCGCTATCAAAATGCTCCACCTGCGGTGGCTTTTATCAAAAACTTTGGTCTAAAAACCGGAGCGATCGCCTCTTCCGTGGGTCATGACTCTCATAATATCATTGCTGTGGGAATCGATGACGAATCTATCTGCAGAGCGGTGAATCTCCTGATCGAAGCAAAAGGCGGGATTTCCGCAGTTTCGGGAGAAAAAGAGGAAGTTCTCCCGCTACCCGTAGGAGGGATCATGTCACCGGAAGACGGCTATCAGGTCGCTGAGGCTTACACCCGAATCGACCAAATGGCCAAGGAAATGGGTTCAAATCTGAATTCTCCCTTTATGACCCTGAGCTTTATGGCCTTGCTGGTAATTCCGGATTTGAAGCTGAGTGATAAGGGATTGTTTGATGGGCGAAATTTTGCTTTTTGTGATCTATTTTTCGGCTTGTGATTAATTTTTTAAAATATTTTACCCAATTAGTTGGTTTTTTTCGACCTATTACTTTGGTAGAAATCTTTTTGGCCAAAGTATCGAATCTGGTAAATTCTAGAGCTTCCCAAACAAAATCAATTATTTACCTTAAACTTTAAAAATCATGAAAAGAGTAAAAATTTTCCTGCTGGGCATGGGCTTGCTAGGCCTAAGTGCCATAGGTATTTCTTATTTCGGTGCCACAGATGCTGAAGCACAGGCATCAACTGTAGAATATTGCCAATGGAATGGTAAAGATTGTCTCAGTCCATCTGTGGATAATTATTGTATTTGTGAAAACGGATCAGGCAATCCTTAAATCTCGAAAATTAATAGTTGAACACTGGCTGCTTCAAAAAAATTTTTTTTTGGGGCAGCCTCTTTAAATCATCTCATTTTCAGTGAAAAAATTCTTCAGTTTCATCAGCATATTATTTATTCTTTTGGACTGTACTCAACAAACACCAATTAAGGATCTCAAATCAACTATTCACCAAACTATCAGAATTCCCTTGGAATTAGATATCAGTCCAAATGGAACTAGCTTCCAATATATAAATTCCGATTCTGGAGAATATTTGGCTTTTCAAAATAAAATAGGTCCAAGAATAGAGATTTTTAATTTAAACAGCAAACATCATGTAACCAGCATCAAGTTAGCTCAAGATGGCCCAAACAGAGTCGGTATTGCCAATGGATTCAGAATTATCGCCCAAGACTGTTTACTGATCGCCTCTATTCCTCCTTCCATTAAAATCCTGAATTTTGAAGGAATCAAACACAAGGATATTCCTGTTTTGGACACAATCAATCATGTTAACTTTTTAAGCTCAAATAATGAGATTCCTTTTTTATTCAGTGACCATGAATTATTCGGTGCTCAACCATTTTTTCGGAATTTCTTTGAAACAACACCCAAGGATGTCTCATCTTACAGCCATATATACAAAGTTAATCTTACGACCGAAAAGGCAGAATGGCTACCTATTTCCCACCCCTCTGACGCATGGGACGAGGGCAAGAAAACTCCTAATTTCACCTGGACAGACCGAAATGACAGTATCATTGTATCACCTGAAACTGACCATCGCCTGTGGATAATATCCAAGCGGGGTGGCAATTTGCTGGGTTATAAAGAAGTGAACTCAAATTCCGTAAACAGATTTCAAATCATAAAAGGTCTTCCCGAGGGTGATAAAGGAATTATTGAAGCCTTGGCTAGCGATAGGTATGAATTGATCCTTCATGATCCTTTTCGGGATGTCTTTTACCGTTTTTTCTTCATGGGAGTAGATTGGGAGAATTATAATTTGGGATATAGGAATTTGTATTCAAACAGACCTAAAATCGGGGTTTTGGTATTAGACAAAAATCTTGAGGTTATTGGAGAGAAGGTATTTGATGACAATTACTTAGAAGCATGGAATTACTTTGTTGGTCGAAAAGGACTTTACGTATCCACCAATAATCCCAACCGGGACGATTTTGATGAAAATATTCTTCGGTATGATATTATCCGATTTGAGGGATTAGAGTATGAGGATTGATCACTTTTTTCTCTGGATCGGGGTATTTTGGTTGGGGGCATGTTCTTCTCCTTCCAAATCAAAGGTTTCCTCAATCCTCGATATCCCAGAACCTGAGGAATGGATACTTGTCATTCATCCTGAAGGCTGCAAAACCTGTTTGGATAGTTTCTACAGCGAACTTCAATTTCTTCCTAAAGAAAGCCCAGGGGCAGTTGTACTGATTGCAAAAAATTCGAAAACGTTACGGCTTCACACATTCATCGAAAACTTTCAGATTCCTCTTTACCTGGACGAACAAAAACTTCTGATCAAGGAAGGATTGGTACAAATAACGGATCAGATTTTACTTTTTAGAAAAGATGATATTCAATCCTTCGATATTATGGATTACCAAAAGGCACTTCAGGAAATAAGATGAATCATAATGCCCCAGTCGCCGGTGATTTTGGGCTTAAACTGCTAAATTAAGGCTTGTTTGATGGCAAATGGTCTGAGTTTGTTAATGTTTTCTTTAATGTTAGTGTCAAAGTAATTTTAGCTTAAACCAAAACTGATAAAATCATGGTATCTGATTCCATATTTTTCCAGTTTTCCGCTGTATTGCTTTTCCGAATGCAGCAAAGAAAAGCCTCCAAAGGTTCGAAACCCTTGGAGGGTAAATATCAAAACTCCGAAGTAAAGTGAAACTCGATTTCGGGGTAGTTGTCCTGCACCATTTGTAGCCAAGACTTGGACTCGGCCATAAAGACCAGTTTGTCGTCCTTGTCTCGGGCAATGTATCGATTCTTGGAACGCACAAACTCATCCAACTGCTTTTTGTCTTTGCAGCTGATCCAGCAGGCCTTGTATAGGTTCATCGGATGAAACTCCACAGTAGCATTGTACTCGTTTTTCAATCGGAACTGGATGACTTCAAATTGAAGTTGGCCGACCGTACCGACGACTTTCCGCTGTCCCATTTCGAAGGTGAACAGCTGCGCCACTCCTTCCTCCATCAATTGCTTCAGTCCTTTTTCCAATTGCTTGGTCTTCATCGCATCCTTATTGACCACCTCTCGGAATATCTCCGGAGAAAAGCTCGGAATCCCCGTAAAGACCATATTTTCCCCTTCGGTGAGGGTATCTCCGATCTTCAAATTTCCGGTATCGTAAAGACCTACGATATCCCCAGGAAAAGCCTCATCTATGATTTCCTTGTCCTGAGCCATAAACTGAGTCACATTGGAAAAACGAAGCGGCTTCGGTCCACGCACATGGTTGTAAGGCTTATTCCGCTCAAACGTTCCCGAGCAGATCCGTAAGAAGGCGATGCGGTTTCGGTGATTGGGATCCATGTTGGCGTGAATCTTAAAGACAAACCCGGAGAATTTGGACTCTTCAGGATTCACTTCCCGCACATCGGTATCCCGACTCTTTGGGGTTGGGGCGATTTTGATGAAGGTATCCAGCATTTCATTGACCCCGAAGTTGTTGACCGCAGAGCCGAAAAATACCGGAGCAATTTTTCCCTCTAGATAATCCTTGACATCAAAATCAGGGTAAACGCCCTCGATCAGATCGACATCTTCGCGAAGCTGGCTGGCATTTCCAGGGCCGATTAAGGCATCAAGCTGCGGATCCTCCAGATTTTCAAATACCTGACGGTCGTCGCTGAGCTTGCGCTGAGAAGGTGTAAAAAGGTTGAGCTTTTTCTCGTACAGATTATACACCCCTTTAAAGCCTTTACCCATCCCAATCGGCCAGGAAAGCGGACGAACTTTAATATTCAACTTTTCCTCTACTTCGTCAAGCAAATCGTATGGATCACGACCTTCCCGGTCGAGCTTGTTGATAAAGCAAATCACAGGAGTATTGCGCATGCGACAGACTTCCATCAATTTTTCGGTCTGGATCTCGACGCCTTTTACGCAGTCGATGACCATGATCACGGAATCCACAGCAGTCAACGTACGATACGTATCCTCGGCAAAGTCCTGGTGACCGGGCGTATCGAGGAGGTTTATTTTGACATCCTTGTATTCAAAACCCATGACCGAAGTTGCCACAGAGATCCCCCGTTGCTTTTCGATTTCCATCCAGTCGGATTTGGTGGCGGTGTCGATTTTATTGGATTTGACTGCACCGGCAGTCTGGATCGCCCCTCCAAAGAGGAGTAACTTTTCAGTCAAAGTGGTTTTCCCCGCATCCGGGTGGGCAATAATGGCAAATGTTCTCCGCTTTTTGATTTCCTCAGTCAAACTCATGGGTCGTAAAATTCAGGGGGCAAAGGTAAGGAAAATGGATTTACGATTTTTGAATTACGATTTACGATATCAATCCGAACCTCAACCCTGATTTTCAAAGGCTAAAATTTGTGGTTAAAAGGTTGAAGTCCAGTTTCCCGTCGTAAATCGTAATTCTGCCTTCGTAAATTCGCTAATATTCCAAAATACCTTCTGTAATAAACTGCGAGGCGTCCTCCAGATTGCCCAAAAGCATAATGCGAAAAGTGGTGCCTTTTCCGACTTCGGAGTTTTTGACAAAAATCTTTCCTCCATGATACCCCTCGACGATTCGCTTGGCTAAGGTTAACCCCAATCCCCAACCTCGCTGACGGGTAGAAAAACCGGGATAAAACACTTTTTTGAAATTCTTTTTCTCAATCCCTTTTCCTGTATCGGTAATGTCGACGATGACAAATTTGTCGCTGTCCTGAACCAGATCAATGGTAATGGTCCCTTTTCCCTTCATCGCATCCACTGCATTTTTACAGATATTTTCCACCACCCATTCAAAAAGCGGCTTGTTCATCATGGCCTCCAGGTCTTTGGAGTCGGAATTGATCACCAGATCCACCTTGGTAGATATCCGGGGCTTGAGGTAATTGATCGTTTCTTTGATCACCTCGTACAAGTTTTCGGATTGGATGACTGGCTTGCTTCCGATGCTGCTAAATCGCTCGGTAACCATTCTTAGCTTTACCACATCCTTATCCATTTCCTGAATAACCTCCTTATTTTCGTTCCAGACGGGGGAATTTCGCAGATAATCGATCCAAGCCATCAGCGATGCGATGGGGGTTCCAAGCTGATGGGCTGTTTCCTTGGTTAGGCCTGCCCATACCCGGTTTTGCTCTGCGATTTTGCTTTGGTTGAAAAGGGCATAAGCCAAGGCCCCGAAAAGCAAAATGACCACAAGCTGCACATAGGGATAATATTTCAGGTTGGTTAAGAGCTCCGAATTCCTGTAATAGACCCGTATATCTGCCTCACGGAGGTAAATGGGTTCATATTCTTCCTGCATTTCATCCAACTCCTTTTCCAGGGTTTTGGTAGAATCCCTCTCATCCGCATTCTTTTTGAAATTGATATTTCTAAACTCTAGGGGATTCCCTTCGGAATCGACCATGATGATCGGGATGGAGTAGTTTTGCTGGATTATTTCCTGATTAATGAAAGTGAGATTTTCAGAAGTAGTGGCTGCATACTCGAGCGCAGAGGAAAGCAATTGAATCTGACGGCTTTCCCTTTCTCTTAATTCGTCCACTAGAAGATTGGTATACCAGATTGACCCCGAACCGATCAGCAATGACACCAAGAAAACAAGCCATTTGACCTGCTTTTTATTCTGGTAAAAATCTATGGAGGTTAAGTCCTGAAAAGGAGTCTTCATTCAAATCTTTTAATGCCTTTCACCCTAAATAACTCCCTTGAGTCATAGAAAGTATAAGTTGGTGATAGAATTTATCAGTTGGCCTTTCTGGCCTAATTTGAGTAAATTTAAGGTATTAATCAAAAGCAAAAAACTACTACAAATATGAAAACCAACGACATCGGATTAGAAATCAAAGAATCAAAAAACCTGGTCAAAACCCTGAATAAGCTTTTGGCAAATTACCAGGTCTACTATCAAAACCTTAGAAACTTCCACTGGAATGTATCTGGCCCCAACTTCTTTGAGCTTCACGCCAAATTTGAGGAATTGTATACTACGGCTAACACTCAAGTCGATGAGGTCGCAGAACGGATATTGACTTTGGGGCAGAGGCCCTTTTCTTCTTACGCCGAATACATCGAGCATTCGGGGTTAGAAGAAGCGAAGGAGGTCGAAGATGCTAAAAAGATGGTGGAGATCGTAAGAGACAACCTCAATCATCTCTTAAATCTGGAAAGAAAAACCCTCGAAGAGGCTTCCGAAAATGGAGATGAAGGTACAGTCACCCTGATGAGTGATTACATTACTGCCAAAGAAAAGGTAGTCTGGATGCTATCAGCCTACCTGAAATAAGAACAAATCCCGGCCAAATGGCCGGGATTTTTTTATTCGCTGGATTTGATCCACTTCCAAAGGATTCGGTATGTAGGCTTGGTTCCATGCATTAGAATACCGATTCGGTAGATTTTGGCAGCTAACCATGTGGTAAACAAAAAACCGCCAATCAATAAGCCAATAGAAAGTGACAACTCCCAAAAAGGCACCCCAAAACTGATTCTACCCATCATGGCTATCGGTGAAGTGAGAGGTATAATGGACAGCCAAAACGAAGTGGTACTATTGGGATCCTGGAGCACAAAGACAAACAGCCCCATGTAGGCCACGATAAGTGGGATAGTAATCGGAAACATGAATTGCTGGGCATCTGAAGGAGCATCCACTGCAGAGCCCACAGCGGCAAAAAGCGCTCCGTAGAGCAAATACCCTCCTAAGAAATAGATGATAAAGCTTACCACCAGAGATACAAAATCGATACCCTGAATGACCTGAAGAATCTGCCCAACTTCGGTATCAGGCATAGCTGCCTGAGCCAATTCCGGGCTGGCCATTTCCATAGCCTGCTGCTGAGGCATTTGCATACCTAACACCCCTACCACCACAGAGGTGAGCGTCCCGATCAATACTACCCATATCAAAAACTGAGTTAGGCCTACGGCTCCGATTCCTACTATTTTCCCCATCATGAGCTGAAAAGGCCGAAGGGAAGAGACCAATATTTCCACTATTCGGCTGGATTTCTCTTCGATGACCCCCTGCATGATTTGATTGCCATAGACAAAAATGAAGATGTAAATCAGAATCCCAGCAACAAAGCCCAAGGCATAATTTACCGTGGCGTCATTGATTTTTTCCTCTCCACCCTCTGACAAGGTGATAGATTGGATGGATACAGAAGTACGGATTTGCTTGATAATTGAGGGGTCAATTCCCTTTTCATACAGCTTTTGATCCTCTATTTTCCGCTTGAGAGCCCCTTCCAGGTAGCTCATCAGACTTATGCTAGGGTTTTCTGCACCGAAATACTGAATCCCTTTTGGATCCTCAAGATCGATTTTGGGAATCAAAAGCAATCCATATCGCTCTCCATCCTGGACCATTTTTTTTGCTTCCTCCAATTCCAAATCGGAGGACACAAAGGCATATTGATCCGAGCTCTCCATGAAAAACAGGCCTGTCTCATCAAACACCTCAATGATCCTGAGCGATTGATTTTCACTTTCGTTAACTGCTATCCAGACAAAAATCCCCATGATCGCAGGGAAAATCAAAGGCGTAAGAAGAGTGGCAATCAAAAAGGATTTCTTTTTGACCCTAGCCAAATACTCCCGCTGAATCACCAAAAGGACTTTATTCATTTGCCTTAGCTTTTACCTGATGAATGAAAATTTCTTCCATGGAAGGGATTTTCTCTCGGAATACCAATACCTCTCCCAGTTCCATAAGTTCTGACAAAAGCTGATTTGGAGATTTACCGGAAAGGGGCAGAGAAAAATGCCAGAGATCTTCGGCCTGCTTTGGGATCCATTCCGGCGGAATGGGCTGCTTTAGCTGAGTCAATGTAATTTCAAAGACTTCCGGGCGAAAGCTGTTTTTGACCTGCTGAATAGTACCGTCAAGAATTTTTCGGGACCTATTGATCATGGCTACATGATCACAGAGCAGTTCCACTGATTCCATCCTATGGGTACTCAAAATGACCGTAGTTCCTTTTTCTTTCAGTTCCAGGATTTCATTTTTAATGATTTCCGCGTTTACCGGGTCAAAACCGGAGAATGGTTCATCCAGAATCAATAAAGATGGTCGATGAATGACTGTGGAAATAAACTGGACTTTTTGGGCCATCCCTTTGGAAAGATCTTCGATCTTTTTATCCTTCCAAGCACCCAAATCCAGCTTTTCCAGCCAAGATTTGATTTGGAGTTTGGCTTCATTTGGAGGGAGATCTTTGACCTGAGCAAAGTACAAAAGCTGATCCCACACCTTCATTTTCTTGTAAAGCCCCCTTTCCTCAGGTAGATATCCGATTTTTCGAATATCCGATGGGGAAAGTTTCTTTCCGTCCAATTCTACCTCTCCGCTGTCCTGCTCGATGATCTGATTGACAATCCGAATCAGCGTGGTTTTCCCGGCACCATTTGGACCTAAAAGCCCAAAAACCACTCCGGAAGGAACATGCATATTTACTTCGCTGAGCGCGTGATGACTTCCATAAGATTTATTAAGGCCGGTGATTTGAAGCATTTTTTTCTATTCGATGGTCACAGAACCTACCCCTACGTCGATGATCATTTCCAATAGCCGGGGGTCGGATGCACTAAAGCCTTTAGTCACATAGACTCCCTTATCCAAGGACTTGAGATATTTAGGAAGGACAGTTCTGCACATCGGGGTAGTATTCATTTTGATTTTGACAGGGTACTTATCAGGAGGTAGAACTACCTGCACACTACCCACACTGACCGCTGAAATGACCTTGCAGGACTGAGGAAGCCCATCCGAGAAGTCTAATTTGATTTTTCCATAGTCCACTTCAAAGATCATTTCCCTGGCATTGGTAAAGTTAGCATCAGCGACTTCCAATAGCCCCATGCTGAGTGTGACCAAAAGGGTATCCATGGTAACTGAATTGGGAACTGGGTCACCAAAAAATATCTTGACGTCCGAACTGGCGCTTCTTACTTTCATTCCCGAAATGGACAAATGGCTGATATCCAGTTCTGATTTGCCCATGCCCAAATTGAAATTCAAATCATAGAGAAAATTGGAATTGAGACTAACATCCCAAGAATGGTCATAGCTTGTATTGGAAGAAAAAAGTTTGGATGTTATACTTTTCCCCAAATTATCTGTTTCGATGTTTTTGTGAACAAGTGAGGCTGAAAGCACCTCGTTTTTTACCCCATAATCAAACTCAGGTAGAATATTTGATTGGGCCAAATGCCCATGGATATGCAGAGGTCCGTAGGATTTGGACCTGCGCAATTGGATTTGGCTTTTGTAAGAAGAAAACTTAAGGTCTACCAGCTCAAACCCTTTAATATCAGCAACTTGGTATTCTTTGACAAATTGCGCCTGTCCGGAATTTAGCCCAAGGAAAATCCAAGTGTATAGCAGACACAAATTTTTTAACATACGGATAGGGTACGACGCAGAGGGTAAAAGGTTTTTTAAAAATATAAAAAAAGCCAGAATTGCTTCTGGCTATAAAGGTTTTAGAAGAATTCCTTCATTTTGTCAAAAAAGGACTTGTCTTGTTTACCTGGATCCGGCTTAAAGTTTTCTGAATTTTTGAGAGATTCCAGCATGGCCCGCTCGTCTTTGGACAATTGAGTGGGGGTCCACACATTGACCATAATCAATTGGTCTCCTCGAGAGTATCCATTGATGTCCTTTATTCCTTTTCCCTTGAGTCGAAGCATTTTCCCGCTTTGAGTTCCTGGGTCAATTTTGATTTTCACCCTGCCATCTATAGTAGGAACCTCAATAGAAGATCCCAAAGCTGCATCTATAAAAGAAATATAAAGGTCGTAGACCACGTTATTGCCGTCTCGCTGAAGCACTTTGTCCTCCGCTTCTTCGATGACAATAAGCAAATCTCCGGGAATTCCTCCCGGAGTTTCATTTCCTTTTCCAGACATGCTGAGCTGCATGCCTTCTCCTACGCCTCCAGGAATATTGAGAGAGATAATCTCTTCCTTAATAATGAGACCTTTGGAATCGGCCTCAGCTGGCTTTTTGTCAACAATCTGACCGGAACCACCACAGACAGTACAAGTACTCGCCGAAACCATTTGTCCCAGCATGGTATTGACTACCTTTTTGATCTGTCCCGTACCTTGGCAGGTAGAGCAAGTTTGAAAAGTGACTCCTGGAGCCACCACATGACGCTTTACTTTGATTTTTTTCTCAACGCCATTCGCGATTTCCTGCAAATTCAGCTTAAGCTTTACCCGAAGATTGGTGCCTTTCTTGGTCCGTCGGCCTCCGCCTCCCCCGCCAAAGAATGACCCAAAACCGCCGCCGCCGAAGATGTCCCCGAACTGGGAGAAAATATCCTCCATGTTCATTCCGCCTCCTCCGAAGCCGCCGTTGCCGCCTAGTCCTTGATGACCAAACTGATCATAACGGGCCTTTTTGTCCGGATTGCTCAGAACCTCGTAAGCTTCTGCCGCTTCTTTAAACTTCTCTTCAGCCTCAGGATTTCCAGGGTTTTTATCAGGATGAAACTGAATAGCCAACTTCCGATAAGCCTTTTTGATCTCATCGGCTGTGGCTGATTTGCTCACCCCCAATACTTCGTAATAATCTCTTTTTGCCATGATTTTATGCTCCGGTTACTACTTTGGCGTATCGGACCACCTTTTCTCCAAGTGTGTATCCTTTTTCCACCACATCTACGACCTTTCCCTTCATTTCTTCTGATGGCGCAGGTATCTGAGTGATTGCTTCTTGGGTCTCGGCATCAAAAGGTTTTCCGATCAGGTCTACCATTACTTTCAATCCCTTAGATTCAAGAATCCTAACCAATTTGTGAAAGATCAGCTGATTGCCTTCACGGATTTTGCCTGCATCCTCTTCATTTTCGGAAGCTTTGAAGGCCCTCTCGAAATCATCCACCACAGGGATCAAGTCTTTCAAAACACCTTCGGAGGCAGTTTGAATCAGGTCAAGCCTTTCCTTTGCTGTACGCTTTCTGAAATTTTCAAAATCTGAATAAAGTCTGAGATATTTATCCTTAAGATCGGCGACTTCGGCCTCAAGCTTTCCCTCTTTGTTCTCCTCTGCCTTAACTTCCTCCTCGCTTAGGGTTGCTGTTTCTTTAGGAGTCTCTTCCACTAGTTGCTCTTCGGTCTGCGCTTTAGGTTCTTGTTCCACGTGATCTTTGTTTTTCATATTATTCGGGCAATAGTTGGTCTTGCCTTAATCAACAAGTATTTTGCCAGAGGAGATTTTCTGACAAAGTGACACCTCTATTGATGTATAGCCTGCCAAATCAAATCTTTCAGTTTTTCCAGATTAAACTGACTGACTGAGGATATAAAGAGGTAAGGGATATCCTTGGGAATTTCCTGCTCCATTTCTTTCATCAGTTGCTCGTCAAGCATATCAGCTTTTGAAATGGCCAAAATCCGTTTTTTATCGAGGAGCTCAGGATTGTATTTTTCTAATTCATTGAGCAAAATCCGATACTGCTCACCGATGTCCGGAGCATCTGCCGGGATAAGAAAAAGGAGAATGGAATTTCTTTCTATATGCCTTAGAAACCGGATGCCAAGTCCTCTTCCTTCAGCGGCACCTTCAATGATTCCCGGAATATCAGCCATGACAAAGGATTTGTCATCCCGATACCCCACCACACCAAGGTTAGGGACGAGTGTGGTGAATGGATAATCGCCGATTTCAGGCCTTGCGGCCGAAATGGAAGAAAGCAGCGTGGATTTTCCTGCATTAGGGAATCCGACCAATCCTACATCTGCCAGAAGTTTGAGTTCGAGGATAATCCACTCTTCAATCCCCGGCTCTCCGGGTTGAGCATAATGAGGGGCTTGGTTGGTAGATGTTTTAAAATGGTCATTTCCCAACCCCCCACGACCACCTGATGTCAGGATCACTTCCTGCCCATCTTCGGTAATTTCAAATCGCTTTTCTCCCGTCTCGGCATCTTTGGCCACTGTTCCTAATGGGACTTCAAGAATGACATCTTTGCCATCTGCCCCTGTCCTACGTCCACCTTCACCTCCTTTGCCAGGCTCGGCAATGACATGCTTTTTGTATTTCAGGTGAAGCAATGTCCACAACTGGGCATTTCCACGAAGAATAATATGCCCACCACGGCCTCCGTCTCCTCCATCTGGTCCTCCCTTGGGCACGTGCTTTTCTCTTCGGAAATGAACAGAACCCGCGCCTCCTGCACCAGATCTGGAGCAGAATTTTACGTAATCAATAAAGTTGGAATCGGCCATGATATAGAATGAAAAAGGCTAAGCCCGAGAGCCTAGCCATGTCTTGGAAGTGCAAAATTAGAAAATTATGGGAAATCAATAGGCATCAATCACTTCTGAGATGTTTTGGAAAATCTCTTCAATCTGACCTACTCCGTGAATCTTGGTAAATTTTCCTTGATTTTCATAATACTTTGCCACTGGAAGGGTTTCGGAGAGGTACACTTTAATTCTGGTGGTTATTTTTTCGTCATCCTGATCATCTGCTCTTCCGGATGTTTTGCCTCTTTCTTTAATCCGCTCCCGAAGAATATCCTCAGGAACATCCAAAGCGATCATTCCTGAAATGGACATCTCATTTTTTTGAAGCATGGTATCCAAGGCTTCTGCTTGAGCTGTAGTTCTTGGGAAGCCGTCAAAAATAAACCCTTTGCTGTCGGGAGTAGAGCTGATTTTATCTTCTACCATTTGGATTACCACTTCATCAGGCACCAAATGACCTTGATCCATATATTTCTTGGCCAAGATTCCCAATTCTGTGCCTTCTCCGAGATGCTTTCGGAAAAGATCACCGGTAGAAAGGTGAGTTAATTTATATTTTTCGATGAGCTTCTCACTTTGAGTGCCTTTACCTGCGCCTGGAGGGCCAAAGAGGACAATATTTAGCATTTTTGAATAGAAAATTAACTTAAACTGAGTTGATAAAGGTCTGGCAAATTCCTGCCAAAACCATCGTAATCCAAGCCAAAGCCGACGACAAATTTATTGGGAATTTCAAAACCCACATAATCCAGCGGGTAATTAAACCGAAAAGCATCCTTTTTAAAAAGCAAAGTGGCAACAGCTAATCTTTTGGGTTGACGCTTTTGCAGATCTTCCAAAAGAAAATCCATGCTTACTCCGGTATCCACAATATCCTCCACAATCAGGACACTTTTTCCAGCTATCTCGGAGGAAAGCCCTAACACCGACCGAATATTTCCTGTGGATTCCATCCCGCTGTAAGAAGAAATTCTCAAAAATTCACATTTGATAGGAAGATCGATCGACCTGACTAAATCAGCCATAACTATAAAAGAGCCATTAAGCACTCCCAAAACCACCAAATCTTCTCCTTGGAAATCTCTGCTTATTTCTTCTCCCAGCTCTTGTAGCCGCGCTTGTATTCGTTCATGGGTTAAGAACAATTCGAAATCCCGGTCATTTATCCTTCTTTTCATAGAATGTGGTTACAATTCTTTCATTAAATACTGATACATGGAAATCATGGAATCCAAGTCTGCCAAAGAAACTTTTTCATCTGGAGAATGGACATGATCTTCCGCTGCTCCAATAAAACACCAATCAATTGCATAAGGAGAAAATTGAACCTCACGTCCATCACTCCCTCCATATGCCTCTACTTCCAGCTGAAAAGGAATTTGACTTTTCTCTGCCAAAGCAAGAATACGATCCAAAAACTTCCTTCTTGGTATAAATTTATCTCTTAACGAAATTACCACCCCTTCATGGTGATGAATTCCTTCAGTAATCCAAGTGATATCCGAAATCAAGGCCTGTTTGATCGGAGCAGTTTCTTGAATAAACTTAAGCAGAAAAGGGACACTGCCCCCGCCATGTTCTTCATAGGTCGAAAAAACAATCCAACCATTTTCTAGATTTTCACAAAGCCGAAAAGCATTATAGACCCCTAACTTATTATCCAAATAAGCAGCTTGAATAAAATGAGAGTCCATGCGGACGTTTTGTTCAAAAGATAGACGAGTTCCACGCTCAATAGCACGGGGAAAATCATAAAACATGGCGTCTTCTGTGCCACTCAGTTTACACCTGATTTCTCCCAATCGATCTTTTCCCACCAAAATAGTCCCCTCAATAAACTCAGGCCCTCCAATCGGAATTAGCTGATTGTTGTATCTGACCATAAATCCTATCGTATCGACATGGGCAAAAACTGCGGTCCTGGGGCATCCAAATTTTAATAAGACGGCGTCATGAAATTTTTCACCAGAAAATATTTCGGGACAAACCTTCCAGCTACCCATCCGTTGTAGTATTTGTTTTAAAAGCCATTCTGAAACCAAGGATTCATCTCCGGATACCCCAGATAGGCCAAGTAGGTCTTTTAAAAATTCCATATTGGCATTAAATATGTTGTATTATGAGAATATTTGCGGATAATTGGAGGGATATTTAATTTGGTATAATTGAGATTTAAATATTTCATCTAGATTTGCAATAAGTTAAAAGTTTATAAATTTGTCCCTGCATCCATCAATCACTTAAATAAAAACTGAACAAAAAATTTTTTCTCATGAAAAAACTCATACTCTCAACAATTATGGCTGGAGCAATGGCAATCACTGCCAATGCCCAGGAATTCAACAAATTCTCTCTTGAAGTAGGTGGAGGTTTCAACAAACCTATGGCACCTCTCAATAGAAACTTCTTGTCTCCTACCCTCAATCTTGGACATATTGAGTTTGGGGCTAGATACATGTTCAATGAAAAGTTTGGTATGAAGCTGGACTACGGATTTGGCTCTGTGCGTGAAGCTCAAGGTGGTGATTCTCAAAGCTTACCATTTAACACCAAATATTTCAGACTAAATCTCCAAGGTGTTGCAAACATCGGGAGAGTGATGAATTTCGAATCATTCACGAGAAAGTTTGGATTACTATTGCATACTGGTGCAGGTATTGGACTAGTAAATCCAGAAGAAAATCAATTCAATGACTTCGATGATAATGTTTACACATTAATCTTCGGAATCACTCCACAATTCAAAATCAGTGAGCGAGTTGCTTTAGTTGGTGATATCTCTACCATCCTAAACGGCCGTCAAACTGTAACTTGGGATGGTGCGGAAGCAATCAGACCTGACATCAGCAACGGTTTCTACGGAGCTAATGGTACTTGGTGGACTGGAACTCTTGGTCTGAACTTCTACCTTGGTAAAGCAGAACAACATGCTGACTGGTTTATTGCAGCAGACAAGTATGCAACCAAAGAAGAATTGGCTACCCAAATCAATGGAATCAAGGATATGTTGAAAGATTCTGATGGAGACGGTGTTCCTGATTACCTGGATAAAGAGCCTAATACTCCAGCTGGTGCTAGAGTTAATGCAGCAGGAATGACCTTGGATTCTGACGGTGATGGTACTCCTGACCATTTGGATAAGTGTCCATTCCTTCCTGGCCCAGCTTCTACTAACGGATGCCCAGTTGAAGAGATCCGTGAAGAAATTGATTACATGAGGAAAGCCATTCAAGATGGATATGTAAATGTTTACTATGCTTTTGATAGCGACAAACCACTAGGATACTCAGTAAGTGCTGCACAATATGTTTCTAACTTCCTTAAGAGAAACCCTGGCATAAATGTGGAAGTTAAAGGTTATGCTGACGAATTGGGTCCAGAGGATTACAACATGAAGTTGTCTGAAAGGAGAGCAAAAGCAGTTTATGACTTGCTAGTCGCTTCTGGTGTGGATGCTTCAAGATTGTCCTTCAAAGGTTATGGAGAGGACACCAGCGTAGACAAAGCTTCAGCCGATGCTCGTCAAATGGCAAGAAGAGCAAGCTTCGAAATCAAATAATTAGGACGAACCAAATAGAAAAGCCTGACTTTCGAGTCAGGCTTTTTTTTTCACATCAGATGGAGACTTCTTTAACTGAAAATCCCTACCACTAATTTTTATCTTCCATAATAAAAACAATAATCTATCGGATTTTTTGCCCAAAAGATTTTTGACAGCACAATTTTAAAAAGTCAAGACGGGTTTTTTCTCGTAAATTAGCCCCCATGTTTAAATTAACCGATACCCCTTCTATTGCAAATCGGTTTCTCACCGAACTTAGGGATCTTGAGATTCAAAAAGACAGTCTGAGGTTTAGAAAAAATCTGGAACGTCTAGGTGAAATTTTGGCTTACGAAATTTCTAAAACGTTCCAATTCTCAAAAAAAACCATTCAAACTCCACTGTCTTCAGCGATTAGCCTGATACCTGACGAAAAGCCTGTAATTTTTGCTGTTTTAAGAGCATCACTACCTTTTTACCAAGGATTTCTGAATTTTTTTGACAACGCAGAAAGTGGTTTTATCGGCGCATTTAGAGAAGAAGGCAACGATATTAAAATTAACTTAGGCTATCATGCATCCCCTTCACTGGAAGGGAAAACCGTAATATTGGCAGATCCTATGCTGGCCACAGGAAAATCTTTCTTAAAATCTATAGAAACAATTCTTCAGCATGGCACTCCAGAAATCATTCATATTGCAGCGGTTATTGCAGCACCTGAAGGAATCCAGTTTCTGAAAGAAAACCTTTCTCTACCCTATTCGCTATGGATTGGCGCCATAGATGAAAAACTTAACTCCAAATCCTATATAGTCCCAGGCCTAGGTGACGCTGGAGACTTGGCTTTTGGACCAAAACTTTAATCCATGACCCCCTATTTATTCCTGATCTTAGGACTTGCTATCTTATTGCTAGGCGGAAAATTTCTCGTTGACGGTGCTTCATCAGTTGCTCTCAAACTTGGCCTTTCTGCAGGCCTAATTGGTCTGACCATTGTCTCATTTGGTACATCTGCTCCTGAACTCCTAGTGAGCATAAATGCTGCACTAAAGGGTAACGCTGACATTTCGATTGGCAATGTCGTTGGCTCTAATATTGCAAACATTGGACTTGTATTGGGACTGAGTGGTCTATTTTATCCCATTTTGATTTCCCGCCAACACCTGAGATTTGATTATACCTTGATGATGATTGTCACGGTAGTTTTTTATTTGCTAAGCCTAAACAGTCAAATTGGGCTTTGGGAAGGCATTTTACTTTTTGGGAGTTTTATCGCTTTCAACGCCTATCTTTTTCGGAATCTTGGCTCAGGAATCAAAGAAGGAGTGAAAGAAGCCGATGAAGAATTGGAAGAAGTAAAAAGCTATTCTTGGCTGGCATCTGTGGGGCTTTTTCTGGCAGGCATTGTAGGGCTTTATTTCGGCTCTGAGCTTTTGGTAGAAAATGCAGTCCTAATTTCACGGGAATTCGGCATCTCAGAAAGAGTAATCGGGGTGACTGTAATCGCCATTGGGACAAGCTTACCTGAATTGATTACTTCCATCCTTGCGGCCCTTTCCAAAAAAACAGACTTGGCTTTGGGAAATATCCTGGGCAGTAATATTCTCAATATCCTATCGATTATTGGTCTTACAGCCATTATCAAGCCTATCGGAGTCTCAGATGCATTTCTGAGTTCCGATTTTCTTTGGATGATTGGATTCTCAGCCATTCTTTTCCCATTGATGAAAACCAAAATGAAGATTTCCTACTTTGAAGGGTTGATTTTATTGGCTTGCTACATAGCCTACATCTTCTTTTTGATATGAGTGAAGCTCTGATTACATTTTTTGGAATTTATATACTGAGTCTCTTCAAATTTATCAGTGGCCCAGTTTTGGGGTATGCAGCTGGTTATTCCTTTTTTGAAACTGTATTTGTCACTATAGCTGGAATGATGACCAGCGTGTTCATCTTCACTTTCATAGGAACAGAGATAAAAAAATTGGTTGAAAAACACTTTATAAAAAAGCGACCAACATTCAGTAAGCGATCCAGAAGGATTGTTCAGGTATGGCAAAAATCAGGAATTATCGGAATTGCCTTTTTGACCCCACTCCTACTTACCCCGATTGGAGGCACATTGATATTGGTTTCCTTTGGCACCCAAAAAAGGAAGATTTTTCTCTATATGTTCATCAGTGGGCTATTTTGGGCTTGCTTTTTTAGCTTAACCATAGAACAGATTCTGGGAATTCCTTTTTTTCAGAACTTAATCGGGTAAGGTTTGGTCCGGAAGGATTTCAATATCCTGAATCAGAATTCGCTGCGAAATCTCCTGACCAGTCAATGTAGCAGCAAGTCCACCTAAAGCCGTCTCCTTATATCTGCTTTCCATGGAAGCTCCAATCTCTCCCATGGCTTCTATACATTCATCCACTGGAATCACCGAACTCACACTGGCCAACGCTATCTGAGCCGAACTAAATGCAATAGAGGCAGCGCTTGCATTGCGCACCACGCATGGCACCTCTACCAAGCCTGCCACCGGATCACATACCAATCCCAACATGCATTGAATTGTAACAGCGACCGCATTGAAAATCTGATCAGTAGTACCGCCTAAGCAATAAACTATGGCTCCTGCAGCCATGGCAGCAGCTGAACCGGTCTCAGCCTGGCATCCCCCGACGGCACCTGCCAAGCTCGCTTTTTCCTCAATTATCAAAGCTATTCCTGCCCCGATCAAGAGTCCCTCTACAATCTTTTCATCACTCAATCTGTGGATTTCCTGAAGAGTTACCAGTGTACCTGGAAGAATCCCTGATGCACCAGCCGTAGGGGCAGCGACTACCCTACCCATGCAGGAATTCACCTCTTTGGCAGCCAATGCCCTGGAAATCAACTGCTTAAACTCTGGAGACAATACCGCCAAGGGATGATTGAATACCTTTTTTGCCCCATTGGCAATCATCCCCGATCGGGAGGTCATATCTTCAGTCAGCCCGGTATTCACTGCCTCCTTCATGACCGTATATGCTTCCGCAAGTCCAGATTTGATTCTTTCTTCAGAAGAATTCTTTTGCTCAATCTCATATTCCATGACAGATTGGACCAAAGAGACCTGCCTTTCTTCACAATAGCTTTTCCAGCCCTTAAAACTTTCGAATAAATAGCACATCGTGGATCGATTTATTTGGGTTTAATATTCTTTTCTTCAAATATCGGTTTTAATCCTATGATGGAGGTGATTTGAAAACTTTTCTTCACTTTTTGAAAAAGAAGAATCAATTGTCCCATCAAAAGCAATCTTTTAATCCTCGAGTTAAACTCTTACTTTTAATTTCGAGTTAAATACCTCTAAAACGTAGGCAAAATCCGCGAGAACAAATGCGAAAACTCCCTATCCTCCTTTTTATCTTTTCCTTACTGAACTTAAATGCGGCCAATGCCCAAAGAGATGACGTGGGAAACTATGAATACGACAAGGAATATCTTTTTGGTTTGAATAAAAACACCAACGGAGGACTGATTGGAGGATTTGTTTTTAAAGCCGGCACTCGGATAGATGACAGTCAATTTTCCTTTTGGGGAGTGGAGCTATCTAATGTGAAGAATCAAAAAGAAACCCGATACAATACCGTATTGGGCAATAGTTATATTTTCGGAAAATCCAATTACCTCTACGCAATCAGACCGCACTATGGACGAGAGGTGATCTTATTTAAAAAAGCACCCAATCAGGGAGTTCAGGTTTCCGCTTTGGCGGCGGTAGGTCCCAGCTTGGGGCTGATCGCTCCCTATTACATCGAATATGCTTTGAATCGACTGGAAACAGTAACTGAGCAATACGACCCTGAAGTCCACCAAAGTAGATTTAACATTTTAGGAACCGGGCGACTTTTCCAAGGTCTTGGAGAATCTGAATTAGCCATTGGAGCCCATGTCAAGGCTGCTTTGATGTTTGAATTTGGAGTATTCCGAAGTAGTGCCACCGGATTGGAACTGGGCTACATGCTTGAGGGTTATAGCAAAGAAATCCCACTGATTCCGACTGCTGAAAACAATCAGATTTTCCAATCTGCCTACTTCACCTTTTATTACGGATTCAGGAAGTGATTGGCATTTGTGATGTCCTGAATTACCTTTGTACCAAATTTCCCTGACATGATTGAATTACCTGTAATTTCCGAGGAAGCAACTAAAAGAAAAAAGCCGGATTGGTTGAGAGTTAAGCTTCCCGTAGGAAAGGAATATGCAAAAGTCCGAAAACTAGTAGATCAGCATAAGCTGCATACCATCTGTGAGAGTGGCAACTGTCCTAATATGGGTGAATGCTGGGGTGCGGGCACTGCCACATTTATGATTTTGGGTAATGTGTGTACCCGATCCTGCTCTTTCTGCGCAGTGGCCACTGGCCGACCTAATGAATATGACACTGACGAGCCGAGAAGAGTCGCTGAAGCCATCCAATTGATGGGTGTAAAACATGCAGTAATCACATCGGTAAACCGTGATGAACTCAAAGATCGGGGAGCTGAGATTTGGTATCAAACCGTGGTATTGACCAAGGAATTGTCTCCTGCTACGACCATTGAAACACTCATTCCTGATGTAAAAGGAAATTGGGATGCCCTTTACAGGATGATCGAAGGAGGTCAGGAAGTAGTTTCCCATAATATGGAAACCGTAGGCCGACTTTATAGAATGGTCAGACCCCAAGCCAAATACGACCGCTCTCTCGAGCAAATCAAACTCACCAAAGCCTACGGAAAAAGAACCAAGACAGGAATTATGCTTGGCTTAGGCGAGACCAAAGAAGAAGTCTACAAAGCCATGGATGACTTGGTAGAAAACGGATGTGATATTCTCACGCTAGGTCAATACCTACAGCCTACCAAAAGACATATCGAAGTAGCAGAATTCATTCACCCAGATCTGTTTGCTCATTACAAAGAAGAAGGGCTAAGAAGAGGACTAAAGTACGTAGAGTCCGGTCCACTTGTCCGATCCTCCTACCATGCAGAGCGGCATGTTCATGTATAAAAAATCAAAAAGCACATCAAATGATGTGCTTTTTGATTTGTCTTCGAGCGTAATTCTTAGATAATTCAGAAAGCCTAAACAAAAAAAGAGCTGACTCTCAGGTCAGCTCTTTTTGTTTTTCTTTATGCCAAAGCCGATTCGCTTGCATATTCCTCCACCGGAATACAGCTACAAACAAGATTTCGGTCTCCGTAGGCTGAATCAATTCGGCGGACAGTGGGCCAAAATTTATTCTCCTTTACATAGCTCAGTGGGAACACCGCCTTTTCTCTTGAATAAGGAAGGTTCCAGTCACCTGCCAATACCATAGTGGCTGTATGAGGCGCATTTTTCAGTACGTTATTTTCTTTGTCTGCTTCTCCTCTTTCGATTTCTCGAATTTCCTCCCGGATAGATACCAAGGCATCACAGAATTTGTCCAACTCAGCTTTGGTCTCAGATTCAGTTGGCTCGATCATCATGGTACCTGCCACAGGGAAAGAAACCGTAGGTGCATGGAAGCCATAGTCCATCAATCGCTTGGCAATATCCTCTACCTCTACTCCAAATTCTTTAAAGCTTCTGCAGTCGATGATCATTTCGTGTGCAGCACGTCCTTTAGTTCCGGTATAAAGAATCGGATAATGTCCATCCAATCTTTCCTTAATGTAGTTGGCATTCAAAATCGCCATTTTAGTAGCATTGGTCAGTCCATCTCCTCCCATCATCGCGATATAAGCATAGGAAATAGGCAAAATACTCGCACTACCATAAGGAGCAGCCGAAATGGACGATACAGCTTGTGTTCCTCCGGTTTTTACCAATGGATTTCCCGGTAGGAATGGAGCCAAATGAGATGCTACGCAAATCGGTCCCATACCAGGGCCTCCGCCTCCATGAGGAATACAGAAGGTCTTGTGCAAATTCAGGTGACATACATCGGCGCCAATTCTACCTGGAGAAGTCAATCCTACCTGAGCATTCATATTTGCTCCATCCATGTATACCTGACCTCCGAATTCATGAATCGTGGCGCAGATCTCCTGAATGGCTTCCTCAAATACCCCGTGAGTGGAAGGATAAGTCACCATCAAGGCTGAAAGGTCGTTTGCATGAGCAGCTGCCTTTTCCTTTAGGTCAGCCAAGTCGATATTTCCTTTTTCGTCACATTTCACCAACACGACTTTCATCCCTGCCATGACAGCGGAAGCAGGGTTGGTTCCATGAGCAGAGGTAGGAATCAAAGCAACATTTCTATGGCCTTCTCCTCTGCTGATATGATACGCCCGGATCACCATCAATCCTGCATACTCGCCTTGCGCACCGGAATTAGGCTGCAAGGAGGTATCTGCAAAACCTGTGATCTCGGTCAACCAAGTTCTAAGATTGGTGAAAAGCTCCTGATAGCCCAAAGTCTGATCCATAGGAGCAAATGGGTGAATCTGACCAAACTCAGGCCAGGTAACCGGAATCATTTCCGCAGTTGCATTCAACTTCATGGTACATGATCCCAAGGAAATCATGGAATGAACCAAGGAAAGATCTTTTGCCTCCAGTCTCTTGATGTATCTGAGCATCTCGTGCTCTGAGTGGTAACTATTGAAGACCGGATGAGTCAGGTATTCTGACTTTCTGACCAAAGCTTCGGGTAGCTCCAGGCTCAGGTTGCTCACCATTTCGTCCAGATTCAGGGTATGCTTCCCTTCTTCTGTAGCAAAGACATTAACGATAGTCTTCACATCTTCCAAAGTCTTGGTTTCGTCGAAAGAGATGAAAACAGAATCGGCCTCATAGCGGAAGTTCATCTTTTCTCCCAAAGCCAATCCTCTTACTCTTTCGATAGACACCTCATTCATTTTCACTTCTATGGTGTCAAAGAAATTCTGCTCGCCTACCTGCAGACCCACTTGCTTCAGCGCTTGAGCAGTGATTTTTGCCAAACCGTGAGTTCGTAAAGCAATGTCTTTCAAACCTTTTGGACCATGATAGACTGCGTAGAAGGAGGACATCACTGCCAAAAGCACCTGTGCGGTACAAATATTGGAAGTGGCTTTTTCTCTCTTGATGTGTTGCTCCCGAGTCTGAAGGGCCATTCTGTAGGCCTTATTTCCAGCCTTATCGATGGATACCCCAATGATTCTTCCCGGGATTTGTCGCTTAAATTCATCCTTGGTAGCAAAGAATCCTGCATGAGGACCTCCATAGCCCATAGGTACGCCGAATCGCTGAGCAGAACCCACCACCACATCTGCACCCATCTCGCCGGGAGGAGTAAGTAGGGTCAAGGCCAAAAGATCAGAAGCAAAAGCGGTCAATACCTTGTTTTCTTTAGCTGCTGCTACGATAGCAGAGTAATCTCTTACCGAACCGGTTGCATCCGGGTATTGGAAAAGGATTCCATAAAGCTCAGGATCGGTGACATCCAACTGATCAATGGATCTGAAGACCAGCTCAATTCCGATAGGTTCCGCTCTGGTTTCCAAGAGCGCTTTGGTCTGAGGAAAAATCTTCTCGTCTACAAAAAACTTATTTGCTGTCTTTTTCTCTCTTGGCTTCACTGCATGCAGCATAGTCATCGCTTCTGCGGCTGCGGTACCTTCATCCAAAAGAGAGGCATTGGCGAGTTCCATCCCAGTCAGTTCGCTCACTACAGTCTGGAAATTAATCAATGCTTCCAATCTTCCCTGGGCGATTTCCGCCTGATAAGGAGTATAGGCAGTATACCAGCCCGGATTTTCCAACACATTCCTTAGGATCACACCAGGAACGAAGGTGTCATAATAGCCCAATCCGATAAAGGATTTGAACACTTTGTTTTTGGAAGCCAGCTTTTTGAAATCCCGCAGGAAGTCTGATTCTAGCTTGGCTTTTGGGAGGTCCAAGGGACGCTCCAACTGGATGGATTCAGGGACAGTCTGATTGATTAATTCCTCAAGGGATGAGGCCCCGATTTTTTCCAACATCTCTGCGATCTCTGCCTCGGTCGGGCCATTGTGTCTGCTCTCAAACTTGACAGCATTGGTAAGATTAATCTTCATAAAGAACGGTAGGATTTTTTCTATTTGGGTCTGGAAACTTCCTGATTTTATGGGTGCAAAGGTACCATTTCTTCAAAGAAAATGAATTTGGCTTTTGCTAAATATTTCCATGAAAACCAGAGGAATTGATAAACGGTTTATTTGTCGCTTAAAAAAATCAATAGCTTAGCACCCTAAACTGAATCTTATGAAGAAAAAATGGTTTTTAAGCGCGAATCTGGCGCTTGCAATGGCTTTTTCAGCCTTTGGACAAAATCCCGTACAAGTAAAATATGCCAATACCATCACGGCAGAAGATCTAAGAGAATACCTGACCTACTTGGCATCCGACGAAATGAAAGGCCGTGATACCGGCTCTGAGGAAGGAAAAATTGCCGCTAACTATCTGGCTGATTTTTACAAAAATCTGGGGCTCACCGGCCCTGCCGATGGCAGCTACTTTCAGTCAGTTCCTTTGGTGAGCAATGCCTTCACCAAAGTGACCCTGCAGGTGGGGAAAAATAAATTGGTGGAAAATGAAGATTTCGTTTTCACCGGAGATGGAAACATGGCCAAAGCTGCCAAGGGAGAATTGGTATTCCTGGGGCTGGTGACTGACGAAAATCTTGCAAAAGTAGATGTCAAAGGCAAGCTAGTCGGCCTTTGGGCAGTAGGCGTGAGAAGCAATGACCTGATCACCAAAGTCATGGATGCTGGTGCAGCCGGCATCGTGATCGTGACCATGGAAGGACAGGCCAACTTTGACCGCATTGCCAATCGATACAAGACTCTTGCAGGCAGAGGACGAATCGGTTTCGATCAAGAAATCAAGCAGAGACCTGTTTTCATGGTAAGTTCTGACAAGATGGCTGAGCTTTTTGCCACTCCTGTAGAAACCCTGAAAGAAGCCGCCAAATCCAATCCGGAATCCATCGCTTCACAAAAAGCCACCTATCAGGTAGTCAAAACCAAAACCCCGGTAGAAGCAGTGAATGTGATGGGCTTCTTGGAAGGGACTGATAAAAAAGAGGAGGTATTGGTGATTTCCTCCCACTATGACCACGTGGGCGTAAGCTCCACAGGGGAAGTTTTCAATGGTGCAGATGATGATGGCTCGGGAACTGTCTCTGTCATGGAAATTGCAGAGGCTTTTGCCATCGCTGCCAAAGAGGGAAACAGACCGAGAAGAAGCATCCTGTTTTTGAATGTAACCGGTGAAGAAAAAGGTCTTTTGGGATCGCAGTACTATTCAGAAAATCCCATTTTCCCGATAGCAAACACCGTCAATAACATCAATATTGACATGGTGGGCCGTATCGACTACGAATACCAAAATGCTGAAAACAAAGATTATGTGTACGTGATCGGTTCGGAGATGCTTTCTTCACATCTGAAGAAAATCAACGAATACAACAACATCACCTACACCAATCTGATTTTGGATTACCGTTACGATGCAGAAGATGACCCTAACCGATTCTACTACAGATCAGACCATTACAATTTTGCAAAGTTTGATATTCCGGTCATCTTTTTCTTCAATGGAGTACATGATGACTACCATCAGGTGACGGATACCGTGGATAAGATCGAATTCCCACTGATGACCAAAAGAGCCCAGCTAATCTTCCACACAGCTTGGGATTTGGCAAACCGAGAGCAAAGAACTCCTGTGGATGGCACAAATACCAGAGGTGAACGATAAGAAAAATGGCCCCAAAAATTTGGGGCCATCTTTCTTATCCTATAGGAATATTGTTGTAATTCTTCCCAAGAAAAAGAAGGTTTAAATCAATTAAAATCTGATAAGATCGGACTTTTTGCTGGAAATCATTTTTCAAAAATGCCAAAAGCAAAATATAGAATTCTTCTGTCTTCCGAACTTTCTCCAAAGAATGCCCATCCCGAAACATGACCAAAGTACTTTCAGGAAAAAACTCAGCAAGGACATCGACCACTTTAGGATTAATCAAAAGATCATAAGCACTGCCGAGTAGTATTACCTGACCTTTGAAGCTTAGCCCTACATCATAATTAGTACCAATCAAGGGAAATTTCTTTTGGGAATAAATGTTCCAAATTGGCTCACTTTTTTCTTTCAAAAAACTGGCAACAGGGAAATCTGTATTGGGTTTTGACCTTAGTTCTATAGAATGCTCAAAAGATCGCACTGCAAGTGAGAAAGGAAATTTCACCTCCACTGAATTCATAGTGTCTTCTTTGAAGGCCTTCATCGACGAATTGATCAAACTATCTCTCAAAGAGGGATCTGAATTAAAGAAATCAAAAGAAGATCTGTAGGCGAATTCAAAGAATTCACATTTCGTCAAAGCAGTAGGCTGATTTTGAAAGTAATTTGAAAAATTCCAAAAACTTAGATTCGTCTGAATATCCATCAAAAAGGGATTGATTAAAATCAATTTTTCCACACTTTGTGAATAGGACGACAAATAATGCATCATAATCCCTGCGGAAGAAGAATACCCAATAAGAATCACTTTCTTTTTGCCAAGGATTTTTTTGCGGATTATTTCAATGTCTTGAGATACTTGATTTTGATTCAACCATCGATAGATTTTTTCCCAGTCCTCCTGCGAATTTTCTTGAATGAAATTTTGAAGATCTTCTGAAAAATGTCTTCCTGAGATCCTAACCCAGTTGAATTCTGTTTTGACAGATTCACTTAAATCCAACTTCAAAAAACCATCATCAACCGGATCATCCAACGTAAAGACCGTCTCCCTTTCTGGATCAAATTCATTTTCAAAATGATAGGAAATCAGAATTTTCCTGCTTTCAGGATCTGAATGATCCAAGGGAACAAGAATACTTTCGGCGACAGGATTAAGAAAAAGGCCAAAAATCAAACCAATAGCCTCAATCATTTTCTACTCAGGATTTTGATCAAATTGAAATACATGAAAGACTAAAAAATCTTCTGAAACTCTTTCGTTGCGCGGATGGGCATAATTCAGGTACAACCCATTTTCATTAACAAACCAATTATTGATTTGATAGGTGTAATTGGGAAGGTCAAATGTTGAAAGTAAGGACAGATCGGAATCAAAAACGCTAATTGAAATTTTCTTTTCAGTAAAGCCAGATTCGGGAAGTAAAGGATCAGGCGCACCCCAAGTTCCTCGATAAATCAAATTTCGGTAGTTGTCGGGTATTGGGGTCAAAAAATGCGGATTATCGATTGCATGTTGATCAATATTTTCCAAATCAATCAATTCTGGAATGAACTTGCCTTCATGAGAAAGGCCTGACGAAACCAATTGATTTTTGCTATCAAAGGAGAATAGACTTGACTCATATTGAAAATTATAAACCATTTGATCCTCCATGAACCCTTGAAAACCCAAATAGGTGATAAAACCTACATTTCCTCCTGCTTTTTTATAATGATCCGTATGGGTAATCGGAAGTGCTTTCACTTCCAATGTCTCAATATTCAACGAAGCAATTAATGGGAGATTGGCTCTCTCTTGAAGACTCACACCGTGGTGGATAAGAGAAAAGTAAATCAGCTTTTCTTTTTCCCGATAAGAGAGTTTGAAATAAAAGTTACATACTGGTTCTCCTAGTTTTTTATCTGAAAAAAGACTGTATAAGTCTATTGAGTTAATTTTTATACCCTTTTCATTAAATAGATGCAACTTCCCTCTTTCGTACATAAAAATGGAATCTGAATTATGCCAGAAAATAGATGAAACTTCTCCAACCCCATTTGGTCCTTCATAAAATAGATTTTCAGATTTTATGACTTTTGAATTATCTAAATCAAAATAATCCAAAGAATGCTTAACTCTATTATATGCAACTAGCCTATTATTGTCATTTTCAGAATAATTACTGAAAACTTGATATGAATTGAGTTGATCTAATGAAATTGGAATAATTAAACTTTTGACATCTGGAATTAACTCATTATCAATTGATTTACTATTACAGGAAGTAAAAATCAAAATTAAAATTTTGTAAAAAAGATGTTTTTTCATAAGAATTGTAAAAAGGGCTGGAGAACTCCAGCCCGTAATTTCAACAAGATTTCATTTTATCACAAGTTTGACTTGTGAGTGCCCCACTAAAATCGCAACCACTCATACTCATGGTAGTTGAGCACCAAACTCTTGTACAATGAATTTCTTCTCCTAAAACAGTCATGGAACACCCTGAACCTGGAAGTTCAAGATCTTGAGCATTACCTTGACTAGGAAGTAAAGAGAAGGATAAAATCGCCATGAGCGAAAACCCGAAAATTTTTTTGAATGAGTTCATTTTTTAAATAATTAAGATTAAATATTTGAATTAGTTGTTTGCAAACATTTTCGATTTAAAAAAAAAAATACTACACAACTAATTTAAATAAATTATTTACTCCCCCTATTCTTCTGATTCTTGGTCTTAAGCTGATTTCTATTGGGTTTTTTCCCCTGTTTTTTGGCTTTTACCTTTTCCCCCTTGCCGATATTCTTCTTCGGCTGAGCCTTTTTCTCATGAAAAGCACCTTTGTAGTCCGGATTATCCCGCTGCTTGAGCTTATCCAATTCCCGCTCATAGGCTTGCTTTTCCTCAAAGGGAGTAGGAGGCACATCCACCGGATCCGGAATTGGCAACTCCTCCACCGTCATTCGGATCAGCTCCTCGATTTTTTCAAAATGATAGGCTTCTGCCGGGTTGATAAAAGTGACCGCCTTTCCCTCATTTTCTGCCCGACCTGTTCTTCCGATTCGATGCACATAATCCTCATAGATCAAAGGCACATCAAAATTGATCACGTGGGAAACCATGGAGACATCCAGGCCTCTGGAGGCCACATCCGTCGCCACGAGCAGCCTCACCTCCCCTGACTTGAAGTCTTCCATGGAATTGATCCGGGTATTCTGACCTTTATTGGCATGGATAACCCGGATTTCTCCGAAATTTTTCCGTTCGAGAAAAGAATACACGGCTTCCGCATTTTTCCGGCTTCGGGTGAAAATGATCGCACGGCTTATTTCCTCACTTTCGAGCAGGTAAGCTAGTAGATTGATTTTGGTCTTGATGTTGGGCACGGTGTATTTTACCTGAGCGATCGTCTCTGCGGTAGTAGCCGAAGGGGCTACTTCTACCCGCTCGGGAAACTCCAAGAATTCCGCAGCCAAATGCTCAATTCTCCCTGAAAAAGTGGCCGAAAACAACAAATTTTGACGCTTGCTGGGAATCACTTCCAAAATAGACCGAATCTGGGGCATAAACCCCATGTCCATCATCTTATCCGCCTCATCCAGTACCATGGTTTT
This sequence comes from Algoriphagus sp. oki45, assembly GCF_036245605.1. Classification (NCBI taxonomy): domain Bacteria; kingdom Pseudomonadati; phylum Bacteroidota; class Cytophagia; order Cytophagales; family Cyclobacteriaceae; genus Algoriphagus; species Algoriphagus sp. oki45. Next base: position 90,136 of record NZ_BTPC01000006.1, read on the forward strand.
CAATTCTCTGGTATGGATAATTCCCTTGCGGTAGATATCCATAAATCGACCCGGAGTAGAAATCAGAATGTCCGCTCCCGCTTCGATCTGCTCGATTTGAGTTTTCGGACCGATTCCCCCATAGAGACATACAATTCTCAAATCCGTATTCTTTCCAAGTTCTCTAGCCACCTCCTCGATCTGCATGACTAGCTCACGGGTAGGCGCCAGAATCAGGGCTCGGGGATGAATTCCCTGAGCATATTTCACCTTCATAAGCACTGGAAGCAAGTACGCGGCCGTCTTGCCTGTACCTGTCTGAGCGATACCCAAGACATCGTGACCTGCCAAGGCCAACGGAATTGCCTTTAGCTGGATAGGTGTAGGCTGAGTATATCCGGATTCGGCTACTGCTTCTAGAAGCTGCTTATTCAGCTTAAATCCATCAAATCCGGGAGTTTCATCGCTCATGGGAATAGGGTTAGGTGATCAATAAAAATCCTAATCCAGGTATTAAGGGAAAAAGACTTTTGCATTTCGCTACAAATATAGGCAAATAGGAAGGGATTACCCTCGAAGCCCGGTTTTCTTGACAGACTTGAAGCTTGGGTTCTGGCCTGGTGATTTGGAAAAAAGGCACTGCTTTTCTGTTTCATTTATAGTACACTCATCAAAAATGAACGAGGAGTGAGCGGTTTCGGACATATCCATCCTGCGACTTGGAGCATAAAGGAAATCGTGATTATGATTTAACTTTTTTTAGAAATAAGCTTGGACCTGCTTGCGCCAAACAAAGGTTCTACTTACTTTTGCACACCCAATGAGAAAAACCTCAGAGGAAAAACCACACGGTGATTGTAGCTCAGCTGGTTAGAGCGCTGGTTTGTGGCACCAGAGGTCGCCGGTTCGAACCCGGTCTTTCACCCAAACCCCTCAAATCGAGGGGTTTTGCTATATATAACGGAGTTGTTTTGGCACAAGATTTGACAATTCCAGAAGAAACTAAACCAATTTGAGATGTTTACTTTGTTCAAATCCTCTCCCAAATTCCCGGAAGTAAAGCCGGTGAACATCAAGCAGGTTCAAAATTATCTGCTCAAATTCGAGGAGTCTATCCGCAACTTTGAAGAGATCCAAAAAGAGAAGATTCACTCGCTACACTGATTAAAAAGAAGGTTATGATTACATAACCTTTATTTTTTTGTCTTTAGTTTTTCTTATCCGTTCAAACTTCTATTTTTAGCTTCTTACAATAATTCACTATGAGTTATATCCATTTTGACAAGACCCAATTAGTTAACCTCAACTATTCGCTGGAACGGGAAATCATCCGGACCAACCGCTCGGGAACTTACACAAGTACGACCATTATTGGCTGCAATACCCGCAAGTATCACGGGCTTTTGGTAGTGCCTCAACCGCAAATAGATACTCAAAATCATGTTTTTTTGTCCACAGTGCATGAAACTGTGATCCAGCATGGGGCAAGTTTTAATTTGGGCATCAGCAAATTCCCCGGGAATTACTCCCCAAGGGGCCATAAATATTTGGAAGATTTCGATTCCGAACCCATTCCAAAGCTTACTTACCGAGTAGGCGGAGTCCTTTTGCAAAAGGAACTCATTTTGGACACCAATCGGGATCGGGTGATGATCCGATATACCCTGCTGGAGGCGCACTCCCCGACCAAAATCAGAATTCAGCCCTTTTTGGCTTTCAGAGGCTATCATTCACTGATGAAAGCCAATGACGAAATCAACAAAACTGCAGAAAAGGTCCCCAATGGACTGAAATTCCAGCTTTATCCCCAGTACGACCCGCTTTTCCTCCAGCTTTCAAAAAAGAACACCTTCAATTCTTCCCCGGACTGGTATTATAACATCGAGTACATTCAGGAAAGAGAAAGAGGGTATGACTATCAGGAAGACCTGTTCGTCCCCGGATACTTTGAATTTGATATAGCGAAAGGCGAGTCTGTCATTTTTTCAGCGGGACTCACAGAGGCAGATCCGAAAACACGCCAAAATGCCTTTGAAAAGGAAATCGCAAGACGAATTCCCAGAAACAACTTCGAAAACTGCCTCAAAAATGCCGCTGGCCAGTTTATCCGAAGAAGAAACGGAGAAGTAAGAATAATTGCTGGGTATCCTTGGTTTGGATGGTGGGGAAGGGACACCTTCATTGCTGCCCCGGGATTGACTTTGGCAATGGGAGACAAAGAAACCTTTTTGGAAATTATGGATACCATGTCCAAGGACCTCAAAGGCCCGCTTTTCCCCAACATAGGAAGTGGTGATTACACCAATATGACCTCCATGGATGCTCCCCTATGGTTTTTTTGGTCTTTGCAGCAGTACATTTTCTTTACCGGAGACAAAAAGACCGTAAAAACCCGGTATTTGGACAAGCTTCGGGGGATTATTGAGGGATATAAGGCAGGTACGGAATTCAATATTCACATGCTGGAAAATGGCCTGATTTGGGGTGGTCAAGACGGAGTAGCACTGACTTGGATGGATGCAATCACTCCGGATGGACCTGTAACCCCAAGAAAAGGTTGCCCGGTAGAGATTCAGGCCCTCTGGTACAATGCCCTCTGCTTCTATCATGAGTTGTCCGGAGATAAGGATTATTTAACCCTTGCGGGAAAAGTGAAGGATTCCTTTGACCGTGAATTCTGGTCTTGGGATTACGGGTATTTGGCTGATGTGGTAGACGGAGAAGAAAAGGACTGGTCTATCCGACCAAATATGGTCTTTGCTACCTCCCTTCCTTACACCATGCTGAGTGAAGAAAAGAATGATCAGATTCTGGAAATAGCCAAATCCAAGCTGCTTACCCCACGTGGCCTTCGTTCATTGTCGCCGGATGACCCCGGGTATAAGGGCTACTACTTTGGTAATCAAATCAGCAGAGATAATGCCTACCACAATGGTACTGTATGGGCCTGGCCTTTAGGGCATTTTGTGGAAGGCTACATGAAATTGCACGGCAAAGCGGCTAAGCATTTCATTCAGAAAATAATCAAAAGCTTCGATGGAGTGATGACCCAATATGGGGTAGGAACAGTGGCCGAAATTTACGACGGAGATGCACCCCATCGGCCTAAGGGATCAATTTCCCAAGCCTGGAGTATCGCAGAACTGCTTCGAATGATGGATTTAGTCAAAAAAACATAAGGGTACTATGAGAGTTTTGATGTTCGGGTGGGAATTTCCCCCTCACATTTCCGGAGGATTAGGCACTGCCTGCTATGGATTGGTCAAGGGTATGAACCATCATAATCAGAAGGTGATTTTTGTAGTGCCAAAATTATGGGGGGATGAGGAAAATCTGGCTGACTTCGTAAATGGTAGTGATATCTCCATCAATTACCGGGAGAAAAAATTTAAAAAAATCTGGAAAAACCTCACCTATCTCGAGGTAAGCAGCTTTTTGGTCCCTTATCTGGGCCCCGAAGAGTTTCAGAAATTCACGGACTATACCATCCACGACAAGGTGGACGTGGACGAAAGTATTTTTACCAATAAGTACGAGTTCAGTGGGAAATATGGCAAAAACCTCATGGAGGAGGTCTCAAGATATGCCCTGGTAGGAGCACAGATTGCCCGAGATCGGAGCGACTTTGACATCATTCATGCCCATGACTGGCTGGCCTTTCCTGCAGGAATTGCAGCCAAGGAAATCAGTGGAAAGCCCTTGGTGGTTCATGTTCATGCGACTGAGTTTGACAGATCCGGGGAGTCGGTAAACAAGCCGGTCTATGAAATAGAACGGGCCGGAATGCACGCTGCGGACCACGTACTGGCAGTAAGTGCCTTGACCCGAAATATTGTGATCAAAAAATATGGCGTACCTGCCCATAAAGTATCTGTCCTTCACAATGCCGTACTCGATGCAAGCATCATCAAATCGGCCTATCAGAAAAAGGTCCCCGAGAAAATCGTGACTTTTTTGGGAAGAATCACTTTCCAAAAAGGACCGGAATACTTTGTAGAAGCAGCCAAAAAAGTGATTGACCGTGACCCCAATGTGCGCTTTGTCATGGCAGGATCAGGAGATTTGCTCAACAGGATGATTCAGCGTGTAGCGGAACTTCGAATCGCCAACAAGTTCCATTTTACAGGCTTCCTTAAAGGGGACGATGTGGACCACATGTATGCCATTTCGGATGTCTATGTTATGCCTTCGGTATCCGAACCATTTGGCATCGCTCCATTGGAGGCCGTACGTCACAATACCCCGGTAATTATTTCCAAACAGTCCGGAGTAGCCGAGGTCTTGAGAAATGCGATCAAAATCGACTTCTGGGATGTGGACGCAATGGCCGATGCCATTTTTGCTTTGCTCCATTATGAAGGAATCTCCAAAATGTTCAAAGAATTGGGCAGTGAAGAGCTGAAAAAGCTAAAATGGGAACATGTCGCTGCCAAATTGATAACTGTTTACGAAAAAACTATAGCCCAACAATCATGAGAACCGTCTGCTTTTATTTCCAGGTGCATCAGCCCTTCCGACTAAAGCCCTATCGCTTTTTTGATATAGGTGAGGACCATTACTACTGGGACGATTATCTGAACAAAAATGTAATCAGAAAGGCTGCACAGAGATGTTATTTGCCTATGAATGCGCTCTTGATGGATTTGATCCATCAGTACAAGGGGAAATTTAAAGTGGCCTTTTCTATCTCAGGAACCTTTCTTGACCAGATGGAAGCTTACGCACCGGATGTGTTGGAGAGTTTCCAAAAATTAGTGGCCACCGGACATGTGGAATTGCTGAATGAAACCTATACTCATTCACTTGCGGCACTGAAGAGCAAGGAAGAATTCACCGCTCTGGTAAAAAAACATCAGGACAGAATCAAAGAATTGTTTAACGGCTATACCCCGAAAGTATTCAGAAACACGGAGCTGATTTATTCAGATGAAATCGGCAAAATGGTCTATGATTTGGGCTATGAGGGAATATTGACTGAAGGAGCTAAACACATTCTGGGATGGAAAAGCCCGAATTACATTTACACCAATGCATTGGAGCCCAAACTGAAAGTCCTTCTCAAAAACTTCCGTCTTTCGGATGATATTGCCTTCCGCTTCAGCAATAAAACCTGGGCAGACTATCCCCTCACTACAGAGAAATTTGTCACTTGGCTCAACGCCATCCCCAAGGAAGAGCAAGTGGTCAATCTCTTTATGGATTATGAGACCTTCGGAGAGCATCAATGGGCGGATACAGGAATCTTCGAGTTCATGAGACATTTGCCTGAGGCCATCTTCAGACACTCCGACTTTTCCTTTTCCACCCCATCAGAAGTAATCCGTCAATTGCCGGGAGTAGGCAAAATCTATGTTCCCACTCCAATTTCATGGGCTGACGAGGAAAGGGATTTGACGGCTTGGCTGGGTAATGACCTTCAGGATGAGGCCTTTGACCGATTATATGAAATCGAGAGCAAAATCAAAACCATTGATGACCCTGAATTGCAACGGGATTGGGGATATCTTCAGACCTCGGACCACTTTTACTATATGTGTACCAAGTTCTTTTCAGACGGTTCGGTCCATCAATACTTTAGCCCCTATGACACTCCGTACGATGCATTCATCAATTACATGAATGTGTTGAGCGATTTTGATCTGAGGGTAAAGGAAAGTAGTCAATCCAAGAAATAATATCCAAGGGGAAATATTGGACCAATCAAAAAGCCGCCTGTTTACAATAAGATAAACAGGCGGCTTTTTTTGGATTATTGAATGAGATGAAGGAAGAACAGATCTTATCAATAACTTTCCTTTTCTGAAGGAAAATCCCTGTTTTTCACATCGGATATATACTGCTGAAAAGCCCCCATCATTACCCCTTGAAGATCTGCATATTGTCGGAGAAATCTTGGTTTGAATTCTTGTGTGATTCCCAGCATATCATGCATGACCAATACCTGTCCATCCACATCCGAACCTGCCCCAATTCCAATCACGGGAATAGTGAGTGACTCGGCTACTTTTTTGGCAAGCTTAGCGGGTATTTTTTCCAAAACAACAGCAAAGCAGCCACACTCTTCCAACATTTTAGCGTCTTCGAGGAGCTTTTTAGCTTCTGCCTCTTCCTTAGCCCTTACAGTATACGTTCCGAATTTGTAGATGGACTGTGGAGTAAGTCCCAGGTGTCCCATCACCGGAACGCCCGCACTAAGTATTCTAAGTACGGATTCTTTGATTTCTGAACCGCCTTCCACTTTGACAGCATGGGCACCGGATTCTTTCATAATCCGTATAGCCGATCTCAAAGCCTCGGAACTATTTCCCTGATAATTCCCAAATGGGATATCTACCACAATGAAAGACCGCTTGACAGCACGGACTACGGCCGATGCATGATAAATCATCTGGTCCAAGGTAATGGGCAAGGTAGTTTCATGCCCGGCCATAACATTGGAAGCAGAATCCCCCACCAAAATGATATCCATCCCTGCAGCATCGACGATTTTGGCCATGCTGTAATCGTAAGCAGTAAGCATGGAGATTTTCTCCCCCCGCTGCTTCATTTCCTGAAGGGTGTGAGTGGTGATTCGCTTGACAGAAGCTGAAGAATGAACAGACATGAATTAGTGAAGATGAACGGAATACTGATTTTCAGAAAAATCAACTTGAATATGCTCGTTGAGCGTGGTGGCCAGCTCATATCCGGTATAATCCGGACGTACGGGAAACAGACCATGGCTTCGATTGACCAGAACTGCAATCTCCATCTTATGGATCTCAAAGTCCAAAAACGGCTTCATCGCGTAGACCAGAGTTTTTCCTGTATTGAGCACATCATCTACCAGAATAATGGTCTTGCCTGACAGCTCCACTTCGGGGGAAATTTCAATCTCGGATTCGGCTACCTGACTTTTATCCAGCAAAACTTCAATGACCTCGATAGAAAGAGGAGATATTTTTCCAAGCTCCTCTGCCAGCAAGCGGGCCAAAACCATACCCATTCCAGAAATCCCTGCAATGACCAACCCCGAAGAATGAATATTTCTTTCAAAGATCTGATAGGCCATTCGGGTGAGTTTCTGGCCGATTTGCTTATGATTGAGTACGATGCTCATGGTGTTTTTCAAAATTGAAAAATAGACCAATTCTTTTTGGATTCAAAGAAGATCATCGATGAGTGTCTTCTTCCTGGAGAATATTGAGATAATTCTTATATCGATAGGGATGGATATACCCTTCTTCCAGCTTTTTGAGAATAACACAACCCGGCTCATTGACATGCTTGCAATTGTTGTATTTGCATTGGCCAAGGTATTCGCGCATTTCCGGGAAATAATGTGAAAGCTCGTATTCTTCTATATCCAAAATTCCAAACTCCTTTATCCCGGGCGTATCGATCAACCCCCCCCCTTCTTCCAGAGCAAAAAGTTCTGCAAAAGTAGTCGTATGAACCCCTTTGGTACTGTATTCAGATATTTCCTTTGTCTCCTGCAAGGCTTCCGGGATCAGGACATTTAGAAGCGTAGACTTGCCTACCCCAGAATGGCCGGCTATCAAAGTGGTTTTATCTTTGAGAAAGGGTGAAAATTTCTTTTTCAAATCCTCATCCTTGAGAGCAGAAACCTCCAAAACCTGATAACCCAAGGGCTCATAGATCTCATGGATATCCTGAAGCCAATCTTCCTCCTCCTCACCTTCAAGCTGGTCCATCTTATTGACCACCAATAAAGATGGAATCCGAAAACTCTCCGTACTGACCAAAAACCGGTCGATGAATCCCAGGGAAGTTCGGGGATTTTTCATGGTGATGACCAAAAGAGCCTGATCGATATTGCTGGCAATGATATGGGAATGATGTTGCTTGCGGGTCGATTTCCGTATCACATAATTTTCTCTCGGAAGTATTTCCTTGATCACAACAGAGTCCTGACCCGGTTCCTTTTCTATTTCGACTAGGTCCCCCACAGCAATGGGATTAGTCAGCTTGAGGTCTTTTTGCTTAAACTTCCCCTTCAGTCGAGCCGATACAGGTCCACTTTCTGTTTGGACGATATACCAGCTGCCGGTAGACTTTATCACTCTGCCTTGGATCATAGTCGGGTCATTTCTTCAATTTTGGAGACAATATTTTTTGCCGCCCCTTGGTTGGCACTCACCCAATTATGGGCTGCTTCTTGGGCCTTTTTGTGAAAATCGGGTTCTTGAAGCTGAGCAAAAATCCACTTCAGCTCTTCTGTGTTGCTTACCGAAAATCCGCATCCTTGCTTTTCGCTTTCCTCTGCCTCGGGAAACTTGGAGGCTTTCTTAACCTTACCGAATATCACCGGCACTCCAAAACCCAAAGATTCCAGGATATTGTGCAATCCTTTACCAAAAGCTCCCCCAACATAGGAAACCCAGGCAAATTGATAGAGGGAGGAAAGCATTCCAATATTATCAATAAAAAGGACTTCATTGCTTGACTGCGGATCCCATTGGGAATATTTTGCCGAACTCAGCATCAATTCTGTGGCCCATCGATCCATGGGCTCAGGGTTAAGGTCATGAGGAGCGATAATCCAGCGATAATCCGGCCATTGGTTGATCAATGGAATCAACAGATTCATATCCTCCTCCCAAGCGGACCCCACCACGACCACGGGCTTCAGACCAATCCAAGCTGCCAGATCCGGAAAAGATTTGGGTTGTTGCGCCTGTGAGGCTACCCGGTCAAACCGAGTATCGCCCGTTCTGCTTGCCTGCCGAATTCCGTACCTCTCCAAAAGGCTCACACTTTCTTCATTTTGGGTGAAAATCCAGCTCATTTCCTCCAGATTTTTCCTGAAAAAACTTCCAAATAAGCCAAAATAGGATTGGTCCAAACGGAAATTTGCTGAAGCAAGGAAGTAGGGAATCCCTCTTTTCTTCAAAGCCTCCAAGTGAAAAAACCACAAATCGTATTTGATGAAGATAGCCAGCTTGGGATTAAGAATTCTCACAAATTCCTCCGCCCATTTTTTTCTATCTAAAGGTAAATAGGTAAGGAAATCCACTCCAGGTTGACTTTTCTTGATACTGGGATCATACCCAGATGGACTAAAGAAGCTGACCACCACCGGTTGCAAAGGCCTTCTTTCCTTGATTTCTGAGATAATGGGCCTTGCCATTTCATATTCTCCCAAAGAAGCCGCATGCACCCAAATGACCGGTTTAGGATTGGTGCTTTTGAATTTTTTTAAATCCTGAAAAAGAAACTCCCTTCCCTCTAAAAAGTGCTTAAGTTTGTGTGAAAAAATTGCAGCCAAAGGAAGTAATCCCGAAATCAGCCAAATAACCGCTCCATAAATGGTTTTCATTTGGTAAAAGTATGTATTCCCAAAGATTAACTGGGAAAGGGTCACTATAAAAATTGGCGAAAAATGGACAAATTATTCAAGTCAAATTGGTGCAATTGCTTTTGAAATTCCCTATTTTCATTGCCTTCTTTAAATAAACTCTCCATTCTAGCCAAAAGAGTAAAATGATTAGCGTACTGTTTGTTTGTCTTGGAAATATCTGTCGGTCTCCTCTGGCAGAAGCTATTTTTGATCATAAAATCCATATTTCGGGCCTGAGTGCCCATTTCAAATCAGACAGTGCGGGTACTTCAGACTACCATATTGGCGAGCTCCCCGATGATCGCACGATCCGGTGTGCGGTAAAAAACGGCCTGAAAATTTCCCATCGTGGAAGACAAGTCAATCGGACTGACTTCAGGGATTTCGACTACATTCTTGCCATGGACGAAAGCAACCTCAACTCGCTCAATCAATTGAAAAAGAGATACAATTTCCCGGACAAAGAAATCTATCTCATGCGAGATTTTGTGGAAGGAAATGAAGGAATGCCTGTCCCTGACCCCTATTATGGAGGAGAAAAAGAGTTTGAAGACATCTTCCGAATTCTTGACCAGTCTATCGATGGATTTCTGGAAAAGGTAAAAGAGACCCATCAACTCTATGCTTGATCAGTACCAAATCTATGAACAAGTACTTTTTCAGGTTTTAGGCCCTTTAGCCCAACTCAAATCCGCCCAACTCATTGCTGCAGGGAATCACAATCAGGGCATTCAACTCAAAACCTCCGAAGGGGTATTTTTTCTCAAGCTAAATTTCGATCACGAAAGAGATGTCCTGTCCAAAGAAGCAGAAGGTCTTAGACTGCTGAGAAAATCTACCTTTTTGAAAATACCTCAGATTTATGGTTTTGGACGGGTAGAGGATTACAACTTCCTCCTGTCGGAATACATTCAGGGGTCCAGGCATCAGGTCGACTATTGGGAAGATTTGGGATTGGGGCTGGCTCATCTCCATCTGAACCGTAAAAAACAATTTGGGCTGGAATCTGACAATTACATTGCATCCCTTCCGCAAAAAAACCAATTCCATGATAATTGGGTAGACTTTTACATCGAGCAGAGGCTGGAGCCCATGCTTGGCAAGGCTTATTTTGACCGATTGATTCCCTTGGATTTTCTCAAAAAATTCCAAGCTATTTATCCCAAGTTGGATATGCTTCTCCCAAAGGAAAAAGCCTCTCTGCTTCATGGAGACCTTTGGTCTGGCAATGTGATTTGCGGAAGTGATGGAAAACCCTGCCTGATAGACCCTGCTGTCTATTACGGACACCGGGAGATGGATTTGGCTTTTAGCAGGCTTTTTGGCGGATTTGACTCCCGCTTTTACGAAGCTTATGAGTCCGTTTTGCCTTTGGAACCCGACTTTGAAAGCAGAATGAGCCTTTACAACCTCTACCCTCTTTTGGTTCATCTCAATCTTTTTGGGACGGCTTATTTGCCAGGAATTGAAAAAATCATCAATCGATTCGGATCATGAGCTTTCAGATTAGGTCTTTTAAAGAAGAGGATTCACCTGCAATTCTCGAAATCATCAACGATTCGATTTTGAATACTTCCTTCAATTATGACTACTACCCCAAAACTCTGGAGGAAATCAAGGAAATGTTCCTGGAAAAAATCCGGGACGGCATTCCTGTATTAGTGTGCGAATTGCAAAACAGGGTATGTGGATACGCCACTTTCGGGAAGTTTCGCGCCAAGCCGGGATACTGCAGAACCATAGAACACTCAATCTATTTTAGAGAGGGAACTCAAGGAAAAGGAATGGGGACTGCCTTACTCAAACAATTGATCGGGTTGGCAAAAGATCAAGGCTATCATATCATGATTGCCGGGATGGATTCCGAAAACCACGGAAGCTATCGCTTTCATGAAAGACTTGGCTTTCGGGAAGCTGGAAGGTTTCCGGAAGTCGCATTCAAGTTTGGAAAATGGCTGAACCTGGTCTTCATGCAGCTCAACCTCAGCCAAGATCCCAGGCAAGTCTGATCAAATCAAGCTGATTCTCGCCCCAGTATGTACCGATTCATAGATCGCATCGACGATGACCAAATCTCTCAGGCCCTCTTCCCCGTCTACCGGTACCATGGGCTGTTTCCCGTCCAAGATTAACGCTGCCATCTCATCCATCTGAGTCGTTTGATGCGTGATGTGCTCAGCCTCGATTGGCCCCTGATTGGTTCTGGCCTGAATGGGTCCGTAGCCGGTAGATGGCTGCATTTCAGCAAAACCTTTGGTCCCGTTTAGAAAAAATTTATCCAGATTATTCATCGAATAGGTGGAAAGACAAGAGGCCACTGCACCCGAAGGAAATCCCATCTGAAAGGTAATCGTCTCATCAACCCCTTGCTTAAACTTGACAGGATCGGTCTTTACCTCCTGGGCTGTCACCCAAATCGGCTCTTCTCCAAGCATATATCTGGCTCCATTAATGGAGTAAATCCCGATATCCATCATGGCTCCTCCGCCTGCCAAAGCCTTATTGAGCCTCCACTGCTTGGGGTCTCCGATCATAAAGCCACTTAAACCCTGAAAAAAGAGGGTTTTTCCGAAATCCCCGGCCCGCTGTCTGCGAATCACTTCGAGAGTTTTGGCTTCAAAATGCATACGATATCCCACCAGCAGGTGAACTCCTGCCTCTTGGCAAGCTTGGATCATTTCCCGTCCCTCCTCAGCATTGAGAGCCATGGGCTTTTCACAAATCACATGCTTCCCAGCGCGTGCCACACCGATAGAATGAGGTTTATGAAGGGAATTTGGTGTGATGACATACACGGCATCGATATCCGGATTGTCCTTGATCTGATGGTAATTTTCGTAGTTGTAGCAATTCTTTGCCGGGATCCCATATTTCTCTTTCCAAGCTTCAATTTTGGAGGGGGTTCCACTGATCACTCCCACCAGCTTTGCTCGTTTGCAGTCCTTCATGGCTTCTGCCACACGAGTTCCATAGCTTCCCAATCCCATGATAGCCACTCTCAGTACTTTATCTTCCTGCTTCTTGACGGATGAGGAAAATGTGGAGGCAAAGGGCAAGGTTACCGCCAAGGTAGACAGGCTTGCTTTTTCAATAAATTGTCTTCGTGTGGTCATGAGCGCAGTTTTTGATTTCTCCTGAATTTAAGAAACTTCGCTTATATCCCTGACTTTCTGCGTACCACCTGAAAAGTATTTCTGGTGGACTGCTCCAACAACATCTCGTATCCTTCCAATAGAGCAGGGATTTCATCAGGGTTTTGGTGTAAAATGGTCAACAACTCCAATCCTTCATTGTATCGGACCTCAAAAGCACCCTTGAGCGCTGCCAAGAGCTGTTCTAATTTAAAAACCTGGGCATCGATCACCACAGAAACACTGATAGCGGAGAGCTGAAGCATATTGACTCTAAGTTTGAGCTTTTTCAGCTGCTCGTAAATCTGATGAATATGGCCTTCCTCAATAAAAGTGAAATCCGTGACTTTGAAACTGATCAACACCTGATTCTTTTTGAGCACCAAGGTAGGAATCGATTGGGATGGAGCATCTTGGTGGATTTTTGTTCCCTGGGCATCTGGCTCAAGAAAAGATTTGACAAACAGGGGAATCCCTGCATTAGCCAAGGGTTTGATCGTCTTGGGATGAATCACAGAAGCTCCAAAGTAGGTCATTTCAGCTGCCTCAGGATAGGCCAATTCCTCAAATTTTTGGGTATTTGGAAAAAGCTTGGGGTCCGCATTGAGCACTCCCGGGACATCCTTCCAAATCGTCACAGATGAAGCATCCAAGCTGGTAGCCAAAATGGCAGCTGTAAAATCCGAGCCTTCTCTTCCCAAAGTAGTCGGTTTACCTTTTGGATCAGAACCGATAAATCCTTGGGTCAAAATAGGAAACTGCTCCAAAACCGGAATCCATTGAGCTCGGGTTTGAATTCTGGTCTTTTCCCAGTTGATTTTGGCAAAGCGAAAGTCAGAATCGGTATGAATCACCTCGCGCGCATCCTTCCACACCACCACTTGCCCCTGAAGACAGAGATATTCTGCTACAATTCGGGAAGAAATCAACTCTCCATATCCTACGATCCGGTCATAATACTCGTCGTAAGTTTGCTTGGTAAGCGGTCTTTCGAGATCTTTTTCAAGCTTGATGAAAAGGTTTTCCAAAAGAGTAAAAACCGGATGCTCTTCGGGGAAAAGTTCTTGACAGATTTTTAGATGAAAGCCCTTCAAAATTGAACAATTCTGAGAAAAATCTTCATTCCCCATTTTTTTCCAAATAATCTCTTCCAAAGAATTGGTGGTCTTACCCATTGCAGAGACAACAATCACGAGCTGATTCCGCAATCGATTACGCAAAATTTTTGATAAGTTTTCAATTGCAGAACTATCTTTGACCGAAGCCCCGCCAAATTTGTAAATGAAGTTTTTTGCCATGAAGAATATTATCTAATTTTCGAGAGTATAAACCCAATAATTGTACTTTTCCAAGAATGAAAATTTTACCATACCAGCCGGATCAAAGCAATCTGGCCTACTCCGTAGGAATCACCCTAGACCGATTCATCAAGCTCAAGCAAAGCGACTTTCCTTTTGCCTCCGGTGAGCTTTCTCAGCTCCTGAGGGACATTGCACTTGCAGCCAAGATTGTCAACCGCGAAACGAACCGCGCCGGACTAGCCAATATCGGTGGAGCTTTCGGACAAACCAACGTACAGGGCGAGGAGCAGCAAAAGCTGGATGTCATCGCCAATATCCGATTCATGCGGGCGCTGAGTAAAGGTGGCGAAGTTTGTGCCATAGTTTCCGAAGAGGAAGATGCTGTGATTGATTTGAAGAATAATTCAGGAAAATATGTGGTCGCTATAGATCCGCTCGACGGAAGCTCCAATATCGATGTGAATATCAGCATAGGGACGATATTTTCCATCTACCGAAGAAAAACTCCAGTAGGAAGCCCTATCACTGAGGCTGATATCATGCAGCCCGGAAATCAGCAAGTGGCAGCAGGCTATGTCCTATATGGCAGCTCAACCATGCTGGTGTATACGACAGGTTGCGGCATCAATGGGTTTACCTATGAAAATAGCCTCGGGGAATTTTTTCTCTCCCACCCGGATATGAAAGCTCCCGAAGACGGAAAAATTTATTCCATCAATGAGGGCTTGGAACAGGAATGGGAACCCGCGATAGCAGCCTATGTCCGGCAATGCAAAGCTGAAAAACTTCAATCCCGATACATCGGCAGCTTGGTAGCAGACTTTCATCGAAACTTGCTGAAAGGAGGAATTTACCTCTACCCTGCCACTCAAAAAAATCCAAGTGGTAAACTCAGGCTACTCTATGAGGCCAATGCTTTGGCCCTGCTTATCGAACAAGCCGGAGGTACGGCTACTGACGGCCATAGAAGAATTCTGGACATTCAGCCAGAAAGCCTTCATCAACGTACTCCTCTCATTATCGGATCCAGAAATATGGTGGAACAGGTAAAAGGACTCATCCAATCTACCCCAATGGAAAAAGAGATTCTCGCCCGTTGAGCAAAATTTAATTCTCTTTCCCAATCCAAAATCTTAATTTGCAGAGATTAATTGATTGAAAATATGCTCAGAAAAAAATCTTATTTACCTATTGCCATCTTATCGGGAATTCTATTCCTAGGCTTTGCCTGTGCACCCAAGCAGGCTGCTGAGGAGCCGATCGATGAAACTTTCGCCACTCAGACAGACAAATTGCTGATCAAAGTGGACACCCTCTATTCGGAACTGGAAAATCCCTGGGGAATGACCTGGCTACCAGACGGCAAAATGCTGATCACCGAGAGAAAAGGAGAAATCCTAATTTTCCAGGATGATGCCTTCACCGGACAAAAAATCCAAGGCCTTCCCCCTGTCCATGAGGTCAACCAGGCTGGCCTGCTGGACATAGCAATCCATCCCAAGTATGAAGAAAACGGGTGGATTTACATCGCCTATGCCAAGCATTTCGAAGACAGCACCGGAGCTACGACGATCATGAGATTCAAACTGGACGGCAATAATGCCTTCAATCAGGAGGAATTAATCGTGGCAGGACCATCTTGGAAGGGAGGACGTCACTTTGGTAGCCGAATAGTTTTTGACAACGATGGATACCTTTATTTCTCCAACGGGGACAAAGGGAACATCCCGATGAATGCTCAAAACCTGAACAATGCGCATGGTAAAATCCACCGAATTATGGATGATGGCACCATCCCGGCAGACAACCCTTTCACAGATTCTTTAGGGAATGTTAGTTCGATCTGGACCTATGGCAACAGAAATCCACAAGGGATGATCTATGACAAAGTGAACAACAGGCTTTGGGAAGTAGAACATGGCCCGATGGGAGGTGATGAGCTCAATCTGATCGAGAAAGGCAAAAATTATGGCTGGCCGGTGATTACCTACGGGCAAAACTACAACGGAACTCCAATCACCGACATTACTGAAAAAGAAGGAATGGAGCAGCCGGTTCATTATTGGGTGCCATCCATAGCCACTTGCGGAATGACTTTGGTGACCTCAGACAAATATCCTGCTTGGAAAGGAAATATCCTGGTAGCAGCACTTGCCAAGCAACACATTGCGCGAGTGGAGCTGAACGGAACGACCTATGTCGGCGAGGAGAAGCTCCTTCAAGACATCGGGCGGGTACGTCAAGTTGCCGAAAGCCCCAACGGGTATATCTACGCCATCACGGAAGCGACCGGTCTTTTGGTCAAGCTTCTCCCGATCAGATAATCCCAAACTGTTGTTTAAATGGCCTTTTGGACAAACCAAAAGGCCATTTTTTTTGCATTTCACGATAAATCCTGCCATCATTCAAACTGCCTGTACTTTCTGTTCGTTTATTCCCTAAAGAAAAAACGAGGAATATGAAACTGACGAAAACAGCTTTGATGGGGATTTTGAATGTTGTTCTTTTTTCTACTGCGACTGCTTGTGGACCAACGGACTCTGAAACTCAACCCACCCCCCTTCCCAACTTGGAAATCACCACCCAAACTGAGAAAATGACCGTAAAGGTGGATACCTTGTACACCGGATTTCAAAACCCTTGGGGAATGACTTGGTTGGCAGATGGAAGGATGCTGGTCACTGAGCGCAAAGGCGAGATTCTGATTTTCAAGGAGGATAAGTATACAGGGGAAAAGGTCACCGGACTGCCAGCCATATACGCCTCAGGGCAAGCAGGACTTCTGGACATCACGACCCATCCCAATCACGCACAAAACGGGTGGATATACATCTCCTACGCCAAGCCGGTAGGAAATGGTGGGGCCACTACCATCGCAAGATTTAAACTTAGCGGAAATGCAATTACCGACTTTGAAGAACTTATCGTGACCACTCCTGCCTGGAATGGCGGTACGCATTACGGTAGCCGGGTAGTCTTTGATAGAGAAAATTACCTCTACTTCAGTAACGGGGAGCGGGGAAGCCAAAACAATGCTCAGGACTTGAAAAACTCCCATGGCAAAATCCACAGAATCCATGATGATGGCAGAATTCCGGCAGATAATCCTTTCATCAATACCCCCGGAGCTGTTTCTTCCATTTGGACCTATGGCAATCGAAATCCTCAAGGATTGTATTATGACTTGGAATCCAACCGACTTTGGGAGGTAGAGCATGGTCCTCGCGGAGGAGATGAGTTGAATCTGCTGGAGAAGGGGAAGAATTATGGCTGGCCGGTGATCACCTATGGGATCAACTATAACGGAACCCCAATCACCGATATTACAGAAAAAGAAGGAATGGAGCAGCCAGTCAAATATTGGACTCCTTCCATAGCCACCTGCGGAATGACCATGGTGACTTCTGATAAATATCCAGCGTGGAAAGGCAATATTTTGGTAGCTGCCTTGGCCGGAACCCATATCGCCCGAGTAGAAATGAACGGAATAAATGCAAGCGGAGAAGAAAAGCTCTTCCCTGGAATAGGCCGGGTGAGACAAGTAGCCCAAAGTCCGGAGGGATATATCTATGCTGTCACGGAAGGGCCAGGTTTACTGGTAAAACTAATTCCCTCCTCTTAATGGACGGACTAAACAAAGTCCACATCCACACTGAAGGGATACTTCATCAAAAACTGAAGTGCTTCTTCAATCTGCAGATCCTCAAAAAGAACCCGATAAAGATTTTCGGTAATAGGGGCGCGAAGACCAGCTGTCTTGATAAATGCATTGACAATACGAATGGTATTGATTCCTTCCGCTACCTCTTCCATTGAGTTGAGGATTTGGGCTAGTGGTTCTCCTTTGGCTAGGCGATGACCGACAGTGAAATTTCGGGAATGAACAGAGTTGCAGGTAGTCACCAAATCTCCCACTCCGGCCAAGCCGATGACAGACTGCACGCTTCCGCCTAAAGCCTTGCTGAGATGCACCATTTCGACCATTCCCCTAGATATGAGCAAGCCTTTGGCATTTTCACCCAAACCCAAGCCAGCCAAGGCGCCAGCTGCAATGGCGATGATGTTTTTCAAAACTCCGCTAAGCTCCACTCCAATGATATCCGAATTCCCATAAACCTGAAATCGCTCCGAACGGAGTAGTCTCTGCCCTTCTAGAATCACCTCATTGTAATGACTGGCAATCACTGTGGCCGCCGGCTGTCCAAGTATCAACTCGGTAGAAATATTTGGTCCAGCCAGACAGCCTACCCGTACAGCCACAGTTTCCTGAAGAATGACCTCACTCATAGTCAGGATTTGCTCCCGCTTTAGTTTGTCTAGGTTATCCAGAGTTTGCCCCTCTTCAAAATTCAAAGCCAGCCCTTTAGTCCCATGAATAATCAGGTGATAGGGATAAAGGTAGGGTGCAAACTTTCTGATCACTTCAAAATACGCTCCGGAAGGCACCATGAAAAAAATGATATTGCATCGTTGGCATAATTCCTCGGGATCAAAAGTGGCCAGTATATCCAGATGAACTTTCCTCCCAGAGGTGGTGTGAGTCTCGTTGATCTCTCGCACCACTTCTTCCTTTCGGGCATACACGAGAACAGGATTTTTCTCCGCCAGCATATTGGCTACCGCTGTGCCGAAACTACCCATTCCGACTACTCCGATCATTTTCGAATCAGAAGAGCTTTTCGAGGGCATATCCGTGAAGTCTATTGTGATAGAAATAAAGCAAACTCATGTCTTGGGTAATGATGTCCCCATCTTTATTGGTCAGCAAAGGCCTTTTGGCATGATACATTCCCACATTGTCCAAGCCATGGGAAATGATCTCGTCCATTGGTCTGTACATATGTGGAGCGACCCCTATTTTTCCTCTTTCTTTCAGTTCCATGATATGACCCAAAACCAGCTGACAGGACTTTTTAAATTCTGCGTAGGGAATTACAATATCTTCCTCAGGCAATCGAATCAGATCAAACAGATCCAATTTGCTGTTTTGGGCTTTAATCATTTCAAAGGCTACAAAAGCGACCAAATGGGAGCTAAAAACCCGATTGATTTTGTGAAATTCCTCCACGATTCGCTTACCCAGCATGTGAGTGTATTCCTCTTCGCGCTGATGATCTACCGTCACTTTTCCTTCAGAAATAAAATAGTCTTGGGTATTGATGATTCGACCTCTTTTGTCCAAACTGTTCCCGTCCTGATCGACATAATTACCCAGGACATCCATTGCTTTCCCGATAGAAACTGAGATGTCGGAACCTTTGGTGAAAAACTTCACCAGAAACTTGGATATTTTGTAGGAGGTAGAAAACTCATCGTTTTCCTTGTAGTAGCGCTCCTGTCCGGTGATACTCAAGTAATCACTGATCAAACTGGGAGCCTCCAGTACAAAATGGTAATTGATAGTCACTGGGACAATAAAGATTTTTCCCGATACGTCAGATTGTCCATTTTGGTAATTGGTTCGCTGAGCCTCGAGGGCTGTGCTAAGTAGGCCCAGCTTTAACTTAGACTCAATCATTCCGCTTCTCGAACGAGTACCTCCTGGGAAAAAGAGGCTATGGCACCCAAACTGAATGGCTTCTTTGGAATAGGTCTTTAGCGTCTCCAGATAGAGGAGATTTTTCTTTCTTCGGTCCACCTTGTACGCCCCGAGCGCATTCATGAAGTAGGCAAAAATGGAAATATTGAACAGGTTGAGTCCTGCACCATAGATAAATGGTGGCATACCCAATACGGAAATAATCCATCCGATCAGAATCGAGTCCAAATTAGAAAAGTGGGTTGGCACCATAACGATGGTTCCTTTGGTGGCCAAATCCCGGATTTGATCTGTCTGACCAGTGATCTGGATTTTGTCCTGAAGCGTGTATTGGTTGCTGAAAATGGATCTAAAGCCCTTCACCCGGGCTGCATTGAGCAGTCTGGAGAACCCGAAGGTGACCACACGACGGGTAAACTTGTAATGGGAAGCTTTGAAATTGGATGCTATTTCATTGGAATATCTTGACGTGATCTTATGAAGC
Source organism: Algoriphagus sp. oki45 (assembly GCF_036245605.1). Classification (NCBI taxonomy): domain Bacteria; kingdom Pseudomonadati; phylum Bacteroidota; class Cytophagia; order Cytophagales; family Cyclobacteriaceae; genus Algoriphagus; species Algoriphagus sp. oki45. Next base: position 109,910 of record NZ_BTPC01000006.1, read on the forward strand.
ACTTCCTTGTAGGCATCCAGCTTAGCAATCTTGGATTTTTTGGACTCTGAATTGATCTGCAAAAGAGCATGCTTCACTTCATTCCAGAATGAATATTCATCATCCGGGTCCACTACCCATGGGTTTTGTTTGATTCGGAGTTTTTCCCGGTAGAGTGTAGTTTCTAGTTCTTCCTTAAGAATCTCCGGATTTTTTCCGGTCAAATCCAATACTCTGGATTCTGCCCTCTCGGCTACCCGCTGTACAAATTCCTTCCGCTCTCGGGCAAGTTTGACCACGGGCCATTCTGCCTGTTTGGGCAAAATAGGATCGTACTTATGTTTGATGTAATTCTCCTCCAAGGGAAATGCTGGTTAAAACAGGGAAAGGGCTCAAAGATAAAGAAAAGGCTTCACCCAAACGAACCATAGAATCAAAGCTGGGATTTCAGCCTTTGGAACGGATGAAAATACTAACAACTGCAGTGGTCAAAATCCCCATAAAAGCCGCGAAAATGGACGACTGTAAAATATAGTTATTTAAGGAAAAATAAGCTTTGGCTTCCTCTTCATCCATATATCCCTGCTGAATAGACATGTCAATGATGTTTGGGAAATATTCCGGGGAAATATAAGTATGGGTTATGTACTGACTGAGTGGGGTAAGTATAACCACTATCACCGTGACAATAATGCCTGAAACCAAGCCTTGGACATAGGTCATTTTACCATGATAATCGGTTCTCTTTTTGTCGATGAGTGCCAAAACATAAATCAGGATTGCGATTGGAGCATAAAACAGAGTATAGGTGGCATGCTTTTCCAAATGGACATCATGCCATCCCAAGCTTTTTTCCAAAATCATCCAGATCAAGCCGGATAAAATGAACAACAGGCCCCATTTGATTTCAATTCTTATTTTCTTCATAGTGCTGGATGGATAGGCTGGGATAAATTCCAGTCTAACAAATTACAAAAAATGCCTGAACGTTTTGCCTTCCTAATTGTTAGAATTCCAGATGCCAACAAAACCCTTGTAGGAGCCGGAATCCATGTTATTTTTACGGCACCAAAACCCCGATGAAACCAGACCTCAAACAAATCCAAGTCCCCATCGAAGCCGAAATGGCTCAATTTGAGCACAAGTTTCGGGACTTTATGAAGAGTAAGGTCAAGCTCCTCGACCACATCACCAACTACATCGTCAAGCGCAAAGGAAAGCAGATGCGCCCTATGTTTGTCTTTCTTACAGCGGGAGTTTGTGGAGAAATCAACGAATCTACCCATCGAGGTGCCGCGCTGATCGAATTGCTTCATACCGCAACGCTTGTACACGATGATGTGGTGGATGATGCCAACTACCGAAGGGGATTTTTCTCGGTTAATGCACTTTGGAAAAATAAAATCGCAGTATTGGTCGGAGATTATTTATTGTCTCGAGGATTACTGCTAAGTGTTGACCACGGGGATTTTCATCTGCTACGGATTGTATCCAATGCCGTCAAAGAAATGTCTGAAGGGGAACTTTTGCAAAGCTACAAAGCCCGAAAGCTAGATGTAGATGAGGAAGTTTACTATGAAATAATTCGGCAAAAAACAGCCAGCCTGATCGCTTCCTGCTGTTCGGTGGGTGCTTCCAGTGTGGGAAGTAATGAAATAGTAAGCGAAAAGATGAGGCTTTTTGGGGAAAAAGTCGGTATGGCTTTTCAGATCAAAGATGACCTTTTTGATTACGGCGAGGACGAAATCGGCAAGCCCGTAGGGATCGATATCAAGGAAAAGAAAATGACCTTGCCACTCATTTATGCCTTGCGAAATACGGATTGGCTGACCAAAAAGAAGATTATTTACTTGATCCGCAATCGCTCCGAAGACAAAAAAGCGGTCAATGAGGTGATTGATTTCGTGAAGAAGAGTGGTGGATTAGACTATGCTAAATCTATAATGAATGCTTTTTACCAAGAAGCTCTTTCCATCTTAGATTCTTTTCCGGACTCCGAATATAAATCCTCCCTATCCGCTTTGGTAAGCTATACCATCGAACGAAAAAAATAAAGCCAGAATTACTCTGGCTTTTTCAATTATTTCATTGGCTTCACAGTCTCAATTTTTCCATCCGGCAAATAGATCAATTCGGCCATTTTGATGTTGCGCAGTGGTGTATCTCCCGATAACTGGGTATCATGATAGAAAAGGTACCATTTCCCCTCAAACTCCACGATCGAATGATGATTCGTCCAGCCTTCCACCGGATCGAGTACATTGCCCTGATAGGTAAACGGGCCATAAGGACTGTCTCCAATTGCATAAGCGATAAAGTGCGTATCCCCCGTGGAGTAAGACAGATAATACTTCCCGTTATACTTGTGCATCCAAGCTGCCTCAAAGAATCTTCGGGCATTGTCTCCGGCTTGGATGGGCTCGCCACTTTCATCCAAAATCAAGATTTCCTGAGGCTTATCCGCAAGTTCTGTCATAGAGCTCCCTAGCTTGGCGATGTAGGGCATCAACGCTTTTTGGTCAGCTGCAGGAATGCCGTCTGTTGGGCCTTTTCGTCCTTCGACCAGTTTTTGATCTTCATACCACTGAAGCTGTCCGCCCCAGATTCCTCCCCAAAGAAGGTAATACTCGGCCCCATCCTGAAAAGCGGAGGGGTCCATGCTGAAAGTTCCCGCGATGGGCTCTGGTTCGGCGGTGAAGGGTCCCTCCGGCCGATCCGAGACAGCTACCCCGATTTTGAAGATATCCTGCTTGTCCTTGGCAGGGAAGTAGAGGTAGTATTTCCCATCTTTCTCTGCTGCATCCGGTGCCCATAGTTGACGTCCTGCCCAAGGCACATCCTCGAGTTTGAGGGCAACTCCATGGTCGGTAACTGGTCCTCCTGGACTTTCCATAGAAAAAACATGGTAATCCTTCATGTCAAAATGGGAACCCATATCATCTTGGGCCACATCGGTTTCGATGTCATGCGAAGGGTAAATGAAAATTTTGCTCTCAAAAACATGAGCAGATGGATCGGCGGTATAGATATGCTCGACTAATGGAGCATGAGCAAATTTGGTAGCGGTGGTGTCGGCTATAGGGACTTCTGTAGTCTCCTTTGGCTGGGCACAGGCGATTCCTGCAAAGACCAGCAAACTGAGGTAAGGGATTGATTGACGCATGGTTAGATTAGGTTTGAAATAGAGGTTGAAAATAGTGAAGGATATTGGTTTTCGAAATTCAAAACAAAAAAGTAGGATGGTATCAAATGATACTATCACTTTTTATTTCATCAATCCAACCCCTCCAAAAACCCCTTAAACTCTTCAAAGCTTTTTCCCATCGGGATCACCTGCTTTTTTCCTTGCAGAAAAGCCGCCAATCGCTCGGGTAGCACCAATTGTTCTCCCAAAGCTTCCTCTACCACATCCCGGAATTTGCCCGGATGGGCTGTTTCCAGAAATACGCCGACATAACCTGAATTTTCTGACATAAAGTCCTTCAAACCCAAATACCCCACTGCCCCATGCGGATCGAGGGTATAGCCCAATGGCTGCACAGCTTGAATCGCCCTGACAGTCTGCTCATCCGAGTAATAATAGCCTTTGACATTTTCCCGAAACAGCTCCTCATCACTGCCATACAGGGCCTGAAGTCTTGGAAAATTGCTTGGATTGCCCACATCCATGGAATTGGAAACGGTAGGAACCGAGGGCTTTGCTTGGAACGGGAGTCCATGCAAGTACTCAGGCACCACCTTGTTTACATTCGTGGCTGCCACGAAGCGGTCGATCGGCAAGCCCATCCGCTGTGCCAAAATCCCCGCTCCTATATTTCCAAAATTCCCGCTTGGCACCGAAAAAACAACCTTTTTGCCAGCCTTTGGCAATCGGGAATAGGCGTAGAAGTAGTACAAACATTGAGGAATCCAACGGGCAATATTGATCGAATTGGCGGAGGTTAGGAGCAACTTTTGATTCAATTCGGGGTCCAAAAATGCCTGCTTTACCAAAGTTTGGCAGTCGTCAAAAACTCCATCCACTTCCAAAGCGGTGATGTTTTGGCCCAAAGTGGTAAACTGTTGTTCTTGAAGTTTACTGACTTTTCCTTTTGGAAATAGGATAATCACCTCCACGCCTGGTACACCCAAAAAACCATTGGCTACTGCACTTCCGGTATCCCCTGAAGTAGCGACCAAGACCCGAACTTTTTGGCTTTGCTCCCCTACCAGCATGCTCATCAGCTTTGAGCAAAATCTTGCCCCGAAGTCTTTGAACGCCAAAGTTGGTCCATGAAATAACTCCAAACTGTATATATCCTCCTCCACTTTTACGATTGGTGCATCGAAAGTCAGCGTATGATCCACGAGTTCGTGGATCTGCTTTTCACTCAAATCTTCCGAAAACAAGGCTCCAATCACGGTATAGCCGATTTCCCGAAAACTCATTTCCGACATCTTTTCGATGAGTTCCTGTGGCAAAACAGGAATCCGCTCAGGCATGTAGAGCCCATTGTCCGGCGCGAGTCCTTTGATGACCGCCTCGGAGAGCGAAACTTTATGATTGGTATTGTTGGTGCTGTAGTACTTCATGATGGGGGTTATTCGAGGACAATAGCTCCTTGGGTATTAATCGCAGAATGGTAGGCATCCACACCGAGACCGATGGAATCATATACCTGCTGTGCTGCGTCAATGATGGATTGGACGGTTTGTTCTCCTTTGGAAAGGGCGAAGAGTGTCGGGCCAGAACCCGAAATTCCCATCCCAAGTGCTCCGGCAGCTTTGACGGCCTCTTTTACTTCGTAAAAACCTGGAATCAAAGTAGCCCGATAAGGCTCCGCAATAACATCTCGAAGGGAACGACCAATTAACTCAAAATCTTCCTGAAACAGCCCTGCAATCAACCCAGCTACATTTCCTGACTGAATCGTGGAATGCTTTAAGGAAACGCTATCGCGCAAAACCGACCTGGAATCGGAAGTCTTCAACTCAAAATGCGGATGCAAAAGCGTACAATGCAAACCATCCGGCACATGGAGCTTGATCACATCCAGCGGATGGTAATCGCGAATCAACACAAATCCACCGAGCAAACTCGGAGCTACATTGTCTGCATGTCCTGCACCGCAGGCGACTTTCTCAGCCACCATCGCGAAGGGAAGCAATTGCTTTTTTTCAAAAGGTTCACCTAGCAAGCGATTGGCAGCGACAAGGGCAGCGACGGCGCTAGCTGCACTTGAGCCCATGCCGGAACCTAGTGGAAGTCCCTTTTCAAGGTAAATTTCCATTCCAACCTCCTGACCTAACTCGTCGAGCATGGCCTGTATGGCTACCGCGCAAGTATTTTTCTCGGCCTCAAAAGGCAATCTGCCTCCATCGCCAGTTATTGATACGACCTGCAATCCGGGCTCCTTTTTTTCCCTCACCTCCACCACATCACCCATCGCATCAATCGCAAATCCGAGAATATCGAATCCGCAAGACACGTTGGCGACAGTAGCTGGTGCAAAAGCTCTAACCGAGGTCATTATTCTCGAGTGTAGTTACCGATTCGAATCACGTCAGCAAACACACCCGCAGCAGTCACATCTGCTCCCGCACCCGGACCTCTGATGATCATCGGACGATCATGATAGCGATCCGTGGTCAACAAGATCATGTTGTCACTTCCCTTCAAACTGGAGAAAGGATGTGATTCCGATAAAGATTTTAAGCCAACTTTGGCTTTTCCATCTTCAAGCGTGGCCATGAAGCGCAATTTTTCACCTTTGGCTTTTGCATCAGCCAATAATTTGGCAAAGTCAGCATCGTGACCTTTTAGCTTGTCAAAAAACTCATCCACAGTCTTGGCATGCTGACAGTCTGTTGGCACCATGCTTTGGATGGTGATGTCTTCAAATTCGAGTTCCTGCTCGGCTTCCCGACCAAGGATAAGAATTTTTCTGGCCACGTCCATTCCACTCAAGTCATCCCGAGGATCAGGTTCGGTATAGCCTTTATCTTTGGCGATTTTAACTACTTCTGAGAAAGGCGCTCCATTTTCGAGTTCGGAGAAGATAAAGTTCATCGAGCCACTGAGCACGGCCTCGATCCGGATGACTTTGTCGCCGGAGAGCATCAAATCCTGCAAGGTATTGATCACCGGAAGGCCAGCTGCCACGTTGGTTTCGTAGAGAAATTTGACTCCTCGACGCTTTGCAATTCGTTTCAGCGCGCGGTAGTTGTCCATGGATGAGGAGTTTGCCTTCTTGTTTGGTGTTACGATGGCCACTTTAGCTTCCAAAATCCGCGCATACGTATCCGCTACATCCTGACTTGCCGTGCAATCCACAAAGACCGAGTTGGAGAAGTTCATCTCTTCCATTTGGGTGATAAACTTGTCCAAATCCATCGGTTGATCGGATTCACTCAGTTCGTGGGGATGCTTTAGATCAAACCCGTCTTCATGGAAAGCCATGTATCGGCTATTCGCCAAGCCGTGAATCTGCACGTCAAGTTCATTATCCTTCAAAAGCTTGTGCTGCTGATGGGCAATCATCTTCATCAGTGCCTTGCCAATCAAGCCAGTTCCCACCAAAAAGACGTGAAGTACTTTGTTTTCAGAAAGGAAAAATGCCTCGTGGAGGGCGTTGAGTGCTTTTTGCAAATCAGGCTGAGGAATCACCGCAGAGATATTCAACTCCGAACTTCCCTGGGCAATAGCTGCGACGTTGATATTGTTTTGCCCCAAAGCACGGAACATCCGGCCTGAAGCACCCGGATTTTGTTTCATGTTTTCACCCACCACCGCGACGGTTGCCAAACCGTGAAGAAGGGAAACCTGATCCATTTCCCCGGATTTGATTTCGTAGAAAAACTCCTTCTCGATCGCTTCCTTCGCCAAGTAAGACTCCTGAGTTTTGATCGCTAGGCAAATGCTGTGTTCGGAAGAAGCCTGAGAAATCAACACAATATTTACTTTGGCATCGGCCAAGGCTTTGAATACCCGACTGACCGTAGCTCCTCCTTCGATCAATCCCGCACCCTGTACGGTCACGATGGAAATATTAGACATGGAGCTGATTCCTTTGATCAGAGCGCCGTGACTCACATCGCCATTGATAAGCGTTCCCGGATTTTCAGGCTCGAAGGTATTTTTGATGTAGATCGGGATATTTTTCTTCATCGCCGGCTGCATTGTCGCTGGGAAGATCACTTTGGCACCAAAGTGCGAAAGCTCCATTGCCTCATTGTAGCTCAGCTGGGGAATGGTAAATGCGGTATAAACCAACTTAGGGTCTGAAGTCAAAACCCCAGAGACATCTGTCCAAATTTCCAAATCCTCAGCATCCAAGGCTCCGGCAAAAATGGCCGCTGTGTAATCCGACCCTGATCTGCCCAAGGTGGTAGTTTCCCCTTTGGCAGTAGAGGCAATAAAACCAGTGATGATTTTTACCCCTGGATTTTTAGAAAAATACTCCCTGATCAACTGATTGGTCTGCTCATAATCTACTCGGGCCTGTCCAAAACGGTCATTGGTCCGAATTACATCCCGAGCATCGACAAATTGGGTTTTAATGCCTTTACCAGCCATAGCTTCTGCCAGGATAAAGGCAGAAAGGCGCTCTCCAAAGCTGGCTACATAGTCCAGTGTTCGAGCTGAATTTTCTTTGATCAGGTATATCCCATGAAAAAGGTCCTCCAATTCCTTGAAGCGAACTTTGACATAGGTCATCACTGTGGACTGATTCTGTACTGCAATAAGCTGCCGGACGATATCAAGATGCTTTTCCTCCAGGGTCTGCAGCATATCCCAATAGGCCTGATCTCCTTCTCTCGCCAGTCGGGCAATAGTCAAAAGGGTTTCCGTCACTCCACCGAAGGCAGAAAAAACAACGGCTATTTCATGCTGCTTGAGCTTGCTTTGCAGGATGGCAAAGACTTTTTGGATGTTTTCAGGATTGGCTACGGAAGAACCTCCAAACTTGATGATTTTCATAGGAAAAGGGATTGCTGGAAATTTAAATCTGGCCTAAAAATGGCCTTGGGGGCGGGTATTCAAAGATCATAACGGGTCACCCCGTAATCATCGTGGTCATCATACCGGTATTGGTACCGAAAAAAGCAGCCGCCTTACCAGTCATCTGGAAAGGATCTGAAAAAACGTACGAATTAGCTGCAAATACCATAAGTCGGTGAATTGACTTGACAAGTCTACAGCGAAAAAACGGTTTAGCCAAAAGAATCGAAAAACAAAGTCGATTTTTCTGCATTTTTTACAGAAAATCCCCATAAAAAGTAATCATTTCATAAAACAGGAATAGAATCTTAGCCCAAAAGGCAAATGAGAGTTCAGAAAATTTTTCCTATTTTTCGATGAAACCAAAATCAGGAAACCATGAAATCAATCCGAATTTTTATTCTCGCAATTTTAATCCTATCCTTCGGAGGATGCAGCAGCAGCAGTTCCTTGAATCCACTGAGCCTACTTACAGGGAATTCTTGGGCACTAAACACCCTTTTGGGACAAGGCCTTGACCTTAGTAAATTTTCTCAAGGGATCCCCAGCCTTAGCTTTCTGGAAGGAGGAAGATTGGCTGGCTTTGCCGGCTGCAACAACTTTTCCGGAGGTTTCTCGCTGGAAGGAACCGGTCTGCAACTTGACCCAGGGGCTATGACCAAAAAAACCTGCCCGGGGACTGGAGAAGATGAGTTTATGGCGGCCCTGAGTCAGGTCAAAAACTTCAAAGTAGGCAAAGACCAATTGACCTTGCTCGATGGAGCCAAGGAACTGATGAGCTTCGTACCAAAAGAAGATTAAGAAGAATCAGAATAACTCTTCGATCCGTTGTGTTTTCCCTCTAAAATCCACCGGATCGGATTTTTTCTTTCCGATCAATAAAGATCCCAAAGGGGAATTTTTACTCATCAAAAACACACTGATTCCCTCTGTATTGATTTTGCCCACACTGACCGCTATCAAAAACCAATCGGTACCCAACTTGACCAAAGCACCTTCTTGAACACTGGTAGGAGTGTCTTTGATGGAAAAAAGGCGATAAAGTTCCTCGAGATCGTTTTTGTTTTGCTGGATTTGCTTTTCCAAGGAGTTCAGGTCTTGGGTGATCATCTCCCTGCTAGTCTCATATTTGTCTCCGGCACTGTTTTTTTCCTCTTCGAGAATGCTTTCAATGATTTTTATCCGCTCTTGGGAAAGTAATTCACTCTTGGTCTTCAGGGAGGCGATAGCAGCCTGATAAACCTTCATTTTCAATTCATTCATACAATCAATCGCAATTCTCCTTGCGACGGGTGTCTATGATATATACGATTTTCCAACCCTCGGCTTTTTTGACCAACTGAAAGGAATTGACTCCACAATGGCTAAAATTTCCATTGACGTAAAATTTATAGGGAGTCCAAGCGGAGGCCATGGTACCATCTATCTTGATCTGATAGTCAAGGATTTGTTCGTCCAATGTGGTCGTCTCAGGAGTGGTGGCAATTCTTTTGACAAAATCAGCCACTGCATTGCTTCCCACTTCACTGCCTTCCGGCTTGGCGATCACGGTCTGCATCAAGGCATCCTCAGAGAAGGCCATCGCTACTTGGTCTGCATTTTTGGACTTCATTCCCTCAAACAGACTTCGAATCACTTGCTCTACCTGCTGCTCTTCAGTTTGAGAAAAAGATGCAAAGTGTATCAGCAAAGCAAGAAAAAGGGTTAAGGTTATTTTTCTTTTCATTGGATTTAAACTCCTCCGTAAAGTTTGAAAGTCATTTGACGCAAAGATGGTGTATTTACCGCATAATGCATCGCCTCTGCGATATCAGCGGGGTTCACCCATTTCGTAAAATCCGAATCTGGCATGGATTCCCGGTTGGCCGGAGTATCTATGATGCTGGGGACAAAAACGTGGGTCCGGATATCGGTACCTTTCACTTCTTCTGCAAGAATCTCTGAAAGGGAGATGACCATCTTTTTACTCAGGGAATAGGCTAAAGTTCCTTTGGCATCTGTAGGCTGCAAGGCCGGTCTAGCTCCTACAAAAAGGAAGGTGCCATTTTGCTGCTTTTTCATCAGAGGAAGGAATCCTTTGACCAGATTAAAAGCACTCAAAAAATTGAGATGAAACATGTCCAACAGGTCCTTTTGGGTAGTTTCTTCAATAGACCCCATCGCAAATCCTCCCACGATCATCGCTACCGCATCCAATTCTCCATACTGCATCTGATATTCTTTGACAAATTCAGAGACGGAGCTCTCATCAGTCACATCCACCTCATAGGTGTAATCGGATTCTTCTGATTCTTCTCCACTGTTTGGGCGAAGTAATCCAATCACCTGATATCCTTCTCTTTTGAATTTTTCTACCACTGCGGACCCCAAAGATCCCCCTGCACCAGTTACAAGTATATTTCTCATTTATGAATCAATCAGTTCTATATTTGCTAAAAATAGCCTTTATTTTTCTTTTGACGCATGAATAAACTCAAATCCACTATCAGGATTCGCGAAAATACCCGAAGAAGAAACTTCGCCATCAAGGTTCTTCTTCTGATCATTTTTGAGATTCTCTACGAATCTGAGCGTCCTTTGGGGCCCATTTTCGAGCAATTTGTCATCCTTGGGTACGTCTTCCGGGCAGTGATTTTCCTTTTGAGTTCCAATTTGATCATTTCTCTGGGTCGATTTATCACTTTAAGCTTATACCTCCGACACAGGGAAGATGCAAAGGTGCAGCCCAACTTCGTGGTGGGGATCGACCGGATTGCCACGCTTTTGAATGTACTGGCACTACTGATTTCTTTGATGTTGGCCTTTGGTATTCGTCCCTTAGAGTTCCTCACCAGTATTACCATTGTGGCTGCTGCCATTGCCCTGCTGACCAAGGACTACATTACCAATATCGTCAATGGTTTGATCATGATGTTTTCGGATCAGCTGGAAATTGGCGACAAAGTTCAAATCGGAAGGCATATCGGGTTTATTCGGGATATTACACTGATCAATCTAGTTCTGAAAAATGACTCTGGAGAAACCGTCCTCATCCCTAATAGCATGGCTCTTTCTTCTGATGTGACCAACTATTCGAAAAACAATACCCATCAGGTCATTTTCGACTTCGAATTGTCCAACCAAAAAGAGTTGGACCTGAATTCACTAGAAACCCAACTCAGCCAACCTCTCCAAGATCACCCCGATTTGATCAACTCGGAGGGAGCAAGCCTGTATATTCTGGAGCGAAAATCAGAGACCCTACTTCTCCGCTTCCAGTTTACCTTAAAGTCCACCGCAAGATCAACTGAGTCCCAACTGATCAAAAAAATCGATCAAGCACTTCTTCACTGGAACCATGAGCGCAGACAAAACCAATTACTTTGATCTCGTCTATCAAGTCGTGAGGGAAATCCCAAAAGGGAGAGTGACCAGCTATGGAGCCATTGCCAATTACTTGGGTCTCAAGAGCGGAGCCAGAATGGTGGGCTATGCGATGAATGCAGCCCATACCCAACCCGACATCCCCGCCCAAAGAGTCGTCAACCGACAAGGATTATTGACAGGCAAACATCATTTTGGAAGCCCGACAAGAATGCAGGAATTGTTGAAAGAAGACGGAGTCTCGGTCCAAAATGATCAGGTACAGGATTTTGAGAAAATTTTTTGGGACCCGGAGAAGGAGTTGGGAATTTAGCCTTTCCTCCGGAAGAGGAACAGTCCTAAAAACATTAATGCTCCATTTAAGATCAAGGCTTCAAAACCGAATTTGTAGCCCCAAAGCCATTTTTCTGAATTGGAACTGATAATAAATGTCAATACTGGAGCTGCCACAGCAAGGTAAGGGACCCATTTGTCCTGAACTTTCATTTTTGTAAACAAACCAAAACTGTATAGGCCCAAAAGAGGCCCATATGTATAGCCTGCGATGATAAATACAGAATTGATGACACTTTGATCGTTGAGCCAATAAAAAGCCAAAACCAAAAGAAACATCAGGCCTGTAAAAGCGATGTGTACTTTTTTTCTGATACTCACTCTTTTTTCCGGAGCATATTTCCTTTCGATCTCGAGAAAATCAATGCAAAAGGAAGTGGTCAAAGCGGTCAGGGTAGAATCGGCACTGGAATAAGCTGCGGCAGTGATTCCAAGAACGAAGACCACCCCGGCCAAGGCGGAAAATTCCTGAGTAGCAAGGAATGGAAAAAGCTCATCGGTTTTGGCGGGAATGGCAAGCCCCTTGGTTTCTGCATAGAGGTATAGAAGGATTCCCAAGGAAAGGAAAAGTAGATTGACAACAACCAGAATAATGGTAAACCAAAACATGTTTTTCTGGGCATCCCCAATGGTCCGGCAAGTGAGGTTTTTCTGCATCATGTCTTGGTCAAGCCCAGTCATTACGATGGTAATGAAAGCACCGGAAATAAACTGCTTAAAGAAATTGGTTCCGGCTTTCCAATCCCAGTTGAAAATAGCAGATCGCTTATCCTCAGATACCGCATTAAAGTAATCCCCGATGCTTTTCAATTCCAGATCATTGCCGATCATAACTATGGTAATGACCACAGCCAGCAGCATGAAAAGGGTCTGTAGGGTGTCAGTCCATACCACAGTTTTGATACCTCCTCTGTGAGTATAAAGCCAAATTAGGCCCACGGTAATCAAAACAGAGACCCAAAAAGGAATCCCCAATGCATCAAAAAGAATCAACTGAAGGACACTAGCTACCAAATAGACCCGCAAAGAGGATCCCAAAGCTCTGGAAAGAATAAAGAAAAAAGCACCTGTCTTGTAGGACCAAAAGCCAAACCGATCCTCCAAATAGGAATAAATAGAAACCAGATTGAGCCGATAATAAAGAGGAAGGAGAACTTTGGCAATTGTAAAGTACCCCAAGGTATATCCCAAAACAACCTGGAAATAATAGAAGTTAGTATTACCCACCTCCCCTGGTACAGATATAAAAGTCACCCCTGAAAGAGAGGCTCCAATCATCCCAAATGCCACCAGAAACCAGGGAGATTGTCTGTCTCCAGTGAAAAAAGTATCAGCTGTTACTTTCCGGGAGGTGAAATAGGATATCAAAAAAAGGAGGATAAAATAGGCCGAAATGACCCCTAAAACCAATTGGTAATTCATAAAGCCAAGAATCTACCTCGCCAAGTTGGCTAATATTCTTAATTTTGCAAAATGAACAGATTTGCCCATCCCTTACCTGAACTGGAAGAAGTAGAAATCCTTCTGGAAGAGCTGTTGGATCAGGAGGACTCAGACCTGGTCGTTTTTAATGATGACGTCAATACTTTTGATCATGTCACCCAAGTATTGATCAAAGTCTGCAAGCATACTCCTGAGCAAGCTGAGCAGTGTACCTTGATCATTCATTACAAAGGAAAATGCGCGGTAAAAAAAGGCTCGAAAATTGAGCTTAAACCCATGTGTGAAGCCATACTTGACGCAGGAATACAGGCAGCCATTTTATAATTTCCAGTCCCTTTGAACTTCCCCTCCAAACTCATTGAAGATGCAGTAACAGAAATCTCCAGACTGCCTGGAATCGGAAAAAAAACCGCATTACGCCTTGCTCTCCATTTGCTTAAGCAAAACGAAGCGGTTACTGAGGCTTTGGCACTGGCACTTTCTCGCATGAGAGAAGAAGTGAAGTACTGCATAACCTGCCACAACATTTCTGATCAGGAAGAGTGCAGTATTTGCCTGAGCCATCGTCGGGACAGAAGTATCATCTGTGTGGTGGAAGATATCAGGGACGTTTTAGCTATCGAGAATACCAATCAATATTCTGGTCTGTTTCATGTATTGGGTGGAGTGATATCTCCAATTCAAGGAATAGGACCTGATGACCTAAAGATCGAAAGCCTGACTAAAAGAGTGGAAGAAGGAGAGGTAAAAGAGGTGATTTTGGCCCTATCTGCCACTATGGAGGGAGACACCACTTCCTTTTATCTAAGTAAAAGACTCAAAGAATCAGGAGTAAAAGTCAGCACCATTGCCAGAGGAATTCCTGTAGGAGGAGAATTGGAATTTACAGACGAGGTCACTTTGGGAAGAAGCATACTCACTCGGATAAATTATTCCCAGGAATAAATAATTATTTGCGGGTATAAAAACCCGTTCTATATTTGCACCTCGAATTGGGGGATTAGCTCAGTTGGCTAGAGCGTCTCGAAGGCATTCGGGAAGGTCAGCAGGTCGAATCCTGAACATAAAATGGGGAATTAGCTCAGTTGGCTAGAGCGCTACACTGGCAGTGTAGAGGTCATCGGTTCGAATCCGTTATTCTCCACCCAAAGGCTTGCAGATTCTGCGGGCCTTTTTTATTTTTCTTCTATGTACTTTGTCTACATTCTTT
>NZ_BTPC01000007.1:0-35079 GCF_036245605.1 Algoriphagus sp. oki45
CTAATTTAAAGCAAGTTGAAACCCAACTAAAGCAATTGTCACTAACTGTCAATAAGAACTTATTTGGCTACTGGTGTCATTGCGGATATACATATTCTCATAAATTCAATTAATTCTTCTGTTGATTTGGACCTTATTTTTTCGTTTACATTAATGGGGTCATATCCTGGAAAATATGTGATTAAAAAATGTTTATTAATTTTTTGGATGGATAGAATTTTTCCTGATGATAAGGGATGGTTTATGGAGCTGAGTGTTGAAGCATAGTTATCATATCCCTCAAAATTTCGATATGCTTTTAGTTTAATAGGAGTGTTTTTTAAGAGTTTATTTGGGTGACCTTTTTTAAAGGTGTATATATTGGGTTCTATTCCAAATATAATATGAATTTCATCTTTTTCAACCGTAAAAACTGGGAGCCAATCTCCTTTAATATAATATTTATCATTTCTAAAAATGCTTATGTTGGGGATTTTAATTAATGGTTTTGATTCACCATTTGCTATATTTATGCTTTCTAAAACACATATGTTTTCGAATTTCGATAAGTCTTTATTGTTAAGGTTTACGATATCTCTATTCCATAGAATCAAATTATTTTCAGATATATCGAAATAGGTTGATTTTGAAATTTGTTCAATTAAGTTTTTGGGCATTATAAAGGTACTAATTGATGTCCCTGTAAAGGAATAATTTATTAATCCTTTTGGGCCAATTGCTGATATGGATTGATCAGCTTGAAATTCAAATGGAATCAAGATATCCTCAAAAAGGAAATTTGTCTCTTTAGTTAAGGGAAATGTGTTTTTGGTATTTCCTTTAAAATCCATTAATAGGATTTTAGGTGATGAATCGGATTTATCCAAAAAAAGGACTTTTTCAGAATTTAAATCCAAATCTTGAAAAATTAAGGTAGGAGAAATTGGAACCTGAATGCTGTCTATTTTTTCAAAACCTCCAATTTCTTCAAATTTCTTTTCTGTTTTTGAGCATGAGAATACGATCAAAATTATTTGAAAAATGAGTAAATTTCTCATAATAACTATTAATTTATAATTTGTGCTAAATTTTTTAACGAAAATAGCAATTAAATTTATCTTAAATTTTATAATATTTTGGTAATCTTCTATTGTTTTCTAAATTAGTGAATGTTTTTGTTGGTCCATTTCTCCTTCAATATGTTACTGTTAAATCATAATCGGTTTTATTTTAGAATTCTTCTTTTATTCTCCTTGTTTACCGGATATTCTTGTAAAAAGGTGGAGCAAATTAGAAAAAATCAAATGATGAGTTCATTTGATCTGATAAAAGAGAAGGAATTTCTTATTCATTCTATTACTTCTGTTGAATTATTGGATTATTTCCCTAAAGAGAAATTGTATTTAGGATATTCCAATACCAACCGTGGTAAAGAGATACTTCTAGTGGATGAAAATGGAAAGGTAATTATTAGTGAGAATATGCAAGGCGAGGGACCTGAACAACATTCTTCGAGTTTTTCTAGTATTGGTTTTTCAGATGAAGGAAATATTTGGGTAATGACAAGTGTTGAAGTTTTGCTATATGATCGTAATTTGAAGCTCATTGATCGTTTTAAATATCAGCCCATTGATATTTTATATTTATATTCCTTGGCGAAGAAATTTTCCTATTTCAATTTAGATTCATTCCAAAATCAAATCACCTTTGCTACCATTCCATCTGGCACAAGTAGATTTAACCCCCTAAGTGGAAATAATTTTGATCAATTAATGCTATTTGAACTATACGATCGAAAGAGTTCGACCCTAAGGCAATTTTCTCCTCTTTCTGAGCGTCAGGTAACCAAGGAATTCCTTGGTTTAGTTGGAGGGTTTTATTCCCCTGTTTATGACGTCAATTCTAAATCATCCAAACTTATTCTTACAAGCTCTTTCGATAATCAAATAACCATTCATGATTTATCTGAAGGAATGGCTTTTATAAGGATTCCAATTCTTTATGAAGACCCCAATTCCTTGCCATTTCCTAATAAATTAAAGCCTGAAGATTTATTCCAAACCCCCGAAGGGTGGTTATTATCCCCTAAAAACCAGAGCATTCATCAGTTGGATGATGATTTATTCGTGTTAGAGTATTTATCGGGTGTTACTATTAATCCGTTCAAAAAGAATCAACCGGAAATTGATGAAAATCCAACTCAGAATCGATTAATTCTTTTTAATTATAATGATCAGCTTAGTAAGGATATTCTTATTCCTGAACGCGGAGTTTTAATGACAACCTTACCAGGAAATCGTCTTCTCGTCAAATCCGTAGATCCAAAAAGAGAAGACGATTTTACCCGATATCTTGTCTATAGAATAGAAGAGGATGCTTCATTTTCTAATTGAATCCCTACCATTTTTTTGATGTTTCTATCCAATATTAGTTGCAGGAACAATACATTGGACTAGAACCAACTCCTTGGAGGCAGCCTACGCTGCAATTAGGGACACTATGTTGAATTGATCCACCGCCTGAAAGTGAACAAGTAATATAGCAAGGACCATTTCCAGTTCCATATCCGCCTGAAATTTTTTTCATTTGACTTCGCCCGAGTACTTCTTCTGAAGAGAGTCTGAGCATTTCTAAGCTTAATTTTTTCATTTTACTTATTTGTTTTGTGTAAGAATCTTGATCGGCACTTTCGATCATAAGATCCTAAATTAATTGGTAATCAAGCGAATACCTATACCCTATTTATTAAGTTTGAGTAAATATTTACTGAATTAGCTGTTCATGATTCCTCTAAGATGGATCCCTCCGCTGTAGGCTAAGAAAAACCCAACGAAATGTTCATAGTTTTAAAGAAGGATTTCTGAAAATCAGTAACCCCGGTTCGTCGTCAAAAGAAACTGCCAGGTAAAAAGTCGACTCTCTGAGGAACATTTTCTTGGGTTTGATTTTGATTCCTTCCAATTGAATCTCCTGTGTCAAGGTTAAGTTCAGATCATATTCAAATAAGTAGGTATCATGAGAGTATCAATCAGGTGATAAATTGCTATTGATCTAATGTATTAAAAAAAATTATCCATATTATTTTAATTTCACAATTCCAATTAGAGGGTTCATTTCTTCATACTCAGTACTAGTGAAGTTTTCCTGCTTTATGTAGTAAAAAATATTTTTTTTTAGGTTAAGAGGTCTTAGAACAACTGTGTCTCCTACCTCATCAATGATCCCTCCTTTCATAATATGATATTTGTTGTTTTTAATTTCATATAAAAAAAACATTTTATCATATTCTAGTGTAAATTCACTTGTAATATAGTCTTTAGATCTATTGATATTCAAGATAGTTGAAGTCTTGAAACCACGTTCATCAAGCTTCGTTGAGAAATCAAATCCCAATCTTTTGAATGGGGTAATTTTATCATTTTGAAGTAAAAAAAGAGTATCTCTATTGAAGTTTTCAGTTGTAAATACAGGTTTGTATATGAATGTGCCTTCATCTGTTGGTGAAATATATTGTTTTATAGAAAATCCTCCTATTATTTTTTTATTTATATTTTTAGACAATAGTTCTATTTTCTTATAAATCTCAAAATTGTCATCCAATTTATATAGAACTGTGGATTCAATAAAGCCTCCAGTAGGGTTATTGAGTAAGTTGTCAGAAATTAGAACCACTTCTCCATTAATCACTTCGATATATTGAAGTAAAAAAGGAAATTTTTTTTCTCTAAGAAAATTATTATTTAAGTCAAATGAAATTAGTTTGTTTTCAGATGCAACGTAAAATATACTTGAATTCTCGTCAAAAGCCATAGAATAAATCGTACCATATTCACCTGGTCCATCGCCTTTACTTCCTAGGGATGACAGAAAATTCCCATTTAAATCAAATATAAGGACATTGTTAATATCTGAAATGTAAATTTTATCTTTAACTAGTTTTAAATTAGTTATCCAGCTTAATAAAGATTTTGTTTTAGTTTCTAATGGTATTATAAGTGTAGAGTCTGAAAAATCAGAGATAATTTTTCCCTCCTCTTTTACTATTGAAGCATCTATTAAGGTGAAATCACTTAGGTTGTCTCTATTTGAGCAAGATGTGCTTACAATAAGTGTATAAATTATAGTATTTATATAAATTGTTTTCATAAGGTGTGTTTAATGCTAGAAGATTAGAAATTAACCTTCTAGCATAAGTTAAATTAAGCTCCACTACAACTTGCCACCTGTTGTCCACAATTCGCTACAAATGTAGGGTCTGTCCCATCAGTGACATAAACCAAAAAAGCCGGCCCATTTCCACATGTACAATACCAATGTCCATTATTTCTTGGGTCTTCCCCGCCATAAATTTTGGCCATTTGATTTCTTTGAAGTATCTCCTCTGAGGAATACTTCAATTTTTCTAAAATTAATTTTTTCATTTTTATTGTTTTTTTATTCTCTAAAACAGACTTTCTGTTTCTTTGCTTAAGTTCTGAAAAATTTAAATTTATATCTATACCATATTTACTAAGTTTCAGTAAATATTTACTAAATTAGCTGTTCCTGATTCCTCTAAGATGGATCCCTCCGCTGTATGCTTAGAATTACCTAACGATTTGTTCATTGCATTTCAAAAAGGATTGCTGAACATCAGAAACACCGGTTCATCGTCAAAAGACACTGCCAGATAAAAAGTCGACTCTCTGAGGAACATTTTCTTGGGTTTGATTTTGATTCCTTCCAATTGAGTCTCCCGCGTCAAGGTTAAATTCAGATCATATTCAAATAAATAGGTATCATAAGAAATACCATCCGATGCCAGTCGATAGCCAAATCTATAGAGCTTTTGATTTTTTTCATCCACTTCCGGTCGGAGAAAGTTCATTTGCTTTTCTAATTCCTTTTTAAATTCTTTTTCTTCCAATTCATTTTTTGCTCTGAATATTTCCTCAACTGGCACCAGGTCTTCAAAAAAAATTGAGCTGTTTGGCTTGGTGCTTACTGTGTCCCCATTGTTCAGGTATGCGGTCATATTGGGTAAGGCACGGTTTACGACTAGGATTCCACCTGGAAAATCATTGATAACAAAAGAAGAAGCAGAATAAAAGCTGTAGGATTTGACCTGAGTTACTACTGACGAATTTTTCATCAATTCCACGAATGGGATCTCTCTCAAAAGAAAGGAGTCGCTTTTCGGAATATAGCTAAGCAATTGCGATTCGATTTTGCCCATTTCCACTGTCGAGAAGTGGAATTGTCCATTCTTATAAAGGAATCCGACATTAGAAAATTTTTTGGTCAATTCGGGATAAAAATAAAATAAGTGATCTACCCGTATTTTATCCAATACTTTTCCTTCTAAATTGAAAAAACAGAAAACATTGTCACCTTGAGCGATAAAGTTTTGGTCATCCAATCGCTGAAAGTCTATCAGCCAGTTTCCAATACCATCAGGACCTTCGGAAGGCATTTCCAATTTTGATAGAAGCTTTTTAGTTTTTAAATCCAGTGTGTATAAAAGTCTTTTCTCAAGATTGAAAATAAAATAGGAAGACGCATCGTCAGACATGTCTGAAGAAATTAAAAATTCTCCATCTTCTCCGAGATCGATGATTTCATTTTCAGAATAAAAAATCAGGGTGTCAATCTTGGATGAGTCTTTTGTTAAAGGAAAAGCGGATTTTTCTCCGCATGAGTAGAGCATTCCTAAAAAAAAGAGGGGAAAAACAAAAAATTTTTTCATAATTGGAAATTACTCGTACCTATTTATCTTGAGGAAGATTGATGGTTAAGTTATTTATTTCTGTATCAGCTCCTCAAGAAAAACCCGAATTTCATCAGAATTTGGACTAGGAGAATAGGGATGAATTAGTTTTCCTTCTTGATTAAAAAAAAGATAGCGAGGTATGACATCCACTTTCAGCTTTTCAAGAAACATGGATTCCTCTAAATTCTGTACAATAAAAGAACGATTTGGAATAGCGATTTGGTATTTTTCAACCACATCTTCCCAGTATTTGTGGTTTTTGTCAATGGATAAGTAAATTACTTCAAACTCCCTTTCCTTATACTTATCATGCAAAGCGATGGACGCTGGAAATGATTGGATACAAGGGATGCACCATGCCGCCCAAAAATCAATGTATAGGTATTTTCCTTTTTTTTGGACTAAGAGCTCTTCAAGCGTAGTCGTGGATTTACCAAGCCCCATAAGATCTAGATCCGGCCGCTGATTTTTCAACGCTTCAAAAGACGTCCTGAGAAATTTAGCTTGTGCCTGATTAGCTAAACTATTTTCATAGCTTGTCAACCAATTCGCTGCTTCTTCAAAAGGAAGATAGGGAAGTGTCTGGTTTAAATAGCTGAATAACATTTGTTTGCCGAAAGGGGTAGAGGCATTGGTAACAAAGGGGGAACTTTTTGAGGGAATGGGATGGTGAAGCAGCTCATAGATAAGCAGGAAATCAGCGAAGTCGTGCAGGTAAATTGTTTGGACGCCTTCCTGGGTATCCCATTCCGATCCAAGAAATAATCGAAAGGCTCCTCTTGCATCAAATGCCCCATCCTCCTCCCCAAAACAGTTCAATTTATTTAGTTCAAAACGGGCTTTTGAAGTGTAAAACTCAGCCAAACTTGGTGAAATGGATTTTTCAGTCCTCAAGGAATCGATCCAAGACAGCTCCAAATTCAAGCTTTCTACCGCCTCTTTGCGGTATTGCTTGAGTTCCTCCTTTAGCTCTACTGGCATAAACGAGGCATAATTCGATTTCCATAATAAGTAAAAATCTTGAAGTTTTGTGTAGGTAGATTGGTAAAGATCTCGATTCCTAAGGAGTTCCAAATTGGTTTCATATGAGGAGGTTCTTCTATTGACCGTTTCCATCCAAATGTTTTGTTCATTTAGTTTTATTAGTACCGTATCTCCCTTTTGGAATAGGTAGCTGAAACGATTCTGGCTATTTTCTTGATATACTAGCTCTAAAAAGCCTCTTTTTGTTTTGATTATCCCATAGTGACTAAGGGAATCTCCTGAAAATTCTATTTTCGCAGAAAATAGCTCATCATCAATGTACATAAAAGAGCCTTTACGCTTTGCCAAAAAATCACCAACCATGCTATCTTCTAGCATCAGAACGATTTGATCTTTTTGTTCTTCTTGATTACTACTCTGAAGTGCGGAATCACAAGAAAATAGGAATAGGATTCCAAGGACTATAAAGATCGGTCGGTTAAATTTTGCTTGGTGATTTGTATCAGTCCCTTCCATTTTCCTTAAACTGGTCTTCTAGTTTTTTATGTCTTCCTAGACTTTTGAGGATGGCAGAATCTAAGGGAAAAGCTTTGGGCAACTTATTGATTTTCCAGAACTCTTGCTCATAGGTAAAGGCGTTTGATGGCAATATTTCATCCCTTTCTATAATTTCACGACTTTTGAGCTTTTTGAAATTTTCGGTTTTTATTTCATCAAACCACAAGGTAGATATATCCATTTGGTGACTGCCCACATTCCGATTGATAAACCGAAGTACTTTATGGACCAATTTTTCAGGGTAGTATTTATCCTGAATTTTTCGATATTTCATTAGAAATTGCTCATATAATTCCCGTTCAGGATCCAGGTAACGAGTCACTTGAAACTCTACCACTGCATAGTCACTGCTATTGACTTTTATATAAGTAGTCCCTAGAGGAGGGTCAGTAGTCCCGTAGGCAATGGTGAAAATAGTATCATTATCCACTAGCTCGTACCCAAGGAATTCTTGATAGATGGGTAATTCCACAATGCCAAAAAACTCATTCAAATACCCATTACTATTAAATGGGCTTTCGTCCAAATAACTTTTCCTAATAAAGTTGTCTTCGTATAATCGAATGATTGGGTTGCTTGGCACTTTATTTTTCTCTTCAAAAGCGTAAGAATCTTCCTGTGCTTTCAATAGTAAGAGAAAAGTTGAGTCTATTTCCGAAAAATCGCCACTCTCTCTGTAATCCTCGATTTTAATTTTGGCTCCTTTTACTTCTTTTGTATATCCAACATCCTCCACTACTACTTGAGCTTCTGTCAGATGGGTAAACTCCTCGTAATTAGTGGATAACTTTCTGAATAAGCCCGTCATTTGGTGCCTTTTCTCAGGATAATTCTTTGGGATATTTTGTGCTATTTTTTGAAAGAAGTCTTTGAGGTAATCCTTTTCTGGTTTTACTGTAATTTCATCCAATACGATGGTTTTACTTTGCAATGTGATATTCGTCGGATTATTTTTGAGGCTTTTTATTGCCATTTGCGCTTTGGTGTAGCTAAGATGAGATACTATCAGCGTATCAATTTTTAAGCTCTCAGGAAAACGTAGCTTAAAGAATCCTTCGGAATCAGATAGACAATTGAAATCCGGATAGTTTTTTAGAAAAATATAGGCATTGGGGACTGGAGAATTTCCATCTCGGATGGTTCCAGAAATATGATTTTGCCCTGCCTTATTCTGAGAAAAGAGTAAAGTGGAAGAAAAAAATGAAATAATAAAAGCAATGACATATTTCATCTCTTATTGCAGAATTTCGTGGTTAAATTGAACCCCTGATTACCTCTAGCAAGCTGGCCTTCGGTAGGAGGATAGTAAGTGTTCTTCTTATATATTTAAGATATTTCTTTGGAAGATGCCTGTATAATATTGGATTTCTAAGGACTACTTTCTTGGTGAACTAGGAGCAAAGCCCCTAGTTCAAAATTCTCCCAATTAATAACTATACCAACCTGTGCTGCATCCTTGCATGCTATACCCCGCTGAGGTCACTGCATTCCAATAATTTGCGCCTCCCGAATTATTGCATCCGTTGCTTGTCCAGCCATAAGCCCAGCCCGAATAAGCACCTCCAGAAAGTTGATTACAGGATCTAATCATATACATGGTAGCACAATAGCTCATTCCATACCCCCCAGTAATCTTCTTCATCTGACTTCTTTCCAAGACTTCGTCGGTGCTGAGTCGTAGCATTTCTAAATTTAACTTTTTCATTTGTTTGTTTGTTTGGTAGTTTTGTTTAAGAATCTTGACCGGTACTTCCGGTCATTATATTTAAAATTATTTACTTAATTAGCTAATGCCTAGTAAGATATTTCTAATTTTCAGTAAGTTTTTACTGAATTAGGTAATCCTTTCCACTTAGATGGATCACCCCGCTGTAGGCTAAAAACCGTATCTCTTCATCCAATAAATCCATAACCTGATCTTTGTTTGCTAGCTGAAAAAAAGAACATACCTTTTCGGATAAATCAGTCATTTGAATAAAGCTGTCCTCTGAAAGGACTGATAAAAGATAGGAGGCAATGGGGCCTACTAGGTATTCTATTATTTCTGTATGGTGCTGATCCCAAAGTAATAAGGTTTGATAGAAATGGGGAGGAGGCAGTAGGTTTTCCTCTATTGAATTCATTTTAATTTGGGTAAATAAAACAGAGTTTTGAGACCAATCCCATTCTGAAATGATGGTTTTGCAATTGGCTGCCAATTTTAGCTCGGCCTTTTCTTGCCAGTTAGGATCCTTCAAAGCTTCATTGGCCAATTGAATGGCAGAAAACGCTTTCTCCTCTTCGAGTTTGTATTGAAGGAGGGATCTGATTAGTCTAAGCTTTTCTTCTTCAAACTCATAAACATCGTTTAGTATTCTTTTCCAAGGGGTGATATTGGAGATGCTTTCCAGATAGTCTTTAAATTCCTGAATTGTGAATTTTGTTCTATCCCAGGCAATTCCCTCTTTTTCACAAATGGCGGTTAGCATTCGATCAGTTCTATAAAATTGTTCCTTTTCAGATTTTGCTAAATAGTCCTTTGAATAGGATGAAATTTTATCATAGGGATCTTTTTTGCTTACAGCATGAGTTTTTTCTGAGTGTGATTTTTGGTCTGATTCGAAGAGATCAGAAATTCTCCGATAATAATCCGGATAATCAAGCCGTAATCGATGGGCTAGCTGGTCACAAACCCACCCATTTTTCTTATAATCTCCTAAGGTATGGATATAGGAAGATTTGGTTGGTAAGTGATGAAAATTCCCAAATACTTCCATGTAAGAGGGGTCGTAAACAGGATCCAACAGGTAGTTTACCTCAATCCCTTGATCATTACTCAGGCAATGGAAAATATACTGCTCAACTAGCTGGTTAAAATCCCTAATTTGCATTGGGTTTAAGGCTTTAATCTGGTCTTGGTTAACAGTTATAAATTGCTCGACCATTTGAAAATAGTCTTTAAAAAACGCGTGATTTTTCCCTCCAAGAATCCCCGCATTACTGGCCTGAATTTCCTTTTTCTTATCTATTTGTTCTTTAATTGGCTTTGGAACAAATGGAAAAGTATTCCCTACAAGTCCGACCAACTCTTTATAATAATCAAAATCTTGCTCGATATTCTGGGCAATCAGTTGGCTAGAAAGAAGTTCACTAGGAAATGGGGCATAAACATATACGTCTCCGTCAACATTGAGGAAAGGTTCCTCATGAAGGGTATAGGAATATATTTTTTTCATCACCCATAAGCCGGGAATAGGTACTAGGTCTAAGTCATCCAGTTCCACTCTTACCTTTTTAAAAGGTAATTGCAATTGATCAATCAGCAACTCTTTTCCCTTCCTATCAGTGATTAATTCCAAGTCTTCGTAAAATTGATGAAGTTGTAGGCAACTCAGCGCCCAACTCATCAAATGATACGGAGCACTGCACCATCCAAAACTATCCTTCAAGGGGTCTTTCCCTTCGTCAATCCAAAATGTTTGAACAATCTTCATCTAGTATACCATGATTGACCTGAACTTAAAAAATAATCGCTCTGCCACACTCAGTTCTTCGGTGATGATTTCAGCATTTCCCAAGAGTTCTTGGGTAAATGGAATTTCCCTTTTGAAAGAAGTCAGGGTCCCTTCGGGTAGTGTCGCATATACCAAATAGTTGAACTCTTCATCCGGAGACACCGAAATGCTGGAAATACTGCCGATCAAAGCCCCATATTCCTGAAATGGATAATTGTCCAATTTGATCAAGACTTTTTGGTCCATGCTCACTTTTCCGGCATTTTGAGCCGCTATTTTCATGGCACCCATTAGTTCGGATTTATTGTCCGGTAATATGGTAAACACTAGTTCCCCTGAATTGACTTGCTGATTGGCTCCCCATACTTTTTGAAAGCTGACTACTCCATTAATGGAAGATTTCATCAGATACAAATATTCCCAATCCCGTAAACTCCGCTTAAGTCCTTGATAGGATTGGATTAGCGCTTTCAATGACCTCGCCTCCTCTTCTTCCCGATTGATGGTGGTGTTTTTTATATTCTGATTTGCCGTATTCAGTGTTTCCTGCAATTGAGAGATGGATATTGCCATTTGGTTGACCTGTTCTTCCATCTGCAAATATTCCATTTCACGGGATTCAAAATCCTTGTCTGCAATGACCCCTTGCTGATGGAGGTTTCTGTTACGCTCGTAGTCGATTTTGGCTAAGGAAAGTCTTCTGCTAAGTAATTCTTTTTGGGATTGCTGACTGCTGATCCGTTTTTTGATTTCTTCTATGGATGCTTTGGTGCCCTCCAACTGTCCTGCAAAGGGCTGTAGCTCCCTGACCAATCGATACTCCAAATAATTCCTTTCGAATTCCAAAAACGGTAATCCCACCTCCCCTAATACCAATTCGGTAAGTGATTCAACAGGAAATAAAAAGTCATTTTCCTTACCAAAGGATTCTTTTTCTAGAGTAGTTTTCAAAAACAGTACATCTTCCAACCTAGCTGTACTCTTGATGCCTGCTAAGGGCTGGTCTATCTTTACCTGATCTCCATTTTTGATAAAAAGGTGCTCTATCTGTCCAGTAACACGGGCAGCTATACGTTCGGTTGGATTGGCAGTAGTGACCAATACTTTAGCTTCTACAAAATCAGGATATCGGATCAAAAAGGATAATCCTATTAAAAGAGAAAGGAGGATGAATATTAAGGTAATGCCCCATCGGATCAACCAAGCCGGGGGCCGGGAAATAATCTCCTGGACCTCTTCAGACCGAAGGTTAAGATTATCGTTTTGGCTAATTACAGGCATGATCAGTTTGAGTTAATTTTTTCCAATTCCAACTGATTTTTCACCAGATCATAATAGATGCCTTTGGCGTGAACCAATTCTACATGGGGCCCTTGTTCAACAATTTTACCCCGATCGATTACAATGATCTGATCCGCATTACGGACCGTACTCAATCGGTGGGCAATGATAAAAACCGTTTTGCCCTGCATAAACTTTTGGAGATTTTCCATGACCTGGCGTTCATTTTTTGCGTCCAAAGCCGAGGTAGCTTCGTCAAAAAAGAGCATAGCCGGATTTTTGTATATAGCCCGGGCAATAAATAGGCGTTGCTTCTGTCCTGTACTCATTCCTACTCCTTCATTGCCAATTTTGGTATTGAACCCAAGCGGTAAAGACTGGATAAATTCCAGGATATTGGCGATACGAGCAGCTTCTAGCAACCTTTCCTGATCAATGAAATCTTGACCCACTGCGATATTTGCTGCTATGGTATCGTTGAATACATAGCCTTCCTGCATCACCACCCCGCACTGTTCCCTCCAACTTTTTGGGCTAACTGTTTTTAGGTCGTGTTTTCCGTACCGTATCTCCCCGGAGCTAGGCTCATAGAATTTTAGCAATAGCTTCATCAAGGTGGTCTTGCCGCTACCACTTGCACCGACTATTGCCGTGACTTTTTTAGGCTGAAGATGAAGGTTTATTCCAGTCAATACGGGATTTTCAGCACCGACATAGCGAAAGGAGAGGTTCTTGGCTTCCATGGCCTCACCAGGCTCAACTGTTCTGACCAGCTGTTTTTCAGAATTTTCTTCATCTTCTTTGTCATGGATTTCATTGAGTCGTTCGAGGCTGATTGTGGCATCCTGAAAAGACCGAAAAAAACCTACCAATTCATTAATGGGGCTATTCAACTGTCCAATGATATATTGCAGGGCCAGCATCATGCCCAAAGTCAGATTTCCTTCGATCACGAGCATGGCAGAAGTAAAGGTGATCAGGATATTTTTGAGTTCGTTGATCACGGATGAGCCTACCTGCTGCGTCTGCTCGAGAGATAAGGACTGAATGGATACCTGAAACAGTCTGGCCTGTACAAATTCCCAACTCCAACGCTTTTGCGTTTCGGCATTGTGCATTTTGATTTCCTGCATGCCATTGATGAGCTCGATCACAGTGCTCTGTTCCTGACTCAACTGGGCAAAGCGTTTGTAATCAAGCTCCCTACGGCGCTTCATAAAAAACAAGACCCAAACGAGGTACAACACACTTCCTCCAAGAAAGATCAAAAAAATCGTCAAACTGTAATAGATTAAAACCGCTCCAAAAACGATCAGATTGAAAAAAGAGAATAAGGTATTGAGCGTGGTGCCTGTCAAAAGGTTCTCAATCCTTCGATGATCGCCTATTCGCTGCATGATATCCCCCGTCATCCGAGTATCGAAGTAAGAAATGGGAAGGTTCATCAGCTTAATGAAAAAATCCGAGACCAGCGAAATATTGATCCGGGTAGTCAGGTGCAGCAAAATCCAGCTTCTAATCACTTCCACACTCATCCTGCCCAAAAACAGCATAATCTGTGCAAAGAGAACCAAGTAAATAAAATTGATGTCCTGATTTTGGATCCCAACATCCACAATGCTTTGCGTCAGGAAAGGAAAAATCAGCTGCAGCAAACTACCTACCAGCAGCCCGATGGCTAACTGCGCGATCAGATTTTTATACTGGAACAGGTAGTTGAAGAGGAAACCAAGGGAACGCTTTTCTTTTTCCTCCCATTTCATTTTTCGGAAAGCAGGGGTAGGTTCAAGTAAGAGCGTGACCCCTTCCTGAGTATGCTCAGTGCCATTATTACCGATCCACCGAGAGATAAACTCTTCTTTGGAATACTGGATTAAACCGTAAGCAGGATCAGAAATAAATACCCTATCATTTTTGATTCGATATACGACGACAAAGTGCTGCTTGTCCCAATGTACAATTAAGGGCAAAGGGGCTTGAATCAACTTTTCAAAGCTTAACTTTGCCCCAATGGTCTTAAACCCCATCGCATCAGCGGCATCACTGAGCTTCAAAAGGCTGCTTCCTTCCCGAGTCGTCTCCGATATTTCCCGGATTTCTTTTAAGGAAATAAGCTTCCCATAGTGCTTTGCGATTATCCGCAAGCAAGTAGGACCACAGTCTTTGGAGTCGGGTTGTTTGTAATGGGGAAATGTTTTCAAAACAAAAATTCTATTCCTTTACTATGGCACACGGTAAAACACTATTCGTGGATTTTTCTCCAAGCCATTCACCCTATCCCTAAAAATGGAATAATACCTATCTCCTTTAAAAGTCCTTGGAATCATTTCATCTGTCATTTCCTGATTTAATATTTTTTTTAAATGAATTAGTGGTTGATTGCTTTCTAAATCAATTACTAAAAAATAGGGACGGTTGTCATAAATCAGGCGGAGAAAGGCATAATTATCAGACATCACTATTTGGCTTATTCCCAATTGAAGTGTAATATCAAACCCTACAAAATTAATTAGATACTCAGGCAACAGATGATCATCCACTTTTCTAAAAATCGTATCTCTATCAGTATGCGAAGAAATCTCTCCCCGAATTATTGGCATGTAAAACAAGCTTGAATTACCTACCCTGCTTAATATCCTAGGAATGGGATGGATAGTGGTGAAATTAGAATGAAAACTATAGACTGGGCTTTCCTTATTCACAATTTCAAGACTATTGGGTTTAAGTGAGCTTATCATCACTTCCCTAGGTTGCTCTTTTGTTCCATTTATTGTCTCCTGAACTATCAGAAGCGTATCATTTTCTTTATAAAATGATATAGGATACCCAGGAAGTTTACTGCTTGTTGATTCAAATTTTCCTTCGAGGCTATAAGTGAGAATAACCATTTTTTTCCAATCTGCCACATAGACAATGTTTTTCTTTTCATCTAAGTGAAGTGCATAGGGCATAGCATATTCATCTGGCCCTTCACCGAACTCTCCAATTTTCAAGAGAAACATACCATTGTTATCAAATTTTAATAACCCTTGTTTTCTATCTAAAAGAAGGAAGAAGTTTTGCGAAAAAACCAAGTCTTGGATTGATGTAAGGGGAGGGTTTCCAGGAACCTCAAGGTTTATAGAGTCTAGTAATTCAAAATCAAATCCTGGTGAACCTTCCTTCAAAAAATCTATTTTTATGTCAATGTCTTTAGTTGATTCAGGATAGTTTGGATGATCTTTATTTCCACAATTTTGAAATTGGAAAATTAAAATAAAAAACAACATCCTTTTAATATGTTTCATGATAGAAAATAGTTTACTTGTCTTTATTGTTTTCCTTTTAAATCTGTACTCTATCTTTAAAAGGTTTTTAAAATGGTGACTGTAATTGATTACTCATCATATTTTTTAATATAGGACAGGAAATTTAGAACTACTTCAAATGAATTTCATTTGAAGTAGTTCTGTAATACATTAATTTGCCATCAGTCAATGTATACTTATTTAATAAATTTATTTATTTAAAATAAATATAAAGGTAACCGATACTTTGCCTTCAAAATTAACTACAAGACCAAGTAAAACAATCAGGATCATTATAGCACGTTGGCCCCGCATTACAAGAACCAGAGGTGGTATATGTTCCATTTGGCTGTAAGTTTGAATCATAACGCGTGCATGTAGTGCAGGTACCATACCCACCTGTAATCTTCTTCATCTGACTTCTTTCCAAAATCTCATTGGTGCTAAGTCGGAGCATTTCTAAGCTTAATTTTTTCATGATTTTTATAATTTAAATGGTTAACAATAAATTTTGAATTGGTAAGAAACCCTCCGACCGTTTAAGTCACCGAAGACTGTGACTATTCATCGCGATTGAATATTTTTTTGCATCAGCAGCTTTTTTTAGTTTAAGACATATTTCAAATCCTCCACGGCATAGGTGGATGGCAATTCATAGCCATTGATGAAAATCGTAGGTGTATGGGTAATCTGCTCTTGCTCTGCCCAGTCCTGCATGGATTTAATGTTGGATTCCTGACTTGCCAGTTCTCCATTCAGTGGATACTTTGCCGCAAAGGCTTCATAATCCTTCTTGTCCTGACTATACCACTCATCCAAGGCTTGGCGAGTCTGTTCTAAATCCCCTTTAGAAGCAATCCCCAAAAGGTGGCGAATGGTCATTAACCTGACGTCATCTCCACCTCCTGGAACAAACACAATCTGCAAATCAATATTCCCGGCTTCATAGAGCTGCTCCAAGAGCGGATGCGTACGGGCACAGGGACCACAATAGGGATTGCAGACTTTTAAGACATGGTATTTAGGATTTGCCCCTTTTAGAAATATTCCCAACCCTTCGGGATTGGAAGTGATCTGTCTTGATGTGCTCAGGAAATAGTCGAAAAGCTCCCTATTGGACAGAACCTTCGCCAACTTGCTTTTGGTCGTGTATAACTCTTTTTGAGCCATCAAGTAAGGCTTTAAGCTGATCCAGGCCAAGACAGTAGCCAAGAAAACGAATGAAAACAGTCCCAATTCTCCAAATGCAGGCCAAGCTAATTCAGGCAATAGAAATTGACTGACTGCCAATTCCACTACTAAAATCTCGGAAATCCAGAGGCATAGGCGGCACCATTTTTTCAGTTTGACTCCCTGATAGTACAGGGAAAATGGGATAATCGCCAAACTGGAATAACTGAGCAAACCCATTAGGCCAAGAGCGGATGCGGAAAATGAGCTAACCAAGAGTAGGGTAGTGCTCGCAAAAAATAGGCAAAGGCCAAATTCCCCAAACTGATCAGCCCCGCAAAAGAAAAGGAGTCAATGACTGAATTGCAATCTGTTTGATCTCCACCTCCGCAAAATTGGGTAATTGCAGTATTCTTCCTATCTACCTCTGACCAGAGCAAAATGGCCGATATCCCTTGGCCTGTTAGCTTTACTATGAAAAGTGCTATCGCTCCTAGGGAATATGAAGTGTTGTAATACAACCCACTCAAATCTCCAAGGATCCAAGCTAGTCCGACTGCCCCAAGGAAAAAAAGAAGGAATTGATAGATCATCTGCTCCTTCCTTCGCTGGAAATATCCAGGCTCTCCGGAATGCTCCCCTTTTTCCACCACCAGAGTTTTCCCAGTCCATAAGCTCACAAACTCTTTTCTACGCTGCTTAATCCGCTTTCCCTTTTCGTCCAAATATTCCACCCAATCCTCAGTGACTTGAGTCATGCAAGTAAAATAAGGATACGGATTTTTGCTGATCTGAACCACACAAGGTAAGGGCAGTTGATCCAATTTTTCCTCATCGAGCTGTAGCGCAAGGCTTTCTACTTTGTATTCGGCCAAGGTATCCGATATAGCCAGTAAGGAATCCGGCTCAGGATGAGTCATCAATTTTTCTTTCAAAAAGCGTTGGGTAAACGGAATTCCCAATGCTCCTAACAAGCTCTTGCATACCAGCAAACAATTTTCCATACCTAAGAAATAAAAACCGGACTTCTGTTTTGAAAACTAAAATGAATGGATAAATTTGGAAACAACGATCCGTAAATGCTATACCGTATTTACTAATCTTCAGTAAATTTTTACTAAGCCAATTAACCTTTTAACTCATGGACCTAGGCCATCATCTCAAGAGAGCGAGAGAATCCAAACGGATCAGTCAGCAGCAAGTAGCCGATCAGCTGGGTATTTCGCAGAAAACCCTGTCCAATATCGAAAGTGGGAAAGCCCAGCCCTCAGTGGTGCAGCTTGCAGAAATGGGAAAAATATACGGCATGGATATGGTCAGCCTTCTTTCCGAAAACGGAATCCATTTGTCCCCCCCCCCCCCTCAAAAAATCCTGATGAGGTCGAAAAAGAGCTAAAATACCTGAGGGAAATGATTGGGAAGATGGGCAAAAAGTGATTACAAAGACCTGGCAGGTCTTTTTTTAAGCAAAGGTCTTGCTTCAAGCCTATTTTTTAATCCGAACTATTGGGAGAACCCTTTCACAAAAAGGGGATCTTTGGCCCTGTTGTGTCTCATCTGACAAATCCCTCAAAAGTACCACGGCTTACTACATCCGTCTGATGATTGGGATAGGTCTCTAAAAAAGAAGCAGGAAATCTGACCTTTTTATCCTGCCATTTTAATTCAAAAGCATGAAGAGTTCCTTCAGCTTCCTCCAGATAATCGATCTCAGCCTGATCGTGGGTTCTCCAAAAGTAGCTGTTGACAAATCTCCCGGCATGGGAGTTAGCTTTCAGTCGCTCTGAAATCAGGAAGTTCTCCCATAGCGCCCCCTTGTCAAATCTCATCTCTGGAATTGTAAAATTATTGATCAATACATTCCTGATGCCGTTGTCATAGAAGTAATACTTTTTCCCTTTTTTGATTTCATTTCTCAAGTTCCGACTGAATGCCGGAAGTTTAAAAATGACAAATGCCTTTTCCAGTAAATCGAGATACTTTTCCACCGTAGCTGAATCGATATTTCCTACGGTTTGTGCCAATTCATGATAGCTAACTTCACTTCCCACCTGGAAAGCCAATGCTTTCAAAAGTTTGTCCAAATGGCTGGATTTACGAATTCCATCCATTCGCAACACATCTTTATAGAGATAGCTTTGGGCTATTTCGATCAATAGTTCTTTTTCCTTCCCCGGGTTGTTGACCACATCAGGATAAAATCCAAACGTAAGACGAGTATCCAGTAAGCGTTTGGCTTCCAGTGGAGAAGTGTGATTTTCTGTTTCTAAATAACTTATTGGAAAAAGATGGAAAGTTCTCTTTCTGCCAGTTAGCGGCTCTGAAGTTTGATCTAGAAGGTCAAAGGCCGAAGATCCGGTGACAATCAACTGAATGTCAGGTCGATTATCATATATTAGCTTTAGTTTTTTCCCGATATCAGGAATTTGCTGGGCTTCATCAATTATTACCAATCTTGAATCTGTGCCGATCAGGTGGATTAATTGGGTGCTCGTAACCGCAGAAGTAAAAGCTTCCAAAATATCAGCTTCATCTGCATTGAACCAGATAAAAGGTGAATTGATCACTTTTACCAATTCCTTCAAGAGGGTGGTTTTGCCGACCTGCCGAGCTCCCAAAAGGATGATTACCTTACCTTTGAAACAGCTTTGGATTAGCTTTTCTGATAGTTTGCGTTTGATCATTACTTTCCATTTGAAATCCAAAATGCTAAAAATTTCGAATATAATCGAAAAAATTGGCCTAAATTTTAGAA
Source organism: Algoriphagus sp. oki45 (assembly GCF_036245605.1). Taxonomy (NCBI): domain Bacteria; kingdom Pseudomonadati; phylum Bacteroidota; class Cytophagia; order Cytophagales; family Cyclobacteriaceae; genus Algoriphagus; species Algoriphagus sp. oki45. The sequence continues at coordinate 19,258 of NZ_BTPC01000007.1, forward strand.
TTAAATCCAAATATTCGGCTTTGACGGGGATTTCAACAGCCTAAACCAGCGAAGGCTAGATTTTAGAACTGTCATTTGATCCTTTCAAGTAAAAACTAGGAGAGGTCGAAAAAAAAACAAATCAACTGAAACAAATAATTAGGGAAATCATAAAAATAGGGTAGATCGGACCTGCTAGGTATTTTTCTAAAACAACCTAAACCCCGTGATCTTCTCCAAAAATTTGCCTGTACTGGAGTGTGAAAAATTTAAAATAATCGCAATCCCAATTATTGCTCTTCTGCCATTAACCTTACAAAATTCCTCTGTTAAAACTCATTTGATCAGGAATTGCAGAAAGTCAGGGTAGAATTAATCAATTAATGTAATAAAGTAAGGGTAGAATTGGTTGCCTCTTGTAATAAAGTAAAGGTAGTGTTGTTTTGAAAAGGCGCAAATGAGGCTATGCCTCGCAATGCTTGACAAAACCCTAGATCGAATCTTAATTCCAAAGCAGAGAAAGACTAGTACTTCCAGCAGCCCAGCTCAACTTCTAAAGGAAGAAAACATCTGCTAGGCATAGCAACTTTGACTAGAATCAGGGCAAAAATTGAGAGGTACGGTTTTCCTTTTTAAAACAACCTAAACCCCTTATTCTGCTCCAAAAACATTCCCGCACTCGAGGGTGAAAGAATCAAAATAAAGGCAATCCCAAAAAATCGCTCCGTAAAGGTGGTCTTATGGGTTGGTGTCTGTGAGGGATAAGGTAGCCGCCATGAAATTCACTAAAAAGCATTACTTTTGGTGAATTAAAAAATAAATGATTGAAAGAACTTTAGCTAAAAAGATCAAGGATCAGCTATTCAAAGGCAAAACTATTCTATTGATCGGAGCAAGACAGGTAGGGAAGACTACCTTGGTCCGGGATATCCTTAAGGACCGAGAGGTTTTATTTTTGGACGGAGATGATCCACTGATTCGGCAGCAACTGACCAATCCCAATACCAAGCAAATCGAAACCCTGCTGGGAAGCTCCAAAATTGTTTTTATCGATGAAGCCCAACGGATCGAAAATATCGGAATCACAGCTAAAATTATTCATGATCAGTTCAAGCAAGTACAGTTGATTCTAAGTGGTTCTTCTGCTTTTGAACTCAGAAATACTACCCATGAACCACATACCGGCAGGAAGTTTGAATATTTTCTCTATCCCATTTCCTATGAGGAATATGAGCTTTCGGTCGGCTACTTGGATGGGATTCGCGATTTGGAAAATCGATTGATTTACGGCTTTTACCCAGACGTCATCAATCATCGGGGTGAGGAGCGAGCTATCCTCAACGAAATCACGCAGAGCTACCTCTTTAAGGATATTTTGGCTTTTGCCTCAGTCAAAAAGCCTGAGGTCTTGGAAAAAATCCTTCAAGCGCTCGCTTTCCAACTCGGTTCCGAGGTCAGCTACAATGAGTTGGCACAACTGACCGGAGTGGACAAAAATACGGTTGCGAGCTATATCCGGCTATTGGAGCTTGCCTGCATCATTTATCCACTCCATTCCTTTAGCCGCAATCTTCGAAATGAAATCAAGACCAACCGAAAAATCTATTTTTATGACAATGGCATTCGAAATGCCCTGATTCAAAACTTCAATCCCTTCGAGTTTAGAAATGATATCGGAGCGTTGTGGGAAAATTTTTTGATCACGGAACGATTAAAGCGAAATCATTACCATCGGGCGTATGCGAATACGTTTTTTTGGCGCACCAAGCAGCAGCAGGAAATCGATTATTTGGAGGAGGCAGATGGACGGATTTCGGCATTTGAATTTAAATGGAATCCTACTGCGAAAGTCAAGAAGCCAGCTGTCTTTTTGGAAACCTATCCGGCTGATTTTAAGGTGATTTCAAAAGATAATTTTAGAGATTTTGTGGGGTTGTTTTAGAAATCAGGAAGTATCAGAAAAAAGAGAATGGAATAATCTGTATTCTCTAAAACACCCTAAACCCCTTGATCTGCTCCAAAAACATTCCCGCACTCGAGGGTGTTAGAATCAGAATAAACGCAATTCCAAAAATCGCTCCGTAAAGGTGGGCGTCGTGGTTGATCCCGTCACTGTCCTGCTTGCCCTTGACATAAGAATAGATCAAAAACAAGCCCCCAAGGATAAACCCAGGAAGGCAGATAATTCCAAACAGGCAGATATCGGCTATTGGCATGATCACAATACTGGCAAAAACCGTCGCTGATGTCCCCCCTGATGCACCCAAAGCTCGGTAATAGCTGGATTCTTGGTACTTGAGATAGGTGGGAATGTCAGATATGATGATCCCTAGGAGGTAAAAGGCTACAAAAAGAAATCCGCCTAAGCCTTGACCAAACTGATAGCGCAGGAACATTTCCACCACTCCCCCAAAGAAGTAAAAGGTAAACATGTTGAACAGCAGGTGGATGTAGTCCTTGTGGATAAATCCCGAGAAGACGAATCGATCCCATTGGTTGCGGTGCTTGATCCGGTAGGGGATAAACATCCACCGATCGAGTAGATCGGGACGGTTGAACCCGAGGATGCTGGTAATCGCCGTGATCCCAATGATCGCGGTGGTCAAAGTCAATTCCATGGCTTATTTCTCCCGGTGAATCAGGTCTTGGGTGATGGCGTACAGGGCCTGATAGTATTCCTCGTTTTGGAAGTGCAGGCCTTCAAATTGGCTGAAGCCTGCCTCAAAGTAGGATTGCATCTTGGCTTCGGTCAGACTGCGGATGCCGAGTTTTTCGTAAATCGCTTTTACCGCATTTACCTTTTCGACTTTGTCAAATTCCTTCAGCGAAAGCCAATGATTCAGCGCTGCCAAATCTTCTCCTTGGGCGAGTTCCAAGGCTTTGATCAAGAGGAAGGTCTTCTTGTTTGAAATGATGTCTCCCCCTACTTGCTTTCCAAACTTGGCTTGATCGGCATAGACATCAAGCAGGTCGTCTTTCAGCTGAAACCCTACGCCGATATTCACCCCAAACTCATAGAGCTTTTGCGCATCTTCTTTTTCCGCTCCCGCCAAAATAGCTCCCAATTGAAGTGCAAAACCCAACAGCACGGCAGTCTTTAGTCGGATCATATTGATATAATCCGCCTCATGCACAGTTTCGTAGGCTTCAAAGTTCATGTCAAACTGCTGTCCTTCGCAGACTTCCGCTGCCGTCTTATTGAACAGTCGAATCACTTCCGGAAGTAGTTTCGGATCTGTACCCAAGAGCAAATCATAGGCTCTCACGAGCATCACATCTCCGGAAAGAATGGCGATGTTGGCATTCCACTTTTCATGAACTGTAGCCTTTCCTCTTCGCAGGGGAGCATTGTCCATGATGTCGTCATGCATCAGGGTAAAATTGTGAAATACCTCCACGGCAGCGGCCTGAGACAGGATTTCCTCCGGATTTTTTCCATAAATCCCATACGCCAAGAGTGAAAGCAGCGGACGGATCCGCTTGCCTCCCAAGCTTAGGATGTAGGTGATCGGTTCGTAAAGCTCGGTGGGTGATTCTCCGAAAGAGTGGGTAGTGATGTGTTGTTCCAGCTTAGTTAAAAGCGCGTGGGCGAGACTTTTTTCTGTCATTTTCTGCAAATTCCAAATCGATGGTTCGACGGTCGATATCGGTATTAACTACCCGGACGACGACTTTGTCACCCAAAGTGATCATTTTTTTACTTCTCGTCCCAATCAGACGCATGTTTCTTTCGTCAAATTCATAGTAATCGTCGTCCATATCCTGCACCCGAATCATGCCTTCACACTTGGTTTCAGTGATTTCGACAAAAACTCCCCACTCGGTCACGCCGCTGACGATACCCTCGTAATCCTTTTGCTCGGCAAGGGACATGTATTCCACTTGCTTATATTTAATTGAAGCTCGCTCAGCATCCGCGGCTCGCTTTTCACGCTCGGAGGAATGCACACATTTCTGCTCCCAAGGTTCCGCATCCGGGGATTTTCCTCCATCCAAATAGTGCTCGAGCAGTCGATGCACCATCATATCCGGATATCGGCGGATAGGAGAGGTGAAGTGGGTATAGTGTGGAAAAGCCAAGCCAAAGTGACCTTTGGGCTCGGTGGTGTACTTGGCTTTGGCCATACTTCGAATGGCAAGTTGCTCGAGGACGTTTTGCTCGGGTTTGCCCTGAATCTCATCCATCAGCTTATTGAGTGCGGCAGAGATTTTCTGTACGTTGGTCACGTCCATCTGATGGCCAAAACGCTTCGCAAAACCTGAAAAGGTCTCCAATCGGTCTAAATCTGGGCTGTCGTGTGTTCGATAGACAAAGGTGTCGGCTCCCTGATTTTTTCGGAAAATGAATTCGGCCACATACTTATTGGCCAAAAGCATAAACTCTTCTATGAGCTTGTGGATGTCTTTCCGCTCTTTGACAAAAAGCCCAAGTGGAGTTCCTTTTTCATCCAGCTTAAACTTCACCTCGACGGTCTCAAAGTTGACCGCGCCTTTTTCAAATCGCTGCTTCCGGATCTTTTTAGCCAGCTCATTGAGCAAGGTCAACTCCTGGAAATAATCTCCCGATTGGGTATCGATGCATTCCTGAGCTTCTTCGTAGGCATAGCGTCGGTTGGAGTGGATGATGGTGCGGCCGATCCAGTGATTGACGACTTTCGCATTCCGGTCCATTTCAAACACACAGGCAAAAGTCAACTTGTCCTCTTTGGGACGCAGGGAGCAGAGTCCGTTGCTTAGTCTTTCCGGAAGCATGGGAATCGTCCGGTCCACGAGGTAAACGGACGTGGCCCGGTTGTAAGCTTCTTTTTCCAAAGCCGTTTTTTGCTTCACGTAGTGGGTCACATCGGCGATATGCACGCCGATTTCCAGATTGCCGTTTTCGAGTTCCCGATAGGAAATCGCATCGTCAAAGTCCTTGGCATCAACCGGGTCAATGGTGAAAGTAAGGACATCTCTAAAGTCCTTTCGGGCTTTGATTTCCTTGGCAGAGATCTTTTCGGGAATTGCGTTTGCCTCTTCGTCTGCTTCTTTGGGATATTCGAAAGGAAGTCCGAATTCGGCCATGATGGAGTGGATTTCCACTTCGTGCAAACCAGCCTTGCCGAGGACACGGATGACTTTTCCCGTCGGATTTTTGTCATCTTCTCTCCATTCGGTCAGCTTGACGATGACTTTTTCATTATGCTCGGCCCCCATCAAGTCCCCGCGGTGGACAAAGATGTCCTTGTGCATTTTTTTGAAATCGGGGACGACGAAGGCAAATCGAGGGGAGATTTCCACCCGACCCACAAATTCATCCCGGTCCCGCTCCATAATTTCCAGGACCCGACCTTCGGTTCGTCCGGTTTTTCCTTTCAGAGGAAAGACCATCACCCGCACCTTGTCTCCGTCGAGAGCCTGCTTGAGGTCGGCCTCTTTGACCAAAATGTCCCCTGTACTAGCAGCAGGATCATCCGGAATCACAAAGGCGAATCGGGGATTGACATAGTCCACCGTGCCGGTAATGAAGTCGGGGTCTTGGTTTGAAGAGAAGTAATTTCTCGGAGTTTTGGAGATTTTTCCTGCTTCTACTAGCCGATAGAGTGTAGGTTCCACGCCTCCTTTTTGGATAGCGTCGCGGATTTCCAGTCTTTTGATGATTTGCTTGGCGTTGAATTCTTCGCCATAATGTGCGTCTAAAAATTGGAGGATTCGTTTGGCAAGTGTTCCGGAGTCATTGCCTTCCCGGAAGCCTCCTTTTTGGGTATTCGATTTTTTTCTGTTTGATTTTCTTCCCATGTGTGGGTTAATTTTTTCTAAGGTAAAAAGATAATGAATCGCCAAGGCTTATTCCCCGGCTTCTTTTTTTGATTCTTCGGTGGAGATAATTTCCAGCTCCATTTCCTCGGGCTGAGGGTGCATTGCCAAAAAGATCCTTGCGGTGACTTCTACGTCTCTCAGGCAGTATTTTTCGATTTTGCCGAGATCTTTTTCTTTGTAAAAGGTGGTGTTAACTTCGCTGCCATCGATTCCTTCTTTGGAAGTGGGGATATCAAAAACTGCCGCCAAAAGCTCCAGTCGGGTGTAGTACTTGTAATCTCCAAATCTCCACAGGTCCATCGTGTCCAGATGCCTGACTTCCCAGGGCTTTCTGCCGGCGATCTGCAGCGGTTCAGGTAGGGCGATTCCCTGAATCAGCATTCTTCGACAGAGGTAGGGAAAATCAAATTCCTTTCCGTTGTGGGCGCAGAGAATCCATTTTTTCTTAGTTAACAAAGCGTGAAACTCGGAAAGAAGTTCCTTTTCGTCCGAATTGGAAAAGACTTTGGTTCGGAATTGGAGCTTGTTTTCCTTCCTTTTTACCTGAAAAAAACCAACTCCTACACAGAGGATCTGTCCAAATTCAGCATGGATTCCCGCCCGGTCAAAATAAAGCGAACCCGGTTCCCGGTCGGGGTTTTCAGTCCGGATGAGCTTTTCTTTTTTTAGCCACTCTTCCTGCATCCGGGGAGTGAGTTCCTCCAAGGATTCGGTTTGGGAGGAGGTTTCTATATCCAAAAAGAGGATTTCTCCCAGCTGTTCAAAAAAATCTGCCATAAGTCGATCATGTTTAGCCGTGCAGGATGCCCACCAAGCCTAGCTCCGGGATTAGCCGGAGATTCACCGGGTCGAAACTACCCGGAGTAAAGATAAACTTTTTGTCAAAAATCTGATCCAGAATGTAGTAGCTCACCCAGAATTCGTTAGTCAGGATAAAAACGGCAGGGTCTATGGGTTCGATTTTGGCTACGGATTCGGCCCCCAATTCTTTGATGAGGTGGCGTAGGGTGGAGGTTTGCCTTTTTTCTCCGTCGATTTCTCCATAACCCTTGGAGGTAATCATGACGGTATTCAGCTCGATTAGATTGAGGTTGATGATGTAGACGGCCCATTCGGTACCAGTGGATTTTTCTTCTTTGACGATGGCCAGTTTTACTCCCGTCACGGGAGAAAAGTCGATGTCTTTTTTCATTTTCCTTTTATGAATAATCTGGAATGAGGTTCTGTTTTCTATTGCATTTAAATCCCCCTATCCCCCTTGAGAAGGGGGAATAGCCCAATTTCGTACCTCAAAACTAATGTTTAGAATTTGAGACTGTTTCCGACTCAATTATTTTGATTCAATCAGGTTCATTTCAAAAAGGTCCGCCAAGTGCTTTTTGACTTTGTGTTTGGCTTCGGCTTCATCCACGGGTCTGCGCAATTCCAGGTGTAAGGAAGTGACAGCCTTGTCATCAATGCCGCAGGGGATGATGTGTCCAAAGTAGGAGAGGTCGGCGTTCAAATTAAAGGCAAAACCGTGCATAGTCACCCAGCGGCTGGACTTGACGCCCATGGCGCAGATTTTACGCGGATTTTTTTGTTCCACATGATCCAGCCATACGCCGGTCAGTCCGTCGATTCTTCCTGCCTCAATTCCGTAATCAGCCAAAGTCAAAATGATGGCTTCTTCGAGTAGCCGGAGGTATTTGTGGATATCGGTGAAGAAGTTGTCCAGGTCTAGGATCGGATAGCCGACCAATTGCCCCGGGCCGTGATAGGTGATGTCGCCGCCGCGGTTGATTTTATAATAGGAAGCTTGATGCTGAGCTAATCCAGAATCATCCAACAGGAGATTTTCGGGTTTCCCACTTTTACCCAAGGTATAGACATGAGGATGCTCTACAAACAGCAGGTAGTTGGGCGTGATTGCTTGTTGATCTGCTGGAAGGTTTCTGTTTTTGATCTTTTGGGCGACGATTTCGGCGAAAATATTCTCCTGATAATCCCAGGCTTCCTGATAATCCATCCGGCCTAAGTCTCGGAATTCTACCGTTTTATTGATAATTTCATTCATTAGTTTTCCCTTCGGAATTCTTTAATAAACAGGCCTTAGCGCCCGTTCGTTCTTCGATTTTTCAAAATTAACCAATAAAATCCTATGGCAGAGCATAACGACTCCGGAAGACTCGCAGAGCAGCTGGCTGCAGACTGGCTGGTCAGCAAAGGATATGAGTTGAAAGAATCCAATTATCGGCATGGGTATGCGGAGATTGATCTGATTTTGGAGTACCGGGGATTGCTGGTTTTTGTGGAAGTGAAGTTTCGCTCGGGGACCGGTTTTGGCTACGCAGAGGAATTTGTGGATTCGGTGAAGAAAAAGCTGATCGTCAAAGCAGCAGATCAGTATATTTATGAGAATGACTGGAAAAAGGATATCAGATTTGACATCGTGGGCGTTTACAAAGACCGGGAAGGGACGGTCCGTTTCCGGCATTTTGAAGATGCGTTTTATTGACTAAATCAATTTTACCTATGAAAAAAATTACATTGCTTTTGGTGCTATTCAGTTTGTCTAGTGTCCTGTTTGCTCAATCCGACAAAAAAAGTCAAAAAATCATTGAGGATTCTGAGGATGCAAAAGCAGCCTTTCTGGACGAAGATCCCGATATGGCCAAGCTGTTTTCATCAGCTTATGGCTATATCATCCTACCGAATGTAGGAAAAGGAGGCTTGGGAGTGGGAGGGGCTTCCGGTAATGGGGTGGCTTACCAAGGGGGCAGCAGAATTGGCTTTGCACGGATGACTCAGGTCACTATTGGCTTTCAGGCAGGAGGACAGGCCTACAGTGAAGTAGTGTTCTTCGAAGACAAAGAGGCTTTTGACCGATTCAAGAAAAATAAAATCGAAATGTCCGCTCAGGTATCGGCAGTTGCAGCTGCCTCGGGAGCATCACTCAATGCCAAATATGTCGATGGGGTGATGGTTTTTACCCGCACTAAAGGCGGCTTGATGTATGAAGCCTCGGTCGGAGGACAGCAATTCAAGTTTTCGGAAAACTAGTTCAGGTTTTCTTTTCGATACAGGAGATTTCCGTCCTTATCCCATTCAGCGCGGATATAAGGGCGGAAATTTTTTGTGTAAGGCTCTTCCTGATATTGAATTTCCCGCTTTCGGATGGCTTTTGTATTTTGGGTGTCCCAGTACTCGGTCCAAAGCCCGACTTTCTCTCCGTACTTGTACTCTCCGGTGACGGCGATCTGCTGGTTTTCGTGAAAGTGGAAATAGTTGCCTTCCTCCAGTCCATATTGGACAGGAATAATTTCTTCTATTGTATTGGAGGCTCTGTTGAAATAAGTAATTCGGGATTCTTTTGGCCAGCCTTCGGAGAAGTGGCTTTTGTCCTGAAGGACGTTTTTGGAGTCAAAAAGCATCCAGGTTTTGTGCTTCATTCCGTAGTAAAACATCCCGCTTTCGACCACGACATCATTTACCAATCGTTCATAAGGTCCATGGAGTAAATATCCTTGGGTTTTGGAATAGCCCTCTGTCTTGATTGCTTTTTCTTTGGGGTCATACCAATACACATCCCGGATGTAGGGATCCGGGTTTCGCTCGGCATCGGTGTAGTTGAAGTATTCGAGGTAATATTGTCCCCGGAGTTCTTTTCGGATGAATCCTCTTTGTGTCTTCACATCAAACCAGATATTCTTTCGGGCCTTCTTCTTTTTCTCCTTTTTGGCTTCTTTTTCCTTTTCTTCATCAAAAAGCAAAAGCGGGGCTACAGATGGTAAAAGTGCAGAAGCCACCACACCGGAAGAATCCGGGTCGGATTTCTTGTCATTGTCGGATTTTTGGGCAAAACTGACTTTGCTCCAGAAAAGGAAAAGAAGAAATACAAGTGAAAACGGTTTGCTCATCCCTTAAAAAACGGATCTTTTTACGGTCTATTTTACCCAAAAATAACATTTAAGAGGCAAATCCTAAGTTTTGTTTATTATTTATAATCTTCTGTCTATTTTTGAGGAATTTGTAAAAAAACAACCTAAATAATGAATTCTATTCTATCGGATCGCATCTTAAGTATGGAGGAATCGGCTACTCTAGCCATGGCAAAAAAAGCCAGAGAGCTGAAATCCCAAGGCATTGATATCATCAGTTTGAGTTTGGGTGAGCCTGATTTCAAAACCCCACAGCATATTCAGAATGCCGCCAAAGATGCCATCGATGAAGGGAAATACTTTTCTTATCCCCCTGTAGCCGGCTATCAGGACCTAAGGGAAGCCATCGCCAAGAAGCTGAGAGAAGAAAATAACATCACCCAGGCTAAGGCCGAAAACATCGTCGTCTCCACCGGTGCCAAGCACTCAATAGCCAATACCTTCATGTGCCTGATCAACGAGGGCGACGAAGTGGTGATTTTTTCTCCGTATTGGGTTAGCTATGCAGAGATCATCAAGCTTTGTGGAGGCGTGCCGGTACTGATTGAAGGTAATCTGGAAAACAATTTCAAGGCTACTGCAGCCCAGTTGGAAGCAGCCATCACCCCAAAAACCAAGGCTGTGATCTACTCTTCCCCCTGCAATCCTACGGGATCGGTATTTTCCCAAGCAGAACTCGAAGCTATCGCGGCAGTCGTGAAGAAGCATCCATCTATGGTAGTCATTGCCGACGAGATCTATGAGCTGATCAATTTCACAGGTAAAAACTTCAGTATCGCTTCCCTTCCGGGGATGTTCGAAAGGACGGTGACCGTCAATGGTTTCTCCAAGGGCTATGCGATGACCGGCTGGAGAGTTGGGTATATCTGCGCTCCATTGGAAATCTCCAAGGCAGTGGAAAAAATGCAGGGTCAATTTACTTCCGGAAATACCGGAATCGCTCAGCGTGCGGCCTTGGCGGGAATCGCCGGAGATCAGACTCCTTCCCAGAAAATGGCCGAGCAATACCTGAAAAGAAGGGATTTGGTTTTGGGCTTGTTGAGAGATATTCCGGGAATCAAAACCCACGTTCCAGAGGGAGCTTTTTACTTTTTCCCTGATGTGACCGCTTTCTTTGGCAAGTCAGCCCATGGCCATACGGTCAACAATGCCGATGACCTTTGCCTTTATCTTTTGGCGGTAGCCAATGTTTCCTTGGTGACCGGAGCGGCTTTTGGAGCTCCAAATTGTGTGAGAATTTCTTATGCGGCATCTGAGGAGGAATTGGTAGAAGCCCTGAAGCGGATTAAGAAGGCGTTGGGTGATTTAGCCTAACCGATAATAGCTCTTCAATCAGCCCCAATTTTGGGGCTGTTTTTTTGCCTAATCAGAAAGCCTTAATTTTGGCACAAATCTTTTCCCATGCCTGAAGTACTCGTCATCACTCCCGTCAAAAATTCGGTGGAAACCACCCTGGATACCTCCAAAGCCATCCGAAATTCAAGTGTGAAGGTGACGCACGTGATTTTCAATGACTTCAGCACCGAAGAGACTAAGGCAGTTTTAGAAAAAAACAAGGCTGAAATCGGGTATGAACTTATCCATCTGGAAGACATCACAGACCATCCTTCGCCAAATTATAAGATGGTTCTTCAGATAGCCCAAAAGCGAGCTTTGGAGGAAAAGCTTCCTCTGCTGGTAGTGGAGTCGGATGTGGTGATTCATCCGGACACGATCGAGAAGCTTCTCCAAGCCATGAAAAAGGATGACAAATCCGGTTTGGTTGGCTCGGTGACTGTAGATGATAAAGGGGAGGTGAATTTTCCATACCTGAAATTCAAGGGAGTCAAAGAACCGGAAATTCTGACAAACCGAAGCCTGAGTTTTTGCTGTACTTTGTTTTCACCTGAGTTTTTAGAAAGCTATTCCTTTACAGGATTGGACGAAGCCAAGGACTGGTACGATACCTTTATTTCGAAAAAGGCGATCGAATTGGGCTTTCAAAACCGGGTCTTGATGAATGCTCCTGTTTGGCATCGTCCACATGCCAGCCGACCTTGGAAGCAACTCAAATATACCAATCCGCTCAAATACTATTTTCTGAAGTTTTGGAAGGGTTGGGATAAAATCTGATTAAAGCTTGCCTAGAAGTTTGAGGAGGGTATTGTAGGGTTTTGACCAAGTTCTTTGGAATCGCAAAGGACCATTCAATTCCCTTTCGAAAAACTCAGGATGTTTGGCATTGAGGTAGGCAATCCGCTCTCTCTTTTTTTGGTTGGTTCCGGTCTTTTTTCTTTTGCTGCCTGGATGGATTCTGTAATGAAATCCCAAGAAAGGAAGTTTGACCACTTCACCTCCGTTTTTTAAAATTTTGATCCAGAATTCCCAATCTTCTCTTCCCATGATCATGTCCTCCGAAAATCCCCCCACCCTTTCCCAGTCTGATCTTCTCACTAAAGAACAGGCAAAGATCATATTGTCTCTGGCAAGGAGTGAAATGCTGTAAGGCTTTAGTTTCCATGGTTTCCTTCCAAACTCACCAAATTTTTCGGCTTCACAATAGACGACTTTTACTTCAGGGCGAGCATCCAGCACAGCGGAGGCCTGTGACAGGTAATCCGGAGAAATTAAATCATCAGCACCTAAAGGGAAAAAATAATCCCCAGTCGCGAATTTTCCACCTTTATTTAGGGCTGAGCTTACTCCTCCATTTGCCTGATTGATAACTTTTATGATCTCGGGATAGGTTTGTTGGAATGATTCGGCGATTTCCTGAGAGGAATCCGTAGAACCATCGTTGACAATCAGGATTTCGAGGGGTCTGTGGATGGAGTTGAGGGCAGATTGGATGGTTTCTGCTAAGTATTTTTCCCCATTGAAAACAGGAATGATTACTGAGACTTTGGAGCTTTCCATGTTTTGTTCTCGTTGAATTTGAGACGGGTAAATTTTCAATAAAGGTAGCCCAAATTTAGTTTCTACCAGTTTTGTGTGGAATTGTCCAAAAATTAATTTGGAAAATTCTAATTTGGTGTTAAATTGAATCGGTGATTAACAACTTTTCTCATAAATACTTTTGTAAAAATGTGATTCTACGGAGTCCATTTTTCGAACTCTAACAGTTTGTAGAACCTTGGTGAAAGCCAAGGTTCTTTTCTTTAACTTGTTACCGATTTATCCTTTTTCGAATGAAAATTGCGCTTACTCTGTTTGGGATGCTTATGATCTTCGGATCTTCTTGGGCTCAAAATTCCAATTACGATACCACCTACATAGAGAAGGCAAAAGACCAAATGATTCTTAGAGCCTATGTTTCCAGAAAGTATACCAATTTGGATTTAGGAGAATCGGTAGGCCTATATGAACCCAACAGTGGCTTAAATCTTGGCGTTGGTTTTACTTTCCAAAAGTTTACTTTGAACTTGGCGGCACCTTTGGGCTTTCTCAATCCCCAAAGACAAAAAGACTGGCCTCAATTTTTAGATCTTCAGGCCCATTCCTATCCCCAAAACTGGATAATTGATCTTTTTGCTCAATTCTACAGGGGGTATATTATTTCGGATTTCATGGATTCAGGCGAAGACTACCTCCGGAGAGATCTTCGGGTGGTCAAACTGGGCCTGAGTTCAAGCTATTTGTTCAATGGGGAAAAGTTTTCTTTTGAGGCGGCATTTCATCAATCAGAAATCCAAAAAAAGTCAGCATTTTCTCCTATGGTAGGTTTTGAAGTATATAGAGTGCGGATTAGCGGGGATTCCTTGATCATTCCCCAGGAATTGGATATTTCGGGAAATTATACCCAAGGCGATTTTTTTCAGATAGGGCCAAGTGCAGGATTTGCGGGTACCTTGGTTTTTGGTAAGGGATTTTTTCTCACCGGAGCAGCTTCGGCCAATTTGGGTTTGGGTACCGGAAAAGCGGATGAAAATAAAGAAACACGGGTAGTCAGTTTGATGCCGGGTTATAATCTCCGGGGCTTTGCCGGGTACAATGGGAAGAGATTTTCGATAAATGGCAGCTATGTTTTCAAAAACCTGCTCCTTTCCGAGCTGGAAGGGATCTCCCAAGAAGCCAATACGGGCAATTACAGGATCAATGTCGTCTACAAAATACATCCGGGACCTAAACTTGAAAAAACCTACACCAAGTATAATCCGCTGCAAATACTCCATCGGATCTTCAACTGATCATTGATTTATTTTTAGCTTTGGCAGTCAGTAACCAATATTCCCTTTGCTATGAACGATTCATTTGGAATCCTCCAATCCTTAAGAAAAATAGGTGTAAACCCTGAAAATCTGGGAACCTCCACCGGCACTGTTTGGATGGATTCAGGAGAATCCTATTTGTCTTCCTTTTCTCCGGCTGATGGACAGCTGATCGGAAAGGTCCAACTTACCTCCGTCGATGATTATGAGAAAGTAATCACCCAGGCTCAAATTGCCTTTGAAAAATGGAGAACTGTCCCTGCTCCCCATAGAGGGGAAATCGTCCGGGAAATAGGAAATGCACTCAGAGAAGTGAAAGCCGATCTGGGTAAGTTGGTTTCTTACGAAATGGGCAAATCCTATCAGGAAGGCCTGGGAGAAGTACAGGAAATGATCGATATCTGTGATTTTGCGGTTGGACTTTCCCGTCAACTATATGGATTGACCATGCATTCGGAGCGCCCAGGGCACCGAATGTACGAGCAGTGGCATCCACTGGGAATTGTCGGGATCATTTCGGCATTTAATTTTCCAGTAGCTGTATGGTCTTGGAATGCAGCCATCGCGTGGGTCTGTGGGGATGTATGCGTTTGGAAACCTTCCGAAAAAGCCCCCCTTTCCGGCATTGCTTGTCAGAAGATTGTTGCTGAGATTTTTGCCAAACACGGAATGCCCGAGGGAATTTCAAACCTCATCGTAGGGGACTACAAGGTTGGAGAGTGGATGACTCAGGATACAAGGGTTCCTTTGATTTCAGCTACCGGTTCCACCCGAATGGGGAAAATTGTAGGAAAAACCGTAGCTGAAAGACTGGGTAGATCACTTTTGGAATTGGGTGGAAACAATGCCATCATCATCACCGAAAATGCGGACTTGGATATGGCGATCCGAGGTGCACTTTTTGGCGCAGTGGGTACTGCCGGACAGCGTTGCACGACTACGAGGAGGTTAATCATTCAGGAAAATGTCTACGAAGAAGTCAAATCCCGACTGGCATCGGCCTATTCTAAGTTAGTGATTGGCAATCCTTTGGACGAAAAAAATCATGTAGGCCCGTTAATCGATCTGGATTCTGTCAAAAATTACCTTACAGCCATTGAGAAGGTAAAAGCCGAAGGAGGAAAGGCCGTAGTAGAAGGGGGTGTCCTCGAAGGACCCGGCTTCGAATCCGGCTGCTATATAAAGCCTGCGATCTACGAAGCAGAGAATCATTTCGAAATCGTACAACACGAGACTTTTGCTCCCATCCTGTACTTAATCAAATACAAAACCCTTCCCGAAGCAATTGCCTTGCACAACGGGGTGCCTCAGGGACTTTCTTCTGCGATCATGACTACGAATATGCGTGAAGCAGAGGCTTTCCTTTCGGCTGCAGGTTCGGACTGTGGAATCGCCAATGTCAATATCGGTACTTCCGGTGCTGAGATCGGAGGGGCATTTGGAGGAGAAAAAGAAACTGGTGGAGGACGGGAATCCGGCTCTGATTCTTGGAAGGCCTACATGCGCCGTCAGACCAATACGATTAATTACTCCACATCTTTGCCCTTGGCACAGGGGATCAAGTTTGATATTTAAAGTATTGTCTGCTTTGCCTTCCAAACCAAATTATTTCTAATTATTGGGTCGGAAATCGGATGACCGAGGTCCAATGTGTTCCATATTTTAACATTTAGATCTAATGGTCAAAAATAGTTGGTGAAAAGCCTCCTAATGTCCTGATATTTAATTAATTACAAAGACCTTATTGAAACCGCTTTCAATAAGGTTTTTTTGTTTCATGAAAACTTCAAAAAAAGCGTTGTTGGGCCTGTGGGTTTCTTGACTCAATCAAGTGGGGAAAACAGGCTGGCAAGCAGCGGTATAAGTGTAAAAATTGCGGCATTCTTTTCACGGGTTCGAACCCTTCTGTAGCCAGAAGCAACCAGTTTGTTTGGTTC
>NZ_BTPC01000008.1:0-13147 GCF_036245605.1 Algoriphagus sp. oki45
CCTTTAAAGAGTGCGTAACAGCTCACTGGTCGAGCGACAGGGCGTCGATAATAATCGGGCATCAAACCTAATACCGAAGCGAAGGATTGTCCGCCTCAGGCGGACAGTGGTAGGGGAGCATTCCAATATCGGCGAAGGTGAACTGTAAGGTTTGCTGGAGAGATTGGAAAAGCAAATGTAGGCATAAGTAACGATAAGGCGGGCGAGAAACCCGCCCACCGTAAGACCCAGGTTTCCTGATCAACGTTAATCGGATCAGGGTTAGTCGGGGCCTAAGGCGAACCCGAGAGGGGTAGTCGATGGACAACGGGTTAATATTCCCGTACTGCTCATACAGGCGATGGAGTGACGGAGTGATGAAAGGTCCGCGCGGTGACGGAATACCGCGTTGAAGCCAGTAGGTATTGGTCTGATAGTAAAATGCGTCGGACTAGCCGAAGGTGATAGTACCGGGCGTCTTAGGACAACCGGATAGTGACCCTAAGGGCTTCCAAGAAAAACTTCTAGCGCTAAGCGTATGAGTACCCGTACCGCAAACCGACACAGGTGGTCGAGGAGAGAATCCTAAGGTGCTCGAGTGAATCATGGCTAAGGAACTCGGCAAAATGGCCCTGTAACTTCGGGAGAAGGGGCGCCCCTGTAACAGGGGGCCGCAGTGAAGAGGCCCAGGCGACTGTTTAACAAAAACACATGGCTTTGCGAAGTTGAAAGACTAGGTATAAGGCCTGACACCTGCCCGGTGCTGGAAGGTTAAGAGGGGATGTTAGCGCAAGCGACGCATTGAATCGAAGCCCCAGTAAACGGCGGCCGTAACTATAACGGTCCTAAGGTAGCGAAATTCCTTGTCGGGTAAGTTCCGACCTGCACGAATGGTGTAACGATCTGGGCGCTGTCTCAGCCATGAGCTCGGTGAAATTGTAGTCACGGTGAAGATGCCGTGTACCCGCAACGGGACGGAAAGACCCCATGCACCTTTACTGCAGCTTAGCATTGGTACTGGGCAAACGATGTGTAGGATAGGTGGGAGACTGTGAAGGGGGCACGCCAGTGTTCTTGGAGTCGCCGTTGAAATACCACCCTTTGTTTGCTTGGTATCTAACCCGCCGTGGCGGGGACATTGCTTGGTGGGTAGTTTGACTGGGGTGGTCGCCTCCAAAAGGATAACGGAGGCTTCCAAAGGTTCCCTCAGTACGCTTGGTAACCGTACGTGGAGTGCAATAGCATAAGGGAGCTTGACTGTAAGGCCGACAAGCCGAGCAGGGTGGAAACACGGGTATAGTGATCCGGCGGTTCTGAATGGAAGGGCCGTCGCTCAAAGGATAAAAGGTACGCTGGGGATAACAGGCTGATCTCCCCCAAGAGCTCATATCGACGGGGAGGTTTGGCACCTCGATGTCGGCTCGTCACATCCTGGGGCTGGAGAAGGTCCCAAGGGTTCGGCTGTTCGCCGATTAAAGTGGCACGCGAGCTGGGTTCAGAACGTCGTGAGACAGTTCGGTCCCTATCTGTTGCGGGCGTGGGAAGTTTGCGAGGACCTGACCTTAGTACGAGAGGACCGGGTTGGACTGACCGCTGGTGTACCGGTTGTGGTGCCAACTGCACTGCCGGGTAGCTACGTCGGGAAGAGATAAGCGCTGAAAGCATCTAAGTGCGAAACTCCCCTCAAGATGAGACTTCCATATAGGGCCCTGGGAGACGACCAGGTTGATAGGCTGCAGGTGTAAAGTCAGCAATGGCATAGCTGAGCAGTACTAATTGCCCGAAAGCTTACCTACGGTTTGTTACAGTTTCTACGAAATATGTTAAAATGCTGGATGTCGGATGTCGGATGACCGATGAAAGACAAAAGCAGAACTTAAGAAATTATGTGTACGCATGATCATCCGTCAACGGACATCGGTCATCGGACATCAAGATTTAGGCGGCCTAGCGCAGGGGTCCCACCTCTTCCCATCCCGAACAGAGAAGTTAAGCCCTGCAGCGCCGATGGTACTGGGGTTACACCCGGGAGAGTAGGTCGCCGCCACTTTATTCAAACCTCAGTTTAAAGACTGGGGTTTTTGTGTTTTTGGACCTTCTGTAAATGCAGGAGACAAAAGGCAAGAGCCGAGAAGCAAGAAGTGAGAGGGTAGAATTCGTTTCTTTAATCTGACCTATTTAACCTTCAAGACCCAAATTTTTTTTTAATTCAAATCCCAAACTGCCGAAAATGGTGCCCGATATGTTTGTGGTGAAAAATCTCCCATTCCTTATGGGTTAACAAACCAAATCGAGGATGGGTGAACTCTGCCTCCGGGCTTTTCTCAAAAGTCTCTTGGTAGGCCTGCATTGCCTTTTTTAATTCTCCCTTTGCTGTTTCCAAATCCGGATACCGCAGCTCCAGCAAATCAGCGGGTAAACCCGGCGCCTTTACTCCAACAGGAAACTCCATATCCGTATACAATAAGGCCTGTTTTGCATTTAACTGCTTTTCATTAGGGATGAAATTGGGGATTTTGACCCGACCATAAGAAAGCTTGATAGTCAAAATCAAATGCTCAACCATATGCTGTGGGGTCATGATGCCAAACTTAGCCAGGGAATCACTTTTTAAAGCCTGAAGACGGGTTTCAATATTTTCTAAATCCATAATACAATATAGGTAAACAAAAAAGCGCTTGATACTATCAAACGCCTTTTATCCATTTTACGAACTCTAGAAATTTTAACTTCCGCACATTTCGCAGCCTTCCGGATCATCCAGTGAGCAAGCGATGGCGTCTTGCTTTTGTGTTTTAATGGCTTCTACTTCATTGGCTTTCTCTACTTTGGGCTCTAGGGCAGACTTATCCAAAGTAAACTTAATCGCAGAAGCTGCAGCTTGTGATCTCAAATAGTACATACCGGTCTTCAGTCCTTTTTTCCAAGCATAGAAATGCATTGAGGTCAGTTTACCGAAGTTGGGATCCTGCATGAAGATGTTCATACTTTGTGACTGACAGATATAGGCACCTCTATCTGCGGCCATGTCAATGATCACTTTTTGAGAAATTTCCCAAACTGTCTTGTAAAGATCCTTAATGTTTTGTGGGATGTTTGGAATGTTTTGAACCGAACCGTTTGTAGAAATCAATCGGTTTCTCATGGTGTCATTCCAGAGGCCCAAATTGATCAAATCTTTCATCAGGTGCTTGTTCACCACAATAAATTCTCCAGAGAGAGTTCTTCGTGTGTAGATATTGGTGGTGTATGGTTCAAAGCACTCGTTGTTGCCCAAAATCTGTGAGGTGGATGCTGTAGGCATTGGTGCCACTAGGAGTGAGTTTCTCAATCCATGCTTTTTCACCTTTTCCTTCAACTGATCCCAATTCCAACGACCCGACTTTGGAGTCACTCCCCACATGTCAAACTGCAAAATACCTTTTGAAGCAGGACTTCCGTCATAGGTTTCATAGGTGCCCTGAACTCTAGCCAACTCCATGGAAGTTTCCACAGCAGCGTAATAAATGGTCTCAAAGATGTCTTCATTCAGGCCCCTTGCTTCTGCAGAATCGAATGGCATTTTTAGCATGATAAAGGCATCAGCTAAACCTTGGATGCCCAAGCCGATTGGTCTATGTCGGAAGTTGGATCTTCTTGCCTCTTCTACTGGATAGTAGTTGATGTCAATTACTTTGTTGAGGTTTTTGGTCGCTACCTTGGTGATTTCATATAGCTTGGAGTGATCAAAGAACAGTTTTCCATCAGGTCCCGCTGTCACAAACTTCGGCAAAGCAATAGAAGCCAGATTACAAACAGCCACCTCATCCGGTGCAGTGTACTCGATGATTTCTGTACAAAGATTCGAAGACTTGATGGTTCCCAAATTCTGTTGATTGGATTTGCTGTTGGCCGCATCCTTGTAGAGCATGTAAGGAGTTCCTGTCTCAATCTGAGATTCAAGGATTTCAAACCAAAGCTCTTGGGCTTTAATGGTTTCTCTTGCCTTGCCCTCCTTCTCATACTTTTCATACAGTCGCTCAAACTCTTCTCCATGACAGTCGGAAAGTCCAGGAGCTTCGTTAGGGCAGAAGAGTGACCATTCCTCGTTTTTCTCTACCCGCTTCATAAATAAATCCGGAATCCAAAGGGCATAGAAAAGATCTCGCGCACGCATTTCTTCTTTTCCGTGATTTCTTTTCAGTTCCAAGAAATCCTTGATGTCGGCATGCCAAGGCTCAAGATAGATGGCAAAGCTGCCTTTTCTTTTTCCCCCTCCTTGATCTACGTAGCGGGCGGTCATGTCGAAGTTTCTCAGCATCGGCACAATTCCATTCGATACGCCATTGGTGCCTTTGATGTAGCTTCCTTTGGCTCGTACATGGTGAATGGACAGCCCGATACCTCCAGCCGATTGGGAGATTTTGGCGCACTGCTTAAGTGTATCATAAATCCCATCGATACTGTCATCCTTCATGGTGAGAAGGAAACAGGAGCTAAGCTGAGGTTTTGGAGTACCGGCGTTGAATAGGGTAGGAGTGGCGTGTGTAAACCACTTTTCAGAAAGCAGGTTGTAGGTCTCAATAGCAGACTCAATATCCTCTCTGTGGATACCCACAGCGACTCTCATCAGCATATGCTGAGGTCTTTCGACTACCTTACCATCCAAGCGGATCAGATAGCTTCTTTCTAGCGTTTTATAGCCGAAGTAATCGTATCCAAAATCCCTTTTGTAATCAATCGCATCATCCAGGCGGGCCGCATTCTTTTTGATGATACCATAGACTTCAGTATCGATCAATTGTGCGTTTTCTCCAGTTTTAGGATTGATGTAAGTGTACAGCCTTTTCATAGTATTGGAAAAGGACTGACTGGTGGTCTTATGAAGGTTGGAGATGGCTATCCGCGCAGCCAGGATTGCATAGTCCGGGTGGCGTACGGTCAGGGAAGCACAAACTTCCGCTGCCAGATTATCCAATTCTGATGTGGTCACCCCATCATAAAGGCCGTCGATGACCTTCTTCGCCACTTCAATGGGCTGAATGAACTTTGGGTCTAATTCGTAGCAGAGATTTTCTATCCTTGCTGTGATTTTGTCGAATCGTACTGATTCTCTTCTTCCGTCTCTTTTGATTACTAACATATGCAGGCGATTTTAGGATGGTTGGTGGTAGAAAAGTGGGGTATTAAAAGTCCTCCTCAATGGAGAATCGTGCAGCGCTCTCGGCAGGCTCTGTGGATTTCATGACTCCTGCTTTCTGATAATCTCCAACTCTTTTCTCAAAGAAGTTAGTCTTACCCTGAAGAGAGATCATTTCCATGAAGTCAAATGGATTGGTGCTGTTCCAAACTTTTTCGCAGCCCAATTCCATCAACAAGCGATCAGCCACAAACTCGATGTATTGACACATCAGGTCTGCATTCATTCCGATCAATCGCACAGGAAGAGCATCGGTTACAAATTCTTTTTCGATGGCCACTGCGTCCATGATGATTTCCCGTACGGTGTCTTTTGGTAGCTGATTGACCACATGCTTGGTATAGAGATGGCAGGCAAAGTCGCAGTGCAATCCCTCATCTCTCGAGATCAATTCATTGGAGAAGGTCAAGCCAGGCATCAAGCCTCTTTTCTTCAGCCAGAAGATGGAGCAGAAAGAACCGGAAAAGAAGATTCCTTCTACCGCAGCAAAGGCAATTAATCTTTCCTGGAAGTTGCCATTGTCAATCCATCGCAGTGCCCAGTCTGCTTTCTTCTTGACGCAATCGATATGCTCAATGGCATTGAGGAGCTTGTCTCTTTCTGCAGCATCTTTGATATAAGTGTCGATCAATAAGGAGTAGGTCTCGGAGTGGATGTTTTCCATGGCAATCTGGAAGCCATAGAAAAACTTAGCCTCAGTGTACTGGACTTCCGCAACGAAATGCTCAGCGAGATTTTCGTTAACGATTCCGTCGGAAGCTGCGAAGAAGGCCAAGACATGAGAAATAAAGTGTCGCTCTCCGTCGTTCAGGTTTTTCCAGTCGGTCAAGTCCTGACTCAAATCAATCTCCTCTGCTGTCCAAAAACTTGCTTCAGCCTTTTTATAAAACTGCCATATGTCGGCATGCTGAATTGGGAATAGGACAAATCTGTTTTTGTTCTCTTGTAAAATGGGTTCTTGCTGCATCTTTCTCTCTGGTTTTAATGTAAACAAATGGGCTTCAAACTCTCCTTTGGCTGGGCTGCTGATAGCAAAGGCTGCCTTTTCAGAACAGCCTATGAACAAATATGTAAAGCAAAATGATAAAAAAAAATCCCTAAACAGGTACTTTAATCACTTTTTTGACCTGAAGTCAGAAAATATATATAGATCATAAAATCAGTATTTTATGTGTTTTTAAATCAAGTTAAAAATCAATCAAATAGGCTCATATCCGACGTTTGAAATATTTTCAACAAATTCAAAAAAGTTTTCCACAAGAAAATATGACTAAAATTTTGAACTTAAGTCAAAAAGAATTACCCTGTTTTACCAAGTGGTTAGCCAATAGCTTGGCTTTTTCAAGCTGTTCATTTTCAGGGTAAAAGCCAGATTCCGCTTGGGAATTGTGAATATTTCTCATGATTAACAGGAGGGAAAGATGGTGTTTTTAATCTGCTTTTTGTCAAGGATAGTTGAATTTCTCACCCTTCATTATGTGGAAATTGGAAGAGGGATATCTTTTTGGTTCCACCATTATATAAAGGATGAAGGATACCAACCTAGGTTATATTCGTTTTCTTTACTTTTCTGCACAGAGATTCCCTTTTCATTTTTGAAGTTTGGTTTTTTGTTCCAAATGTATTCCCTATATTTGCACTCCGATTTCGATAAATCAATTCTCATGTACGCAATTGTAAACATCGCAGGTAAGCAGTTCAAAGTAACAAAAGATCAGTTCGTCTACGCTCCCAAGCTGGATGTCGCAACTGGCGCTTCCGTGGAATTTGACCAGGTCTTGTTGGCTGAAGCTGACGGCGCTGTGTCTGTAGGCGCTCCCACTCTTGCAGGAGCCAAGGTATCCGGGAAAATCCTGGATCATGTCAAAGGTGACAAAGTGATTGTCTTCAAAAAGAAGCGTAGAAAAGGCTACAAGAAGAAGAACGGTCACAGACAAGACTTCACCAAAGTATTGATCGAAAACATTTCACTCTGATATTTTCCTCAGGAAAATTCATAAACGTACAAAACCATGGCACACAAAAAAGGTGTAGGTAGTTCCAAGAACGGTCGTGAATCACATTCCAAAAGATTGGGTGTGAAGAAATTTGGCGGTGAAGTAGTTATCGCCGGAAACATTATTGTAAGACAAAGAGGTACTAAGCATCATGCAGGACTTAATGTTGGCGTGGGCAAAGACCATACTTTGTTTGCTCTTTCTGACGGAGTGGTAGCATTCAAGAAGAAAGCAGATGGCAAGTCTTACGTAAGCGTAGTGCCTTCTCAAGCTTAAGACCTACCTCAATGAAACGCTAAACCTCTTCCAACGAAGAGGTTTTTTTTGTGCCTACCCGAATTTTTCCACCATTGGTCAAGAAAAAAGTGATTTTTCCATGATTCCTCCTAACTTTTGAATTGAATCAATACCAACCAACCTTAGATGAAAAAGATTACTAGATTTTCCTGGTCGGGACTTGTCTTGCTCCTGACTCTTGCCGGGAATCTGCTTTTTGCGCAGCAAGTCCCGGATCCCAAAGTGTATGATGCTGTCCAATGGCGCCTGATTGGTCCCTTCCGGGGAGGAAGAGCCGATGGGGTGACTGGAGTGAATGGCAGTGATAAAACCTACTACTTCGCCTCCACAGGGGGAGGTATTTGGAAAACCACCAATGCAGGACAAACCTGGAAATCCGTATCCGACGGTTTCTTTGGCGGCTCTATGGGAGCTGTCGCAGTAGCCGAAAGCGATACTTCTGTCGTTTATGCCGGTGGGGGTGAAAAAACCGTCCGGGGTAATGTCTCTTTTGGCTATGGAATGTGGAAAAGCACCGATGCCGGAAAAACCTGGTCTCGGGCCGGCTTGGAAAAAAGCAGGTTTATCTCCCGACTTCGTATACATCCCACCAATCCGGATGTGGTTTACGCAGCAGTATTGGGGGATATTTTCCAGCCAACTGACCTACGTGGTGTATATAAAACGACCGACGGTGGAAAGAACTGGGAGAAAATCCTGTACACCAACGAGCAATCCGGTGCGGTGGATTTGATCCTCGACCCAAACAATCCAGAGACGATCTATGCCACGACCTGGGAAATCAAACGAACTCCATATAGCCTCGAAAGTGGTGGTCCGGGTTCCAAGATGTTTAAATCCACCGATGGGGGTAAAAATTGGGAAGAGCTGTCTGCCAAAGAAACTTTCCCAAAAGGGGTGCTGGGAATCATGGGAATCACCGTTTCTCCCAAAAACTCCAACCGACTCTATGCCATCATCGAAAATGACAACGGAGGAGTCTTTACTTCCAAAGATGCCGGGCAAACCTGGGAGAAAGTCAATGAAGACCGAAGCCTTCGTCAGCGGGCTTGGTACTATTCCCGAATCTATGCGGATACTCAGGATGAGGAAACTGTCTACGTACTCAATGTGAGTTATCACAAATCCACCGATGGAGGCAAAACTTTTAAAGGCGCCAATGCTCCTCATGGGGATCACCACGACCTTTGGATCGATCCGGCAAACAATCAGCGGATGATAATAGCAGACGATGGCGGAGCTCAAGTATCTGAAGATGGGGGAGAAAATTGGTCGACCTACATGAATCAGCCTACTTCCCAGTTTTATAGGGTGACCACCGACAATAGCTTTCCATACCGCATTTACGGTGCGCAACAGGATAATTCTACTGTCCGAATCCGTCACCGAAATGATGGAGGAGCGATCACCGAATCCGATTGGGAACCAACGGCAGGAGGTGAGTCCGGCTGGATTGCGCCGGATCCTTTGGATAATGATATCGTCTACGGTGGTTCGTATGGAGGTCTGTTGACCCGAGAGAATCACCGCAACGGAACTTCTCGTACCGTCAATGTATGGCCTGACAACCCGATGGGTCATGGGGCAGAAGGAATGAAATACCGCTTCCAGTGGAACTTCCCGATCTTCTTTTCTCCTCATGATCCCAAGCTACTCTACACGACCAGTAATCAGTTTCATCGCTCGACCAACGAAGGCCAAAGCTGGGAGGTCTTTTCTCCTGACCTAACCCGAAATGACAAGAGCAAACTCGGACCTTCGGGAGGTCCAATCACCAAAGACAATACCTCGGTAGAATACTACGCGACCATCTTTACCGCAGCTGAGTCTCCGGTGAAGCAGGGTGTCATCTGGGCGGGTTCGGATGATGGCTTGGTGCATGTGACTGTGGACAATGGTAAAACCTGGCAAAACGTAACCCCTTCCGATATGCCAGAGTGGCTTCAGATCAATTCGATCGAGGCAAGTCCATTTGAGGCAGGGGAGGCGTATTTTGCTGCCACCGGATATAAAATGGGGAACTACCAGCCTTACCTCTACAAGACCACCGATTATGGAAAAACCTGGACCAAGATCGTTTCAGGCATCGATCCGGAGCACTTTACCCGGGTGTTGCGAGCTGATCCTGTGAAAAGAGGAATGCTTTATGCAGGAACGGAAACAGGCATGTATTATTCCAAGGACGATGGTGCAAGCTGGCATTCGCTTCAGTTGAATCTCCCGATTGTTCCGATTACGGATTTGACCATCAAGGAAAACAACCTGATTGCGGCAACACAGGGAAGATCATTCTGGATCATTGATGATCTGACTGTACTGCATCAAGCTGAGCAAGGAATTGAAAACAAGGCTTTCCACCTGTATAAGCCGCAGGATTCGTACCGAATGGATGGTATGAAAAGAAGCAGTCTGACCAATGGAACCAACCGTCCGGGAGGAGTTTTGGTGTATTATTTCCTGAAGGAAAAACCAGCAGATGAGCTGAAACTTGAATTCTTCAATGACAAAAATGAACGTATCCGTTGGTTCTCCACCAAAGGGGTAAATGGAGATACATTGAAAGTCAAAGAAGGGGCTGGTGAATTTAGCTGGAACCTCAGAGCAGAAAATGCCGAAGGCTTCGACGGACTCATCATGTGGGCAGCCAATCTTCGTGGTCCAAAGGTGGTTCCGGGAATCTACAAAGTGAAAATGACCGTGGATGGTCAAGCTCAGGAGCAAAGCTTTAAAGTATTGGCTGATCCTCGCTACGAATCCACACAGGCCGAGTTGGAAGAGCAATACAACTTCCTTTTGGCTGTGCGTGATAAAATCACCGAAACCCATCAGACCATCAAGTTGATCCGGGCGTATCGATCCGAGCTGGATTCGCTTTCCTCCAAGCCTGAAAATCTGGATGCCATTAAAGCTGAAATGCAGGAAATCGAAGAGACCCTCTATCAGACCAAAAACCGAAGTGGTCAGGATCCCCTCAACTTTCCGATCCGACTGAACAATAAGCTGGCTCACTTGAGTAGTGTGGTGGGGAATGGGGACTACAAACCAACCGATCAATCCGAAGCGGTAAGAAAAGAGCTGACCGAGCAGATCGATGTGCAGCTGACCCGATTCCGAAAACTGGAACGGGAGCAGATCTCCCGACTGCTTAATATCGAGGAAATGAAAACCAAGTTGGAAATCAAGAAGTAATGCAAAAGGCCTTCAGAGTGATCTGAAGGCCTTTTTTGGACCTTTGAGGTTTTCAAAACATCCAAAGATATTTTTCTTGATTTTTTTTCTTCCAAAAACAACCTAAACCCTCCTAGTTGTAGTCTATACTTTGCACCTCTAAGGTTCAATTGGTCGCTAGGCGAAATCCGCAATCCCCGTAATATCCTTACCTACCGGATAGCCATCGGGATGCAAAGGGCTTTTTTTTCGTCAACTATTGAAGCACAAGCAAATTATAAATTCGTTTTGGATAGGGAGGCGTAGTTTCAAAAATACGCCTGGCCAACCCAACTTTCAAATTCTTCATCAAACTACACTGAGTGGGGGTAGGGGCCAAAAAGAGTCAATAAAGAGAAAATGGAATTGATTAATATTAAAACAAACTAATCTTCTAATCTAAGCCTAGAATCTGTTCTTCAGACCAAGTTTCAATTGGGTGACGGGTGGGTCAGAGACAGTCTTTGGGATACAATTTTACATTACCAATTTTCTCATTCCAACCGTATTCTGGGGAATTATCCACTCTGCTAATAGGAATTGCTGGAGAATTTTATATTCCTTTAGAGTATTTTCTGAGGCTTTGCAATAATATCGGATATTAATTTGTCTTTTTTATAAAGACAAAAATATAAATATTGTCATTTTTAGATCCATTTTTTTAAATTTAAAGTATGAAAGAAGTGTTGAAAGATATACTGATAGAAAATTCCTCTCGGCAACTTACCGAAGACTTGGTGCCAAGAGACACCAAGTTGTATTTGGACTTGCCCAAAATGCAGGCGGTCCTCGGACCACGTCGAGTAGGGAAGACTTCGGCCATGTTCCTATACATGCAGGAGCTTTCTGCTTCTAAAGGGGTTAGTCTTACCCAAATGATCTATTTCAATTTTGAGGACGAAAGGGTACACTTGCTTCCAGAACATCTTGATCAAATCCTTCAAGCTTGGAGGGAGTTACATCCTGGGTTACAGTTGAGCGAGTGCTACTTCTTTTTTGATGAGGTTCAAGCCGCTGTGGGATGGGAAAGATTTCTCAATCGTATCAGTGAAACCTACACCAAAAAAATATGCTTCACGGGTAGTAACAGCCGACTTTTGCATACAGAAATCAATACAGTGCTCAGAGGAAGAAGTATTGCCCTGGAGATTTTCCCCCTTTCTTTTCAGGAGTTTTGCAGGTTTTACAGGCATAAGCCTTCGGTCTTTGGTCCGGAGAAAAGCACCACGGAGGTTTATTTCAAAAAATACCTCTTCCAGGGAGGCTATCCTGAGCTCACACGCCTGACTGAGCCCAGCCTGCAAATAGCCTATCTTCAGGAATACTACAATACCATGCTGCTACGGGACATTGTCGAATACCGTCAGCTGTCGAATTTCCAATATTTGAGGTCTCTTTTTCGATTGGTGGCAGGAAGTGTGGGTCAGCCTGTATCGGTAAGGAGGTATTTCAATCACCTCAAATCCATGGGATATTCCGTGGGTTTGAACACCGTGTATGAAGTATTGAACTATGCAGAAGATGCTTATCTATTCAAGCGGATCGGACGATTTGACCATTCTCCGGGAAAGTCAGAAAAGTCTGACAAGAAGGCCTATTGGCTGGATAACGGACTTTTAAATGCATTGGTTGGCATACAGCCTGAGCGAAACGGAGTGTTGTTGGAGAATCTGGTCTTTCAGCAACTCTACCGTCGCTATGGCTCCATCTATCAGCAAAGGATATTCTACTATTCAGACCAGTCGCACGAATGCGATTTTGTGGTTTTGCAGGAAGACGAAGAGCCACTTCCGATACAGGTAACTTGGTCCATGGAACAGCTGCATACAAGAGATCGGGAAATCAAGGGTGTCCTCAAGACATGCGCTTACGCAAAAGTCAAAAGGGGCCTCATTCTCACATTTGGTGAGTCCGAAACCTTGGAATTTGATGGGGTCAAGGTCGATATCATTCCTGTCTGGAGATGGCTTCTCGAGGAAGTATAGTTAAAAACATACGCCTGGTCAAGGCCACTTTTAAAATCTTCATCAAACTACACTGGGTGGGGATTTTTTTTAAATGTTGGCATTTTCAAAAGCTTGAGGGTTTAAACTCGAAACTTTTGATTAGTATATGTGGATTTAAAAGGATTTTACTTCAATTTATCTTATAAATCAGGTGAAAAATACTCTTAACAATGGAAGAATAATTAATTTAAATTAATCTTTAATTTATATATTTTTAATTGGCTTTCATTCAAGTTTGTGTTAAGATTTTCAGGGATCCACAGTTCCCCATTTTTTATCATAATTTTATTTATATCTAATCCGTTAGGTGTAAAATCGGCTAAAGTATTTCCAATAGAATCTATAACTGCCATTTTGTTAGGATAGTCTTTCTTCATTTTTCTCATATATGATTATCCGCAATCATACCAGTATGGGTAAATCGAAGCAATGATGAGTCGGTCAAACAGTTTTTGACCAAAGTATCTTCTGTTGAGCTTGTA
>NZ_BTPC01000009.1:0-903 GCF_036245605.1 Algoriphagus sp. oki45
AATAGCTGCTTCCAAGCTAACCTCCTGGCTGTCTCTGCAACTGGACCACCTTTGTTCAACTTAACCTAAATTTGGGGACCTTAGCGGAAGGTCTGGGTTCTTTCCCTCTCGGACTGGGACCTTAGCACCCCAGCCCTCACTGCCGTTTAAATATGATGGCATTCGGAGTTCGTCAGGATTTGGTAGGATGTGACTCCCCCTAGTCCTATCGGTAGCTCTACCTCCATCATACAATCCACGACGCTGTTCCTAAAAACATTTCGGGGAGTACGAGCTATTTCTCAGTTTGATTAGCCTTTCACCCCTACCCACAGCTCATCCGGAAGCTTTTCAACGCTTATCGGTTCGGTCCTCCATTCCGTGTTACCGGAACTTCAACCTGGCCATGGGTAGATCACTAAGTTTCGCGTCTACCCCCTCCGACTCTGTCGCCCTTTCAGACTCGCTTTCGCTCCGGGTACAGCACTGAATGCCTTACCCTTGCCAGAGAGGTGTAACTCGTAGGCTCATTATGCAAAAGGCACGCCGTCACCCCACTAAAGGGCTCCGACCGCTTGTAAGCGCACGGTTTCAGGTTCTATTTCACCCCGTTATTCACGGTACTTTTCACCTTTCCCTCACGGTACTAGTTCACTATCGGTCTCTCAGGAGTATTTAGCCTTACCGGATGGTGCCGGCAAATTCAATCGGGATTCCTCCGGTCCCGACCTACTCAGGATACCCGCCCAATCAACAACCTTTCCAATACGGGACTCTCACCCTCTGCGGTCGGCCTTCCCATGCCGTTCTCGTCAGTTTGTCAATCTTTACGCAGGTCCTATAACCCCGAACATGCCGTAACATATTCGGTTTGGGCTGTTCCGATTTCGCTCGCCACTACTCACGGAATCACTGTTGTTTTCT
>NZ_BTPC01000010.1:0-701 GCF_036245605.1 Algoriphagus sp. oki45
CGGGTCAATGATTACCTGCATCTGGTCAAGCGGGGACACAACACCCCCTCGGATTCCTACTTCAAGTTTACCGTCTATGCCCTTCGCTTCGCCTATCGGATCGAGGGTATGAAAGACAAGCGGATTGAGCTTCCCACGATTAAGCGGAGCAAAAAGCTTCCCGTAGTCCTGAGCCAGGAGGAAGTTCGCAAACTGCTCAAAGCTCCCAATCTGCTCAAGCACCGCGTGCTGATCGGCCTGCTGTACGGCTGTGGGCTTCGCTGCTTTGAAGTCCGGAATCTGAAAATTGCCGACTTGGATTTTGACCGGAAAGTACTTCACGTGAAGGATGGCAAAGGCAAGAAAGACCGCTACGTCCCCTTGGCGGATATCCTGATCCGGGGGCTGAAAGCCTATCTGGAGGCTGAGCAGCCTCATATCTGGGTGTTCAACAGTGCCGATCGGGAGATCAAAGGCCGTGCGGGCGGGGATTTCGACTCCCGCTATTCCCAGCGGGGTGTACAGTGGGCGGTGAATGAAGCCAAAAAGAAAGCCGGGATCCAAAAGCCGATGAATGTGCATACGCTCAGACACACCTTTGCCACGCATCTGCTGGAAGAGGGGCTGGACATTCTGACGATCAAAGATCTGTTGGGTCATGAGTCCATCGATACCACGATGATCTACCTTCATGTAGCCCAGACCGACAAGTGCCGTGCCTT
>NZ_BTPC01000011.1:0-498 GCF_036245605.1 Algoriphagus sp. oki45
GACTGTTTTTGAGTACCTCGGCCTCGCTTGAGTTTGCTTCGGACTTGGGCTTTGGTGGACTTTCCCACAAAAGCTTCATCGTATTCAACCATGTCTTCAAGTCTGTAGCGGTCATCACGCTTTCCCATGACAGCCCTGAGCTTGTGATACATTCTGAAAACCGGTTCATAACGCTTCATCCCCAGTTGTCTTTGGAGTTCAGCGGCACTGAATCCCTTCTTGGTAGCGGTAATGAATGTGATAGCCATCATCCAGATCCTAATCGGTAAGTTGCTGCTCTCCATGACTGTACCGCTCTTGATGCTGGTTCTGAACCCACAGGCGGCACACTGGAAAGAGAGCTTGTTTTCAAGCCAATAGTGTTTGAGACCAGTGCACTTCTTACAAATGATCCCTTGCCGGATTCTTTGTTCTTTGATGAAGTCAACGCAGGAAGCTTCGTCCGGAAACCGATTAATGAAATTGATAATGTTCATGGTCAAAACCGTCTATTTTGAC
>NZ_BTPC01000012.1:0-482 GCF_036245605.1 Algoriphagus sp. oki45
GGCACCTCACCAAAAGGAGTAGAAGTAGAAGACGAGTCTTCTGATCCGACTCCGGTAGAAGAGCCTAGTACTGAA
Source organism: Algoriphagus sp. oki45 (assembly GCF_036245605.1). NCBI lineage: Bacteria > Pseudomonadati > Bacteroidota > Cytophagia > Cytophagales > Cyclobacteriaceae > Algoriphagus > Algoriphagus sp. oki45. The sequence goes on from NZ_BTPC01000012.1 coordinate 76, forward strand.
TGTGAGACTTGTACCGAAACGGTGATTCCTCAGAATCCTGCCATCGCGTTGCTGAAAGACGGTATCTTCAATGATGAGAATCAGGATGGCTTTGGAAATGTAGGAGAAACAATCTCTTACACCTTTACGGTGACCAACACGGGCAATGTGACCTTGAACAACATCATGGTGACTGACCCACTGGTAACTGTATCCGGTGGACCGATCAGCCTGGCACCTGGAGCGAGTGACAACACGACCTTCACAGCCACTTATGTGCTGACTCAGGACGATATCGATGCGGGCTATGTGGTGAACACGGCTTTGGCAAAAGGCACCTCACCAAAAGGAGTAGAAGTAGAAGACGAGTCTTCTGATCCGACTCCGGTAGAAGAGCCTAGTACTGAATGTGAGACTTGTACCGAAAC
>NZ_BTPC01000013.1:0-465 GCF_036245605.1 Algoriphagus sp. oki45
AGGCACAATTCATTGGTAGCTGGTAGTCTCCGTAGGCGTAAACTAGCTTTTCATCTTTCAAGACAATGGCAGCATCAAAAAAGGTATTATCTTCAACGAATTTGTTTATCTCTGAAACTTCAGAGCTTGTAAGTAAATTAGCACTTTCCAAAGGCTGGTAACTTTGCCTAGTTTCAAGCTCAAAAAAAGGGTCAACCTTTATACAAGATTGAGTGATACATAAAATCAAAATTAGATACGTTATTTTTTTCATTTCCATTTTATTTGTTTTAATGCTTGGTAACGTTTCTCAGCTATACGCAGGCAGGGATTTTTATCACTAAACTTTCCTACGAAGAACTGAACTTCAAATTTACCACTTTCCTGTCTTACGAAGCACGAAACCCCTGCTTGCGTATAGGTGATGTTGCACTAAACCTACGGTAGTTTCTCCGATAAGCAGCCAGAAAGAGGTAACTTTTTGAT
>NZ_BTPC01000014.1:0-443 GCF_036245605.1 Algoriphagus sp. oki45
GTCGAAGACAAAGGTTCCATCCATAAAGGTAATTCCCGTGATCGCGGCCGGGGTGATCGTCAGATCGGCAGTCAAGACCAGTGTGGTATAATTGCTGCCCGTGATCGTAGCCGTTACTTCCTGGGTGCCCACATCGGTTCGGCTGTTGTCGGTATAAGCTACACTTGTTCCTGCCGGAAGGGTACCCGTGATCGCCAGTGACTTAGCCGTGCCGTCGAAGACAAAGGTTCCATCCGCAAAGGTGATTCCCGTGATCGTGGCCGGGGTGATCGTCAGATCGGCAGTTAAGACCAGTGTGGTGTAATTGCTGCCCGTGATCGTAGCCGTCACTTCCTGGGTGCCCACATCGGTTCGGCTGTTGTCGGTATAAGCTACACTTGTTCCTGCAGGAAGGGTTCCCGTGATCGCCAAGGACTTGGCCGTGCCGTCGAAGACAAAGGTTC
>NZ_BTPC01000015.1:0-434 GCF_036245605.1 Algoriphagus sp. oki45
TTTATCCGGCGATTCTCCATGCATATTCTGCCCAAAGGACTGGTTCGGATCCGACACTTTGGAATATTGGGAAGTTCGGCCAAGCAGCTCACCATTCCGCTAATCCATCGGGAACTTGGAATTTCGATTCCGGAACCCGAACCCAGAATTCTGGAAAGCTTCAACCCGCGATATTGTCCTTGCTGTCAGAAGGAAAGCATGGTGAGCATCCAGCGCCTGCCCAAGCGTGGCCCGCCAAAGGCAGACTTTTCTTCTGTACCTACCCAATTTTAATGACTGATTTTTGTCGGGCTGGGAAAGCTATGCCCACGCCATAAAAAAGCCCTTCCAAAACGGGTTTGGAAGGGCTGAAAACTCTATAATTAGATAGCTTTTTGAGTGTGATCAACAATTCTGAGGAGACTTTTTCAGCTATCAGGACTTACAAATCAAAC
>NZ_BTPC01000017.1:0-415 GCF_036245605.1 Algoriphagus sp. oki45
AAAATATCTACGTAAGAGGCTTTGGAAGTTTCCTCAACAAGAAAAGAGCGAAGAAAATCGCCCGAAACATTTCTAAAAACACGGCAAAACTGAATGACGAAGAAAAAAAACAGGGTTTTAAAAAATAAAAAAATTTTATTTAAAAAAAAAAAAAAAAAAAAAAAAAAAAAAAAAAAAAAAAAAAAAAAAAAAAATTAAAAAAAAAAAAAAAAAAAAAAGAAGTATAGAAAAAGTATTTAAGTAATGTTTTGAAGATAAAAAAAAACGAAAATAAAACTGAACCAGATTATCGTATAATCGAAATGGAAAAAAAAAAAACAAACATAAGCACCAATTCGGGTATAGAAAAGGCGTGCTTACGGCTTAATTAATGAATGCATTTAAACTAAATAACATTCGGGCTAGTGGACAAAGA
>NZ_BTPC01000018.1:0-414 GCF_036245605.1 Algoriphagus sp. oki45
CAAATACCTGTTTCCGGTCAAGGCGATGAGCAAAGTCTTTCGCGCCAAGTATGTCAAAGCACTCAAGTCCCGAGTCATACCGGAGAAGGAATTGATCGATCAGCTCTTCAAAAAAGAGTGGGTAGTCTATGCCAAGCGGCCCTTTGGACATCCCAAAGCAGTCCTCGAATACCTGGGCAGGTATACCCACAAAGTAGCGATCTCCAATCACCGGATTCTGGACATTGGTCCAGCACAGACTAGGTTCAGCTACAAAGACTATCGTCAGGGAGCCCAAAAGTTGGAGATGAGTCTGGACAATCTGGAGTTTATCCGGCGATTCTCCATGCATATTCTGCCCAAAGGACTGGTTCGGATCCGACACTTTGGAATATTGGGAAGTTCGGCAAAGCAGCTCACCATTCCGCTAATCCA
>NZ_BTPC01000020.1:0-384 GCF_036245605.1 Algoriphagus sp. oki45
TGAGTAATCGTATAGCTGCCTGTTGCCGTCACACTCGCTCCTGGAGCCAATGGACCGTTAACCGGTGCTATCGTCGCAATCTTATCGTCTGTTACACTGAACGGTCCTGCCAAGGTCACATTGCCGCTGTTGGTGATCACGTAGTTGTAAACCACCACGTCGTCTACCGCATCATATGGATCTCCGGATACCACCTGCTTGTCCAAGGTCAACGCCCGGGTCTGAGTCGCATCCACCGTCTCGGTGTCCGTATTCGAGGTCACCCCGTTGCCGCTCGCGCTGGCCACGTTGGTCACACTGCCCGCATTCAGGTCCGCCTGAGTAATCGTATAGCTGCCTGTTGCCGTCACACTCGCTCCTGGAGCCAATGGACCGTTAACCGGT
>NZ_BTPC01000021.1:0-380 GCF_036245605.1 Algoriphagus sp. oki45
GGCAACGAAGAGGCGTCAGAGGTTCGCAATATTCCTTTGTTAAAAGTAATAAGCCTCAACAGAAATTGAAAGAACTTGAAATTACAAACGGTCACGTAATGGCAGATTGACAAAAAACGGAAAAAAAAGACCATCACAAAAGAACAGAAAAACAAAAACGGAAAAAAAAAAAAAAAAAAAAAAAAAAAAAAAAAAAGGAAAAAAAAAAAAAAAAAAAAAAAAAAAAAAAAAGGCATCCAGAAGAAAGAAACAAATGGAAAAGAACAAAGAACAAGGCTTGAATGTACTGTAACCGGATCTTGCCTGTTCTTTAAAAAATTTCTTTTTTTCGGATTACCCTTCCTGGCTTTTTGCCTGTCATTGCTGCGTTTTCCACTACT
>NZ_BTPC01000022.1:0-367 GCF_036245605.1 Algoriphagus sp. oki45
TCAGCGACTTTTCAGAGGCTATCTGAAAGAACCGCCGATGCTGAGTGTCTACCCTTCCGAGCGGGTGAATTTACTCATTGACGGCACGTATTTTAGTAGGGATTTATGCTTGATTTTGTACCGGGACAACACGATCAAGTTCACCCAGCTCTATCGGTTCAGCGATGGAGAACGATACGAAGAGCTCAAAGAAGACCTGGAAAATCTACTGCTTCTTGGAGTCCAGATCGAGTCAATTACCTGTGATGGACATCGCGCATTGCTCAGAGCAATCCGCAAAGTTTGTCCCCAAGTCACCCTTCAGCGATGTGTGATCCATGTGCAGCGAATGTGTAGAATATGGCTTTCCAGCCGTCCAAAGAGTATT
>NZ_BTPC01000023.1:0-366 GCF_036245605.1 Algoriphagus sp. oki45
TTTTTTTTTTTTTTTTTAAACGGATAGCGGGCTTAGCGGATGCCGTGTGTCCTTGGGGGGTCGGAGTTGGGTTGAAGAGACAGGGCGACCGTGGTCCACGTCCGGCTGGTTAACCGCTTAATGGGTCGTGACGGTGGCAGACTGGCCCGGAAGCAGGGTGCCCACATTGTCATTCGCATTGGTCAATGGATCTGTGATTGTGGGATTGGACAAGGTGACGTTTCCGGTGTTGGTTACAATCAGCGTATAGGTGATCACATCACCGGCCTGATCGTAGGTCGTCGGACTCGCTGTCTTGGTCAAGGCAATGCCAGGAGTCTGGATGGCAGGTATTTCTAATCTATCCGTGGAGCTCACCACCCGATC
>NZ_BTPC01000024.1:0-366 GCF_036245605.1 Algoriphagus sp. oki45
TCGGGAACTTGGAATTTCGATTCCGGAACCCGAACCCAGAATTCTGGAAAGCTTCAACCCGCGATATTGTCCTTGCTGTCAGAAGGAAAGCATGGTCAGCATCCAGCGCCTGCCCAAGCGTGGCCCGCCAAAGGCGGTCTTGCCCTCAGTATCAACCCAATTTTAATTCCTGATTTTTGTCGGCAGCCTGCCCGCCTCAGGAGGGGCGAAGCTATGCCAACCCGTTGGTCAGGCAGGCCCATGACACAAAGAAGCCCTTCCAAAACAAGTCTGGAGGGGCTGCAAAACTTATAATTGAGAGGCTATTGGAACTTACTCAACAACTCTAAGAGGACTTTTTGAGCTATCTAACCCTACAAATCCAAC
>NZ_BTPC01000025.1:0-337 GCF_036245605.1 Algoriphagus sp. oki45
ATCCACATGACCGCCCAGATCGGAAGTCCTGCAGCGTTTCAAGGCAGAAAGCGTCCGCAGCTGCCAGCAGTTGATCTGGGAATGATGCTCCACCTCGGCCCAATGCTGTCGGAGCACCTGAGCCACTTCGTGATTGGCTCTCAACGACGGGACAGATACAGTCGGTCCAATGGACTGAAGGCCCGGCACTTGTCGGTCCGGGCTAAGTGACGGTAGACACTCGTGGAATGGAGGGGACGAGTACCTAACGACCGCCACCTAACCACCACTGCACGCCACGTACCAGATGACTCTGTATGGCGACAGGGGGCCGGGGGAGAACGAAGAAAAAAAAAAA
>NZ_BTPC01000026.1:0-333 GCF_036245605.1 Algoriphagus sp. oki45
GAAGAAAGGAGTTGGAAAGTGGAAATGTCCGTCCGGTGTCCGATGTCAGATGACCGATGAGTGGGAAGAAAGGAGTTGGAAAGTGGAAATGTCCGTCCGGTGTCCGATGTCAGATGACCGAGGAGTGGGAAGAAAGGAGTTGGAAAGTGGAAAGGTCCGACCGGGGTCCGATGTGCGCTGACCGCCGGGATGGGAGGATGGTGTTGGGCAGGGAAACACCGTGCAAGCTGCAGCGTGTGGCCGCTCGTACTGTCCTGGGGGCGAGACTCGGCGCTGGGAAAAACCAGCTTGGTCCAGTACGTAGCAAGTGGTGAGGGGGGGGGGGGGGGGGGC
>NZ_BTPC01000027.1:0-328 GCF_036245605.1 Algoriphagus sp. oki45
GCTGAGTGTCTACCCTTCCGAGCGGGTGAATTTACTCATTGACGGCACGTATTTTAGCAGGGATTTATGCTTGATTTTGTACCGGGACAACACGATCAAGTTCACCCAGCTCTATCGGTTCAGCGATGGAGAACGATACGAAGAGCTCAAAGAAGACCTGGAAAATCTACTGCTTCTTGGAGTCCAGATCGAGTCAATTACCTGTGATGGACATCGCGCATTGCTCAGAGCGATCCGCAAAGTTTGTCCCCAAGTCACCCTTCAGCGATGTGTGATCCATGTGCAGCGAATGTGTAGAATATGGCTTTCCAGCCGTCCAAAGAGTATT
>NZ_BTPC01000028.1:0-327 GCF_036245605.1 Algoriphagus sp. oki45
TTTTTTTTTTTTTTCCCCCTTTTGTTTTTTCCTTTCTTTTTTGGGGGTCAGTTAAATTTTTTTTAAAAAAAAAAAAAAAAACAAAAAAAAAATAAAAATGCTTAAAAAAGGAATGTTTTTATAAGTTTCAATTTTGTGAACAGAAAAAATGAAGATTACTTTTTAAACTGTTTGGAATCCGTCTGCAAAAAAAAATACCTCCCATTGAATTGTTTTAAAATTAATTAGCTTGGTATTGCCTAGACATGAGGTTAAGTTTAACTTAGTTTCAACTTCAAGATGAAGTTGTTTTTGGACCAAAAACTTTTTAACCAAATCAAACTCTTT
>NZ_BTPC01000029.1:0-316 GCF_036245605.1 Algoriphagus sp. oki45
TCCCATTACGGGAAAGTTTTGGTATAAACACAAACTGTTGAGACGTTCCTTCTCGGTTTTGAAAAGCGCCTTGCCCAACCTTTTTGCCTACCTGGACAACCCCAGAATCCCAAAATCCACCAATGGGCTGGAGTCATTTTTCGGACATTTAAAAACCAATTTGAATATCCACCGAGGTCTTTCAACCGGAAACAGAAAAAGCTTTCTGAGGTGGTATCTGTACTTCAAAAACTCCGGAAGAAAAAGGTTTTCTTAGCCATAGAACAAGAAGAATGAAGCATGAAAAAAGGGCTCCGAAAAACGAAGCCCCTTCATT
>NZ_BTPC01000030.1:0-313 GCF_036245605.1 Algoriphagus sp. oki45
ACGTTAATCGGATCAGGGTTAGTCGGGGCCTAAGGCGAACCCGAGAGGGGTAGTCGATGGACAACGGGTTAATATTCCCGTACTGCTCATACAGGCGATGGAGTGACGGAGTGATGAAAGGTCCGCGCGGTGACGGAATACCGCGTTGAAGCCAGTAGGTATTGGAGCCATAGTAAAATGCGTGGTTCTAGCCGAAGGTGATAGTACCGGGCGTCTTAGGACAACCGGATAGTGACCCTAAGGGCTTCCAAGAAAAACTTCTAGCGCTAAGCGTATGAGTACCCGTACCGCAAACCGACACAGGTGGTCGAGG
>NZ_BTPC01000031.1:0-309 GCF_036245605.1 Algoriphagus sp. oki45
AAGTAGGTCAGGTATTCTCTTAGATCTTCTGCCGTGATGGTATTGGCATATTTTACTTGTACGGGATTTTGTCCAAAGGCTGAAAAAGCCATTGCAAGCCCCAGATTCGCGCTTAAAAACCATTTTTTCTTCATAAGATTCAGTTTAGGGTTCTAAGCTATTGAATTTTTTAAGCGACACATAAACCGGTTATAAATTCCACTGGTTTTCATTGTAAATGTTTGAAGAAGACACATATAATTGTATTGTCAATATTGGTAGATTTGTACCTTTAAAAAAAAAAAAATTTAAAAAAAAAAAAAAAAAAAA
>NZ_BTPC01000032.1:0-309 GCF_036245605.1 Algoriphagus sp. oki45
CCTCCTATGGGTACTTAGATGTTTCAGTTCCCCACGTTCGCCTATCTTTCGATATAATCCGCATTACGCGGACTGGGTTGCCCCATTCGGAAATCTGCGGATCAACTCGCATTGGCCAATCCCCGCAGCTTATCGCAGCTTATCACGTCCTTCCTCGCCTCTGAGAGCCTAGGCATCCCCCGTGCGCCCTTATTCACTTACTTCTACTTTAAATCATCCTCGCGGATGAATCTGTTACAGTTTCTACTTCAATATGTCAATGAACTGATGACCCCTGTAGGGTCAGTGTCAAAGTGTGTAAGGCCTCTG
>NZ_BTPC01000034.1:0-306 GCF_036245605.1 Algoriphagus sp. oki45
TTTTTTTTTTTTTTTCCTTCTCCTTCCCCCTCCCCCCCACACCCCCCACTCCCCACCTATAAAGTTTTTTCCCCCCCCCAACTTATTAAAAGAATAAAAAAAAAAAGCCGGAGTTGTTCCGTTTCTTTTTTCTTTAAAGTGATCCGGTAAGGAGTGGAACCTGAAACCTCCGGCTTAGAAGGCAGTTGCTCTATCCAGTTGAGCTACAGGACCTGGATACTATGTCTAGTATAAATTAAGTCGGGGTGGCAGGATTCGAACCTACGACCTCCACATCCCAAATGTGGCGCGATACCGGGCTACGCT
>NZ_BTPC01000035.1:0-304 GCF_036245605.1 Algoriphagus sp. oki45
GTACAGGGTACTGAGCAAGGAAGAAGACAATAAAATTTTCGAATCCACTTTGGGACAGATGCTGGCAGAAGGTCTTACTCCTGAGCACGTTTCTCTCGGCCTAATGAAAATGGTCATGGGAGATGCCGTGAAGGAATTGAAAGATCAGGCTTTCGGAATCGAGACTTCCTACGGAGACACAAAGACGGACCATCTCCGCGAGGGTGGCAGGAGAGGTCCATACGATGAACCGAGAGCAGGGCGGACGGACCGAGGGGGGGGGGGGGGGGGGGGGGGGGGAGGGGGGGGGAGGGGGGGGGGGGGG
>NZ_BTPC01000036.1:0-304 GCF_036245605.1 Algoriphagus sp. oki45
GCACTGCATCGTACCGGGAGGAGGGCTGACTAAAAGCGGAAGGTGGAAGACAGCCAAAACTCAGGGCAAATACCTGTTTCCGGTCAAGGCGATGAGCAAAGTCTTTCGGGCCAAGTATGTGAAAGCGCTCAAGTCACGGATCGAACCCGACAAGGAACTGATCAATCAACTCTTCCAAAAAGAGTGGGTGGTCTATGCCAAGCGACCTTTTGGACATCCCAAAGCAGTCCTCGAATACCTGGGAAGATATACCCACAAAGTAGCGATCTCCAATCACCGGATTCTGGACATTGACTCCAAACAA
>NZ_BTPC01000037.1:0-301 GCF_036245605.1 Algoriphagus sp. oki45
AAAAAAAAAAAAAAAAACAAAAAAAAAACAAAAAAAACAATCCACACAAGGCCACTAAAAACATGTACCGTGTGGTAGAAATAAAAGGGTGAGGGTTTTGTAGCACATTGAGAGACCAACAGGGAAAAACAGTCAGTTAGCACGTTCGAAATATACCCAAAGGCATGGAAAGAAAAGTATAATGGGCCTTGTCAACCTCTAAATGCCGAGCAAAAAGACCCGAAATTCAATCTCCCCCACTCGGCGTAGTCTCTTCTCAGTACCTTTGAAATTCGATTTCAAAAAGGTAATTCCACTACTT
>NZ_BTPC01000038.1:0-301 GCF_036245605.1 Algoriphagus sp. oki45
TCCCGCTATCTTGGAGCAAGCGGTCTGGAGGAGGTTTTCCTTTTTTTTTCCTTATTAAAAACGGTTTAAAATGAAACAACAAGTTAACTCTTTCTGGGTGCTTTTCGGAAAAACTTCCGTTAGTTTAATTCAAACATCCCCAATCGCCAACAGGGGCTTCGTTGTTCGTTAAACCAGGAATGGGGAAATTTGAAGGTCAGATGTTTGGAAGGAAGTTTTCGAAATAAAATCCCGTACTTGCGTATATCGGAAAAACGTAACAACCAGTAAAAAAAAAAAAAAAGAAAAAAAAAAAAAAAAA
>NZ_BTPC01000039.1:0-300 GCF_036245605.1 Algoriphagus sp. oki45
AATAAAAAAAAAAAAAATATAATAAAAAAAAATATAAGGGAGAAAGAAAAAATTAATTACATATATACCAATTTATTACAAAAAAAAAAAAAAAAAAAATTAAAAAAAAAAAATTATTAAAATAGGAAAAATTATTATATCATACTTGTTTAATTATTTTCCTTCCTTTTGTTTTGCTCTCCATCCTAGGGCCAAAAACAAAAGTCCAGTGATTGGGGAATTCCTTTGGATGTAAAACCCGGGAAATTGAATGCCATCACCGATGTAAAAGGAATCGAAGTCGGACATACCACCTTGATA
>NZ_BTPC01000040.1:0-300 GCF_036245605.1 Algoriphagus sp. oki45
TTTTTTTTTTTTTTTTTTTTTTTTTTTTCCTCCCACCCCCCCCCTTTTTTTTTTATCTTTTTTTTCTTTTTTTTTTTTTTTTTTTTTTGTTTTTCTTCTCAAAAAAAAAAAAAAAAATTGAGTTTGTCTATCAAAAACGGAGATGTGCTGGATGTCTATGTAAATCAACCTACAATGGGGTATGTGGGAATAAATGCAGATACCATTGCAGCCATCGGCAAACTGGAAAACGCAGTAGGAACCTTGGAAATTGATGCCACAGAACTGGCCGTGGCTCCCGGCTTCATAAACATGCTGAGC